>JBBSQY010000099.1:0-3193 GCA_038243585.1 Candidatus Sumerlaeales bacterium | reverse complement strand
CGGCACGATGGAGTACCAAAGGTACAAGGCTGGTGATAAAATAGCGCAGCGAGAACTGCTGGCGCGAGGATCCACCCACATTTATTTCCAGGCCAACGTTTATATCTTTACCTTTCTCGTGTTGCTGCTCGGCATGACGATGGGTGTCGGCATGGCCGCGGTATACAAACATATCCCCACCTATTTCCCAGACGACGTCGGCATAGTAGGCGGACTCGTTGGCGTTATCGGCGGACTGGGCGGGTTCGTATTTCCTGTTATCTTTGGATGGTTACTGGCCACGACAGGCATCTGGACTACCTGCTGGATATTCCTGTTCGTCATTTCAACAGGCTGTCTGGTATGGATGCGCCTGGTACTGCGCTCAGCCATCAGCGAGTCTGCCCCTCACCTGCTCCAGCATTTTGACAAACAGGAAAATTCGGTTCCTGAAACCGGTCCGGTAGTTGGCTCTTAACGAATCTGCTCGCGCATCAACGCCAATGATTGTCGCTATCCTGGCCGGGGGGAAAAGTCGGCGCATGGGAAGGGACAAAGCTGCTTTAGAACTAAACGGAGTAAGTCTGCTGGAGCGCGTTTGCAGCGCTGCATTCCATCTAAATCTGCCAGTTGTCGTAGTAGGCCGCGATGAAACGCATCTGCCTGAATCAATACAAGCGCGAATTACGATAATCCCTGATGAGGGGCCTCCTTGCGGTCCCCTCGGCGGCTTGGCCACAGCGTTGCGTCATGCGTCCGGTTCCAGCGTGCTAATATGCGCCACCGATCTCCCTGGTATTAAACCGGAAAGTTTTCAATGGCTCGCGGGACAAACCAGCCCCGATACAATATTATATGATGGTGTTGTTCCCACATGGGATCAAAGAGTCGAGCCACTTTTCGCCGTTTACCATCCATCAGTACTCCCGCTTGTGGAGACCCATATTGCCGAAAGGCAGTTTGCGATGCACGATCTCGTAGAAGCGGGACAATTTAAATTGGTCGCTCTTCCAGAACAGAACATTGATGCGATAAGTGATGTCGATACGCCGGAAGACCTTGCTATGCTACGCACTTTTAACCGCGGAGAATCACACCCGAGTGAGTGATATTAAAGACTGGCGCATCCGGTTTATAGATTACCTCCAGCACCACTGGACAAAAGATGACGCGGCCCACGACATCCACCATCTACACCGCGTGTGGCGGACATGTCAGTTGCTTCTTCTCGAGGAAGACGGGACTGCAGATGAATTGATCCTGCTGGCAGCCTGCTATTTTCATGACTTTATCGTCCTGCCAAAAAACGACCCATCGCGCGAAAAGGCATCGCTGTTAAGTGCCAATAGAGCCGCGCAAATTCTCACAGATGACTTCGCAGACTTTCCTAAGGAAAAAATAGACGGCGTCTACCACGCCATTCATGCCCACAGTTTCTCAGCCAATGTTCCAGTTCGGACTACCGAAGCAGCCATTCTGCAGGACGCAGACCGAATGGAAGCTCTTGGCGCTATTGGGCTCGCCCGCATGTTTTATACGGCGGGCAAAATGGGCAGCGAGCTTTTTGATCCTGAAGATATACTGGCAGCCAATCGTCCGCTGGAAGATACCCGTTTTTCCCTGGATCACATCGCCGCAAAATTGCTGCTTCTACCCGGCACAATGAAGACCAAATCCGGCCGGCGAATGGCAGAGAAAGAGGCCGCTTTCGTCAGCGACTTCCGGACAAAACTCATAGAAGAAGCAGAAGGACATACGCTACATCCGAAGATCAGCTGACCCCTCTAAGGTGGAACAAAATCCGTTTTAACAATCCCCAGAATGCTCCCGCCCATGCCAGAAATGCTACACAGATAAACACTTTGGGAAGAACAAACAAGAAATCCAACCCCAGCACATTTGCCAGCGCGTAAGTGCTTACAGTATACATTGCCAGAGGGAACACAGCGCCCCAATACTGAGGGTCATACTTTAACGGATAGCCTTTAAAAATGTGACGCCATATTCCCAGGATAAAAAGCATTGGAATCCACCACGTTCCGGTGGCCCAATAAAAAACCGTAAAGCCTTTGAGAAATGGCAGTAGCGACATGAGAAAAGGCGCATCCCCGGAGTTTTGAATCAACCGGGTTCCGGCAAGCGCAGAAATTGCCATGGCTCCCATGTTAATCCAATAGGGAGGTGAGAGGTCGCCAGGAGAAAACCGGAAGAACGTGTACCGGTAAAAAATCAGCGAAATCATCCAGATATAAAGCATGCCGCCCCATAGCCACATGGACAGCGCAATAAAATTAAGTTCAAGACGGAATGGTTGCGGCCAGTGGGCGGCCAACAGCGCCATTAGAACCGCAACAGCCTGTGTGGCTACCACCGAAAGCAGCCATGCTCCAGAAATTCCATCTACAAGTTCCGGCTTGGATTCCTTAATGGTAAAAGCTGTAAAAATAGCGTACGTGAGACCTATCCACATAACCGCCGCGAAGGCCAGCAGGACTGCCGCAATGCCAATCCGCTCATAAATTATTACAAACTGAGAACCCAGCACACAGGAACTTGCCACAAACGTAAAGAACCCCGGTCCGACTTGGTGGCTAATCATATCCGCAAAAAACTCACGCGGATAAGAAACAACCCGGCACACGTTCAACCCCATTAACACCACGTATGCCACCACGTTAACAACGAACAGGACATGAGCAACAAACGGAATCCCAAGCAGGTGCGCCGCTATTGAAAGAGTCCCTGTCGCCATGGCCATGGCAAAATAAGACGGAGGGAATTCTCGGACGAGACCGCTAAACCGCCGCCTCCAACCACCCGACGCATTTTCCAGCGTGGAGATGTCTTTCTTCAGGGGACACATTTCTATTGCTGTAGAAAAACCATATCAAATCGGCATGCAATAGAAATTGGTATCATCGAGAGTCGAAATAATACAACCAGCTCAGAAATTAACCAACCACATCGACAAGCTTATCAATGGGCACTGCCGTTTGTTTCTCAGGGCACAGGAGCTTGACATTACCCGAGGTTCGAAAAATGCGTTTTACACGCACTTATTCCGCTTTTCTGATCACTCCGGCGCCGTCTTCGTTTACGGTGGCAAGTCCCGCTACGGCATCGCCCAGCCAGACTTCGTATTCTCCCGGGGCGACATCAGCCTGCAGTGTCCCGTTGACCCAGCGGGTCGGGGTTAACTGGCGAGTTTCCCGGT
>JBBSQY010000098.1:0-3249 GCA_038243585.1 Candidatus Sumerlaeales bacterium | reverse complement strand
ATCAAGCACTATTGGACCACTGCGGCGCCCAGACCAAGTAAAATATTGCCCTGCACCTGTATGTCCTATCATGCTCAGGTAAATTGGATTTCACAGAGGACAAAAGCTTTGCGCACCAACCATGTTTTTCGATACATTCGTCTTATAGCAGTAGCAGGGTTTTCCCTGGTATTTGCGACAAAAGCCCGTTCGCAGCCTATACAGCTGCTGTCGCATATTCCGGGCTACTGGCAGAATGATGCAAGGGTTGTATCGCAAATAAGGGCCGCCACCGACAGCATCTATGTAGTATCGCGCCGGGGAGACCTGATTCCTAATACCATTGACGGCTATTACATGAATTTCCCAAATCTCATCAGCGCGGATCAGGGGATTGGACTGCGCATGGGATCCGCGGCCGCATTTGGGGATATGGGACAGCCGGGCCCGCGTGGTGCGGTTGAGCTGGCAGACCATCCATTTTTTGCTGTTGTTGATGGAAAGGCCATTTTCCCTCAGAGTCCCAATGATCTGGTCTTTCGTTTCGCGAAACTTGATGGCGCCACCGGCAATACCGAATATGTTTCTGACGAAATCGAAGGAGCATCCGCCTTCGCCACCTGGACAGGCAGCGGGGGCGATATCTGCTTTGTACGGAAAGCTCGTTATTCCGCGGGCTATGAGGTCGGTCGACTGCAGGCTGGCACCAGTGACGGCACAGAGATCACCACCTCCATCCCATTCATGCGGCCGGAAGCGACGGCCACTCCGGCCGTTGGTCCCGCACGTCTGCTGGGCGATGTTCTGCTGTTTTTTATATATGAGGATGCCAGCAAAACGGCGAGCCTTTACGGAACCGATGGCACCACCACAGGAACCCAGCTATTATACACTATCACTTCCCCCTCCACCAAAAAGATCGAAATGGTACAGGCGCTGGGAAAATGCTTTTTCGGCGTTAACGGGAGCGACGGTGTGACGCCATTCTACGTAACGGATGGCACATTAACAGGCACCCGGAATCTGTCTCTCGATCTCCCGGTTGCTTTTGACATGAGCCAGGGCGGTGCCCACGCCGAATCCAGCACAGAATTCTTTTGGGTAAAGCAGCAAAGCGGTTCCAGCATCCACGCCAGTGATGGGGTTACCACCCGCGTACTTCCCAACCTGCCCGATCCTCAATTGATACCCGCCGAGCTGGCCTGGGTAAATGATAGTCTGTATATCTCTGGCTTTAACCAGTCAAACAGCACAATGGAATTATACGTCTCCGACGGTTACTCTGCCCCTGCGGCCGTCGCGCCCGGCTTGCCGTTCGCGGATATAGAAGCCGCCTTTCCAACCTCGACAGGCACTTACCTGTCTACCACGAACGGGGTTTTTCGCATTAACGGCCCCCTGGCTAGCGCAGTGCTCGTCGCCAAAACCTCACCTTTTTCCAGATTCTCGACCAGTCAACTTCCACTGTTTGATGGGAATCCAGTTTTTAACTTGTTATCTTTTGATCAAAACCAAACAGAAAATATCTTTATCGCAAATCCGGCTAACCCCAATGTACCGATAAGGCTGACGCGTTTTAATAATATCCCGTTAAGCATGAACCCCCGAATTTTTATCAAATCCGGCAATCGACTTTTTTTTACCGGAAGCGTAGCCCAGAGCAAATCTGACCGAGCATCGTACCGGATTGATAATCCTTATGCGGCGATGAAGATACAGGCGCCCAACGCAGAATGGCTGGGTGTCACTCCGAACGGCCCCCTTTTCTATAGCGACTCCAGTCACTGGGAGGACGGGCGATATTACGGGGATGGCATGGTCTATGTAACAAGCGGAAACCTGACCAGCACCCCACCGACGAAAATTGTTCAAAGCTCGCCGCCACACGCGCCTGAACGCCCCACAAGGCTGTTTGAACTGGGCGATTATTGCTTCTTCGGTGGCACGACTGGAGATGATTATCCTGTCCTATACAGAAGCAATGGAACTGTCGCCGGAACAGAAGACATCCCCGCGACGGCCTTGCTCACATCATCCTACCCGCTTCGCCCCATCGGCGCGAGCGGATCATGGGGTCTGTTTTATGCTCCAGACCGCAACCCCTCCGCGCCAAATTACCGGGTAATCACGACCGACGGGACATCCGCAGGCACCAGCGAAATCCTGCAGTCCTCCACGCCGCCAACCGAAGGAGCTGCGCTGCCTGATGGACGCATTGTCTTTGGTGCAACCGGAAACGGAACCGGGGAAGAAATCATGATATCCGATGGCACTCCCCAGGGAACCTCATTATTAGCTGACATAGTGCCGGGAATCGCCGGATCATCTCCCAGCCATTTTACCAGCGCGGGAGACCGTGTCTACTTCTTCGCCAGCGAGTCCAGCACCACCACCAGTTTGTGGATGACAGACGGAACTGCCGCCGGAACCGCCCAGGTATCTTCCGACATGCCAGCCTTTATAAACGGTGACGGGCTAAACATAATGCAAAGCCAGCACGGAGGGGTGTATTACTTAGGCGTCAGTCTCAATGGCTCAAATTCCCCGCAATACGGATACCACCTGAACTACAGCGATGGAACTGTCATCGGAACCCGGCACGTTTTCCAGGGACCCCTGTCTTCAGCCCCGCAACTGCTGGCTGAGGTAAACGGGTTTATGTACCTGGCATGTACAACAGCAGGTCTCGGCCGCGAACTTTACCGAACTGTTGGTTATACAGGCGGCATAAACCTCGTTCAGGATTTTGCGCCCGGAGCCAAATCCGGTGCCACTATGGATGAAGCTGGCGTCCTCGGCAACCGCTTATTTTTCTCCGCAGATGCGCACTCGCAAGAACCCCTTGGGCAGGAACTTTATTACCTCGAAGTGCTCGACAGCAAAGTAAACGACTGGACCCTATACTAACCACTCGACCCTTTCAGTTCACTGAGAGTCTGTCTGAAAAGTTCATATTCAGGGCTGAAGGACCGTTTGATACCAGCCCTGGCTCCGTGTGATTCATTTTGTTTTTCAGGGCCGAAGGCTCGACTGCATTGAGCGGACTGGTGCATAGGTGACACATTGATCCAGGGGCATAGGTGACACATTTTCAATAACAAAAAACAATTATTAATCGTCGTAGAGACTTCTGTCCAGTTCATTTCGTGGCTCCTCTCATCAAACATACCCAATTCCATCTGAGCCAGCCACACTTTCCAAGTCCCTTCGTCGGTCGCTTCAAATCCTAGATATTGCTTTCGAAGTGCCTCCGTTAAGAACAAGTCCCGT
>JBBSQY010000097.1:0-3297 GCA_038243585.1 Candidatus Sumerlaeales bacterium | reverse complement strand
TGAAACCAATCGCTGCACCACTCCCACACGTTACCACCCATATCATACAGACCAAAACCGTTTGCAGGAAACGATCCCACGGGTGCCGTACGCGGAAAGCTGTCATCGCCGGTGTTACTGTTTGGAAAAGTGCCCTGCCAGATGTTCGCCATGATTTTGCCCTGCGGTTCAAACTCGTTACCCCATATATAGGTATTCTTATCGAGTCCGCCCCGGGCCGCGCGGTCCCATTCGGCTTCCGTAGGCAGGCGCTTGCCCGCCCATTTCCCATACGCCTGCGCATCCAGCCACGAAACCATCGTCACCGGATGTTTCTCCCGACCGGCGATGCTGCTGCCTGGACCTTCCGGATGGCGCCAGTCCGAACCAAGAACCCATTTCCACCACTGCGACTCGTCATTGAGTTCCACCGGGTGGTCTGGCGGCGTAAACACGAGCGCCCCCGGCACAAGAACCTCCGGCGGCGGTGGCGGTGTGCCGGGAGCAACCTGCTTCATGATTTCTTCCAAACTGGGCGTGGTCTCTGCGGTCGTCAGATATCCGGTAGCTTTCACAAAATCGGCGAACTGCTCGTTGGTTACTTCCGTTATGTCCATCCAGAACCCCTCAAGCTTCACCTGGTGAGCGGGGCGCTCCGCCGGCCACATAGAAGAGTCCTCCGTACCCCGGGGAAATGTCCCGCCAGGAATCCAAGTCATTCCGGGAGGAGTTGTCGCGTTGTCTCCTGCGACAGTTGAGGAAGTCGACGCAGTCTCCGTCGCAGAACTAATTGCGCTATCCGCTTTTGCCCCGGCCGCAGCGCCCAGCATCGCCATCACCCGGGATGTGCCCACGCCGCAGCACGACGCCGGCGCCATAGAAGTTGTCGCGTCTGACGCGCACGCAAAAAAGCTGGCCGCACTCGTGATTGCCACAATGGTGGCTCGAAGTTTCATAGTCATAGTCATTGGTCTTTGTATGGACATTAACATTAGACGGCAGGTTTCATTAGTAACTTTAAAGGATTTCCCGCCGCTGCCTGCAAATTCATGCAAGCAGCCCACCATTTATAGCCATGACTAGATTTTGTAGGGGGACCTTGATGTTTTCCCGTGCCCATATTAGCTAAACATTTTTATAGCACATCGGTAAACGGATATCATGAAAATCGCCCTCTGCCAAGTCAGCACTGTCGCGGGAAACATCGCCTACAACCAGCAGCGCATCATTGACGAGCTGGAAAAGGCAGCCGCCTCTGGCGCGCGGTTGGCGGTGTTTACAGAGCTGACAATTACCGGCTATCCGCCGCGGGACCTGCTGGAATATCCGGAATTTCTCCGTGAGGCTGATTCGGCGCTTGAAGATATCGGAGACGCCTGCCGCAGGATAAATATCCATGCCTTGATCGGCACGGTAGTAGCCAATATCTTTTCCGGCAAAAAGGCCCTATGTAACGCCGCTGTACATCTGGCCCCCAACGAAACGATACCGGTTATCATTTATAAAAAGCTTTTACCCACCTACGACGTCTTCGACGAGCACCGCTACTTCGACGAGGCTCCCGCAGATTTCGTTTCGCCCCTGGTCACCATTGAAGCTCCCGGCGAGACCCCGCTCGTGCTGGGGGTTTGCGTATGTGAAGACATCTGGAACGATAACGAGTTCTGGAAAGACGACCGCCTCTACCCGGTCGATCCTCTCGACAGCCTCGTCCACTCGGGAGCTCAGGCCATCGTCAACATAAGCGCCTCCCCGTTCGTTCAGACGAAACCGCAGCGGCGCCTCGAAATGCTGCGCCATATCGCCCGCCGCCGCCGCATGCCCGTAATTCTGGTCAACCAGGTGGGTGGTAACGATCAGGTCGTGTTCGATGGCGGAAGCTGCGTCGTTCTGCCCGATAGTTCCGTGCCGGCTGCAGCCGGCTGGTTCGTGGAAAACCAGGTAATCTGGGACACCGCCGTCACACGCACGGTCGCTGGCTTCGAGCAAATGCTGAAGCCCGTCGAAAGCAACACCTCCAGCATCATCCAGGCCCTGCGTCTGGGGCTGCGGGATTACATGGCCAGAACAGGTTTCACCCAGGTACTGGTCGGCAACAGCGGCGGTATAGACAGCGCCGTGGTGTTAGCGCTGGCCACCCACGCCTTGGGCGCTGAAAACGTAATCAGCGTCACCATGCCCAGCCAGTTCACCAGCACCGGAACCTTTGACGACTCCGGAGACCTCGCTAAAAATCTTGGCGTGCTCCATCTCGAGATTCCCATCGTCGATGTCCACCAGCAGTTTACCCATCTCCTCTCCAACCCACAATCCCCCGTCGTGGAAAAACTCTTTGGCGGCGACCCTTCCGCCATGAACAGCATCGCCGAAGAGAACGTTCAGGCCCGTATCCGCGCCAATATTCTTATGTATATCAGCAACGCTGTCACGTCTCCCCGCACGCTATTGCTCACTACCGGCAACAAGAGTGAACTCGCCGTAGGCTATTGCACCCTCTATGGCGATATGTCCGGTGGTCTCGCTCTCATATCCGACGTGCCGAAAATGAGGGTCTATAAACTGGCCCGCGAACTGAACGAGATGCTGGGCCCGGTAATTCCGCAGAGCATTATCGATCGCGAACCCACCGCCGAACTGGCCCCCGGTCAAAGGGACCAGGACAGCCTGCCGCCCTATCCCGTCCTCGATGAAATCATCCGTATGTTCGTTGAAGAACACCGCAGCGCGGAAGACATCGTGGCCGCCGCCATCGCAGACGATGCTACCGTGCGGCGAATCATCCGCCTGATCGAAATCGCCGAATACAAACGTGCCCAGGCTGCCCCTGGCATTAAAGTCACCAGCAAAGCGTTTGGAATAGGCCGAAGAATACCCATAGCCCGCGGCTGGCCGATCTTTTAAACAGGTCTAGTTTCATTTGCAGTGCATACTGGCTTTATGCCTTTAATTTTAAAATCCCCGATTGTAAAAGAGGTCTCATTCATGTTGGTCAACCACGTCTCGCGCATCGCCACCGAGCTGAGCATTCCCCCCGCCGGCGTAACCGCGGTTCTGGCCCTGCTGGATGAAGGCGGCACCATCCCCTTCATCGCGCGTTACCGAAAGGAAGCCACCGGCAGCCTGGACGAGGTGGCCGTATCCAATATTCGCGACCGCGCCGAGCAACTTCGCGACCTGGACAAGCGCCGGGAAGCCATCATCGCCGGCATGACCGAGCGCGACCTCCTCACGCCGGAGCTGCAAGCCGCCATCGCCAACGCAGACACCATGAGCATCCTCGAAGACATTTATCTGCCGTTCCGCCCCAAGCGCCGCACC
>JBBSQY010000096.1:0-3477 GCA_038243585.1 Candidatus Sumerlaeales bacterium | reverse complement strand
AAGGGTGAATTGCGTCCCAACCCCAGTCCACCGCTCTCGCCGGAGAAGAGGGTAGCATAGGAAGAAGAAATTACCACACGTACACTTATAAGTTATTGTACGTTCCTATCCAACGGCGCAAAAAACAAGGGGCACAAAGGCCCCCTGTGGATATGCAGTTGTTAATATGCCGTTTAAGTGGCGAATCGCGATCAGCCACGACGGCCGCGTGCGACTGCGCTTATCATGGCAAGACCGGCGAGTAGCATCGCATAGGTTTCGGGCTCGGGTATGGGTGCAAGGAAACCGCGTATCTCGCCGGTCGGAAACATGGTGCTATGGATATTTGAATAGGCACCCCCGGTATTCAGCCCCGTCAGCAGTGCACTGAATGCACCATCAACGTTGTTTCCATTGGCCGCGATGAAAGCAGGGTTATAATTCGATGCATCCTTCATATCAAAGGTATGGTCATAGATGCCCGCCCTTACACCCGCCGGAAAATCTGGAAATGTGGGAACTGCGGTTGCCACGCCTGCGGTGCCGCTGTTGGGCTCAGTAGTGCAGCAATGGATATGTGAAACCGTGGTATCCGCCGTGAGCCCGCTAAAACTTTCATGGATGTGCATTGTGCGAAGATTGGGGTCTATGCTGACCGTTGTCATGCCGGTAGCGGGAGAAGTATTAGGTGGAGCCTCGCTGGGGCCATTAAGCGTGGCTTGGTAAAATGTCTGATCAGCAGCAGCGGGAACGGTTACTGCCGCCGCTAAAAGGCCTCCTGCAAATAAGGTTTTGAGTTTCATGATTGTTACCTCCTTTAAGACGATTGGACTACGAGGCGTTATCGATATCGAAATAGGTTGAACGTGTACGAATGATCGTGTATCTGGCAGCCTGTCGGACTTGAAGAATCGCAGCGAAAAAGTGACTGGGTGAAGGCGGATTTTGAAGGCCAATAGTTATACTATTGGTCGAAAAAGCAGCGAAATATGAGCCGGCCAGACGTTTTTGCAATCGATTTCCTTTAAGTCCGACAGGCTGCTTGGTACGAGAAGCTAATGGAATTGTACATATCGGCGATCGTCGTTCAATAGGCCATGTGGTAGGTTGGCCCTTTGGCTAACAGCTGGAGCATGAGTTACGCAACTTCGATGAGCGAGCTATTAGTGAGCTATTTAAACGATGCCGGGAGATTTGGAGGCTTTCCGCTTCTTCCTTGAAATAATAATTTTTCGGCTCCGCTCAGCCCTGTCGATACCGCTGGATACTGCTGAACAAGGAGGCATTGTGAAATTAAATTAAAAGAAATTCTTCATATTCGGCTCATCAGGTAATATCAGGGGGTTTGGTACATGACGAAAATACACGACAAAAAGATAAGATGTTTTTCATTTTGAGTAATCCGGGTCAACATGTTTAAGAACCTGACCATCAAATCGCGCTTGATCTTCATTCTTTCCTTCCTGCTGATCTTTGTATTAGGGATTCAAGTAGTCGGTTTGTTCGGTATGAGCAGCGTGATAGGCGGCCTGAAATCCGTTTATCATGACAGGGCTATCCCTCTGAGCCAGGTGACGCATATCGAGTCGCTTCTGCTGCACAACCGGCTCGCTATCACATCGGCTCTGGTCATGCCCACGCACGAGGCCATCAAGACCAAAACGGCAATGGTCGAGAAAAATATCGGGACGATTATCAGAACCTGGGACGCGTACTCCGCGACAACCCTGACCCTGATGGAAAGTAAGCTAGCCCATAAATTCGAATTAGACCACAAGAAATATATCTCCGAAGGCGTGTTGCCGGCAGTAGCCGCTTTACGTGCAAATAAAATCGTCGAAGCGAACCGGATACTTGTCGAGAAGATTCGTCCCCTCTATACACCTGTTGGCGAAACCATTGACGCACTTGTTTTGCTGCAAATTGATGAGACCAGGATAAAATATACAGAGGAACAAAAACGCTACGAAACCATTCGCAATATCCTCATTGCGTCAATAGTCCTGGCCCTGGTGCTGGCTGCGTTATTCAGCCTCGTTTTCATCCGCGCCATTTTCCGGCCGCTGGAGGACGTGGTGAGCATTGCGCGGAGTGTTGCCGCGGGCAATTTAAGACAGGAAATCCAGGTGCGGTCGAAGGATGAAATCGGCCAGCTCATGCAAGCGCTGAAGGAAATGCGGGACGGTCTGGTGGATACCATCGGCCAGGTTCGCGCGAGCGAAGCGCATACCCGCGCTTTATTGAATAACCTGATCGTTGGCGTTACATCGGTTGACGAACAGGGCGCGATCAGAACCTTCAATCCCGCTGCCGAAAGAATTTTTGGTTACCCGGAGAGCGAGATTATCGGGCAAAATATCGGTCTGCTATTCCCGCAACAGAATCAGGGTCAAGATCGGCAGATCGATTATCTTGAAAATTACTGGAAAACAGGCTCCAAAGCGCTTGGTGTGACGACTGAAGTGGCAGGCCTGCGCAAGAATGGCGCAACATTTCCGCTGGATATTGCCGTAGTCGAGATGCATGGCGGAGAGCGCCGCATGTTCGTGGTCATTTTGCGTGACATTAGCGAGCGCAAGCTCGTGGAGGAGCAGAAAGCGAGCTTGATGGCCGACCTGGAAAGCGCCAATGAAGAACTGAAAAGCTTCGCGTATGTGGTTTCTCACGATCTAAAGGCGCCGCTGCGGGCCATCGGCGCATTGGCGGACTGGCTTTCCACTGACTATGTGGACAAATTCGATGACGAAGGCCGGGAGCATATGCGCCTTCTTGTCAGCAGGGTGCACCGCATGGGAAACCTGATTGATGGCATTTTGCAATATTCTCGCGTAGGCCGGGTAAGAGAGACACCGGTCGCGGTGGACGTTGACGAGGTAGTGGAAGATGTGATTGAGCTTCTAGCTCCCCCGCCGAATATTAACATTACTGTGGAAAATCACTTACCGACTGTCGTCATAGAGCCAACCCGTATCCAGCAAATATTTCAAAACCTGATTTCGAATGCGATTAAATACATGGATAAGCCTCGGGGCGAGATTCGCATCACCTGTATCGCTGAAGACGAGCAGTGGAAGTTCAGCGTCATCGACAATGGCCCCGGTATCGAATCACGCCATTTCGAAAGAATTTTTCAACTGTTCCAGACGCTTGCACCTCGCGACCGCATAGAAAGCACGGGCGTCGGCTTGGCCCTGGTGAGAAAGATCGTGGAAATGTATGGCGGTAGCGTCTGGGTAGAGTCCACAATGGGCAAGGGCAGCACATTTTTCTTTACCTTACCCCAAACTTCATCAATTGATAACTCAACTAAAGGAACAGCAGCGTGAAAGTTACTAACAAACCCATTCTCCTGGTGGAAGACGATCAAGTGGATACCATGACGGTCATACGCGCTCTCAAGGAAATCCACGTAACGAATCGGCTCGTGCATCTGGAGAACGGGGAGGAAGCGGTAAACTACCTTCGCGATCCGGAAAACGAAAAGCCGTGCATCATCTT
>JBBSQY010000095.1:0-4034 GCA_038243585.1 Candidatus Sumerlaeales bacterium | reverse complement strand
CCACTAGTGGAAAACAAGATTCGTGAGCAGAAGGTCGATCCGGTGTTTACCCAGGCCGGAATTCAGTTGGAAGAGGTTGCTGATCGTGTAACAAGTCTGGACCAACTTGCGGAAAAGACATCTGCGACTGTTGTCGTTTCACAAAAAGTAAATAAAGACAGCAAGTTCATACCCGGCATCGGACTTCTTGGCGATCTGGAAGAGGCCGTAAATGATCTGTCATCCGGCGGTCGCAGCGAAGTCCTTTCTGATGCCCAGCGTCACCTGGTCATCCAGGTAAAGGAAGAATTCCCCGCTCATAACCCACCATTGGAGGAGATCCGAGGGCGTGTTGAACAGGCCTATAAACAGCAATTGGCAGAGCAAGCGGCCCAGGCTAAGGCAGAAGATATCCTGAAAAAATCAACCAGTTTTGAAGCCTTTGAAACGGCCTTGACCGATGGCGGAACGACATACACTACCAGCCGTCCGTTCACAAGGCCAGAGGCGGGACAGATTTTTGGCGGACCAGTCACTGACTTTGTTGATGCTACAGCAGGCTTAACTGAAGGTGAGATTCAAATGTCGAAAGTTGGCAGACCAGGTCAGCAGCAATCTTTTGTCGTATGGCATCTTGCTAAAAAAGTTGAACCTTCCAAAACCGATTTTGCGCGAGATCTCGGCACGATAACACAGCGCCTGGAAGAACGTAAACGCGAAATCGTAGTGCTGGAATACATGCGGGACCAGCGTCAAAAACTGGAAAACCACATCAACATAAATGAAAGCTACATGTAATTCAATAGCTAGTTTAACTAAGGCCCTGGCTTCACAGCCAGGGCCTTTTTTTATTGTGTTATTCTGAAGAGTCAGCGGGCGCTATTTAAATTACGGTGGAAGCAGAGGCGCTCTGCTGACTCTTGCCATACCACCAACCGCAATGCCCTGCGGGAGCAATGTGCAAAGGCCTTAAATATTTGAAGTGTTATGCGACTTTTGCCTTGCAACACCCCTCAGCAAAACAGTAACCAGAAGCCTCTTTTCCTGGATGTTGAAATTCAGAGTTCATTAAGCCCGAGGACGTACTCTGTTTAGCTTGTTGTCGCATAAGAACTTTAAAGATGCAGTTTCTGCCCCAGTGCGGCGCGGAATGCTCCCGCGTCTACCCCACCTGCATAAGAGCTTGCTCCCAGCGTGCCTTGCCGCTTTAGCGGTGACGATGGCTTCGACCTCATGGAGTCAAAGTGCATTTCCGACGGTAGGTGGCGCGCTTAACCATACCTTGCCTACAGACGCATCTGACGCCCAGCCCCGTGTTCAGGACCACGACAACGTGGAAGTTCGGGATCGTACTCCGGAAGATGACGCACGGATTGAACAGGAGGCTGCACGCGAAAAGCAGGAAGCTGCCGGCCCTGAAAGCTATCAACCAGCCAACATGCCAGTTTCTGTTCCTGACGCCCCCATTGTTCGCGGTGTAGAAATTTCTGGGGCATCCACAGAAGACGCAGAACGCGCTCGTCGCCTGCTCACAACCCGTGAAGGCGAACCGCTGGACCCAGACAAACAGCGCAAGGACATTGAAAAGCTTTACGACTTAGGCATCTTTCAGCCGAACATACTCGTTGAAGCGCAGGATAGACCTGACGGTGGAGTCACAGTTCGATACATCGTACAGCCAAATCCCAAAGTCAGCGGTATCAATGTCAGTGGCAATATGAAGGTGCCCACAAATAAGATTATTGCGGACCTGCCTGTGAAGGCGGGCGAAACATATACTGTGCAGGCGCAAAACAAGATCCGCGAAAACATCCTGCGCCTCTACGAAGAGCGCGGTTTCCCGGATGCTGCCGTCACTATTGAAGAACGTCCCGATATTAACCAGAACGTGGAACTTAATATCACCGTAGACGAGGGCACTAAAACCCGAATCCGCAACCTCCAGATCATCGGCGCCAACAATATGAACGATCTTCTGCTCAAGTTGAAAACGGAGAACCGCGGAAGCTGGGGCCCGTTTAAACGCTATTATAACGAATCTCGTTTTGAGCAGGACATGAACGTTGTACGCGCCGCTTACCTGAACAAGGGATTTTTGGACGTAGATGTTCGCCGCGGGGACTTCATCTATGCAGATGATCGTTCCTGGGTCGACCCTGTAATTATTGTGAACGAAGGCCCCCAGTATCGTGTGGGACGCCTCGAGGCATCCGGCTACACTCTGTTTACTCGAGACGAAGTCCTGGAGCCTTACCGTAGCATGCAGGGTAAAGTGTATGATCAGGCAGAGTTTGAAAAGCGATCGAAAAGCGTACGAAACATGTACGGTGACGAAGGTTTTATCACTTCAACCGCTGCCTCAGAATTTCATAAAGATCCATCCACAGGAATGGTAGACGTCGACGTAAACATTTCCGAAGGTCCGCGCGTTTATGTGGGTGACGTGCGCGTGGTAAGCGAGTCGTATCCAGAGGATCAGGACATGGGATGGCTTCGCCGTTTCTACTCGCGCTTCTCCCCTCCGGTTCAAGATGAGGTTGTCCGTCGTGAAGTTCAAATGCGTCCGGGCCAGGTTTATCGTAGATTTGATGAAGTTCGCACCCGTGAACGCCTGCAATCTCTGAACGTGTTTGAAAAAGTGCAGGTGCATGAACAGCTAACCGCCGAAAGCAATGTGCGCGACATGGTGGTGCAGGTGGAGCAAGGTAATACTGGAAGCCTGATCTTTGGCGCCGGCTTTGGTGATGTGGAAGGCGGCTTTATATACGCCAACTACATCGAACACAACCTGTTGGGAATGGCGCGAGATTTGCGCGTGTCGCTGCTGATGGGTACCCGCGCCACCAGCGGTGAAATATCCTATCTTGATCGTTACTTCATGGGCTCCGACATTGCCGCCCAGTTTACCGCTTTTCACAGGACGTTCCGCAGAACAGGCAATTTCAAACAAAGTAATACGGGAATGACAGCGGAGTTTACCCGCCCAGTAACCGATGTTATGAAAGACAGTCTGCGCCTGCGTGTAGAATCAATAGGTTACGATTTTGATAACAAAAACAAGCCGAAAACAAATATAGACGATTACCTGGCGGCGACCGTTCGGTACCGCGTCAATCATGACACCCGCGATGATCTCTTTTTTCCTACAGAGGGTCACGTAGCCACGGCCAGCGCAGAAACCGGCGTTGCAGACAGTTTTCTGCTTAAACTCGAAGGGCAGTATGCGACGTACTTTAATGTAGCGGATGACTGGGTGTTGGCTAACAACACGCTTGTAGGCCTGATTCCAATGGATGTGGAAGATATTGGCTACGCTGACCGCCTGTTTATGGGCGGCAGCGGCGACCTGCGCGGTTTCCGGGTGAGTGGCGCAGGAGCCCATGATAGTCGTAACGGCTCCGTTCCGTTGGGCGGCGCGACCAAATTAATCACGCAATTCGAAATGCGTCACCGTTTCACCGACAACCTCGCTGGAGTTGTGTTTGCCGACCTGGGCATGCTTGGGCATGACCCTCTCGAGTTTGAAAGTCCTCGTGTGTCCATCGGCGCCGGTGTGCGTCTGCGCCTTCCAGTGGCCTCGGTCAGTCTCGACCTCGGCGTTCCCATTATCAGCCAGGAAGAGGATCAGCGTCAGATTCTCCACTTCAACATGACTTCAGCCTTCTGACGAAGGTATAGCCTCAGAGCAGTAATCTATGGTAGGGATATAACCTAATGAACCTTAAGCATGCACTAACCACAGCGGCATTCACATTGGCCTTTTGTTGTAACGCAAACGCCCAGTCAACCAGTGTCGCTTATGTCGATATTGACCGCGTAACCGAGAAATCCGAAAAAATTAACACCGCAATGGGAAAAGTAACGACTCGCGTCGAAGAAATCCAAAAGGAAATCGAAGTAAAGCGTACACGTCTGGTGGAATTACGCAGCGAATTAAAAAAAGGCGTCGGCGTGCTCTCGGATTCAGAACTAAAGAAGAAACGCGATGAAACCGCCCGCTTGGATAAAGAATTGGTAGACCTTGAATATGAAGGTCGTCGTGAGCTCCAGAAGCT
>JBBSQY010000094.1:0-4136 GCA_038243585.1 Candidatus Sumerlaeales bacterium | reverse complement strand
CCGATCCAGGCAGCGTGATTTTCTACGGCGAGCGGCTGCGGCTGCCGCCAAAGCCTTATGCGCTGCTGTGTCTGCTGGCCCAGCGGTGCGGCAGCACAGTCACCTACACCTCCATCGACGAAATTGTATGGCCGGGCGAAAAGGTGGAGCCGCAACAGATCAGCGCGCACAAAAGCACACTCACCCGTGAACTCGGCAAAGCCGCAACGCGGGAACTGGCCGACGCCGCAATAGTAACCGACCCACGCTACGGCCTGCGCATGAACCTGAAACCGGAGCGGGTATGTTTGCGACCTGCTGTCGGTGGGCGAGAGACATCTACCACGCTCCGAGCTCACTTTGCCACCTGAAAATGTTGAAGCCAATTCGGATAGGACACGAAGGAAGTGTGAAAAGAGGAAAAACAGCTGCTTGCTGGCGGCGATGCGTCGAACGGCACAACGTTGCTTGACACCAGGCCACTCCGGCAATGGAATTGCTTTTATGTGGACGCGCAGGGGGAACCGGGTCACCCCTAAGCTGCCGCCCGCCAAAGAAATGAGATCATGAGCCGTTTAAGCTGGAACCAGATACGCGCGAACGCCGCGCGCTTTGCAGAGGATTGGAAAGAGGCCCATTACGAACGGGGCGAGACCCAGAGCTTTTATAATGACTTCTTCCAGGTGTTCGGAGTCCGGCGCCGGAAGGTCGCCACGTTCGAACACCCGGTGAAAAACCTGCCGGAGGGCAGGCGGGGTTACCTGGATATGTTCTGGAAGGGCGTGCTTCTTGTTGAGCAAAAGAGCGCCGGGCGCAAGCTAGTTCCCGCCAAAACCCAGGCGTTCGATTACTTTCCGGGCCTCAAAGATGCCGAACTGCCGCGCTACCTGCTGTTGTCGGACTTCCAAACTTTCGAGCTTTATGATCTCGAGCTGGGCACGGAGGTCCGGTTTCAGCTTTCGGAATTATCCGCCAACGTCGAACACTTTGGCTTCATTCTCGGCATCGAAAAACGGGTGTTCCGCGATCAAGACCCGGCCAACATCGAAGCGTCGGAACTCATGGGCCATCTGCATGATGCTCTTAAGGCGTCGGGCTACCTGGGCCACGATCTGGAACGGCTTTTGGTGCGCCTGCTCTTTTGCCTCTTCGCGGACGACACCGGTATCTTCGAACCTCGCGACATCTTTACGGATCTCATTGAACAGCGCACCTCGGAAGACGGGGCCGACGTGGGCCAGTGGCTTGCCGTGCTGTTCGACGTGCTTAACCAGCCGGAGGAGGAGCGCCAGACAAACCTGGACGAAGACCTGAAGGCGTTTCCGTTTATCAACGGCGATTTGTTCTCCGAGCGGCTGCGGGTGCCCGCGTTTACAGAGGTGATGCGCCGACAACTAGGGGCGGCGTGCCGGTTTAACTGGAGCAAAATTTCTCCGGCCATTTTCGGCGCACTTTTTCAAAGCGTATTGGATGAAAAAGAGCGGCGCAAACAGGGGGCGCATTACACGACGGAGAAGAACATCCTCAAGGTAATCGAACCGCTTTTTCTGGATGAGCTGCGGGCGGAACTCAGCAGGCTGAAGGGTCCAGGAATCAAGAACCGCCGGGCGGCGCTTCTCACGTTTCAGAACAAGCTGGCCGGTCTTAAATTTTTTGACCCGGCCTGCGGCTGCGGCAACTTCCTGATCATCGCCTACCGGGAACTGCGTGACCTGGAATTGCAGGTGCTAATCGAACTGACCAGGGGCGCCGATGAAAACCAGATGTGGCTGGTGCAGACGAACGTCGATCAGTTTTACGGCATCGAAATCGGCGAATTCCCAGCCCGCATCGCTGAAGTGGCCATGTGGATGACCGATCACATCGCCAATAATAAAATCTCTCTTCACTTCGGCGAAGTTTTTCTCCGTATTCCCCTGAAAACTTCGCCACGAATTAACCACGCGGACGCGCTGGAGATGGACTGGAACGAAGTGCTGCCGGCGAAAGAGTGCAATTATGTGTTCGGAAACCCGCCTTTTATCGGCGCGAAATATCAGTCGGAATTGCAGCGCGGGCAGGTGCGCCGCATCGCCGGCCTGGGCAAATCCGGGGGCACCCTGGACTACGTGACCGCCTGGTTTATAAAAGCCGGGGAATACGCCCGAGGGGGCAATCCGCGTATCGGTTTCGTGGCCACGAATTCTATCACCCAAGGCGAACAGGTGGCTCAGCTTTGGCCGCTTTTGTTTAACCGCTGCGGGCTTGAGATCGCCTACGGCCACCGCACCTTCGCCTGGGGTAGCGACGCCCGAGGCATGGCTCATGTCCACGTTGTGGTTCTGGGGCTGTCCCGCCGCGAAGATGAGCCGAAGGTAAAGCGGCTGTTCACCTATCCCGACATCAAGGGCGATCCGGTCGAGACCAGCCACGCGAAGCTGTCGCCGTACCTGATCGATGCTGGTAATCTTGGCGATCCTCACATTGTAGTGCGCGAAGAGGCGCGCCCGATAAATGGAATGCCCAAGTTGATTACTGGTACTCAACCAATCGACGGGGGCTTCCTCATTTTTACTCCAGAGGAACGCCAGGCTTTCGTTGCTATAGAGCCGTCGTCTGAAAGATTTTTCAGACCTTACGTTGGCGCAAGAGAATTTATACAGGGGACTATTCGCTTCATTTTAGCTCTGCAAGATGCTTCTCCAGCAGAACTTCGGAAAATGCCAAAGGTTTTAGAACGTTTGGAAAAGGTAAAACAGTCTCGTTTGGAAAGCATACGATCTCAAACGAGTGCGATTGCCAACTCTCCCACTCAATTTTTTATTACCGTTATTCCTAACCGGCCTTTTCTTGCTGTTCCGGAAGTAAGCTCGGAACGTAGAGATTACACACCACTTGCTTATCTTGAGCCGCCTATGATACCTAATAACAAGACTCGAATATTACCCGATGCATCGCCATGGATATTTGCTCTCTTAACATCTCGGATGCACATGACTTGGCTTCGGACAATCGGAGGACGTCTGGAAAGTAGGTTCCAGTATTCTCTAGGCATCGTTTACAACACCTTCCCGCTCCCCGACATTACCGACGCCCAAAAATCCCAGCTCGACATTCTCGCCCAGAAGGTTCTCGACGCCCGCGCCCGGTTCCCCGACTCCACCCTCGCCGACCTCTACGACCCAACGGCCATGCCGCCGGCGCTTAGAAAAGCTCACCAAACCCTGGACATCGCCGTCGATAAACTATACGATCCAAAACCTTTCACCGACGACCGCCACCGGGCAGAGCACCTCTTGGGCCGGTACGAGGCGATGTTGTCGCCGCTACTGGCGGGTGCGGAACCGCTACGGAAAAAGACTTTTAAAAAACAGTTAGGAGGGATGTCGTGAGCGATAAACTGTGGGACGAAGAGTATTGTAGAACCATAGTGAAGTTTGCACCCGAACTAGTTTCCAGACAGGATAAGGATGGGAACACCGCTCTTCACAACTCGTTACCCACCGCTCTAATAGTAGAACTGGTAAAAGCAGGCGCTGACGTAAACGTTCCTAACCGAAATGGGTGGACGCCATTGCATTGTGCGGCGTATAACAGCGGCAAGGAGCAAGTTGCGTTGTTGGTCAAACTGGGGGGCGATATTGAGGCGCTAAACAATTACGAACGAACCCCGTTGGCCCTTGCGGCAGGCAGGGGGTTTGGTGCGGTTGGGCCTCTACTTGAGTTGGGGGCAAATGTAAACGCTCAGGACGTGGATGGGAGGACGCCATTAATTCGCGCGGCTGAGGTCGGACACTGGACAGTAATAGGTGACCTTCTTAACCACAATGCGGATGATACTATTTTAGATAACGATGGAAATTCCGCACTTCAATGTGCCGAGCGGAGGCTTGGTTTACCATCTGTAAACCAAAGCCATCTACTTACCGACTTCATGCTGGAAGGCGTCGAGCGAGGTCGTCAAAATGGCCGTCGTATCTACGGCCATGCTGTCCACTTGGAGCCGTAAATTTAGAGCACTTAAAATATTGATTTAGCCGCTTTAAGATGACAAGGGTGGCAAGTCGCGATCTTCCAGCGTAACTTTTGGTAATCTATAACCCGATAAGCAACTGTTCCGGAGCTGCGATTCTGTCGCGCACATGACCCAGGAACAGCACGGCTTCCTTGCCGTCGAT
>JBBSQY010000093.1:0-4222 GCA_038243585.1 Candidatus Sumerlaeales bacterium | reverse complement strand
CGGCTTCCCATGTAAAGCCAAGTCGCTCTGTAGCAGATGCGCTTGGTGAAGCTCGTAGGGCATTGCATCCGGCCGCAGTGCAAAGTACGCAAACGCTGTTGAAACCTGACCCATACCTGGTTAAACTTCTGAAAATGGGGCGTGATCGCCAAGGCTCGGATCTGCATATTACTGTTAACATGCCTCCGTATGTGCGCCAGGAAGGTAAGCTAATCTTTCTTAATGAACCACCGGTTACAGAGCAGATGGCGCAGCAGCTTTCATACTCCGTGCTCACCGCTGAACAACGGGCTGAGTTTGAGAAGGCCAGGCAGGTTGATTTTTCTTTTGAGTGTGCAGGTGCCGGCCGGTTTCGCGCAAATGTCTATCAACAGCGTACGGGCATCGAAGGCGCGTTCCGTTTTATTTCTGAAACAGTGCCAACACTCGCGTCTTTGAAATTGCCGGCTGTACTGGAAAAACTGACGACTTACCCACAAGGTTTAAACCTGGTGACAGGCCCCGGAGGCTGCGGCAAGACTTCTACGGTCGCCGCCATGCTCGAATTTATTAACTGCCATCGACATGATCACATAATTACAGTCGAAGATCCAGTGGAAATTGTCTTTAAGCCGAAGAACTGCCAGGTAACCCAACGTGAAGTTGGAACCCATACGGATTCATTTGCTACTGCGCTGCGCACTGCGCTGCGTCAGGATCCGGATGTCATAATGATCGGCGAATTACGCGATCTGGAGACGACGTCTATCTCCATTACCGCGGCAGAAACCGGACACCTCGTTTTCGGCACTCTTCACACGTCCAGTGCAGCGCGCACGGTAGCGCGTATTCTTGACGTGTATCCGCCGGCCCAACGACCGCAAATTTGTATGATGGTAGCTGAATCTCTACGCGGAATCGTAAGTCAGCAACTGCTTCCGCGCAAAGATGGCAAGGGACGCGCATGTGCCATGGAAATATTGCTGGTGACAACAGGCGTAGCGCAAATGATTAAAGAGGGAAAAACCCACCAGCTTGTTTCTCACATGCAGAGCGGGAAAAAGCTTGGCATGATGTCTATGGATGATGCTTTAATGGAGCTTAGCCTGGCGGGTACGATCTCTGGAAGTGTGGCATGGTCTCACGCAGAAAATAAGAGTATTTTTGACGCTTTGAGGACTCAGTCGTGATAAAACAACAACGACGAGTTGACCCTCTTTTTGATCGTATGTTGAGTATGGGTGCTTCGGATTTGCATCTGCACCAGGCGGAAACGCCAAAAGTCAGGGTGCACGGGACCATGAAGCCACTGGTGGATTTTCCGGCGCTGAACAGCACGGAGATGGTGGCGCTGATGCAGGAACTTTGCACGGATCGCTGGACAGAATTTGACACTGGCAACGACCTAGACTTTGCCTGCGATTTCGGTGACAAGGCACGATTCCGGGCTAACTATAAAAAGCATTATGGTGGATATGGGGCCGTGTTTCGCGTTATACCCAGCCATATTCTTACTCTCGAGGAATTGAACGCTCCGCCCATCTTAAAACAGTTTGCGGAATACCGTTCCGGATTGTGTCTGATTACCGGTCCTACCGGCAGCGGTAAATCGACTACTTTGGCTGCGTTGATCGATCACATCAATTCGACCCAGCGGCGGACTATTCTTACTATCGAAGAGCCTGTGGAGTTTGTGCATCAGTCGCGGGAATCTATAATTATTCAGCGGGAGATCGGCGTTGACGTTAACGACTTCAGCGACGGCCTTCGCGGAGCGCTGAGGCAAGATGTTGAAGTTGTTCTTGTAGGCGAGATGCGTGATCTGGAGACGATTCAACTCGCAGTGACAGCAGCGGAGACCGGCTTGCTGGTTTTCGGAACTCTGCACACCAACAATGCCATTAAGACCATTGATCGAATCATTGATGTGTTCCCTCCAAATGAACAGTCAGCGGTGCGGGAAAGCCTTGCAACTGCGCTGCGTGCTGTCTGTGCTCAGCAACTCCTGCCTACGGCAGACAGTAAGGGGCGTGTGGCCGTGCATGAGATCCTGATACAGAACCGGGCAGTATCTAACCTGATACGTGAAGGTAAAATTAATCAGATCGCTCAGGCGATGATGTCAGGTAAAGCTCAAGGGATGCAGCTCTTGGATGACGGCCTGGAAAATCTGTTGCGTAGCAGGGTAATTACTGCGGAAAATGCCTTGATGAAAGCTTCGGATAAAGAACGATTTCAGGAATGGCTGGAGTAAGGTGGGAATGTCAGTGCCGGGGATATTGATGTGAAGACAAACCGAACGAAATGCAATTGGGAGAAAATAAAATATAACGGGCTGAAGGCTTCCGAAATTTTTTTAATTCTACGCTTAGGGAATGCACAATTGGCCCAGAAAACTATTACGGACCTCAAGACTTTAAGTAGTTACGGCATCGGCTGTTTCCAGTTTTGGCCTTCTCACTTGATCTGTTTTATCATAGAAAAAATTTCGCCGGCGCGGGGTAAAACCCGCGTCAGTTATAAGGCGTTCTATTTGGTCACCGTCTAGGGCGAAAACGGTTCCGGCAGCACTTACTACATTTTCTTCCATCATGGTGCTGCCCATGTCATTACAGCCGTAAAAGAGCGAGACCTGGCCAATCTTGCCGCCTTGTGTTACCCATGACGATTGTATATTGTCTATGTTATCCAGATAGAGCCTTGAGACGGCGGTCATCTTAAGGTACTCGAAACTGTCAACGGTGTCACATTGCAGCCTTAGCTCAGGGGACTGTTGAAACGTCCAGTCGATAAACGCCGTAAAGACGCCAGTTTCATCCTGAAGTTCGCGGAGTCGACGCAGATGTTCCACGCGTTCTTCCAGCGTCTCAATATGGCCGAACATCATGGTTGCTGTTCCGCGCATGCCGATAGATGCCGCCGCCCGCATTACTTCAAGCCATTCGTCAGTTGCGCATTTGTTTTTCGTGATGGCCGCACGGACCCGATCAACCAGTATTTCCCCGCCGCCGCCAGGCACGCTGTCAAGTCCTGCCGCCTGGAGTCGTTGGAGCACTTCCACTACTGGCATCTTGTTAATCTTCGAAAACCAGTGTATTTCCGGCGGAGAGAAGGCGTGCAGGTGAATGCCAAACTTTGATTTCAAATGCCTAAGCATCTCTTCGTACCATTCAAGTTTAAGCTTGGGATGCAGGCCGCCTTGAAGGAGTATTTGAGAGCCACCGGCAGCGACCAATTCTTCGATTTTTTGGTCGATCACTTCGTGAGACAGGACGTATGATTTGTCTTCATCCCACAGTTTCGCATAGAAGCCGCAGAAATCACAGTCAGCCGCGCAGATGTTTGTGTAGTTAATATTACGTTCAACAATATAGGTAACCACATTGTCCGGGTGTTTTTTCAGGCGAACAGCATGAGCCGCCGCGCCCAGGGCTGTCAGGTCATGAGAGCGCAGCAGCGCCAGGCAGTCATTGTCGCTTAGCCGCAGGCCGGCAACGGTGCTTTCCAGTATCTGCGGAACTGTGAGAGGGTTCGTCATATTGCTTGAAATTTACGACCTATGATTTTCTCCATTCAAAAGCCCATGCAGTTTGTTTGGGAATAACTGCTTCTTTCTGTGCTAAAGCACAAAGTCGCGTGCGCGGCGATTGACAAACACTTATCTCGGTTCCTCTGTGAAATTGTGGCTTTAATGACTGAAACGAAAGCAGACACGTCAGACGCGCTGGCAAATTTTTCCGACACACGCCCGGAACTGGCGCCGTTGTCTGAAGAAGAGCGGACGCTGCGAGATGAAATTGATCCGGATAAACTGCCCCGTCACATAGCTATCATCATGGATGGCAATGGCCGGTGGGCTCGGGAGCGCGGATTGGCGGATCGTATTCGCGGTCACGAAGCAGGCAGTGAAAGCGTCCGTTTTGCTGTGCGGGCCTGCGGCGAGATGGGCGTTGGTACTCTTACCCTTTACGCCTTTTCTGTGGAAAACTGGCTGCGCCCCGCACACGAAGTCGCAGCTCTAATGGAACTGTTGAAAATTTTTCTCCTCCAGGAAGCGGACGAAATAAGGGAAAACAATGTTCGGGTGGTCGTTTCTGGTCGGATGAATGATCTGCCGGATTCTACTCGGCGGGTGTTGGACAAGTCAATTGCTGAAAGCGCAGGTAACACTGGTCTTACCTTGAACCTGGCCTTGAGCTATGGCGGACGGGCTGAAATTCTGGATGCGGTTAGGCAAATTGCG
>JBBSQY010000092.1:0-4703 GCA_038243585.1 Candidatus Sumerlaeales bacterium | reverse complement strand
TAGAACATATCGAACGGCTTCACGTGACAAATAAGAAGAAGAAGCACGACAAATACTAAAGCAGCCGGCTCGTCTGGCTAACCAACCTTTAGCTGAGGTGGTGGAAATCAGCGGGGACACCACCGGAGCCGATACGGGCGCTGGAAATACTGAATTCGCAGGCTTTAACGGCAATGATTCATCTGCTCATTCGGCTATTTCTGCTATTTTTGCCACAGAACTGGAGCAAATTCTGGAGCAAGAAAACTTGGATTCAAAAGCCTGTGTGGCTGATTAGCGTCTCGTTTCCTGCTACTTCTCTGTTAGCCTCACCAAAAACAGGCGAAGTGACATGTAGTAACTGCTAGTAAGTTGCACGCAATGACGGAATAGATATAGTACATCAATGATAAAGATAACAGTCTAGGAGACAGGAGGTCTCCGCGTAGTAATTAAGACTTTACTCTGTTAAAATTGTTCCCTGATTTTGCCGGATCTAAATTCATTCGATTTAGGTTGCCAGAAGGTTTGTTCGCGTCCTGTACAGACTATTGATGCGT
Source organism: Candidatus Sumerlaeales bacterium (assembly GCA_038243585.1). Classification (GTDB taxonomy): domain Bacteria; phylum Sumerlaeota; class Sumerlaeia; order Sumerlaeales; family Sumerlaeaceae; genus JAKFFN01. The sequence goes on along the minus strand of JBBSQY010000092.1, from coordinate 4,164 downwards.
CGTACATATCCATAAGGGGGTTCCCTTGCAATCAAAACGCTTTATTCGACCTTTGTTTATAACAGTATCATTACTTGCTGCGGGGGCATCTTCAGCTCAGTCTCCAAAACCGACACCACCGCCTGAGCCTCCTGTAAAACCAATTGTTTCGGCGCCAATAGATGTCGATAAAAACCAGACACGCGTGGACGATTTAATTGAGACACGAGTATTAACCGCCGGTCGTACCCTGAACTCTCGCAGCGCGACTACTAGTGAGACGCTAGCAGCAAAACAAGAGATGGAAACGCAGATTCCCGTAGAATTGGTCTTCCGCCAGCAGATCACACAGGACCAGATAGACGCATTTTTAAAAGCTGGCGGCATTGTCGACAAAATCTTCACTCACGTCAGTTATGGATGGACAGGGTCCATACCCCTACAGTCCGCTGTTGAGCTGCCTTCTTTAATGGGTCCAGATCTTCTGGGGGTAGTACTTTCACAAAAAGCTGAACTTTACTTGGACCAGGCTACCCGCAATGGCCGCGTGCGGCCTATGGTTTGGAATAGCGGAATTGACGGTGTGCCATCGGGTCTAGGACGAACGACGATTGCAATATTAGATACAGGAGTTGATGGATCTCACACAGACTTGATTGGCCGGATGGAATACTGGCTTGACACAACGGCTGACGCTCTGGCGGTGCCTGCAGATCTTGGACATCATGGATCGCACGTAGCAGGTATTGCCGTAGGAACCGGTGCTGCGTCGCCATCTGGATCAACATCTATCAATTACACTGATATAGGTACAATGGTAGCAACACCTGGAGCCTTCTTCCCTAGCCCAATACATGTTCCCACTTCCGTAAATACTTTAAGCTGGACATCCAACCTGCGGTGGGTTACCGGCGGCGGGACCCAAGCAAAGCTGGGCCATTTGGTAGCAGATACTTCTGGGAATTACGCATTACTTAGTGTCTCATCACCCAGTGCCAGTAGTCCCATAACTAACAACACTAGTGGCTTTGCTAACCCTCCTTCCGCATTATATAGAAATCGCTACAGCACATATGCCACAAAGGAAACTGCAGATTCCAATACGCCACGACACACCATTTCTAGTTCCGTAAGTTATGCAAGTACTGGTGACGGTTACAATACTTTTCGAGGTGTAGCACCTTTAGCTCCTTGGGCGGGCTATAAAGTTTTCCAGAACAATGGAACAGGGTCAAACCTTGACATTGAAGAGGCAATAGATGATCTGGTGGCAAAGAGGGTTACGCATCAAATAAAAGTAGCCAATATGAGCCTGGGCATAATTGATCCAAGCGGTAATTCCTATGGTATTAGCACAACGCTTCGCAACAAAACAAATACAGCAGCGAGTAATGGTGTCATCATGGTTACAGCCGGCGGTAATTCCGGTCAGGCTGGTATAACTGCGGCCCGCCAGCACAGTGATCCGGCACGGGCACACTATGCTATAACTGTAGCCGCATCAAGCGATGTAAATCAACTAACGGCCTATTCCAGCCATGGATTTGCTGCACCGGGGGATGCAAATATGGGTGATGAAGATATTAAACCAGATATTATAGCCCCAGGCGGATCAACCATTTTTCAGTCAAACATTATGTCTATAGACAGTAATACTGCCGATTCAACCAACAACCTTGGCACGGTCTTTAGGGACGGTGTTTCAAATGATTATTATAACATCCAGGGCACTTCCATGGCATCGCCGTTTATTGCCGGCTGTGCAGCGCTTGTTATCGAGGCTCTCCAACAGAGTGGCGAAAGCTGGGATTTTACAGGCGCGGCAGCTCTTCAGGATGTCTTGCGAGTGAAAATGCTTCTATTGATGACGGCTACTGAAACCAATTTGCCACGTGAAACTGGTCCTTCGCCGAACCCGGTTTTAAATCGCGGGCATAAGGATACCGATGAAGGCTATGGCATTGTTAACGCTGACGCCGCTGTTGAAGCAACTCTAAATTTGCCCATTGATACAGCGCCCGTTATGCTATCGGACAATTTTGATTTGGGTCCGTATGCACGTCGCTGCTGGAGCAGGCGCATCAATCTCACTGGTGGGTCCCAAGCTGTGCTTAATCTAAACGTTCCTGCCACTGGTGACTTTGATATGTATATCTATCGTGGGATGCCAGATGGCTTTGGAAATCCGCAGATCCTGGTAAATTCAACCCTACCCGGTACGGATGCAGACGAAGCTATCGTCTTTACACCGGCTGTTACCGAGGTGGGCTATCTCGTAATCAAACGTGTTAGTGGCAATGGTACGTGGACCCTCACATCTCCATCGTCCGTGGCCGCCTGGTCTCTATACTAATTAGACTTAAGAAATATGGTGGAGATAAGGGGGATCGAACCCCTGACCTTCGCATTGCGAACGCGACGCTCTCCCAGCTGAGCTATATCCCCACACGGGAAGCATTGGTTTACTTGATGGCGTATATGCTATTCATCTTCCGTGGACAGCGTTTAGGCCAGGGCAGTTTCGCTTAGAGAGACATCAATAATGTCTCCATCCGATAGAAAAGCGTCGGTAGTTATAGCCTGACCGCCGCGGCAGAGCTGGAAGCTGCTGAGAAGACCCAGCGATTCCGGATGAGTCGCCCCCAGCCTTGAAAGGAGGCTCGCCACGGTAGCAGATTCGTCAAGGTTAAGCATCTCTACTTGCTTACCGGTGATGTTTTGCACCTTATCATGATACACGATTCTGACCTGCATAATGGTTCTCCTTTGCAGCTAGAATAAGAGATGGTGCGGCTAAGTTTTATTGTACACACGCAACCTTAAGCGGTCGCGTTAGCCAGCTCCGGCTGCTGAACTTCAACATCATCATTAGCGTCGTTTCCGCCGCCGATGTTGTAGCGGTTTCTAAATACATCAATGCCTGACCGCAGCTCATTCATATCAATAAATGCGCCCTTACATGGGCCTAGAGGACGTTTGTTCGTTACGCCCAAAACCGGGAAATAATAACCAACGTCGCGGATGCCAGAGATCAAGTCGCGCTCGCAGGCGATGCCGATAATGGCAGCCGGCTTGGTTTGCACAACCTTTTGACGCGCCTGAGCACCTGTCGGTGCCATATAAAAGTCGCAATCATATTCCGCGCTGAGCGAGCGAATCTGATCTGCAGTTTCACGATCAAGGCAGCGCGGCGACAATACAAGCAACCGCCCGTTGCTGGCCTTGCGCATACGCAGGCGCGTCAACTCATTGTGAATTTCTATAAGGGAATAGCCGAGGCGATCTTTTGAAATGCCGCAGTGCTTTGCAATAGATGAAAAGAAATCAAAGAGTTTAATAAAGTGCATGCAGACAGCGTCTGCAAGTTTGTTTGGTTTGTTGTTGATCAACACCATGCAGATGGAGCCGTACCACACGGCGAAGGCTCCCGCAAATGCCACCAGCAGTCCGAGGCTTCCCACGGCTACCGCGGGATGAATGGATTGCAGGCGCGGAAAAAATCCCCAAACCAGGACGCACGCCAGCGAAAAGAACAGCCCGAAAGTGAATGCCACTATTCCTAAAAATAATCGTTTGGGTTCTTCGATAAAGCCTTCATGCGCTTCAACGTTGCCATCCCAGCCATACCACTCATGGCCAAGTTTGCGATCTGTAATATGCTGTTCCATTTTCGTGGTCATCTGGACCCCTTTTTTCCGGTATTTGGATAAAGTATATAAAGGATTACGAAAGCTTGTCAGGCTTATTCGAGGATGTGTAGCCTGCTTAGGGAGCACGCGCGTACGAAAATCAGTCAATCATCATTGAGATGAACTGGCTGTTATCTCAGCGGCGAGGAATTGGTGCGGGTTATAATAAAAAACCGCGGTAGCGGACGAGAGAAACGCGCCCGGCTACCGCAGTCCAATTTCGTTCATAATGTTTCAAAGCCATTCTTACCGATAATAGTAAGACCTAACTTGGTGCCTGAAGTTATTCTTCTACAAAAGGGTTTGGAGCAGCAGAGCCTGTGGTGGCAGAGTCTTTCGCTGCGGGGGCAGTTTCGCGGTTAAAACGCTTGCCGTCTTTACCTGCTTTTTTGCCCTTTCCATCTTTTTTCCCCTTCGCCCCTTTTTTGCCAGCTTTCGCAGATTTACCGGCCTTGGCTCCAGTGGACATATTATCATTGTCGCGCATACGCTCGCG
>JBBSQY010000091.1:0-4968 GCA_038243585.1 Candidatus Sumerlaeales bacterium | reverse complement strand
GTGGAAGGATGAACCGCCAGCGATGCTGAACGGGCTGCCTCCGGGCACGTACAGGATACGGCAGGGAGACGCGGCTGATTCCCCAGAGATGGGAATGTTTCGGGTGAATCTATTCAGCCAGAGCGAGAGCGACCTACGTTCGTTGTCTACGCTAAAACCGGACTTAAGCAACCTGTCGGCAGATACGTCGCAGCGTACGGAGCGAAATTATCTTTTGTTCTATGCTATGTTGGCCGCCTTGATCGGGTGCGTGATTCTCGCGTGGGTGTACCATGACGCGGGATATTAAGATGCGCAATCCAGGCGGCCCGGCAAACGCCATAAAGTGTGTTCCATCTCCGAGAAAATACCAGCAAATTTGGAGTGCGCGATACTTGTCGCCGCTTTTACTCGACCTAATGCGCCGTACCTGGAATCGTCTTTCCCGGCAGCGCAGATGCCCTTACTGCGAAGCAGCAACCTCTGCTTTCGCGCATGAGGATAGAGGACGGCAATTATGCCGCTAACCTTCCTCTTTCCTGAGGCCCTTCTCGTCGGCCTGCTACTCGCCGTGCTTTACTGGCGTACCGTCAAAAATAAAAATATCTGGCGCACTCTTATGGTCGCGCTGATCATCCTGCTCCTCGCTTACCCGTCGCTCCAGGTCAGTTCGCGCAGCCTGGACCTCTTTGTATTGCTCGATCGAAGCCGGTCCGTTTCCGCAGAAGGTATCGCGAAAGAAGCGGAACTTCTGGATCTGGTGAGCGGGAAATTGGAACCGAGTGACCACATCTCCGTGGTCACGTTCAACGAAAAGGCATACGTGGAGCAGGCACCGTCTCCAGGCCCGGCAACGCGTGAAATGGCCATCCCCTTCAGCCCCGACGGATCGGATTTATCCGACGGCCTTGCCACGGCCCTGGCCATGGTGTCGCCTCAGCGACAATCGCGCGTGCTCCTTCTCAGTGACGGAGAATTCACCGGGCAGGATCCCACGCAACAGGCGCAGGCTGCCCGCCAGATGAACGTGCCTGTGTATGTGCGCGATCTGAAACGGCTCGACGTGCAAAATCTTTTTGTGGCCGGGGCTGATACCGACGAGAAACTGTTGGCAAACGAACCCTTTCGCGTCGTCTTTCGCGTAAATTCGACGGTTGATATGCCTGGGCGATACCGTGTATTTCGCGATGGGCGCGTTGTGGGCGGTAGCGACGAAAGCGGCTGGCGCGCGTATAACTTTCGCGCCGGAGAGAATCGAATCGTCATATCGGATGCCGTCGCCATCAGCGGAATCCACGGCTACAAAATTGAAGTGGAAACCACCCCCGCAGGCCGCGAGAAAATTGTCGCGGACAACGTGGCCGAAAAATTTGTAAGCGTGCTGGGCGAGCGGCCCATGCTGATCGTCAATAATAACGGCCAACCGGATAATGTTACAGAAGTACTTCGGGCCGGCGGGATTCCGCTGCACCTGATGGCCATCGGAGCCTACAACCTGGACATTAACCAGCTTTCCGGGTACAAGGGCGTGATACTTAATAACGTCGCAATCACCGGCCTGACGAAATCCGCTATTGATGATCTGGGTAAATTCGTGAAGCAGGAAGGCGGCGGGCTGCTGGTAACTGGCGGGAATCGCAGCTTTGGCGCAGGCGGTTATTACAGGTCTGCGCTGGAAGATCTGCTGCCGGTTTCGCTGGAAGACCGACGCCAGAACAAGAAGGTCAGTGGCGCGTTTTGTTTTGTGCTGGACCGCAGCGGGAGCATGGCGGTGGAGGTCCCATCCGGCGGAACAAAAATGGACTTGGCCAACGCCGCCGCCGTGGAGGCGCTGGGGCTGTTGGGGCCGGCGGACAGCATTTCCGTAATTGCTGTCGACAGTTCCGCGCATATTTTTGTGGAGCAACAGTCGGTGGAGAATCCAGGTAGTATCGCATCCCAGATTCGCGGCATCGAGAGTATGGGCGGTGGAATTTTCACCTACACGGGTCTCATTGCTGCCGGCACGCAAATAGCCCGGGCTGAGCAGGCAAACAAGCACGTATTGCTTTTTGCTGATGCATCCGACGCAGAGGAGCCGGGGGATTATGAGGAACTGCTGGAGAAGTTTGTCGCCGCCGGAATATCCGTCAGCGTAGTAGGCCTGGGCACAGAGCAGGATGTAGACGCCGAATTTTTGAAAGACGTGGCAAAACGGGGCGGAGGCAATGTATACTTTACCCAGGATCCCGGTCAGCTCATCCAGTTTTTCACCGCCGACACGATTCAGTACACCCGCAAAAATTTCATAGAAGATCCTGCTCCCATGAAAATACTGCCTGGCGCTTTTACGATGTCGCCAGAGCAGACATGGCAGGATTTTTCATCCGCCGATTATAATTTGCTGTTTCCCCGGCAAGGCGCAGAGGTTGCCATTTCAACGGCCAACGGAGATGATTCGCCGGTGCTCGCATTCTGGCAAAGGGGTGTGGGCCGGACGGCAATTGTGGCGCTGGACGCCGGCGGAGAGTTTAGCACGAAGGCCGATTTCCCTGATATTGTTTTGAGCGCGGCGCGCTGGATTATGGGAAGCAACGTGAACGATAACTTTCAGGTTCGGAGCGAGACTGACGGGAATTATGCCCGTATAACAATGGAGGTGAGCGACGAGGAACGGGCGGCCATGGGACAGGCGCGGCTGCTGATGTTTGCTCCCGATGGGTCAACTGTAGAGCGTCCGCTCCAGTGGGACACCTGGAATCGGATGTCTGCCGATGTGCGCCTGACCCAGATCGGCGCATGGCGAGGTATCATCCAGGTGGGGGATCAATCATACCGTGTCGGGCCGGTAAGCATGCCGATCTCTCCGGAGTTCGCCTGGCGAGGCAATGACGGCACCGGGCGCGATGCGCTCTTGCAGATTGCGGCGCTTACAAATGGCAAAGAACTGCTGGACATAAATCCATTGTTTGAGAGGCAGAGCGCTGCGGTCGTGAGCGAGCCGCTTGTGATGCCGCTTTTAATTCTGCTGCTGTTGGCACTGCTGGCAGAGATTGCCGAAGCCCGATTTGGATGGGCACAGCGGGTGAAGGCTTGGGTCCTGTCCATGGGCGTGGGACAGAAATTGGTGGCAACAATGCAAAATGTGAAAAGCGTAAAAAGCGTAAGAAAGCCGCGCATTGTTAAACCGAATGCACCTAAACCACCGGCTGAGCAAGCGGGTCCACTATTGAAGCAGCCGCCTACAGAACAAAAGCCTGAAGAGGGAATGGATTATCTTTCGGGGGTAAAGGCTCGTGCTCGGAAATCCATGAAAGACAAGAAGCCTTTAAAGTAGGATGGGCATTCCTGCCCGTCTCAAGCCAGCGTAGCAAAAGAACAAATCCTGGAACCGGCACGCTCGCGTAGCTTTTCCAAAGACACCGATTCTCTTTACCCTTCGTTCGCTGAGCCGGGCAAAGATGCCCCTTCCTCTTCCGGCCCGATACCTGCGTAACGTACCAGATTAGCAGCAATGCCAAACCCCCCTTCTGGTGATCAAATAAAATAAATACGCGAATGAGACCAAAAATGAAAACGTTTAACGTAGTTGCGGGTAGTAGATTAACTTACGCGATCCATACCATCCGCCTTCGATCGGAAACCCTGTAACGTGTGCCGTTTATCAATAGACATTCCTGTTTCAGAATTGAACAGAAGTTGTTGTCCGCAGACGTTATGTTTCCGGTCACAATTTGTTAAGTTTCCTTGTGAATCCCTCGTGGAACAACAGCTAATACAGCCGACGGTGAACAGATAAAGATGACGATAGATTCCGCCCTGGCGTCAAACGCCGATTACCTGGAGCAAAGCTATCAAGCCTGGAAACGCGATCCGCAAAGCGTTCCGTCGGATTTGGCTCATTTTTTTGACGGGTTTGACTTCGCTCAAAGCAGCAGCTGCGGAATCAGCGGCCAGAAACAATCCGCCGTCGACCGCCTGGTATATTATTATCGCGACATCGGACACCGGATAGCACAGATTAACCCGCTGGGCGATAACCCCATTGATTCTCCCGATTTAGATCTCGAGGAATTTGGTCTAAGCGAAGCCGACCTCGACACTATCTTTGACTCGGATGATATTCCGGGCATTGAAGTCGCGCCGTTGCGGCAAATTATTGCACACCTGCAGGCCACATACTGTGGCTACATCGGTGTGGAATACATGCACATCCAGGACACTGCAGAGCGACGATGGCTGCAGGAGCGCATGGAAGGCACCCAGAATCAGCCGGCATATTCCCGGGATCTGCACCTGCGAATCCTGTGGAAACTACGCAAGGCCGAGATGTTTGAGCAATATCTCCACACTACCTACAGGGGACAAAAACGATTTTCGCTGGAGGGGGCTGAAACCCTTATACCGGCACTTGACCGCCTGTTGGAGCTTTCTGTAAACGCCGGTATCAAGGAAGTCATTTTTGGGATGACCCACCGCGGGCGCTTAAATGTGCTGGCAAACATACTTGAAAAAAGCTACAATGACATCTTTTCCGAGTTTGAAGACAATTTCCAGGTCGACAGCATCCACGGCGACGGTGACGTCAAGTACCACAAGGGCTTCTCTAATGATCTGCGTTTCAACGGTCAGGACATTCATGTATCGCTGACCCCAAACCCCAGCCATCTTGAAATGGTGGGACCGGTGGTAGAGGGCAAAGTGCGGGCTAAACAGGCCATGCGCGTAGACAAGGAACGCAAGACTGTACTGCCTTTCATCATCCACGGCGATGCGGCCTTTGCCGGCCAGGGGATTGTGGCAGAGACCTTTAATCTTTCGCAGTTGCGTGGCTATCGCACCGGCGGCACCATTCATTTTATCATCAATAACCAGGTGGGCTTTACCACCACTGCCATTGATTATCTCAGCGGGCTTTACTGCACCGATGTGGCAAAGATCATGGCTGTGCCTATTTTCCATGTAAACGGCGATCAGCCGGAGCATGTGCTGCATTGCATGGATATGGCC
>JBBSQY010000090.1:0-4980 GCA_038243585.1 Candidatus Sumerlaeales bacterium | reverse complement strand
GACAGCCCTCTGCGTCTCCGCGCTTCTGCGTTAAAATTATGCTCTAAGCACCCGTGCGGGAATACCCAGCCGAAATTCCGTGAGTAAATATCTCCAGTGAACTACCAACACAGGTTATCTCAGCGTTTCCCTAACGCTGAAAACAAGTAACGCCCAACACAAACGCTTCACAAAATTAACACCCCCCCAGAAAAATTATAGAGGGGGGTAATTATTTAATTATCTGGTTCTTTGACATGACGGCACTTACGCAGAAAAAACCCTTTTTTAATTATATATTAATTATCCCCGCCGACAGCCTGCCTCCCTCATTCCTGTTCCCCAGGCCGATGATGCGCACAGGGACGCGCACCACGGTCCCTATTTATTTTACGCACTTTGTCACCGGGCGATCCCATTCAAAACGCAATACCGCCCGGAAAAATGTCATCCAAAATCCTCGGCGGGCGTCATCCAGCTTAGATTACTTGCCTCAATCGACTTACTGGATGGTGATGGGTTACGCAAGCAAAAGCAAGAAAAGCCGCCTCAGATTCCCGGGATCGGAGGCATGAGTTATGTATTGTTTAGCTCACATGTCTGCAGGATCTAAAGGTCTGCGGCTGGCGTTTGACTACACGATTAAAATCTTTGTTGGCCGTTTCACCTAGTCCAGGGTTTGTCGATATCGTTTTATGGCGAACGTCATCATTATCACGGTAAACACCGCTATGGGCCAGATTTCTCCGCGCACTTCTTCCCAGCCGTTGCCTTTCAACATGATGCCACCGAAAGCCCTACTTCCTGGCAAACCATCGGCGGGGATGCCGATTTTTCTTGCGACTCCTCTAAAATCGTTATTTGTTTAATGCATAGACGCCGGTTTGATCCGGATCTAAATTTATTTTAACGGAGAAGAATTATGAAAAGCACTTTTGCGGCTCGTTTGTATTCCGTCGTCCTTGTTTCCTCACTTTGTCTCGCCACCCCCGCTTTTGCGGCCGTGGACATGGTGTTGACCGTTTCTGGAATTGAAGGGAATTCAAAACTGGTTCCCGGAGGAATAGAAGTTGTTTCCTACAGCCATGGTCTAGAGAATATCATGGATATAAGAACCATGTCGGCGTTGCCCGGTAGCGGTGGCGGTGCGGGAAAAGCAGTTTTTAAAGAATTCACGGTGCAAGCCGGGGTGGACAAAGCAACGCCTTTGCTTTATAAGGCCTGCGCCAGCGGAACTCCAAATCCAGAAGTTGTTTTATACGTTCGCAACAATCCTGCTAACCCATCCTATCTGGTGATTAAGCTGGAAGATGTTCTGGTCTCATCAGTCCAGATGAATGGTAGCCGCGGAGGAGAAAACCTGGGTTCGGTCGATATGAGTTTTACTTATGGTACAATTACTACTACGACCGTATTTGATGGCATACCCGAAGTGTTCACCGCAATCGTTGAAGATCAAATTCCATCCGACAATTAGGTCTCGCGGACTAAGCGCGAAATATTGGGATGTGTAAGGGGATTGGTTTTATTGAACCCCCTGTATGTCCTTTTTTTACTTTTTAATATTACCGGAATGTGAAATCTGAACAGCGCAGGGCAAGTTCAAAAAGATAAGAAACAGTACGACAGTATAAGACCCCGGATCTGTGTGCTGGCAATATCTTGAATAGCCGGTTTCGGGGTTAGTAAGCCTCTCAATGCGAATTCTGCCCGTGGTGCTTTTTCTTGTCTTTTTGCTGTCCGGGTTATGCGGTCCAGGGCTTGTGCAATCTGCTCGTGGACAGGGCTTGAATGGGCTGCCGAACCGCGGTCAGCAGCCGCCGGCTTTGCAGCGGCGCACTGACCGGGAGTCTGCATGGCGAGACCAGCAGGCGGAGCGTCTTTATAGTACCGGTCGCCGCTACATCGAGCAGGGATATTACAGTGAAGGCCTTGATGCGCTAAACCAGGCGCTGGCCCTGCGCCCCGGCCATTCTCGCTCTCTCACTTACAAAGGAATTGCCTTGCGCGCCTTGCGGGAGCCGGGGCTGGCGCTGCAACAGTTTGACGCGGCGATCGATGCTGATCCGGGCGATGGCGTTGCCTATGGCGAGCGGGGCCTTACTAATACTGTTCTGGGTGAACAACGCAAGGCGGAGAACGATCTGCGGCAGGCGGCACGCTTGCGACCGGACCTGCGTTCGTGGTTCACCCGGCAGAGCCAATGGATGGCCACTAACCGCCAGAGCCTAAACCCCGGCCCCAACTCATCTTCTGCGCAGCCCATGCCAGAGGTGGCGGTGCAAACGCCGACCGCCATTGCCGACGCTGCGCCGCCTGGGACCGGCCAGGGGGATTCGCCGGGCGCTGGGTCCCGGGCCGGCAGACCGCAGTTCGATTTGTTTGACGCGGCCTCTCTGCTGAAGCCGGCGGCGTTCGTTACCCTTGGATTTTTCGCTGTCCTGCTCGCGCTTCGCCTGATCTTTGCACTTTCGCGCCGCCTGTTGCGCCGGGCCGCGCTTCCATGGCGATCACATCTGCGTGGCCGTCCACCGGCTGGCCCAGCCATGTCTGCCGACCCCATCATCTCGCGTCCGTCTTTTCGGCGGCGGCATCGCGGGTTTCTCTTACTTGCCGGGCTGGGTCTTGCCGTTATGGCTGTCTTCGCTGTCCCGGTTCTTGTGCAGGCTTTCCGGCTGGATGCTAACAAGTTGACTGCCCCGCGCGTGCGGCCTAGCGTGCTTGATTTTCGGGGAAATGTCTACACGCATCTTGGCTCGCCTGATACGCCGGTTGAATTTAGCGACCTTCCAGAAAACCTGGTTAACGCGCTCCGGGCGCGGGAGGATTCCCGATTTTTTGAACATCATGGCGTCGACTGGCTTGGCCTGGGGCGCGCGCTTGTGGCGGACGTTCGGCACATGCGCATTAAGCAGGGCGCCTCTACGTTGACCATGCAACTGGTGGAAAAGGTTTATCATTTGGAGCAAAAAGGACTGCTGAACCGGGTGCGCTCCAAGCTGGTGGAGTGGACCATGGCGCATCGGTCGGAGGCGGCCCTGGCGCGCCAGCTGGGAGACCGGCTCGCGGCAAAGAAGGCCATCATGACCGCCTACCTGAACCGTGTCGAGTTTGGCGGCGGGACCGTCGGCGTTGGCGCGGCTTCGCTTTACTATTTTGACAAACCGGTTTCAAAACTCACCCTCGGCGAATCGTGTATGCTGGTCGCCATGCTGCGTGCGCCGACTGCCAATTCTCCTTACCGCAACCCGGACAATGCACGCCTTGCCCGCGACAAAATCGTCGCGCAAATGCTTCGCCGCGGCACCATCACAGAAGACCAGGCGAAGCAGGCGCGCTTCTTTGTTGTTGATAACCCGCGCAAGCCGAAGTCGCAGCATAACGGCTACCTGGTCGCAGCGATCAAGAGCGAGATTAATGCGCTTATTGGCGATAAAAAGCTGCCGGCTAACGTGTGGGATCATGAGGATCTTGTCATCCAATCTACCCTGGACCTTTGGGCCCAGGACATCCTTGATTCCGAGATCCGCAAGGTCATCGCGGCCTATAAGGGAGACACGGTTAAGGATCCGCTCGGGGGGGCGGGGCTTATTGTAGATAACGCCACCGGTCAGATCCGCGCGCTTGTCTCTGGCCAGGATTACAGCAAAAGCCAGTATGACCTGGCCCTGAGTTCGCGGCGGCAAGTCGCCAGCATCGCCAAGCCTTTTGTGTATGGCACCTACCTGGAGCAGGGCGGAGACATTTCTGATGTGGAGTCTAACGGGCCCCTGACTGACGACGAAATCCGTGCGCTGAATGATTGGAATCCAAAGAACTCTTCGTCGCTGAAACCCGGCGAGTATCCGCTGTCCAAGGGCCTTGCTTTCTCAGACAATCTCATCACGGTTCGCGTGGGACTGAAAGCTGGTCTGTCCCGCGTTTATGAATCGCTTTACTCGGCGGGACTGATTTCTGACAAAACCACGACAGGGACCACCTGGCTGCTGGGCACCTTTGAAAGCAGTCTCGCAAATGTCGTATCGGCCTACACCGCCTTCCCGCGCGGCGGCAACCGCGCGACCCCGTACCTGGTGCAAAGCATCACCATAGAAGGCAATGAGATCTACCGCGCACAGTCGCAGACGAAGAAGCTTTTCAGCCGGCGAACCTGCGAACAACTGACCAGCGCCCTGCGCGAAGCCGTGACGGACGGGACCGGGCGGACGGCGATGCGCAACGCAGACCTTCACGCTTCCGTGGCCGGAAAAACCGGGACGTCGCAAAACGCTGCGGACGTATGGTGGGTCGGCTACGGTAAAGATCTCACCCTGGGGATACGGTTCGGCCGAGACTCAAACGCCGCCCTCGGCAAAGCCGCCGCCGGAGGCACCATGGCCGCACCACCGGCAGCCCGAGCGCTTAAGAAACTTTCAGAGCGCTATTCGATGTGATCCCCTGAGAGCGAGCGGGTCTCTGCTGGTGGTGTCGCTGTGCGACCTTAGGCCGACTGAGCCTGCAACAGCTTGCCAGCTGACCAGGAATCCGCAAGCTCTTCCGCCTGTTCCAGCACAATTTGTACAGCCGCTGCCTGACCTTCTGGGGGGTACTTATATTTTCGCAGAAGCCGTTTGATCAAAAGGCGCATCTGGGCGCGGACGCTTTCCCGCACTTGCCAGTCTGTTGTTGTGCTCTTTCGCAATTGCTCCGTCAGTTCCATTGCCAGTTTCTTAAGCGTTTCATCGCCCATTTCCAACAGCACTTCCGGACGTTCCGCCAGCGCATCATAAAACGCAATTTCATCAGAATTCAGCCCAGACGCTTCGTCCCGCTTGATCGCGTCCTGCAGGTCCTTCGCCATGGCAATCAGTTCTTCGATTACCAGTTTCGTATCAATGGCGCGGTTGTTATACTTGCGCAGCGTTTCGAGCAGGCGTTCGCTGAACTTCTTTTCCCGCACCACGTTGCTCCGCGACGACGATTTTATCTCGTCGCGCATCAGGCGCTCAAGCAGTTCCACGG
>JBBSQY010000089.1:0-5214 GCA_038243585.1 Candidatus Sumerlaeales bacterium | reverse complement strand
CAGGTAGGTTTGTCCATCAACTCCCGAGAAGGGAACTCCGGAATCTCCGATGGGAACAAAGCTAACACCCAACAAACCATCATCGCTGTCATTATCTACCAGGTTAGGTATGCCGTCGGGATCCGCAAGGTCTCGCGCTCCAGCCTCTGAGGTCACGGTGGTGCCAAACATTTCTTTTCCAACTCTGAAATGGTGGACGCCCCGGGATCCGGCCCGACTATTAGAGGTTACATCCTCTGTAGGAAAGAGGTGGGTCGAATCATCCGGTGCATCGCCGTAGTCTGCATAGGGATCTTCAGGCAAATTGCCGCTTGTTCCGTTATAAACAACGCCCGCGTCAAACGCTAGTGCCCGGCCGTCCATCGAGCTGCTTGTTCTCATGGTGATGGCCTGGTCTGCCAGGATCGTCCCTTTAAATACAGAAAAGGTTTCAAGCACAGCAGAGGTGCCAACCTGCCAGAAGATGTTTCTGGGTTGTGCGCCACCGGCCAATATGACTTTAATTCCGCTGCCAACCTGAAGGTCGGCGGCGCATTGAAAAATCCAGACATCGTTGGGTCCGCCAGAAAGCGTGACGTCTGAGCCGGTTATATAAGCAGTCGAAGTAAACTTGTATAGTCCCGGCACCAGCACCGTTCCGCCGATATTGCCGGGATTTCCCGGGAGGCCGGGATTTAAAAATGGTCCGGAAGGAATAGGGGTCAACCCTGCGGCAAAGTTATACGCAGTGGTCAAATCGCCTTTTGCGACGGTTAATAAATCTGGATCAATGACGGAGCCGGGAGGCCCTGCCGCGTCTACCGCATAGATTGTTCCGTCCACTTGTTCGTCCGTCAGGTGAATGGCGGTACCCGAAATCGGGCTCGCGCCCACGTCGCCGCCAATGGTGCCGCCTCCGGTGGTCGTGATCCCGGCGCCAGACAGAATTGTGAAGCTCGCCGCAGATCCTAAATCAACCGGAGGTGGGCCGGCCGCCCATAGGGTTTGGGGCACGCTTATGGAAACCCCGGCGATAGCGACTGCCGTAATAATGTCTCGAATTCTAAAAAAGCAGACAGGCTGCTTTTGCTGAAATAGTTTCATAGTGAATCCTTTCTGGATCCAGCACATCTGGCAAAATTCCTCCGCGGTGGCTGGTCCAGGGCGGCAAAAGACATCCCTGCAGCACAATGTGTGTCCTATGCAGGAGGGTCGGTTGTTGACATGAGAGTAGAGAGCAATAAGAACTAGGTTGAACTCGAAGCAGCGATCTTCGCGCACTGCAGTGATAGAAACTGCCGGCATTACGAGAACAGGCTCTTTGAGAGCTAGGTTGCATATAAGTCTACTCTAACTGGAGAAGGTCCATTCATTTTATATAAGAAATAAGTTGACTATCCCAAACTATGCCGTATTTCCAACGGACGGCGTGCATCTTTAGGCTTGGCGATTTTGTACCGGCAAACCCAGGGCTTGGTTTGCAGTAGCCGTTTTAGTCTGCAATCATCAGGGTGGGGCCAGAGAGTATGGCTTTGCCGAAATGGTCTTTTTCTATGGGAACTTCTATCCTCTCCGGTTTGCCGTCGTTGCCGGCGAAGGTGGCAATGATGCTGAAGCCCGACAACGTAGCCGGCGGCGGCGTGGGAGCGATTGTGTCTTGCGACCACAAGGTCAGGACTTGAGATACCTTGGGGTCTTCATTGTAGCCGTCATCGTCTTTGGGCGAGGCGGACTTAAGGGTGAGGGAATCGGTGTGATAGGGGATTTCTAATTCGCTGGCCCCTTCTTTCGGCTGGATGAGAAGCTTGCTCAGTGGCATGCCGCGCCCGCCGTACAGGATGGCCGCCACTGCCTTTTTGTTCGTGCCGAAAATGGCACTTTCTATGGGATCAGCGGGCGTATGCGCGCGCATGACTACGCTTAAGTAGCGGTCTACCTGGGCGTTGGGCACGTTGACCTGCGCGTAACGGCTGTTGGCGTAGAAGAATGGTGTGCTTTTGCCGTAGGCAAACATCTGGAGAAACGATTCGGTATCACAACAGCCACGGCTGGTGGCTGTCCAGTGTTCATTGTTGAAGTGTATTTTTGACGCATCAGTCACGGTGGTGGTGTGGTCGGGCCGGGGGGAGTAGGTCTTGTCGGCGTGACCGTAATATAGGTCGACGGTGGCCGTGGAATAGTCGCCTTCCGAGCTTTCCAGATATTTCTTTTGGATAGTCTCGCGGGCAATGAGGCCATGCTTGCGGGAGTTCATGTAGGCGAGGCTGTGGTAATTGACGGCGGTATGGTTCGTCAGCGCAGAGCCGGATTCTGGATCGACGGTAACGATCATGGATTCCGTGGAACGGCCCTGAAAAAGGGTAGGGCTGGTATCAGCGCCAAAGCCCGCGGCACAAGAAGCGGCGAGGGCCATAAGAAGCAGCCATTGATTCGGAAGGCAAAACATAATTAGGTTTCCTTGCAGGGGGTGATTGTGAGTGTGGCATCGCCCGAAAAGGCAGAAGTTGCAAGGGGAATGCGTGCAGGATCTTGCGCGGGGGCGGGAGCGCGAGTTCATTGCAGAAATTAGCATCTGTTATCCCCGCCCGGCATAATCGTCTGATGGGTGTGGTTATATTTTAAAGCATGATGTTTATCTGCCGAGATACGTCCAACTCTCCGGCGTATAAAGGGGTAGTATCTTGATCAGTTTAATACAACGGACCTGGAATAGGCGCAGCAATGCCGGCTCCTGCATTCTGGTCCTTATAACAGTTTGTTTACTTTCTAAATCCGGTATTGCCCAGACAAATGCCGAGATCATCCGCGACGCCGATTGGTACGAGCGGACGATTGCCCAGGGTGTCGTCGCAAAATCTTACCAGTTTGATAACCTCTTTAACAGCCGTCAAACTATCTACGTTCTCGAAGCTGATATGAATGTGGCCGGGGTAGGCATTGAATTGCCGTTCCGGCAGGATGGGACTCGCAGAACAGTGCCCGCCTTCGCGGGGACGATAACCGGCGCTACCGCTTCGGTTAACGGCAACTTCTTCAACTCCGCGGGATCTGTGCAATTTCTGCGCGTAAACGGAAGTGCCGTGGCGAATACGCTACCGGGAGCGGCGGACGCGGGCGGTATTGCCGTGACGGCGGGGGGAGACCTGCGCGCGCTGGCGCGGCCGACTTCCGGCTGGGCGAGTCTCGCAGACCCAAATGTAATGGCCACTAATATACCTGTCATGATCGGTGGCGCGCGCTATCCGTTTCCATCGGGAAACTTTTACACAGTAGACCGCCATCCGCGCACCGTCATAGGCGTCACCCAGTCCAACCGACTCCTTATGGTGGTTATAGACGGCCGCTCAAGCACAGCGGCGGGGATGACTTTTGTTGAACTATTCGAGACAATGCAGGCGCTGGACGCCCATGACGCGGTAAATATGGATGGCGGCGGATCTTCCACCATGTGGGATGCGGATACGCCAGGTAGCGGAATATCCAATATGCCGTCCGATGGTCCGCCGCGCGCTGTAGCAAATTCTGTTGTTCTGGTGGCTCCACCGCTCGCCGTCGCCCCTCCCGCGTTTGATGCGCGACGGGCATTCGCCGGTAACAATGCTTCTCCTCACCAGGCAATAAATGTCATGGTGGAATCCGGGGATCCCGTTTCCGTAAATTTGGGCTTTATCAACCGGGGCACAACAACGTGGTCGGCCTCCAATACGTTCCTTGGTACTACGGAGGCGCGAAACAGAAACAGCGTGATTTTTGATCCGTCTCAGTGGATAAATGCATCCACCGTCGGGACGTTTACCGGCGGGCCGATCCTGCCCGGGCAAGTCGGCTATTTCCCTGTCAAATTTGTTGCTCCCACAGTCAATGTCCCGACCTCGTTCCGGGAGAGTTTCGGCCTGCGCACCAGTGAAGGCCTGTTTTTCGGGCCGGAACAAAATCGTATTCATCTTACCATAATGCCAAAGACGGACGCAGAAATAGTGGTGGAATCGCGTCGTCCTGACGGCGGATTAAATACCCTTAACTACAGTGAATCGCCGGCATTGGCAAACACCACCAGCAAGAGTTCTGTCACGGATCCGCCGGTATTTAGCACCGGTGCGCGCTATAATGCGATTGTCAACAGCACCGCCGTTTTTACTCCCAATATCGTTTCTGCCGGCACCTACAATCTTTATGTGACCATGGGAGCCGGAAGCAACAACAACGCTGTTGCCAGCTACAATATAACGCGCCCGGCAGGCAATCTTTCAGGCGTCGTCCATCTTGTCTATACCGATCTCGCCCTGGTAAACCAGTGGAAATTATTAGCTGCCGAGGTGGTCCTGCCTGCCGGTACACAAAGCAGCATAACTTTCACGAATACTAACGGCGATAATGCCAGCGGTCGCCGTTTCGTTATGGACGCGGTCCGCTTCAGTCGCCTGGCGAACTCCCAGGTGGCTGACTGGTCAATTTACTGATTCCAGCCAAAACTTCAATGAGGAAACTTGGTAACGCCATCCGAGACTTTTGGCTGATATCTCCGGGCAGTAATGTACTGAACACGGCAATTCCCCACTGCCCCAGAGGGGCAACACAAGATGTCCGGCGTTAAGGAAGTCCGCCTCAGCGGACGACGCAGCCCCCCGAAAATTGACCCCCAGATTCGCGCTCCGAGGGGGTGCCAGAGCTTACGAGAAAACCCTGACCTCGCCGTTCTCCAGCTTTAATATCCTACTGTCCCAGAAGAGCAAAGAGAGGTCGACGGGGGTAAGGAAATCCGCCTCAGCGGACGGAGCAGCCGTCCGTAAGTCATTAAATATTCCCCCCACACCAAATAAAATCTGCAATTCCCCGCCAGTGAACAACGCGAAATCATGAACACTCGTACATCCGATTCCGGCAAGAAGCAGAGCGTGGATTTTTGATGTGTCGGCGGAGGATGTTTACAAGGAAGTTCGGGTGGCGATCGAGTAGGTGCGGGGATATATGTAAAGAGTAGACCCAGGGTGGTGCCCTGGGCTGGAATAGAATCGCACCTTCGGCGCTTGTGTATATTGAACATCATGCTATTTTGCACAGATGCCCGAGTCTGCCATACTACTAATGCGCGATCGCGCAGCTTCCGTCCAAAGGGGCAATCGTAAATAAAGCAAGTGAGTTGGGAAAGGGTCAACGGGCAAGTGGTAGCGGCCAGAGGTGCGCGTTCCCGAAATGAAGCCCCTAAATTACCACGTTATCAGGTAACACTTATTG
>JBBSQY010000088.1:0-5439 GCA_038243585.1 Candidatus Sumerlaeales bacterium | reverse complement strand
GCAAAATCATCGTCGTCCGAAGCGACCCAGAACACCGGCACAACGGGTCGCCGCACTTCGGCGGCAACTCGCTTCGCCCACGCGCAGGCGGATAGCGCCTTGTGCAACACGTAGAGTGGTGACGCTAAAAAGTCTGGTTGCTGGCCAGTGACGACGACCAGGGCGTCATCCTTTCCCAGTGCATCCACTAGCCCGGCACCGGCGTGGTTTTTCACGCTTGTATTGAAAGCGCGAACCTCTTCAATTTCGTCCGCAGACCACGGCTGCCATGCGCCGTGTGCCAACGCCGTTAGCCGTTCTTTCATCAAGTCATCAGAGCTTGGAAGAAAGTCCCTGACAAACGTATCAGCCACCAGCCAATCCCGAGTAAAATCGAAGTTGTGCAACGGAGAATGTGGGACTGCTAGAGGCGTTTCGGGCTGAGTGTTCATTGATAATTGGATACACAAAAAGATTCTCTACCATTCCGTCACTGAAACTAATTACGCGATACGCTTCACAGAGCACCACTTCAGATACGGAGATTGGATTACAAATCTACCACATCCAGTTTATAGTCCGACATGCCGCTAGAAAGATGCAAAACGTACTGAATTGTGAATTAACTATTTTTTAGCCCTATCTTGGATAATTCGTAATTTTGCTGTTTCGTATTGTAGTCGTCCGTCTAAAATCATTTAAGGTAATTTTATGGTTACTTTTATAAAAACGGCCTGTGGCCAATTCTCTTTGCGCACATTGCTGCTTGGGCTTCCGGTTATAATTCTTGGCGGCATAGACGTGACCTCAAACTCTGTAGGCGCGCAAACCACCACTACATTGTTGAGACCTCGCGGCGCCATTTTGCTGCCTGAGGAAACGCCAACAAGTGGTACCACGCGGTCTACTCCGAAAACAGAGCTTCAGCTTCGGGAAGAAATGAAGGCGGCGGTCAGGGCGAAAAAACGGCCTGCCCAAACGTACGATATGAATGTCGTTAATGCTCCGCCACAGTTGCCCGGGTCAGTAGACGATAAGTCCACTGACACCACGTCATCCGCAGATCAAACGACCGCTTCTTTTAAACCGCCGCGTTCATCCAAAGAAGCGATACTGCCGCCGGTAGGTCCTCCTTTCGGGGGTAATATCTACGATGAAGAAGGGCCGGGTCCAATTGACAACGGCCAGGCGGAAAATGCGTCGCCGCTCAACCGCACTGTGGGCGCTGCCCATGCGATCGCGTGTCACCCGACGGATCCCAATACGGTATACGTTGGCTTTGTGAATGGTGGTGTATGGAAAACGACAAACGCATATTCCAGTTCACCCGTGTGGAGCGCTCAGACGGATGGAATCGGAAGCTTTTCCATTGGTGACCTTAATTTCGATCCGACAGATCCAACAAATCTAACGCTGATCGCGGGCATCGGGCGGTTCAGTTCTCTTGCCATGGTTGGGGGTAACCGTGCCGGTCTACTGAGAACTACCGACGGCGGCGCTACCTGGGTTGCCCTTAATGGCGGGGGCAGTATGATTGGGAAAAATATTGCGGGGGTCGCCGCCCGCGGGCCGGTAATTGTTGCCGCAGTTAATATCGCGGATAGTTTCACCTATGCTAATATAGGCATCTTTCGGAGCATAAACAACGGCGCTTCGTTCACGCAGATTTCTATGCAAAACGGGTTGCCCGGCGGCAGAGCGTTTGATCTCGCAGGGGATCCCACGAGTTTGTCTACATTATATACTGCGATTAGCGACGCAGGCTCGGCGAATGGGGTTTACAAATCCACGGACACCGGTTTTACATAGAGCCGGGTTAGCAACGGGGTTATGGATTCGTTAAGTGCCTCGCCAAGCAATGTACATATTTCAGTGGGCAATTCTAATAACGTCTATGTAGCCATCGCGAACAGCGGACGGCTCGCTGGCGTGTTCAGATCCGGTGACGGCGGCGGCGTCTGGACGCAGATGGATCTTCCGACTACGAACGAAGGCGGCACTCTTCATGGAATACACGTAGGGGGTCAAGCCAGCATCCACCTATCGCTGGTAGCCGATCCTAATAATGCAAACATAGTGTATATTGGAGGAGACCGGCAGCCCGGAAATGGAGACACCAATGCCACGTTCCCTAACTCTCTCGGCGCCATTAATTATAGTGGTCGGCTTTTTCGTGGAAATGCTTCGCTGGCCTCCGGCACGCAGTGGCAACATTTAACTCATTCAAGTTCCCAGGGAGCGGCCGGCGGCGGAACTTTTTCTAATAGTGCTCCCCATGCGGATTCTCGAGATATGGCATTTGATGCTAGTGGCAATATCATTCAGGGCGACGACGGCGGCGTGTTTCGGCGCACCGCTCCGCAACTTAATACTGGCAACTGGTTTTCGATGCAGGGCAGCATAAAAACAACCGAGATTCACGACATTGCTTATGATTCCGTTTCGAATACCATCGTTATCGGAAATCAGGATAATGGCACTGCATCTCAGCGAAACGATGGAACATGGAATACTATTTCCAGCGGCGACGGCGGGGACGTGGCCGTAGACGATGTGACTCTTGCAGCCTTGGGCCAATCAATACGGTATACCAGCTTCCAAAATCTTGGGGGTCTTAGAAGACGCATTTACAATTCCATCGGCACGCAGGTTTCGTCGTCGGCATGTCCGCTAACGGTCGTATCCGGAGCTCCGATAGAACCTCAATTCTATACTCCGGTGAAGCTGAACCCCGCCGCGCCAACTCGAATTGTTATTGGAGCTGAAAACGGCATTTATGAATCGTTGGATAATGGCAATACGGTATCCCAGGTTGGACCGAGCATACAGGTCGGCGATGGTCTTAGCGGTACGGGCTTTTCAGTGGGCGGAAAGCAACTTAATGTTTCCAACCCTGAGCTTGTATACGCAGTTGACGGCAACCTTGCCTGGGTGCGAGTTGCCGCCGGATCATCATTTGCTTCAACGACAATTGCTACCGGCGGCGATATCCTGATGGATATTACGTGCGATCCGGACAATTACCCTACGGCTTATTGCGTAGATAGCAACCAGGTGTTTCGCACCGCAAACACCGGCGTTTCCTGGACAGATAGTACGGGCGATCTGACAGGTGTTGGAAATCTGCGTTGCATTCTCTTTGTGCCTACTGCAACAGGAGGAGCGATTTGTGTAGGAACCCAGACCGGGGTTTATGTGGCCCAGGCGTCTGCTCCGACATCATGGCGGCGGTTGGGTACCAATATGCCAAACGCTTATGTTTTCGATATAGATTACGATGCGACGGATAACATGCTGGTCGTCGGCACTCTTGGACGCAGCGCTTATAAGTTACAGAATGCCTCTGCCGTCATTTCAGGGTCCGCCATCGGAGACTGGGAAGCTTACTAAATAACGACACTTTATAACGGCGAGGATTACGTTAATCACATTTTAATATCAGACCTTCATTGCCGCGCAACGATACTTGTTTATCATGGGTCGGAGAAGTATCCTGCTCCAGTGTCGACAGTATCACGGTCGCCTGATTACATCCTGTAGGAAGCGGAAAAGTCGCCGGAGTGGATGACAGGTTTAACGCGATTAGAAATTTTTCGCTTTCGTATTCCCGGCTATAGGCGATGACCGGACCCTGAACGTCCGTAATTACAAGCCGGTGGTCTCCCATGGAAAGCGCTGGTTGTTTTCGGCGCAACTCTATCAGGCGTTTTGTAAAATTTAACATGGAGGCGGGATCATTCTTCAGCGTCTCCATGTTCAGCTGTTGCGAATTATCGGCCACTGGCAACCATGGCTTTCCAGTGGTAAAACCCGCGTTGCTATCGGCATTCCATTGCATGGGAGTTCGCTGGGGATCACGACCCTGCCCCTTGCCGGGGTCAAGCTTTTCAAAAGGATCTCGAAGCTCATCCGGCAGGATTTCAGCGTTTTCCATGCCTAGCTCGTCTCCATAATACATGGTCGGCGTTCCGCGCAAAGTCAGCAGGAGCATCATGGCAACCCGAGCCTGTGCCTGGCTGCCTGATCGCGTTGCGATTCTAGGCTTATCGTGATTTGACAGAACCCAGTTTGGCCAGAAGTCATCTGGCAGGGAGCCCAAATATTTTTCTGCAGCATCGCGGATTTTCGGGGCATCCCACGGCTGCAATAGAAGCTGTTGATTGTGCGGCAACTGTGCGCCCCTACCATCCGGACCGTAAAAATCGACAAGCCGCGCACCCGACTGATAGAGTTCCCCAATCATCAGGCGGTCCCCCTCATATTCTTTAAGCACATCCCGCATGCGCACCACGAGGTCAATAACCTCCGGACGATCCGCGCTGTAGACTTCCTGGAGAACGTTGTTGGAAGGTTCGGTTTTGGGATCGAAGTTCGGATTTGGCGGATTATCTCGGAATCGGGTATCTTTCACCAAATGCCACATGACATCGATGCGAAACCCGTCGACGCCTTTATCCAGCCAGAAACGGAAGCAGTTGAAAATCGCCTTTGCCACTTCCGGATTTTGCCAGTTAAGGTCTGGTTGTTCTTTCAGGAAAGCATGATAGTAATATTGCCCGGTGGCGGGGTCCAATTCCCATGCGCTGCCACCGCCGAAGGCGCTTACCCAGTTGTTGGGCGGGCCGCCGTCCGGACCGGCATCTTTCCAAATATACCAGTCGCGGTGCCTGCTGTCGCGGGAGGATCGGGAGTCTTGAAACCACTCATGCTGGTCGGAAGTATGATTGGGAGCTATGTCTAGCACCACGCGCATATCGCGCTGATGAGCTTCCATTAGTAAGGCTTCAAAGTCCGCTAATGTCCCAGAAACCGGATCTATGGCAAGGTAGTCTGCGGTATCATAGCCAAACTCGACCTGCGGGGATTTGTAAGGAGGCGTCATCCACAGGATATCGATGCCCAGCCACTTGAGATAATCCAACCGCTTTCGAACTCCATTTATGTCACCAATTCCATTGCCGGTTGTATCCTGAAAAGAGCGTAGATAAATTTCGTAGATTATGCCAGTTTGCCACCAAGTGGTCGGATTAGGTAATTTTGTATTGGGCACTGAACCTTGCCTTCCCGTGTTCATTTTTCCCTAGCCCTAAACCAGATTAATGCCTGTATGGCTTAACTGTAATGGTCTTTTCCGTCCTTGTGCTAATATAAGAATCCCGATCTGTGGAAATACTTTGGCCGCCAATGCCCTAAAACCGTTAGCTTTCAGACCCGCCAGGAGAATCCACGTCCCATGCCAAACCCATTTGAATTTTTACATACGCTCTTTGATCCCGCCGCGTTGCAGGTGCTCCTTCAGACTTGGGGGTGGGTGGCCTATGTGTTGCTTTTCGCCATCATTTTTGTAGAGACCGGCGTGTTTATTTTGTTTATCACGGGAGATTATCTGCTGTTGATCGGCGGTTTGGTTTTCTGTGTTGGCGGTGGGGCGTTAGATTTATTGGTTCTGGCACCGCGAAT
>JBBSQY010000087.1:0-5526 GCA_038243585.1 Candidatus Sumerlaeales bacterium | reverse complement strand
GTCTGCCACGAGCCCGACCTTCTCCTCCTGGACGAACCAACCTCCGGCCTCGACCCCATCGTCCGCCGAGAATTCCTCCAGACTGTCATCGGGGCGTATATGGACTCCGCGCCCGGTCAAAAGACCGTCCTGGTCAGCACCCACCTGATTGGTGAATGGGAGGGCCTGATAGACGAATTTACCATCGTGGAAAAAGGTCAGGCCCGCATCTCCATGCAGACAGATATCGCCCGCGAGCAATGCCGAAGAATCCACTCCCGCTGGTCTGGCGCAGTGCCGGAGTTGCCTGCGGAACTGGGCTATCGAGAGCCGGGCAAAACCGAAGGCGCGGCCCGCCTGCTGACCACCGCCTACACTCCCGATCTGGAAGATAACCTACGGGCGCTCGGCGCGGAGACCGTGGAAGTTGAGCCCCTCACCCTCGAAGAAATCTTCGTCGCCACCAGCGCGATGCCAAACGATCAGCAAGGGCGGCGCGAGCTATGAACGCCGCCGCAAATACCGCCCACCGCAAGCCACGCCCATGGTGGATGGAACTTGCGCTGGTGGATTTCCGTCACGCGTTCTGGCCGTGGGTGGTCTATGTAGCGGCTGTAATGGCACTGTGGCTTATGCCGCTGGGCCCGTTCGATACACGCGCCAGAGAAATGAGCCTTTGGCTATGGATTATAGCAGTAGTTGCCTTGGCTGGACCGGCCCTTGTGGCGCGCATTTACGCCACAGATTTTACTAATGGCACCATGTCTACAATAGTAACTTCGCCTCGAAGTCGTTCGAGCATCTGGTTTGTCCGGAGCGGAGGCGCAGTACTCTTGCTTTTTCTCCCAATAATTCTCTGTGCCATTCCTCTGCCTCATCCCTGGACATCGTGGGAAAGCGGAGAGCAGTTTATACTTGCAGCGGCAGTGGTGACATTAGCATCTATGGCCTGGTGCTACGCAACCGCCGGCGCTCTCCTGGCGATACTGCTAAAGCGTCCTTTGCTCGTTTGGTCGGCAATACTTATTTCTTTAATCATCAGTATCTTGCTGTTTGCCCTGATCGATTCCGTCACCGGCCTTGATCTTCTGCTGGAGATAACGGATCAGCCAGAATCTCCCCTCAATGCAGCGGTCTGGTTCAACCTCGTTATTGGTGTGATCGCCTATATCATCGCCTGGCGGCTCTGGCTTCGCCTGGAGGTGCGGTCATGAACGGATTAACCCGGGAACTTTTCCAAAAAGAAATGCGCCTCCAACACAACCCTATGCTGTTTGCGCTGGCGGTGGTCGTTCTTGGGGCTGCCGTGTTGCTGATGCTTTCCGTCACCCGGCAGGACCTGGCCGGCTTTTCCACCGACCAACTTCGCGCCGCCATCTACACGACGGGTGTTCTCCCGATGCTGGTTTTTATCCTTCCGCTGATGATAGGATCCACGGCGGCGGCATGCTGCCCTACCTGCTTCAGTTGGCGGTCCCAGCCAGCGAACATTCTATCTTGTGGATGTTCCGCGACGCCTGGCCCGGCTGGACAGCGCTCCTGTGCGGCGCTATCGGGTTCTACTCCGGCTCCCTCGCCCGAGACGACTATCAGGGCCTCCTCATCAGCGCCGTACCCATTACCGCTCTTATCCTCGTCATGTATATAGCCGACCCAAACCGCCTGGTGTTTCCAGGGCCGTTCGGATACCCGCAGGCAATCTGGAAAGACTGGGCGCTGGCGCTTCGTCTGCTGATAATCGCCGGCGTATTCGCGTGGCTTGGCGCTCGGCTTCTCGCCCAGGGCCAACAGCCCAGCCGGCGGAAGCTACTACTGCATGCCGTCGCGTTGGTCGCCATCACATTTGGTCTGACCCTATGGAACGTCGTGACGGAGAGATCGCTTATCCAGCGCGCGGGTTCTAATATCTTCCGTAATGTACCAGAGATCTGGTCGATAAATCCCAAAACCTCGTCAATTTTCCCTCCGCAGCAACTGGCAACCCTGGCGGATGACACAAACCGTGACTTTAACGCCAGCCTACGGTTCCTCAATGAGGAAAGGCATGACGACGATCTATACTTCGGTACCGTTACCCGTAACTCCTGGAGGAGCTCGGCGTCCTCAAAGGACGCTTCCATGCACACATTTGCCATCACTTCCGCAAGAAGCATTCATGAGTTTCCTCAGTCGCCGGATTTTCAATTAAGCGGCTGGTCTTCTAATGGCCGATGGATTCTGGTATCAGCTTACGATAGTTTACAAAGGGTGATCTGCGGACCCTATGGTCTCGCAATCAGTTCCACCATTATGCCCGACACCTGGTTCGACCGCTTGCAAAACGGCTTCAATTTTTCTATGGTTAAACCTGCACAATCCACCTTTATAATGCACGGACGTGCTATCCCGGCAAACTTGATAAATGAACCGGTCCTTAAATCCAACAATGGACAGCCCGAACTATTAAAGAACGATCAGTCCGACGTAGACTTTCAGATTGGACACGATGATGTCGTAGCGTCCGTTGCGGATCGTGGGATAATCTGGAAAGACGGCGCGAAGGAACTTACCGTGCCGGAGCAAACCGACCTCCGCATGAAGTGGCTGCATTTCGGCGGAAATGCCTTTGCCGTATCCATCGAAAACACCGCCGGTAGCACCTCGACCGCGATACTTAAACCTACCGATAAGTATGGAGTTTATAAAACCGCTGGATGGGTTAGTGGAGACGTTGATCGGGTCTCCTCGGACTACCAGTGGGCCACGTCCTACCAACGGGAAAATTCGACACCAGATACTCTAAGGGTGTTTAAGCAATTGGGAAGCCGGGCACAGGCTGATACAGCGGAAACAACTGGCAACACGTCGCTGGAAAAGTGGGAGATTTCCATGAGTCGCCTCGACGAGGGCACTACGGTCATACTTGTTGGAGGGCTTTGGGAGGTACCTGTGAACACTCCGTCTGGCGACTCACACATCTGGTTTAGCTACCGAAAATTTACCCCGATAAAAGCGGGGGGGCAAACGGTGCAGGAAAACTTTCCGGTTGAATCCGGAATCATGGTCTTCAACCTAAAGACCGGCTTGGAAACTTTTATACCTTTAGCGATGCCATGGCCGGCCGAGGCGACGATGAACCTTCAGAACGCGATCCCGCAGAACCAAAGAAAATCCTATTGGTTTGACTGGCCTGGCTATACTTGGGATAAGTCTCAAAATCTCGTGGTGCTGCAGAACGGGTATGTAGCAATTATCAGGTTTAAGGGCGGCAGGCTGGAACCCGAATCCATGAGGATCACCTACTCGCACATCCCTAATCTTCGCAATGATTCACAAGTTGTTTTTATGGAAGCCAATAAACTTTTGACGACGGATGGAACAAGCATTTGGCTGGTGTCTGGCTCAAGGTAAAGCGGTTAGACAGGTGGCCACTTGGAAGCGTTAACTACACGGAATAAAAACGTTCGCGAAAGACCTCCAGGGCGTACCGTTCCTCTTTTATTTCCCGCATTGTCCGTTTGCCCAGCTTCCGGTACAGCTCGTACGGCGGAGACCATCCTTTAATCGACTGCTGGAGCATGGCCGCTCCTACAAGCGCCGCGCCCCAATAATACTTTTTGCTGACGATGGACCCAAACAAAACAAATTTGGCGGCGAAAGCGCACGCCTGAAGCTTCAGCATACTCTCGATATCCCACTCCTGATCAAGCTCTCTCAGTCGCTGATCAATAGCATCGTGCCCCTCGCGCGCGATTTCCCACGCGTGTTTTTCGCTTTCCAGCCGGATGTCCCGGCTGTATTTATCAAGCCCTGCGACAGAACCCTTTTCGATCTCGTTTCTTTTGGTTGTAGTCATTTTTGGCACCTTTGCGTTTGTTAATCTGAAGTAATATTAACGCAAGGTTTGGGCCGGGCAGGTATTAATTAGTTTTAAGGAGAGTGCGAGCGTCACAGTTCCTTGCCTAAGGTCAACAGAGTAGATTCTTAAAGACTGCCGCTGAGATTGGCTTCCCCTATGTCATCCGTCTGGCCACCCAACCCGTCATCCAGGCTGATAATTATGGTTCCTTCGTCTGCTGCCTTTAGCCGCTGCTTTAGCGCGCGAAAGAACGCCGCGATAATAACAACCGTAATCACGCCCGCACCGGTGTAGGCCCACGGCATCGGCAGGCTCAGACCGATGTCGGCGTTCAAGATATATGTAAACGTTACCGTGGTAATGAAAATAGCCGGCAACACGGCTATCCACATATTCTTGCGCTGCAGACCCAGATACATCGCTCCTATCCACAATGCAATCATCGCAAGGGACTGATTGGCCCAGGAGAAATATCTCCACAGCAGTCCGAAGTCCATCTGCGTCAGGGCGATGGATAACATAAACATCGGGATAACGATTATAAAACGCGGGCTAATTTTTCGCTGAGACAGCTTGAAGTAGTCAGCGATAATCATTCTAGCGCTACGGAATGCGGTATCGCCTGACGTAATTGGGAGCACGATAACCCCCAGCACGGCGATGGTGCCACCGATGGCCCCAAGGGTTGTCATGGATATCCGTTGAACCACGCCCGCCGGCCCCGCCTCTGCCAGCACCGCGCTTAGCGATGTATCATGAAAAAGAGACATGGCCGCGGCAGCCCAGATCATGGCAATAATAGCTTCCGTTATCATCATGCCATAAAAGATAAAGCGGCCCTGGTTTTCGTTTTGCGTAGTCCTGGATATAATCGGCGACTGCGTCGCATGAAATCCTGATAATGCACCGCAGGAAATCGTCAGAAACAGCATGGGGAAAATCGCCAGGCCTTTCGGGTGCATATTGGTGAAATGCAGCTCGGGAATGGAGTGATTGTCTGCAATAAGAACCACGCCAATACCCGCCGCGCTCAGCAACAGCAGCGCCCCGAAAAAAGGATAAATTTTGCCAATGATCGTCTGGATTGGAAAGACTGTGGCGGCAAGGTAATACATAAAAATAATAACGATCCAGACGCCGGCTGTGAGCCACCCTGGCGTCAGGTTAGCCAACAGATCCGCTGGAGCCGTGACGAACACGGTGCCCACCAGAAGCAGCAGCAGTAAGGCGAATCCGTTAACAACATGTTTGAAGATTTTGCCCAGGAACTTGCCCGCCAGGTCCGGCAGATGCGCACCGCGGTTACGCAGCGAAATCATGCCCGTCAGGTAGTCATGCACACCGCCGGCAAAAATAGCCCCAGCCACAATCCAAACAAAAGCCACAGGGCCGTACAGCGCTCCCATGATCGGCCCGAAAATCGGCCCGACGCCCGCGATGTTCAAAAGTTGGATGAGCGAGTTTCTGTTTTTGCCCATGGCAACATAGTCAACATCGTCGCTAAGGGTATAGGCGGGAGTTCTGCGTTGATCCTTCACGCCAAAAACCCGCTCCACATATTTTGCGTAAGTGAAATAGCTAAGAACGAGAAGCACGATGCAGGCAATAAAAGTGATCATTAGTTCTCCAGGCGGTTCAGACAAGATTTATGGTATGGCTGCAAACATCAGCGACTCCGTCAACCAATGTTTACCTGTGAAATCTACTGC
>JBBSQY010000086.1:0-5861 GCA_038243585.1 Candidatus Sumerlaeales bacterium | reverse complement strand
CCGGGCAACATGAGGTCGAGCACAATTACATCATAGGATCCCGCTCTGGCCAACTCGTAACCCTGCTGCCCATCGGCAGCGGTATCCACAGCATATCCGGTGCGCCGCAATCCCTGCTCAAGGGATTGGCGCAACCGACGGGAATCTTCCACTATGAGAAGCCTCATAAAGTTATCTTTTCAACACTAAGGATTAGCGGTCTGATCCGCATTTAAGCCACAATTTCTTCACGGTACGCTGCCCCACCAACAATGCCACAAACGATGCCAGCCCAAACGCCATTTGCAGGTGACTCGCCTTGGCGGCTGAACTGCCAAGCGTCGCAAAGATAACAGTCAACGGAAGGAAGCCAATGAGAGTGGCCCCAATGAAGTTTTTATAGCTAATATACGAGGCGCCGCATCCGAAGTTTGTTATTGTCGAGTTGCTGAATGGAAATAACCTTAAATAAAGAGTGGAACGAAAGCCGTTACATGAAATCGAGCTGAGCCGTTTTTTCATTTTTCCCGGCGTTAGCCGCATCACCGTACCCCTCAGCAAATAACGTCCCATGTAGAAGTTCACCGTGCAACCGCCCATCGTGGCTAAAAGAGCGAGAGCACTGCCTCCTATCGAGCCAAAGAGCGTACCCGCCACGGCGCTAACCCATAATCTCGGCACACCAACCGCGTTCAAACCGGCAGCCGCCAACAGGAAAATCATCTGGACACGAAACCCGTGACCCTGGAAACGCGTTCGAAGATGTTCAATATCGAACAATTCGTTTCGAATCCAGGTGTGATTTATTACAAACGAGGCGATGATAAAGAATGCCGCGACGGCGATAAGCCTCAGAACATCCCTAATTTGAAGACCGCCACCCGATGGTTTATCAATTGGCGAACTGGATGCACCCGCCTCTTCAAACGTACTCGACATCAATCAACCAACCCATCCTGGTATTTGCGCGGCCATATAGGAAATTCCGACGCGGTCATTGTAGCGTCAGAAACAACAACAGTCACCGAAATATACGGCACTCAGACAAAATGTCGGTGGTTTTTCGTGCTGCGTAATGTTGCGGTAATCTTCGTTCGGTATTTATCATTTATCAGAAGAAAGCCTCACCTCTCATCCGGATACAAGTCTGTGCGAGAGCCTTCTGCGAGATACGAAATTGACTGGAATTGCAATGAATTACTCTTCCGTTTTGTCGCCTGAAGTTAACCATCAATCACGTCCTGCAGGCCCGGACGAAGACGCTGTATCATACTCTGATTTCCTCCGAAAGGCTTCTCACCCTGAAGTGTCGTTGATTATGCCGTGCTACAACGAACAGGAAAACTTGGCTCCGCTTGTTCAACAACTTAAACATGCCCTTGAATCCTGCACAACATCATACGAACTGATCTTTATCGACGACGGAAGCAACGATATGACAGAGAACTGCCTTCGTAATTTGACACAGGAGGATAAGCGGGTGCGCGGCATCAGCCATACGAAAAATTTTGGTCAAAGCGCAGCTCTCCTAACGGGAATACAACATGCACGGGGCGAGGTGGTAATCAGCATGGACGCGGACCTTCAAAACGATCCAGCGGATATTCCCGCCATGCTGGAATTGCTCAAGAATGCCGACGCCGTCTGTGGAATCAGACAAATCCGCCAGGATAGCCGTGTTAAAAAAATATCTTCCCGGGTGGCCAATTGGTTTCGACAATGGCTTCTTCAGGATGAAATCCTCGACGCCGGCTGTTGCTTCCGAGCCATCCGACGCGACGCTTTACAGCAACTGCCGGCGTTCCGCGCCCTTCATCGGTTCCTGCCCACGATACTGAAAATACATGGATACCGCGTTACCCAAATGTCAGTACGACACCACCCTCGCATACATGGGTACTCAAAATATGGCGTCGGGAACCGATTGTTTGTGGGGATATATGATCTGGTCGGGATAGCTTGGTATAAAAGTAGACATATTCCCACCGACCGACATAAAGCAGTCGACCAAACAAACTTAACCTATTAGCTGTTTCTCTCGTCGACAGCATCGAAGACGATTTCGTCCGAACGATCTCGCAGAACGATACTATCAACCGCTTCGCCTTTTTCGTTCCATGCCGTAAGCGTCATACATCCTTCGCCAATTACCATCTGGACAAAAGACCCCAGCTTATTATATCCCGCAGCGCGGTTTTCATCCAGGGGTAATGTTTCAGTAGTAAGCTGTCCGCCCGCGCCCGACGTAATATGCAGCGTTCCATCCAAAATCTTGCGACGCTCATATATGTGATTATGCCCTGAAAACACTACATCAATTTCGTGCAGTATCGGCTTTAGTAATCGACGCAGTTCTTCGGAAGGGCCATGATCGATTTCCGTCGCTTCAATAGGCCGATGGAGCAGCAAAATCTTCCAGGACGCTTGACTGGCAGCGACGGCCGCTGCCAGCCATTGCAGTTGCTCTTTATCACCCGATTTGAGTGATTCAGCGTCACATACAAATACTGATAGGGAATTACTCCCGAGCCCAAAATCCAAAGAATAGTAACTGCGTCCCACCATGTTAAACGGCGGAAATTCCAACTCACCGCGCAGCCTGCCCATATCGTAATCATGATTCCCGAGGGTCGCAAAAAAAGGAATATGCTGAGAAAGCAACGCTGCGAACGGGCTCATGAAAAGTTTATGAAGCGATTTAGTAACAAAATGTCCTTCGTAGAGATTATCTCCAAGTAAAAATATAGCATCGACGGGTTTTATTAGATGGCGAGTTTTCATCTCTCTCACGATGTTATATACCTGCGGTTTACCGCTGCCGGTGTCCCCCAGAAGAAGGAAATTCATGGTTTCCCCGGGGGCACGCCGACGGGACTCATTCGGATTCTTGAAAAGCGTTAAGGAGTCCTTGGAAACAACAAGCTGTCTTCTTTGGGTGTATCCGGTTTCCATCAGCGCGGTTGAGATTTCTGGGTACTGTTTATTGTCGGATTGTACCAAAACAAGGGCTGGCGCGGGTGCAGTATTCGATGTCAGAAGTGAACCTTCTGCGGTACTAAATGGCTGCACCTTGTAATGTCCATAAACGTGATACTCCGCTTTCGACGCCCTTCCGATCGCCCCTACCACTGCGGCGTTAGGTGCCTTGCCCCAGTTTCTGTTCTTTAGTTCCAGGTCCAGCGTGTCGCTCAGGAAACGAGTACTTTTAGACGGATCAAAAGCAGGTTTTACAACCATGAAATTTGTCCAGGCAATTACCAGTAGCAATGCAACGCCGGCGTAGAAGAAATTTTTTGCATAGGGCGAGGCCCTCAAAAACCACCAGCTAATTATTATAATGGCTAAGCCAGAAACTATCAGTAGTGACACGCCCGTTGCTGACAACCAGATATTGTCTGTCTGCACGTACTCCGGCCGCATTGCGAAAAAAACTCCAGCTACGCCTAGTAGAACTCCAACGGCTCCGAAGAACGCCGCGCCGCCACGCCGCATTGCCTTTGGCACTATTCTGTCGGCAATAACTCTATCGAGCAAAGCGCTCAGCAGTATTGCTGCCGCCGGCAACAGGGGAAGCAGATACGTTTGCCGCTTGCCATTTACAATACAAAGAAATAGAAATGGGAACGCCACGCATGCCACATACGGGGTCGCGGTTACGTTGTGACACGATCTCTCCGGCGTTCTCAGATACATTATTACTGCAGGAACAGCCAAAAGCCCCCATGGAAACAAAATGCTTAAAAATATCTTCGGGAGGTAATACCAAAAAGGCGCACCGTGATCTCCGGCCATGATTCGGTGGAACGTTTCACCCGAAACCTGTTCCTTCACAAACTCCGGTCCGTAAATACCGTGCTGCAAATATAGCCACCCGCCAATAAGCGTTGCCATTCCGACAACGCCAAAGAGCGGGCGAATAGACCGCAGTATCAGCCAGCTCCGACCTCGCCAAGCCTCCCAACCGACAACAAACATTACAATCACTAAAGCCAACGGACCCTTTATAAAAAACGCACAGGCAAGACTTATCCAAAATGTGACAAGTCTCGCTACACTCATAGACCCGCCGCCGGTCGGCCTGGTAATCCACGCGCACAACGAACCGGTAATGGCCGCTGTAAACAGCATGTTCAGTTCCGCGGTAGGTGCGTTGTCATAAAAAAGTGGAAACGTCATGAGCATCAGCCCGGCGAACAAGCCGGAGCGCCGGCCAAAACTGTGATACCCCATAACATACGTCATCACAATTGTGGCCATGGCAGCCAAGATCGACGGAAGCCGCAACATCCAACTAAAGACTTCGCCGCCGCTCAGTTTCAATATCATCGCAAACAACCAGAACGCCAAAGGCGGCTTCTGATCGTAAGGTACGCCATGCACCGTCAGGTAAAGCCAATTGTGCCGTGTTAAAAGCTCCTTCGCCACTTGCACATAACGGCCTTCGTCCGGGCCGCGCAAATCCCACATGCCGCTGGATGTAAGCCAGAGGCCGGCGCAAAGAGCGATCAAAGTTGAGATGTCTCTCATGCTCGGCGGCAAACCCTTAAACCAGTTCATCATTCTTCGCACAATGCTTTCACTTCGGATCATGTCGGAAAGCTACAGAATGAAGATTACCACCAGATTATGTGCTAAGAGAAATGATGCAGTAGGAAAAACAAGGGTGCGAGATGCTACAACGGCACGACCTTAAAACAGCAGGCTTACGGCGCAACTACTGGCTAACT
Source organism: Candidatus Sumerlaeales bacterium (assembly GCA_038243585.1). Classification (GTDB taxonomy): domain Bacteria; phylum Sumerlaeota; class Sumerlaeia; order Sumerlaeales; family Sumerlaeaceae; genus JAKFFN01. Next base: position 1,155 of record JBBSQY010000086.1, on the reverse strand, counting down.
TGAGCTAAAAGATGAGTCTGGCCAGAAGACTTCCAAGGCGGATACCCACCAGCATGGCAAGAGCGTACAATTACCAGACAGAAGCCTTTGAGTGAAAAATTCAAAGGGTACAATTATAGGGATAACGCCAATTGTGACGTTGAGAACCATACGGCTGTTATATTGCCTAAGGTACAGATCTAAGTCGCACAGGACGTAGAAAATTGCCGCTGGCCATCACCGTAAAGAAAAAACATAGGAAAGCACAGCTCTGCCTTCCTATGCGGCTTATGTTCAATAGAAACCATCACCAGCAGTCCGTAAGAGTGAATGCTACTCAATCCATCCACTCCATCCGATTTTAGGACCTAAGCCCTTATTTACAGATTGATTTTGGCGTTATCTCCGCCATCGGCTTGCTTGCCGGTAGCTGCTGCTTTAATAAAGCCGGCGATCTGGACCAGTGTTGACGATGTGGAATCCCAGTATTCCGCCTGGTCAGGGACGACCTTCAGCAGGCAGATCGTTGGATCGTCTTTTCCTTTTGGGAACCATGCTTTATGAATTGGACTCCACAATTCGTCAATCTTCGCACGATCCACAACCAGGCTTGCCGTACCTGAGATAGATACATACGTGTTGTCGGACGGAGAACTATAGGAAACGTTTACTCGGTTGTCCTTCTCGATCTCAGTAGTCTTATGACTCTCAGTGCTAGTTATAAACCACAGGTCGCTGCCGGCCTCCGTCTGCTGGGTGGCCATCGGCCGCGCGCGTAATACGCCGTTATCAAGGGTGGTAAGCATGGCAGTGCCAACATCTTTAATCAGGTGACGTAATTTTTTCAGAGATTCTTCGTGGGTATCTGACATTTGTAGTTCGCTCCAATAGTTGATAAACGACACAGAGCGCAATTTGAGTGCCACCGAAAAAAGACTATGGGCGTAGGCTTAGAACTTTCGTAAATCGCTATTCCGACGCGTTACCTTTATAAGCTTCGCCGATGACCCGGCGCACTTCACCTTCAAAAAACCCACTGGCTACATAAGGGTATAGATATTGTCCGGGACAGGCGGTCTGCGTGTATTCCAAATGGCCTTTGATGGTGGCAGGATTGATGTTGTAGTAGTCCGATGCCCACGCCATCAGGTTCGTCATCGCGTCTATCTGGTGTTT
>JBBSQY010000085.1:0-5925 GCA_038243585.1 Candidatus Sumerlaeales bacterium | reverse complement strand
GCAGCCATGGCTTATTCTTCGCTGGGATTCGTCCTGTCTGTGCTCACAAAACGGCCCCTCGTATACGGTTTGCTCATCGCTTATATGTGGGAGCTGATTCCGGAATACGGTCCCGGCTTTTTTCAAAGAATTTCCATCACACAGCAGATGCAGGCGCTGGCGACTCACAAGCAGGTGACCGAAGAGAGTTTCGTACAAAAACTTGTCGAGCAGGTGGTCATTGGAGAAACGGAAGCAATTATTACGCTCCTATTTATTATTGTTGTCTGCGTCGCGGGAGGCATCTGGCTGGCAGGACAGCGAGAGTTTTTGTCGGATGATCCCGCACGGAATCAGTAAAATCGTTGATAGTAAATAAATCTCTGTCCGCTCAATACAAACCCATCAAATGGGCGTGCACGTTATCATTCCGATTTCTATTATACGAATTATTGAGCCCTCGCGGGTTCAGTGATCGCGCGCCGACGCGGCCTGTTCTGATAGCCTCTCCTGTTTAACCCGCAGGGCCTTATGCACCTCCCGACTATCGGGCATTGACTTTCCTCCCCTTTTAACTTTATCTCTGCAAATCACCCTGTTGCGACTATGGTTCGCTTATACCTAAAGGTTAATTCTCATGAGTACCAAAGATGTTTTCCTATACGACACCACCCTGCGCGACGGCGAACAGGGCGAGTTTATCAGCTATTCCCTTGAAGACAAAATGCGCATCGCACACCGTCTGGACGAATTCGGCATGGACTACATCGAAGGCGGCTGGCCAGGCTCAAATCCCAAGGCGATGCAATTTTTTGAAAAGATGAAAACCACTCCGCTGCAACATGCCCGGCTTGCGGCTTTCGGAAGCACTCGCCGGAAGGGTATAAAAGCGGAGGACGATGCCCAGCTGAACACCTTGCTCGAGGCGGAAACCCCAGTCATCACCATCTTTGGAAAAACCTGGGACCTGCATGTGCGCGAGGCCCTGAGGGTTTCTGAAGACGAAAATGTCGCCATGATTGGTGAGTCTGTTGCTTACCTGAAAAGCCGCGACCGCGAAGTCGTCTACGACTGCGAACACTTTTTTGACGGTTACAAAGCCAACCCAACCTACGCGCTGCAAACCTTAAAAGCTGCGTCTGATGCCGGCGCGGACGTGGTGGTGCTGTGCGACACCAACGGCGGAACGATGCCTACGGAGATGGCGGAAATAATGGCGGCCGTGCGGCAGGCCATTCCGAGCCCGCTGGGAATCCACGTCCACAACGATTGCGGAATGGGCGTGATCAACACGTGCATGGCTGTAATAAACGGCGCCGTCCACGTACAGGGCACGGTGAACGGCTATGGGGAGCGGTGCGGAAACGCGGACCTGATCCAGGTTATCCCGAATTTGGAATTGAAGTATGGCAAGCATTGCCTGCCTGAGGGCAAACTACCAGAACTGACGCCGTTATCGCATTTCGTGGCGGAGGTAGCTAATCTTGCTCCAGACCCGCGCCAGCCGTATGTGGGGCAAACGGTCTTCGCGCATAAAGGCGGCATCCATGTGAGCGCCATTCAGCGTAACCCTGCGACTTACGAGCATATCCCGCCAGAGACTGTCGGCAACACCCGGCGCGTGCTTGTGAGCGAGATGAGCGGCCAGAGCAATGTGAAATACAAAGCCAAAGAACTAGGCATCGATCTGGACGATGCCAGCTCTCAAGCCGGTGAGATCGTAAAGCAGATCAAAGATCTGGAATCAATCGGCTATCAGTTCGAAAGCGCTGAAGCCAGTTTTGAACTTCTCGTTAAGAAAGCCCAGGGTAAGAGCAGAGACTTTTTCGACCTCACAGGCTTTCGGGTCACCACATCGCGCAATGGGTCAAAGAGCATGGCGGAAGCGATTATAAAACTGCGGGTCAACGGCGAGGATCGTCACGTAGTGGCAGAAGGCGACGGACCGGTAAACGCGATGGATCGCGCGTTGCGCAAGGCGCTCATCCATGATTATCCGTCACTGGATAATGTGCATCTGGTTGATTTTAAAGTCCGAGTTTTAAATGCCCAGGCAGCAACGGCCGCTCGCGTGCGTGTTCTCATCGAAAGCACCGACGGGACAAGCATCTGGACGACGGTGGGCGTGAGCGAAGACGTAGTGGAAGCCAGCTACCGCGCCCTGACCGACAGCATTGAGTTCTATCTGCTGAAGGGCGAAGAAGAAGTGTTCAGTGGTTCGCCGGCGAATAGTTCACCAAATTTTCAGCCTGCAACAAATTAAAGCCGAACTTGATTTTCCTGCACGTGTGCGAAATTAGCGCACGTGCGGGAAATTCCAACAATTTAGCGATCATTGCTCCTGCTGAGAAACGTGCGCACTTCCTCGATTGTTTCCAGTCCTCGCGCGCTTTTTAAAGCCTCGCCGCTAGCTGATACCTCTACCAGTGTCGGCACTTTAAAAACCCCGAATTTAGGGCCCCATGAAAAATTCTTTTGAGATGTATCGATGGCCGCCAAAATATACTTGTCCGTCAGGGCCTGGAAAGCGGGTTGAGTCGCCACCTCATCCCAGAAGCGTTTGCACGCAGGGACTTCCGGCGAGTAGAAAAATGCCAGTACGGTTTTATTAGATGCTGCGGCCTTTGCCAGCGCCAGCTCCATGCTGATAAAACTGGAAGCTATTTTATCCCCGCCAGCTCCTGCGCTCAAAACTTTCAGACGATCTTTTGCCTGTTGGGGCACCTGGAAAGCCTGAACCGTGTTAAGAATTTGTCCGGCTGTGGCATTTGCCGTTTTTTTGCTCGTGCCACCGGTAATAAGCACCCAGCCATTGTCTTTCTGCAAACCTACGGAGTGGTACACGGTTGACTGAAGATTCGTAGTTACCTCTTGCCACTTATTAATATATCCAGCCTCCATGCGGGCAAACCATATATCGTTGGACGTAATTCCGTTCTTTCTGCGTCCACCGATGGTAACCAGGTAGTCATTTATTCCACAGCATGCGGCACCATAAATCCCCTCGGGCATTTGAGCTTCTTCGCGCCAATCTCCCACCTCGCCGGCTTTTGAAAAGGGCGCCGATAAGACACGTCTATTTGGAACCCCCGTGGCAGTGTTGCCCCCCCAGGCGTATAGACGCCCGCCTTGTACACATGCCCCATGATTGAAAAGAGGCATCGGAAACTTCCCAGCAATTCGCCATGATTGAACATTTCCGGTTGCATCCAGGTTCGCCGCATAAATTTCAGGGTGACCTCCCTTGTTCATTCCACCTGTGAGCAGCAACTGCTCTTCAGTAGAGCAGGATGCCGAAAGTACAACACCGTTACCAGGAAATGATGTACTGGTAGTCCACGGCTTCAGTCTTCCATCCGCCCCTACCTGCGTCCACAGAACCGTGTTTACCCGGGAAAAGGAGTCTTCGTCTGTCGCATCTTTATATGAAGAGCCACCTACGATATAAATACGGTCGTTAACCACTTCTACGCAGTTGTTCAGGTATGCCCGCAATTCCGGCATCGGTTCTTCCTCGCGCCAGGCCCCGAAGGTGCGAGAAGTCAAATCAATGGGAGCAGACTGCACTCTGTTAGTCCACTCGGTTTCAGACGCCCCGCCCGCAAGATCACCGCCGAAAATGTAAAGCCGGTTACCTACGATTGCGGTGCCGTGCATCTGCATACTATACGGCAGTTTCCCAATGGACGGCAAAATCATAGCAGGTGTCGTGTTGCTGGCCACTTGAGCGGCACCTGGCGATATCATTATCAGTAAACCCACAGCTAAAGACCATAAACCAAGCTTCATAGCGCACCGTTTCTACTCATTTCCGGCTTTTATAAACACTTTAAAAGGTAAATCAAGCACAATCGTTGAACCAGGCGAGTGTCGATTTTAGCTGCATGATATAACCACAGGCGCGCTTCAACTGGATCGCTTCAACCTTGACGGTTTAATAAATAAGTAAGATGTGCTTTATAGTATGCACACGTCTACCAAAGGTCAAATATTATGCGTTCACTATTCCTGCGTTCTTTTGTTGCGACAGCCGTGGCTGGGGCCGCTTTAGCCCCTGCTTATTCTCAAACCAGCAAACCGGAAACATCAGCCATGCGCGTAGCGCTATTCGCTGACCCCACCAGCACCGACGCCAAAAGTCGCGAAGCTATTTACAAACTGCTTAACGGCAGAACTGATCTCGTGGTGGATAAAGTGACCACGGAAACCGTACGCGCCTCGGATTTTTTTGATCACTACGACGTCTTCATCCTTCCCGGCGGAACCGGCGGCGGTGAGGCGAAAGCCATTGGAGAAGTGGCCGGCAAAGCGATAGCCGGCAAGATAAAGGACGGCAAGGGACTTATAGCGATTTGCGCCGGTGGGTATTATGTCGCTGAAGGCTGGGGCCCAGACACGCAGGCTCTGGACATAATCAACGCAAAGAACCACGACGGCGACAACTGGGCCCGTGGCGAACAATTCATTAGTCTGAAAGTCGTAGGAAAATCCGATGAGCAATCGTCGCGAACCATGTGGTACGAAAACGGGCCGATCTTCGCGCCCGCCGCTATGGATGGTTTGCCTGACTATGTATCGCTGGTGAAATATGAATCCGACCTCCACGCGAAAGACGCCCCTGCCGGACAGATGACTGGCCGCGATGCCATTATCGCTGCGCCTTACGGCCGGGGCCGCATCGTTGCCTTTGGGCCGCACCCGGAGCTTTCTCCGGAGGTGAACCACTGGCTTATCAATGCAATTAAGTGGTCGGCGGGCCAATCAGACGACAACGAGATTTCGGCGGAAACTGTGCTGGAAGGCGCAACTCCACAATAGCTCTCAGATGAAATTTGGATAATTGCTGACCGGCGTTAAACACGCGTTTAAAGTTTAAATTAGATGCGTCCGCGAGCAACACTCCTATACGGTAATTTTATATTAGCTAATTAACCCTTTACTCTCTCACCGCTATAATGCCCGGTCGTTTGAAATAAGGAGATTGTTGATATGAATTGGTATTTGGAAGTTCTGAAGAAGTACGTGGTGTTCACCGGGCGCGCGCGACGCAAAGAGTATTGGATGTTCGCGCTGTTCCAGATTATAATCTTTGTTATATTAAGTATTATTGACTCTACGCTTGGCCTCACTATCGGAGAAGGCATGGGTATTCTCTATTCTATTTACGCGTTGGCGACACTTTTGCCATCGTTGGGCGTATCCGTGCGGCGCCTGCATGATACCGGACGCAGCGCTTGGTGGCTGCTCATTTCGTTTATTCCGCTGCTGGGAGCTCTTGTTCTGTTGGTCTTCATGGTGCTGGATAGTCAGCCGGGCGATAACGAGTATGGTCCAAATCCGAAAGAAGTTTATTAACTGTCTCTACAACAAGCAAAGCCCAGGATGGAAATCATCCTGGGCTTTGATTTAAATCTCCGTTAGTATGCTTTATTTCGTAATGATCATCAGATGTCCGCCGGCGGGGAGTAGCTTCGCGTTAATAATATAGGATGCTGTTGCGGTTGTCTCAATCTTCTGAAAATGCTCCAGTTTGACATTGGGCGACGTATCATCCGCCAGCGACTGCACCTTAAAATTACCTTCGCCTAGGAAATCGAGCGGAATTGATAATTCCCGCGCCTCGCCGTCCGTCATGCTGCCCACATACCAGGTATCTCCGCTGCGCCTGGCGATGGTAACGTAATCGCCCACAGCTCCGTCAAGCACCCTGGTTTCATCCCACGTCTCTGGCATATCCACCAGCACATCCAACCCCGACTCTCCTCGATAGGCCGCCGGATAATCCGCCAGCATGGGCAGGTAACTCTCATAAACCACATGACGGGCCAGTTCCCGGGCGCGGGTACCTATCACCAATGGGGCGACATTGCGCGGCTTGTAATTTTTTTCGCTGACGTATCGAAATCCGCCGCCATGATAATCCATAGGTCCGGCCAGCATGCGTGT
>JBBSQY010000084.1:0-5968 GCA_038243585.1 Candidatus Sumerlaeales bacterium | reverse complement strand
TACAGAATCAAACCCATCCGCCATAGCCTCCGCAACCGCGCTGGACAATGTTCCGCCGGTAGTCAATCACAATCCGGTCGTCACAAGTCCGCCTAATCAGTCACGCACTATTCAGGCCACGGTTACAGATAACATTTCCGTGCAGGCCGTAACGCTGTTTCATCGTAAAGACAGCAGTGAAGCCTGGCAGGTCAGGAACATGATTAAAAACACAACCAACAATTCATGGTCGGTAAACCTGGCGGGTTCGGTTATGGCACAACCGGGCATCTATTATTATATCTCGGCTACTGACGGCGTAAACACTAGCTCAGCGGGTACTGAAACCGGTCCATTCTTCATTGCGATAGGAGAAAGCTCCACAATTAGCGCCTGGCCTTGGTACAATTGATCAAACTCCTGTCGGTTCGGGGGGTGCTTCTGCGACCCCTTCAGGGCCGAATGGGGTTTGATACCAAACCCCGGGCTGCTTCGCTCCCCTCCTGACCCGGAGCTACCCCTCTTTTACCAATCCGGGGCAGTGAAGCTAATTGCGGTATTTCGACAATTGGCTATTGCCAAACTGTACGTGCGTCGACTTTTCTTGCTTCTGCTTTTCTTTGAGTCTTTCGTTACTTCCGTGTCGTAAATCCGTAATTTTACATAACGCTTAAGCGGCTGAAGTTTGCCGATCTACTGCCCGAAGTTCGCCGGTTCCAGGTCTATTAGCTCCAGGCCCAGACCTTTTTCACCTATGTAGTTTTCTGTTCGTGAGACCAGGTTGATCTCTTCCATGGGAAGCTTGAACGTTTCCTCAAACAGTTCGGCGAATTCCGCTGCGGGTTTCGCTGCTTGCGCGGAGAAATAGACTTCGCCCGTTTCGTAGTTCCACATCATCTCGTAAAAGCTGGTGATGGGTGTTACGGAGTTCAGCAGCTTATCTTTTGTCAGTTCGCGGAGCTCGTTGAGTTCTTCTTTAGATAGCTTGCGGCCGTTGCGCTCGCTCCGCTTTGCTTTTATGGCTTCGGTTATCTGGGCTTTTAGCATGGGCATGGACACGTTTTTTTTGTCGCGGCGGATGCCTAGCAGGATGTATTTCCCAAGGACGACCTTTTCCACCGTGAGCTTTGCATCGAGTGGGTCAAATGGTTGGACCCACCCGATGGAGTACTCAGGATTAGTCTGTGGATTGATTTCGCGAAATGCAAATCGCGCCAGGCTCTGAGCCAGGTTTTGTTGAAAATCTTTTGGGATATCGTCAGTTATGCGGAATTTGCGGTATGTGAACGTGCCGTGGAAGAGTCCCATCTGTTACTCTGCCGCCCCGGCAGTTGTCTGGCTGTCGGCGCTGTCGGCCGGCGCAGCTACAGGTGCTACCTCAGGAGTTGGTGGGATCGGCGATTCCTGGGAAGTCGGCGCCGCCGTTGGGGCAGGAGTCGGCGTTGCCGCAGGTGCATCTGCGCTGCCTTCAGCTGTCAGTTGTTTTTCCGCTGCTACAAACTTGCCACCCTTTACCTGGGCCATCTGCACAGGGCGCAGACAATCGCCTTCCTTATCAAAGAAAGTCTCACCTATGACGCCGGGGTAAGCCGTCTGGGGGGAATCAACTCCTTGAAGATACGTTAACACCGCTTCGCGGGTGAATCCATTTTGCTTAATACCTTCGCAGATCATGGCAGTCGCATCATACGAGAGAGCTGCCCAGGCATCGGGTTCCATGTCATATTTGTCGCGAAAGGTGTCAGCGAATTTTTTTGCTTTTTCGCCGCCCAGGTCGAACAGGAACGGACATGAAACGAAGGTGCCTTCAGTCGCCTCGCCGCCCAGCTTGATAAGTTCCTGAGAGAAGATGCCGTCGCCTCCGATGAACTGGGTTTCCATTCCGAGGTCGCGAGCCTGCCGGGCAATGTTAGCGGCCTGCGTATATAGGCCTGCTATTAAGAGTACATCTGGTGCCGGCTGCATACCCTGGATCGTCGTCAACTGCGACCGGAAATCCGGTGCGTTTTGATTATAGGCCAATTCCGTAATCACGTTCAGACCCATACCCTCTGCACTGGCCTTGTAGCTGTCTTTCAGGCCGGCGCCATAGTCGTCATTATCAAATAGGATGGCGGCGTTTTTTTTGCCCAGAACTTTTGCGGAATAGGTCGCGAGTGATTTACCCTGGAAGGCATCTGTAAATATGTTTCGGAAGACATACTCGGTATCCTTGGTGACTTCCACATTTGTGCTTCCCGGGCTAAACATTACCATCCCCGCCTGGGAATAGATGCCCTTGCCCGCGAGAGAGCATGAACTGTTATAGTGACCAACAACGGCCAAAACAGAATTGTCGCTGGCCAGGGTGGTGGCCACGGTCTGGGCCTGTTCGGCTTTCCCGGCATCATCCTGAGCGTTCAGCTTCATCATGCGACCGTTTATGCCGCCGGCTTTGTTGATTTCGTCGACATAGAGTTCCGCGCCCATTTTCAGCATGATGCCAAACTGGCTGCTGTCGCCAGTAAGCGGCGCGGCAAATCCGACTACAAAATTTTCATTTTCAGAGCCTGAGCCCGTACTCTTATCGCCTCCGGCGCATCCGGCAAACAAGCCCGCGCCGATAAGTACAATTAAACCCTTGCTCCATGAAAAAAAACGCATAAATAGTCCACTCTCTTGATTCGTGTATAGATAACAATTCATTACATAGGCTTTTCCGCAGGACAACACTTTTTTCTACTCTGTTTGTCCTTTTGCCGTGCCACGGCAGGTTCTGCGTAGTCTAACATGCAGTTAAGATTTCACCTCTGCATTTGAAAGGATTTTACGCTGTATGTCGCGACTGCTTATCATTAATGGTCCGAACGTGGGGGTCACCTATGAACTGGGAGATAGAACCCGCATTGGCCGACTTGGAGAGAATGAAATCCAAGTGCCGGATTCAAATGTGTCGCGAATCCATTCTGAGATTGTTCTGGAGAATAATGCCTACGTTATTTATGATCGCGCCTCGAAGAACGGCGTAATCATTAACGGTGAGCATGCCGCGCAACAGACGTTGCAGGCCGGAGACGAGATCGTTATCGGTGGCAGCACGTTTCTGTTTGATGGGGATTTAAAGATCCACAATGCCCGCTTCTCCAATAACTCCGTCTATTTCTTAGCTGACAGCGGCGACGACATTACACAGTCAGCAATCAGCCTGGATAAACTGGCCGGGAGCGGACGCGAACTGTCTGATCGAATGCTGGAAATTGCGAAGATTTTCGCTGGTCCCTCCGAACCGGTTCCCGCCATGGTCGAACGGATGTGCGAAAGAATACGGGTATACTTTCAGGCTGACCATGCGATCCTGTTTCTCAAAGTAACAAATGAAGCGGAAATGCGCCCCTATGAGGCCGCGCCTCACAACGAACCGGTTTGCGTTAATGCTGGCCTGCTTAATCGAGTAACGACAGAGAAGCGCCCTCTCAGTCTGACTGAGTTGCAAAAAGCCCCGACGGGTTGTGGGTTTAACCAGGATGATGAGCCTGCCTCCGAAGCGCCAGAAGTGACCGAACATACCCCTAGCAATTCGGTGGCGGACCGCCCCAAACGATCACCGCGGCGGGGAAAGCACCCGGAAGACATCCCGGTTTCCATGATATGTGCGCCGCTTATGGCTGACGCCGAGGTGACGGGCCTGCTTTTGGTCAGCAGACAGCACCCGGATCCGTTTCCGATTGGAAGCCTGGCCATTTTGGAATGCATGGCCGCGTTTGCCGCAATCCAGGTTCAGACGAACACTGCACCAGATACAGCCGACTCTTGCCATTCCGTGATGCACCTAAATGCAGAACAGCGAGCGGCTTCGACCCGTAGCCTTCGCATGCAGGAGATTTACAACTCCGCCCGCCGATCCGCCGATGGCCCAGGAACAGTATTGATTACTGGCGAAATCGGGACCGGGAAAGAAACCCTCGCCAGGTTCATTCATGAATCCAGTTCTCACGCCGATGGCCCCAGTACCGTGGTCAATTGCGCCGCGATACGGCCGGAAGATTTTGAGACGGAATTTTTTGGCCGCGAAAAAGACGCGGAGAACCCAGATAGACCCCTGGTGCCGGGTAAGGTGGAGCAGGCCATCGGCGGCACGTTGTTCCTGGATGAGGTGGGGGCGCTCGATATCAGTCTGCAGCCAAAGCTGTTGCGTTTTCTGCAAGACAGGGCTTTCTACCGGGTTGGCGGCACTAATGCGGTCGAGGCGGATATAAAGGTGATAGCCGCATCTACGCTAGACCTGGCCGCCGCCGTTCGCGCTGGCAAATTCCGCGAAGATTTATGGTACCGCCTGAACGTGGTGCCTTTTCACATGCCGCCGCTGCGCGAACGCAGGGAAGATATCGGTCCGCTTGTGGATTTCTTTATTGCCCGCCATTCCCATCGCTTTAATCGCCGGGTGCTCGGCGCCAATGACAGCACCATCAATATGCTGCAAAAGTATGACTGGCCGGGAAACATCCGCGAGTTGGATAATGCCGTGGAACGGGCTGTGCTTTTGTGCGACAGCAAGATCCTGTCGAATTCCGACTTTCTAAACATAGAAGAAGCGCGGCGGCGGCTGAATTCTCAGGCTGACCTGGAACGGAAACGGGATACCAAACCCCTGGCAGATGTGGAGCGTCAGCATATTATGATCGCACTGAAAAAGCACAACTACAACCAGGCCCGTGCGGCCGAAGCACTGGGTCTTCACCGCAACACGCTGCGCAATAAGGTGATCGAGTACGGTATCGAAATACCGAAGTAGCGGTTTCCGACACAAAAGCCTATTGCCCTGGCGCGACGAGCGTCGCGCCGGGGTTTAACTATTCCAGCGTAAATCCGCTCAGGCTGACGGGGACCACTATTGACTCGCCGATATGCTCGTACTTTGTGGGAATGTATCTTACCGTGTGATCGCTAAGGCCGCCGCTCGATGGTGGCTGACCAGTAAGTATTATAGTCAGTTCACTCTCAGGATCATCGTAAGTGGCAGTCGTGGTAAAGTTCAGTCGTCCCAAATTGGTGGGTGTGACCAGATCGTAGATGGTACTCATGTTTACGATCATATACACGTTAGTGTTTTGTATAATTAACTGCGGCGTCTCATTTCCCCGGTCGTACAATATAACAGAACCTGGCTGGCCGGTGTTGTTAGTCACCCCCGTCAGGTGCATTTTCGCGTTGTCATAGTAAACGCGCATGCTAAATCCAGAGATGTTAATATCCGCAGGTAACATGGTGAGATCTACGCTAAAATTTGAGTTAGGTCCGACTGGTGGAATCGAAAGTTGCGCTTTGATAGTGTGGTAGGTTTGCGCGCTGACGTGACTGACGGCGCAAGCCATTAAGGCAATAACCGCAAGTGATTTGAGAATGTTAGTCTTCTTTAAATGAGGGTTTGTGTTACCTATTCGAGAGTAAAGCCGCTAAGGGAGACGGGAACTTGCTGGGATTCGCCGGTGAGATATTCCGTCTGGATCGGCTCGTAAGAATCATTGATTAGGCCTTCGTCAATATGATCCTCAAGATGGAGCCAAAACCGGTTGTTGGGGTCATTATATGTGTTGGTGGTTTGAAAATGGAGAAGGGCGAGATTCGTGGGATTGACAAGGCTGGTGGCGGTGTCCGCAACAACCGGCACTCCGGTGTTGACATTTGGCACCCCGGTCAACGGCGATTCGTCGCCTTTTGTATATTGTACGTCTGCAGCGGGTTGGCCAGTGTTGTCGCTAATGCCGGTTAGTGTTACCTGGGTGTTATCGTAAGCCACTAGGAAGGAAAATCCGGAGATATTAGTATCTGAAGGAGACATGGTGAGAGCGACGGTAAAGGCTGAATTTGCCCCGCTGGGGCGCGTCACAAAGTCTGCCAGCACCTTGTGGGAAGACTGTGCGTGGACGGTTTCGGACGAAAAAGCCATAATTAGGCCAGCTGCCAGGGTCAAATTTCTCAACTGTGTCAAACGTTTCATTTTGGATTCCTT
>JBBSQY010000083.1:0-6255 GCA_038243585.1 Candidatus Sumerlaeales bacterium | reverse complement strand
CCGTTGAGTGCGCCCCCGCCTCGAGCTGCCGGGCGGGATGTGATAGGCAACTGGCTGATATGATCGATAGGGGTGGCCTGGGCATAAAACTCCCAGAACTCCGGATCGTCATGGACCATTGCCCGGTAGACTTTTCTTGAATGTGCCGCCATTTCTATCATGGCTGGGCCGAAAAGGTCATGGCTCCGGCCGTTGGCTTCCGGAGATGGCGTTGCCTTGCCCACCTCAACCTGCTTGCCAAAGAGTCGTTCCGGCTTGTTATATAGGGCGAGAAGCACGGAGTTTACGATCTGCTCCAGGTGGCGATGGGCCATGGGGCGCAACGCGTAACGGAACGATACCACCTCGCCCTGTTCTGTAAATCGGATACGCCCGGTGAAGGAACCGCGAGGCTGGCTGAGGATGGCGCGGCTGGCGCGTCCACCTCCACGTCCCACGGTGCCGCCGCGTCCATGGAAAAAGCGAAAATCCACATCTGCGGCACGGCAGGCTTTGGAAAGTCTGTCCTGCGTGTCCTGCAGGTTCCAGTTGGCGGCCAGGTATCCACCGTCTTTGCTACTGTCTGAGTAGCCCAGCATCAATTCCTGGAAATTCTCTCGAGCCTCCAGGTGAAGGCGAAATGTGTTATTCGAAAACAGCTGGTTTAGGAGTTCGTCGCAATGCTGAAGATCTTCAATTGTCTCGAAAAGCGGAACAATATCGAGGTCGCTTTCCAGACGAAGTGCGGCCGGAGAATCGGAATCAGCGGCCGGAGCGTCCTGCGTCCAGCGGACCAGCCCCGCCTCTTTCGCCAGCACAAGCACTTCCAGCATATCGCTGACTTCATGGGTCATGCTGATGACATAAGCGGTGATGCTTTTCTCGCCCAGGGACTTGCGAGCATGGCGGATGGTGTCGAAAACGCGCATAGTTTTCATGGCGGCCTCAGAACCTTTCCAACCCCGGGGGAGGAGAGGCCGGCTGGAGCGCAGTTCCTGTTCAAGAATCTCAAGTTTGCGCTCTTCGGGAAGTTCACTGTAAAGTTCGCCCGGCTTGAGAACTCTAGCTGCAACGAAAATTTCATCGAAAACCCGGGCGTGTTCTTCGCTGTGCTGTCTCACATCAAGGCTGGCTAAATGGAAGCCAAATGTGCGGGCCTGCACCACGAGACGCTGAAGAAGCCCGCCATCGATTAATGGCGCGGTATAACGCTGGCGGAGGGCGCGCTCTATTACCAAAAGATCATCGGTAAACTCCTGAGCGCTATGGTAGGCGGCTTTTGAGCCTTCACTGATCTCGCCAACGTTTTGATCCAACTCTGGAATCTGTGCGAGGCGGTTTAAAGTTTGTTGAAGACGGCGCTCTATGTAAGTGATCTTTAGCGCGAACGGCTGAAGCTTATAGCGATCGAGTTCTTCCTCGTCCAGACTTATTCGGTTGGCGTCGGCTTCAAGAGATTGGCGAAGCTCATCGGGCGTGGGAAGAAGGCGTGAGCTAAGAGAGAGCTCGCGCTTGAGGGGATCCATGACAGATAGATAATAATTCAGGATGACGTTCTGGTGATATTGAACGGTGGTCCATGTAATTTCCGGCGTGACGTTTGGATTACCGTCGCGATCGCCGCCCACCCAGGAATGGTAACGAATGAAAGTGCCGATATTAAACGAGTGGTCGGGATATGCGGCTCTTAGCGCCGATTTCATATCATGGTGCAGCCACGCCACCACGTCGATGATGGTACGCTGAAAAAAGTATACGGAATTGCTGACCTCGTCCATCACGGTCATGCGACCTGAGCGCAGCTCATCTGTATTCCACAGGGCGATCAGCTGACGAAAAAGCTCCTCTTCGGCCAGTGGTCCGGGCAGGTCCAGGGGGCGATCGAGGCGGGACGCGTCCGGGGGGAGTTCGCGCTGGCTTATGGCATCAGCAAATGCCAGTAATTTATCCATTACCACGCGACGGCGTGCTTCTGTGGGGTGGGCGGTGATAGTGGGTACGATCTCGACGCGGTCAAGAATCCCCTGCATTTCATCCGCATCGACGCCTGCGTCGGCCAGGCGGCTGATGGCCGAGCCAATGGATTCAGGACGCCAAGCCTGCCCGGCTCCTACCTCGGCAAATTTCGACATCTGCCGGCGGCGATTAGCGTGGACAATTTCTTTCTGTTCGGCTGTATTGACAAGCTGAAAAAGGATCGTAAAGGCGCGAAGTATATGGGCTACTGTAGCCGGATCGTTAAGCGCGGGAAATTCCTTGAGGATCCTGTCCGTGCTTTCGCTGGAGCTTCGCGGCTCGAAGCCGGGGCTGTCGTCACGGGCGCATTTTTCGTATAGCCCCCTTGCGATCTGGATAACTTCATCCTGACCTTCCAGCGCCAATAGTCGGCCGAGGAGCTGGTCAATCAATTCAATGTCATCTGCCAGCGCTCTGGGCAACCCGCTTTCACGGGGATCAAGTCCTAAGAAACTTTTATAGTCAGCCATAATGAAATGATTAGACGCCAACCGGACACGGCAAGCACAAGGGAATTTTTGAGGGCGTCGGCGAGATGTTGTATCTCGCGCTGATGCTTTAAAAGAAAAACCGGTCTTGTCCGAAAGGAAGCATGTGGCTAGCCTCCCGGACAAAACCGGTACTTTGGGTACTAATTACAGATTAGTGGTTCGGAATGTATGAGAGAACCCGAAGCCAATCTGTAGTAAGATACTTTACAGGATGCCGAGGATGCCCAGGCCTAGAAGCCCGGAACGGCGGCATGGATCGCAAACTGGCTGACAAACTGGCTTACACACTGGGCGGCATACTGGACGTGGTGCACATACAACTGGTGCAGGAGCACAAGCGTTTGGCTGTGCATAGCCCTGCTGGCCATAGTGACCCTGTGGTGCATAACCCTGAGCGCTAGCTCCAGATGGCATTGCTACTGCCATGCCTACGGCTAGTGCAAAAGCGAGAGAGAGTTTCTTTGTCATTGTGTTGCCTCCATATTGGAAATTTTTGCCATTCGGCATTTCAGTGAAGCATCTTTCGCACAAACAATGCCATACCACGCACCAGATGATTAAAAAAGAACTTATGTTAATTTAGATGGCTGTTGATAAAGGCTTTAACCTACAGGCGATACGGTGATTTCCAAGGCTTTAATTGCTGGATTGGTTGGCGGAAGGCCTTCTCGAAGGGTTGCTTTTGCATTAATTTCCATCAACAGCGCCTGCACAAGAGGTCTGAGTCGGCTCCACTCGGCGTCTAGATAAAAGGGCGGGTAAAGATTTTCAGGGTGTTCCGTGGCTGACCAGGCCATTCGCGGATCGTCTCCCATGCGGAGGCCCAACCGGCGCAACTGCGATACTCGCGCATACTGCTGAATGTAGCGGAGTAGCTCCTGCCGGTTAACAAGAATATGGGTAATTCCTGCCTGCCGCAGCAGCGCCCATGCCTCTTCCGTGGTTTTAGCGGGTCGGATGATGTTAAGAAAAACGCTATCGTCCCACACGACATTGTAAATTGTGTCGTTCTTAAACAGGTAAGGCCTTGCTTCATAAATGAGCAGAATTTTCGAATCGGGTGGAACTGTTCGATTTGTCGCATTGATTATATCCCCCAGATCCCCCAGATTCTTAGTGTAGAATTCTTCCCTCGGCGTAGGTTCTGCTGTGCCTGTTCCGGTCAGGCGGGTGGAAGGAGCGAAGTTGAGCAGGTAATCCGAAACAGCGGATTGATGCACGGTAAGGCTAAACCTCACGACCTGCGCGAGGGTAAACAGCACCAGGAGCGTCGCGACAAATCTGCGGGTGAACCGCGTAGGAAAGGACAACGCACCGCAAACGGCGACCGGCGCAAGCAACACCATCGCCGGCAGAAGAAAGCGGTTCTGGCTGTCGCGGACCGTGTTCCACCCCAGCCACGCGAGGGCAGAGACCAGAAGAATGCGAGTGGCGACGCGACGGTGGTCGCGGAACATCCAGCCGGTACAGGCGACCAGAATAACAGCTTGGAATTCTCGCAGCCGCGGCACAAGGGTAAGCCAGTAGTCTACGCTAAGGGGCGACTGAGGGAAATGACTATCTACGTAAAATTTTTCCTGAACAATGGCGACGACGTCAAGAGGCCTGAACCATTTTACAAAAAATGGTTCCAGTGGATTACCATAGTACACGACGTTTTTTCCCAGCCAGAGTACGCAGGGAATGGATGCAAAGGCCACAGCAGCGACGAGCCGCAGCGGGCGGCGACGCCAGTTGACCCGGAGCATAAGCGGCAATACCAGCACAAGCCAGGGCAGCAGGTATATCTGCGCAACGGTGTATTTTGCGGCTACGGCTGTGCCGAAAAGGAAGAACGCCGGGATAATCAGCGACGGAACCGTGCGGTCGCCATCGACGCGATCAGCTAGAGAGTTTGACTGGAAAGTCCCTGCGGCAATGAATGCGGCAAAAACGCTGGACGCGACCAGCAGCGCCGTTGGCGCGTCGATCATGGCGTCGATGGAAACGTCGAACATGACCGGATGGGCTATGGCGACAAGAGCAGAGAGCAGCATTCCACCGCGCCCGGCACCCATGCGGCGCGCAATGAGCGCGGCCAGCAGGCCGCAGGCAAGCACGCATATCGCGTTGAAGACCTTGGGCGCGGCGTCCGTGTATGGCGCGACAGAAAGGCCCAGGAAGTAGAGGGATTCAATGGGAAACGGAAAGCGGGCGTAAAAATTGTGCGGCATGGGAACGAATCGCATTTCGCCGCTGGCGGCGTTATAATAATCGGTCCATGCGCCAAGGTGGTATTCGGTTACATCAAAAATGATAGGCGGCGTGAGAGAGACGGCGGCTATCAGGGCAATCGCAGTGGCCAGAATCGCGGCGACCGTTATTGCAGGCAGGGAGAGGCGAGCGCGAATGCCAGGCGGGATCGGGTTGGAAGCAGCGAAGCGGGATTTGCACTTCCATACGATTTGCCGCCAGAGGGCGAAGCCGTTAAAAAGACCCATGCCGATTATGATAACGGAAAGACCCTGACCGAGTTCACTCGTGAATCCAATAAAATAAGTAAACGAGGAAAGAACGCCAATGCCGAAGGCGAACGCCAGAAGAAGCCGCTCTGGGAAAAAAATCCCGGCAATCGCGTCGGTATGAACCGATCCGCCCGAGACTTGGGATTTTCGGCGGGCCCAGTATCCTGACCACAAACAGGCATCGCCAAAGCCAAGACAAGCGAAGGCAATCAACAGGCCAGGCAACAACGTGACCGCAATTACATAGGCCCTGGCTCCCATCCAGACCAGTAAAGCCGGATCTACCGATAGAGCCAGAGCCACGGCGCATGCCAGCGCCAATACAACGGCGACAAGCGAGGAACGCGGCGAGCGTGCAGTTGATTGCCCCGTATTCAAATTGGCAACCAACGTAGGATGGGCATTCCTTCCCGTCTCGCAAATCTGCTTTTAAGGAGCAAGATCGACGCAGGCGTGAACCACCGGTCATCCAGTGGGTCCAGGTGTCTCGCCAGCGCCGACCGATAACCATTTGGGCGCGCCGAGAAACCATGACGTCCCTTAAGACGGGCAAGAATGCCCATCCTACTTTCAGAATTAAAATGAAATTTTACTAAGTCCATCTTTACTGGCGCGGCCAGAACTTATCCCAGAGCTCCCAGAACGTATCTGCCCGGCAGACTATCGTGCGAGGATCGACAAACTCTACTCCTGGTCGATCCCTGTAGGTCTCAGCCTGATCCGGACTGTGCAGTTCGATGCGGAGTTCTGCCGGATCCATCTTTAAAGGCTTCGGCCAGCTTGCCCGGTTTGTCAGCGCCTCCACAGTTTTTTCCTCCAGCAGAGCGCAAGCGTCCGCATGAGCCATGTTCCGCGCCGCAAACCGGCCCAACCCCTTTTTCACGCAGGCGGTCACCAGCGAAGGACCAATAAGTTCCGTTGCCTCCTGACAGCCAACCTCATCACCGGATACAAATACCACGGGAACGTCAAAGCTGCCGGCGATGGCCGCCACGAGACCACTCTCGCCGATGGCCGTCCCGTTGACATACGCATTGACCCACCGGGTGCTGGAAATTGTGTGAGACAAAACGCCATCCACAGCGCCGGCACGGGCATGAGCGCCGGGGCAAAGTACTGCGTCAATGCCGTCTTTGAATCCTTCCACATAACAGCCCCAGCGGTAGCCGGTGATGTATTCCGCGCCGGGTTCCAGCTTGTCGTGAATCCAGGAGTTGAATGACCATTCGCCGCCGGCTCCGTGGCCGTCTATCGCCACAATTTCT
>JBBSQY010000082.1:0-6491 GCA_038243585.1 Candidatus Sumerlaeales bacterium | reverse complement strand
CTCTTCGCAAGAGAGCTAAACAAAGCGCTGGTGGAGGGCGTGGTTAGGGCAAACTCCGTCACAGACGAAGGGGCGGCAAGCCCGTAAATATAGCCCTCAACCTATAGTAGGTAGAACCTATCATTAATTGGCACCGAAACCGGATATGTTTTATTGCCACTGGACCTTCTAAGAAAATTATCGAGGACGGAGCTCGCGTTCTACTTGGGGTTAAGTTTCTTAAGTGTCATCGAGTGTCTCTTCGCAAAGAAGCCCAAAATCGCCGGCTACACAATACCGACTTTTGTAGAGATTCTTACGGAATAACCGACGGTTCACTAATCGCGTTGGATCGAATTGGCAAATGGATTTGCTTGCGCACAATATACATGGGGGTTAAGGTATGACAACGACAAAACTTCTTCAAATCTGCATACTCTGTCTACTTATTTCATTTATAATACTGGGACAAACCCTAACAGTCCCATTTTTTACTATCGATGACTCTGACGTCCTTAATAGAGCTCAGCAATATTTAAATCAACACGGATGGGCTGGCTATATAAAGGCTTACATACCAGAAACTGGGGTTAAACGCCGGTACTGGCCTGGCTACCAGATTTTCATTCTGGCGCGCACACAATTATTTGGCCTGAATAGCTACCTGTGGCATCTTATGCAGGTCTTGATCTTCACGTCAATCGGGAGCCTGCTATGTTTAGTGTCTCAGCATATTATCAGGTCGATCATTCCTGGACTTATAACTTTATTTATTATTCTTACCGCAGGCGAATTTTCATACCAGACAAACTGGTTCGCTTACGTCTTCACCAACTCCTTCGAGCCGCTTCTATGCCTCCTTTGGACAATCAGCATATGTCTATTTGTCTTCGGACAAAATTTTCAGTTTAAATGGCAGCTGACAATGGTTGCACTAGGGACGTTAGTCGCGCTATACTCTATTACGGTGAAAGAGAACGCTTTCATAGTAACAGGGGCTATGAGCGGGCTTGTGTTTCTCACAACGTTGGTTTATGTACGAGTTCAAATGATTCGCTGGTCTAGTGCGGTAATTGCAGTAGCATCGGTTGCCTGGGGCCTGTGGGTATATTCGGTGATTCCAAAAGGAGAGGGTTACGCTGGTGTCTCGACTTTAAATACAAACCTTGGTCCACTACTTGATACGGCCCACGCGTATGCTCTTATGCTTTATCAGTCCACCGGAATGTTTGTGCCTACAGGTATTGCTCTTGGGTTGGCCCGCCAGATAAGTGCGCGTAGGTTTGATTTAACCTTCTGGTTCGGACTGGCCTTTGGAATCGCGCAAATCGGATCAGTAATAATTTGGCCAGACAGTTCTTTCCGTTTAATCTTCCCTGCTTTTGTTGCCTTGGTCTTTGTCTCGACTTCCGAATTTTACCAATTTATTAAGCTTAGTGCCGTCGAGCACAAACGATGGGCGGCTCTTATTGCTGTAACATTAGGGGTTGGTATTTTCATGTTAGCCTCCTACGCAAGTTCGAGATTTTTTGCAACGCTTCCATTTTTGTTGTCGGTTTTAGCAGGTGCAGGTTATTGGCAACAGATCCCAAATCAATTAAAGTTCACATCTCGCATGTGTGGACTTGCGGCCATCTGGTTTATTGGATTTGGCCTTATCGTTAATGGATTAAGTCATGTTGCGTCGTATCCAATGCTACACAAAACGACGGAACTAACCAGGCACCTCACCGTGCGTGCCGCTGCAAGCCTTGCACCCCCAAACGCGAAAGTTGTTTGGTTCACCGCGCCCGGACAAGAAATTTTTCCCTACTCGTGCGACATACACGCAAAGTTATTTTTTGGACGGGAAGACTTGGAGATTATGCCCTCCGGCAGTTTGACGACAGGAACCACCGCACTAGAGCAAGGAGACATGCTGGTATTGTACGGAAAGTACGCAGCGGCCAGGCTTTCGTCCACGGGTCTTTCTGATCATTCTGTAATCCAAGGTGGCTACATCAGTCCCATTCTGTCTTACAAAGACTATATAAGCTGGGCGAAATCTCTATTAAGCGGGAATATGAAGCCTGCCAGCCTCTTGGGAAATTATTACGAAGGTGGCATTCGAATGTACCAGGTGGAAAGTAAATCCTGGGTTATTCCTGCGGAACTTCAGATGTAACCTTATCGCATTTCGCTCAAATAAGAACCAACGCTATAAAATTACAGGAGAGGAAGCTCAGGTGTTTCGTCGAAACGCTTAAACTTAATCTCAGTAATTTTTAACGTTACAGGTTCGAGAGAGTTAAAGTCGTAGAAGTCAAAGCGAACCCTGGGCAATATATTGTCCTGCATCCAACTGATGTTCTCATGCAGATCAAAGATTGTTTTCCATCGCCTGTTGGCCACGCCTTCTGCAATTTCAGTACCCTCCATTGCGCGTTTTTCACCCATCTGCTCTATGTCACTGCGCCAATAAATTTTTGTGTTATGAGTCGACTCTCCCTCAAGCAACTCATATTCTATTTCAATCTGATCATATAAGCCTGGGGGAATGGACTGCGCAAGATCGTAAATGACGGATATGGAATTCTTCTCCAAAGTTTTAAAAGTGGGAAGTTCATTAGGAATTTGGCTGGCTCCATCTCCGCTGATTAGAACGAGTGTTGAAGATGATGGCCACGTAAGAGAACCAGGCGCAGAGGCTCTTAGATCCCGCAACTCTTCCCGACGCCTATCAAGCTCTGCTCTGGACAGCGTGAGTAGCAAATCGGGATTTTTTATTTTGTAGAGCGTAGCACCCTGCTTTTTCGCGACAACAGAAAGTCGCGAATCGGCATTTGCTTTTTGTATCATGGCCGGATCCGGAACGATAACCCACGGCACATGGTTTTGAGCCATCCATGCCAATGTAGCGGTTGTAGGAAAATCCAGAAAATGCATCAGCCGCTGGTCGAAGTTGCTACCTAATGGCGATCCGGCCCAACCGTTTACCGTAGGTCTCCAGTCTGTCATTCCGCATTGCTCAACGCCTACCTCCATTTGTGACGAGAGAAGCGCGTATGGCTGCCGTTTTGTTGGATCCAGTTTATCAAGTAATGCGAGCAACTCATGTCTTGTGGGAGTATACTGCGCGGGGCGTTCTGCGGGGACATTTTCAAAAATTATAATTGCTACCGCGGCAATTAAGAAGATGCCTCTTTCGAGTCGCGGCACTAACGGCGAAATTCGCACAAACAAAACGGCAATCGGCAGAAGAATTGTCCACTGAACAATAAAGGCGAGGCGGGCCGGTGCCCGGTAAAACCCTGAATACTGTAGATAAGCATAATAAAGAAGTCTGTACGGGCTCACAAAATTGCCCTTTTCAGTAAAGGGAATAGATAGTTTATAAGTAGGGCCGAAACTACATATAATAAGAGCACTGCTTACGAGGATCGCGGCGATTGACAGGCGATCCCAGCCATCTAAGCTTTTTTTTAAAAACTTGCATAGCAGTCGTAAAGATTCGATTAGTACGAGGAGCAGCAGGAAATATCCCAGAAACTGATCGTCCTCCGTGGGTGGTTGAATTTCCACTTTTGGCAGGATATCATACCAATGCGAGACATAGTGATTGCCGGGAGGGCTTGGCTGCGTATAACCTTCTATAGTGGCGCTGTAATAACTCGGTTGGGCAAGAGCGCTACGGGTTTGAGTGTTGCGCTCCGCAGCCGCCCTGTAGACAAGGGCTTTGGGAGACGCAATTATTCCCGCGATAAATACTGCCGCCATCAGGCCAAGGAGCGCGAAACGATTTGGAAATTTCATCCGATAAATCAGCCACAAGCAGACGGCAATTACTGCTGTTAATCCTCCGAGGACGAAAAAGTAAACGGAGAGGTAAACTGAAAGTCCGAGTGATATCGCCAGAATTGCCAAATTTCGCTTGGTCGGCGATTCCAGTGACTTCCACACCCCAAGAAATATAAGCGGCAAAATACCAGAGTACACCAGGTTGACGTGTCCAAGAGCGTGCCAGAACCTGTCGGTGCTGACGGCGAAAAATGCCGCCAGCAGTATGCAGTAGGGTCGAGGCAAGCAAAAGATTGATCGTGCGGCGACGTAAGCGGCCACTAAACAAAATAGATGAGATAGAAACAGGGCCGCGTTGCCCATGAGCACTGGGTTGTGAAACATCAGCCATAAGGGCGACAAAACCAGCGCGACAAGTTCCAGTCCGTCGGTACCTGGAAGCATATCGCGTTCCGGATAAAATATCGGCGGATCATAATAGGATGCCGGGGAATGCGTTATTGCATGAGCGCCCCACGATAAAATGTAGCTAAAAATACTCATGTCGCCATAAAACAGCTTCTGGCCCAACTCATCCAGCGAGACCATACTATGAGTTATAATTGCAGCCAAAACCAGCAGGAACAGGGCCGTTCCCGCTCGCTGCAACGTTTGAGGTTCGGCAATAAGTCTTTTTTTAAAAAGTTTTTTCACGCCAGCAACATTAATATGATCAAGAGAAACTTGTCCACAATCGTTTTTACCGTTTCTTTATTGGCTTAGTTACCTTCACGCGGACTTGCACGGGTGCTAATTACGCAATACCCATTGTATACATCAACAAAACCGATTGTCGGCTTTAGAGTGGATCCCGGCGATGTTCCTGATTCAACCTTTACAATTCTCCAGATGGTCTTTCATGCAGCAGAGCCAGAATGACGCATTAGATATGAACGCACAGACCGGTCACAACTGTATTAGCGTTTCAACCCGCTCGCCGTCATGATATCAAAAAGGTTTATAGGCAGGTTCAGGCTGCCTGCCCCCGGAACGGCTTCGAGCGCGGTTGCTCCGATCTTTATGACTTTGTTGCTAGTCAGTCCAGAAATCTTATGAAAGCTGGACTTCACGTTCCGGTAAAACGGATCATGAGCAATATCCACCGTCTTAAAGCCGGCGTCCGTCAGCATACGTTCCATGCTCTTCGACGTGAAATAGTGAAGGTGGGTCGGCGGGTGAACCATACGCCATTTTTCTCTACGGAAGCGGGCAACCCGCGAGCCGGCGTCGCCGGTCGACACGATCAGCGTTCCGCCCCCCGCCAGTTCCTTAAACGCCTTCTCAATATAAGTTTTGGGCTGGGCGATGTGTTCGATGGTATCCCACAGGCAGATCACGTCATACGGCTTTTCCGGGGTAGGCAATTGCAGATAATCCGCGCAGACGGCGTCTAAATTCTGCTCCTTCGCCATCTGGATGGCGTGTTCAGAGATATCGCAGCCAGAAACATCATAGATCGCCCGCGCCCGCTCCAGAAAGTAACCGTAAGCGCATCCGATTTCAAAAAGCCGTGAGCCGGCGGGAATCGTCTTCTGCATCTGTTCAAGTCTGCGCGTGAAGTTCAGGTCCAGGGCTTCCCGCTCAAGCGCATAGTCGACATACTCGTCGCCGTGAAAATACTTGTGGCTATACAAGTCGGCCAGTTCTTCATCAGATAGCTGCATGTCGGCCTGCACATGGGTGCAGTCTTTACATTCCAGCAGCCCGGGGCACCATTCGGTCAGATCTGTGCCGTTGCAGACGTGGCAGTTTTTTTGATTCACTGGGTGTTCCCTCGCAAAATATAAAGTGGACGGTTTTTGACTTCAGAATAGATGCGCCCGATATACTCGCCCAGGATGCCGACGGCGATCAGGTTCAGCCCGCCCATAAACAACACCGCGAGCATCAGGCTGCTCCAGCCCGTTTCCAGGTTTCCCTCCTGGGTGATATAAAGAAACACGATAATCAAACCATAGACCACCGCGGCGGCCACGGCGATGAGCCCGCCACCCACCGACAGGCGCAGGAGAACCGTGGAAAAGCTCGTAATACCGTCGATGGCGAACCGCAACATTTTGCGAAGATTATATTTGCTGTGGCCGCCGAGCCGCGCTGGCGCGTTAAATTCGACATACTCCATTTTGAACCCGATCCAGAACACCAGCCCGCGCACAAACCGCGCTTTCTCCGGCAGATTCTTAAGCGCGTCGACAGCCTGCCGGCTCATCAGTCGAAAATCCGCAGCACCGGAAACCACTGGCGTATCGCCCAGCCGATTCAGAATGTAATAAAAAAGAAACGAGGATGCGCGCTTGCCCAGCGTAGCGTCTGACGTTTCGCGCCGGACCGTCTGGACAATATCCACGCCCTCCTTCCATCGCTCCACCAGCGTCGGGAGCATCTCCGGGGGGTGCTGGCCATCGCTGTCCATGGTGATCACCGCCCCGGTTGCCGCCGCATGGTCAAGCCCGGCCGTCAGCGCGGCCATGTGCCCGAAGTTGCGAGAAAAATGGAGGACTCTCAGCTCCGGAATGCGTTGGGTCAGGTTGTCAAGAACAGCGCCCGTGCCGTCAGAACTGCCATCGTTCACGGCCAGAACTTCAAAAGAAAGTCCCATTGGCCTGGCGTTTAAAACGACCGTCTCAATAAACGCAGGCAGGATATCTGCCTCGTTATAGCATGGCAACACGATGCTGAGCTGAGGGCTCTCTCGG
>JBBSQY010000081.1:0-6947 GCA_038243585.1 Candidatus Sumerlaeales bacterium | reverse complement strand
TGTGTGTATGCGGTACAAGGCAAGGCTCTGTCGCTTAGGTTTGCGTTGCTACCTCTTCTCGTTATTGTCGCAGCCTATTTCATAATCAATGGGTTACTGGGCATTGATTCTGACAACGGAATTTTGTATGCCCGGTATGTGCTGATCTATCTGGTGTTGTCCATTTGTCTGGCAGTATCATTGTCCAGCGAACGCGCAATTCTGGCTTTCTCATGGATCGTCGTTTTGCTGACGGCGGCGGCGGCTGTCGGCGGATTGGTGGAAGCTTTCAGCATAGGCATCTTTGGCGCCTTTGCCGGCAATTGGGGCTATGGCACGCGAGTACAGGGGACTGCGGCAAATCCTATTGTCTTTGCCTGGAACATGGTTTTCGCTTTCCCTTTTGCGTTTTTTCTGTTCGCGGACTCGCGAAGCAAATATACCAGGGGGCTGGCTATTGTGCTGGGAGTTCTTATCCTTGGGGTATCAGCGCTAACCTTTAATCGCCAAACCTATGTGGTTGCAGGCATTGTTGTGGTGCTGTGCGCGGCACTGTATATTTATAAAAATCGTGCGATTTTTCTTAGCTTGCTCTCCGTGCTGGTTGCCATCAGCGCCTTTACGGTACTTCCTCTCATCATCAAGCGACTGCTGACCGTCGGCAACCTCAGTAAAGATTACTCGTTCCTTGAGCGTCGAGATTCTTATCTGATGGGTATGGAAATGTTTAGAGACTTCCCGATATTTGGTGTGGGGTTTGGATCTTTTTCAAAAATCTGGCATGAGTATATTCCGCCGGATTACCCCACCTACTTTGCCCAATACCGCGGCGCCAACGAACTAAAGTTTATGGACCTTGGAATCATGGCGGTCATGGTGGAAACCGGCATAGTTGGTCTATTACTTTTCTTTGCTCTTGTCCTTACCATATTTTTCAAAGCCTGGAGATACCGACGGCAGGCCATAGCGGCGCAGGATAATTTCGCCCGCAACTTGTCGTCGACGGTCCTTGTGGTGCTGGTGTTTATTGTGGTCACGTCCATCATTCAGGATACGTTCCTGTATACGAGGATCTGGATATTTTACGGCGTTGCGCTGTTGCTGGATACGCGACAACTGCCGCTGCGCCGGAAGTCTGATGTGGATGGGGTGGGTCTCATCGGTGACACCCCGGACCGGCGCATTCCCGCAGATGAACTGTCGCCCGGTTCATGAAGCGGGTTGCTTTTGTCGCTCATCTGTCAGAAATTTCTGGCTCTGGCGTGGCGCTTCTTGAAACGGTCTCATGCCTTGCGGCGGATTATGAAGTTTATCTGATTTTGCCGGGCGGTGGTCCATTGGCGGACCGCGCTGTCAAAAACGGTGTTGAGCCTGTAATTATCGCGAATCCGCAAGTTGCCATTACAGAAGCAGGCCCCGCGCAAAAAATGGCCATCGCCGCGAATCGGATGCGGTATGTTTTGCGTCTCCGAAGATTCTTTCAATCCCGCAAGATTGACCTGGTTTACATCAACACAAGTGCGAGTATGTTTCCGGCCCTGTCCGCCAGGCTGGCAGGGCTGCCCATCGCCTGGCACATCCACGAAACCCTGGACGCCGCCGATCGGCGTACCCGGTGGAAAAAACGCATCATCCGTCGCTGGGCCGACGGGCTGATTTACGCTTCTGCTTCCAGCATGAAATTCCTCAGCCCGCCGTCAGGCACCCCCAGCATTATTGCCCGCAATTCCATCCGCATCGACGATCTTGCGCCCCTGGGCACAGCACGCTTCGCATCGTCCGAAGCGGCCCTTAATAGCCCACAACTTATTGTTATGAACGGTACTATTGCGAGGAAAGGCGCAGACGTCTTACTACGGGCCTTGAGTGTTTTGAGGAGGGCGGTTCCCGGTTTGGACTTTAAATTGGTTATTACCGGCATGCCACCCGCAGAACCCGCTTTTGTATCGACGTTAGAAGAACTTGGTGAGAGCCCGGCGCTGAAAGGGAGAATCAGCTATGCGGGCATGCAGGAGTCTCTCGCGCCGCTATTGGCCACCGCCAGCGTGTTTGTGTCTCCTGCCCGCAATGAAGCTCTTCCCATAGCCATAGTGGAAGCGATGGCTGCGGGAGTACCGGTAATAGCAACGGATGTCGGAGATTGCGCCGACTTGCTGAATCATGGTAAATGCGGGTGGATCGTACCGCCGGAAAATGAAAACGCCCTGGCTAGTGCCATCGAAGAAGCTCTGACGCAGCCGAACTTTTCTCACGCCAAAGCAGAAACCGCTTTCGCCAAAGTCATGGACTTGTACGGAACAGAAAACTTCTGGCAGCCGCTCCGGGCTTTTCTCGATTCTCTTTAGCCTGAAACGCTAACAGAAATTAAACCGTTTGGACTGTAAGCGAGATTACTATTTGCAGCGTGTAACCTGGTACCGCCGGTTCGTGCTTGTTAAGAAATGCCCATTGACGCTGTGACCTGTAGCGGCATATATGAAGATCTAATGTGGATGCCTTATAAAATCCTGTTTTCAACCATCCTGATGCTGACGCTCAGCACCACCCAGGTTCACTCTGCCGTCAGCGTCGCGATCCACAATGCTCCCGCTTACTTCAGTCCGGGGCAGGCTGTTACTATAAACACGCAGTTTTCTAAAACCGCAGGCGAACCGGAAAAGCGAGTCGTTATCCGTGTCGATCTTCATGATTCAGACACCAATGCCAAGGTAACCGGCGGCGTGGCAGACAACGGCGGCGCTGGATATACTGATGGTAACGCGGTCGTCCCGTGCACAATTACCATTC
Organism: Candidatus Sumerlaeales bacterium; assembly: GCA_038243585.1. Lineage (GTDB taxonomy): Bacteria > Sumerlaeota > Sumerlaeia > Sumerlaeales > Sumerlaeaceae > JAKFFN01. Next base: position 4,181 of record JBBSQY010000081.1, on the reverse strand, counting down.
CCGCGGGGGCGTCCGGTTCCTATTACTTCAAGGCCACCGTTGCACCATGGAGTCTGAATCGCGCGGTTCTTCAGCAATACAAAAGCTACCCCACTGACGGAACGTTCGATTACCTATGGGGTAATAGACGGGGCGACTATGGGGTCACGCAAAACGTGGCTTACCTCGGGGAAATCATTTGTCCTGTTTACGCCGGCAACCCGGGCGACCCCATCACCACCTACTGCAGCGGCGTAGCTTTTGAAACCGCCGTGCTGGCATTAAACACTTATAATGCAACCTATGGACATCCGCGCATCGGCAACATCCAGACGGCGGCGAATATGAGAAGTTTTCGGCTGCGATGGTATGGCGTAACCGACGCCGACAAGCTGGCAGCCCGAGCGATTCCGGAGTGGGGCGCCGGCCGCGAAATTACAGATTTCGAGGAAGCGCAGGATGGCGATTTTATCCAACTTTGGCGCCAACCTTATGGTGCAAACCTTCCGAGCGGGCATAATCCGTTGTTTGTTAATTGGGTTCGGGATTCGTCGAGTCAGATCACCGGCGCTCGGTACTGGGGCAGCCAGGGTTCGACAGATGGAATTGGGTATAATACGGAAACCTTCGGTACAGGATCGGGTCGTTTAAACGTTGACCGTTTCTACATCGGGCGCCTTTCCAAGCCGCGTGATCAGGCTGATTACGACTGGGCGCTGGGGCAGGCCGACACGCAGGGCACGCCAAGCACTGTCGGCAGCAGCGTTGACGACTGGCTGTATTATTAACGTATGAGAAATTGAGACCGCGCAATACGTGCGCATGAGAGCTTGCGCGTTCTTACGATAAAAAGGCGCTTCTCTTACCGACGGGTGTTAAAAGTACTAAACACTTGATAACATTAACCTACTACCGGTAGTGCTTTGATGATGATTAGGAAGCAGCCATGAGGCACAGTAGTATGCGGAGACACAGACGGGGCGCGAAGCCGGTTTCCGAGATCAATCTGACATCTTTGCTGGACGTGGTTTTCGTACTGCTGATCGCATTTATGATCATGGCGCCGTCGCTTAAGTCGGGCGTCGAAATTGAACTACCTGGCATGAGCCAGGGCGCATCGCCACTTACGGCGGACCCGGCGAATCTGGCGACGATCAGCATATCCAAAGCCATGGCCGGCACGGCGGGGCAGACTGGCCCGCGCACGTTTGAACTGGACGGTCAGGCGCTGGAATTGAACGAATTGGAAAGCCAACTGCGCGAGCGAAACACGGCGTCGGGGGGCAAATTGGCTGTCCAGGTGAATGCTGATCGTGATATACCCTATGAGGCTTTTGTGCAGGCGATAGGTGCGCTGCGCCGCGCGGGAATTGAAGGAGTTGGGTTGCCTGTGGACACAGCGGTGCCGTAGTTTTGAATTACGAACGACACATCACGAATGACCATTCACGCATTTTTCCATTCCGGTTACTGGCGGGTTGGATTTGTTAAAGTATCTAAAATACTCGCTGATCATCCATGGCATATTGCTGGGCCTGGCCGTGTCTATGGCGTGGTGGCAGCCAAAGCCTGAAGTGCAAAAACTGAAGTTTCTTGTGATGCCAAAGGGGACGACACTGGATGCCGGTGGGCCGGGTGCGACTCCGCCGGATATGGAACTGCCATCGCTGACGGAACTGGCGGATAACGCCGACGCCGAAACGCCGGCGGTGGAGCCAATCCCTGATCTCACACCGGAACCGACCTCCGCTCCCACGCCGGATGTTACGCCTGCGCCCACACCAGCAGTCACGCCGCGCCTGACGCCGTTACCGGTTAAACAGACAGCAACACCGTCTCCGACACCGGAAGCAACACCGTCCCCAACTCCGGAAGCAACGCCCAAGCCTACCCCCAAACCAACGCCCAAACCCACCCCAAAACCTACTCCTAAGCCGACACCAAAACCCACGCCCAAGCCAACCCCTGAGCCGACGCCAAAGCCAAAGAAGAAGGAAGAAGAAAAGCCAAAGCCGGAACCTACCAAGAAGCCGAAAAAATCCGACGACAAAGACAAGACAGAGAAATCCGAGGAGTCTGAGAAATCGAAGAAATCTGACAAGTCTGACGACGACAAAAAATCGGAATCTAAGAAAAAAGAAATCGCCAGCGTCTACGAAGTCGAAGATGACGATAAAAAGGAAGACAAGGATAACAAAAAGTCTGATGCGGCAGGGGAAGGAGAAGGCGAAGGTGGTACAAAAGCCGGTAAAACAGGAGTGCCCGACGGTGTAGAGGGTGCGCCGCTGCCTCTTGACCGCCCGCAGGGCACGCTCAACAGTCTATACACGAACCGCGCGATCCTGCTCTTGAGCCAAAACTTTATCGCTCCAACGGGAATTGATGACGAAAATATCGTCTGTGTCGTGGAATGGGAGATTTTGCCCAATGGCAATGTCCAAAACATTACAATTGTCAAATCCACCGGCAATGCAGAACTGGATCAGGCTGCCTATAATGCCGTCAGTAACACCGGTAACCTGGGGCGCCTGCCCGCGGAGCATGGCGCGCAATCGCTCTGGGTTTCCCTGCCGTTTATCTTCGGGCAGTAATTGCGGCCCAATCCGGAGCATTCCGATCCGCCCAGGCACCGTCAAGTGGTGCAACCGGACATTTCTGGTACCACGCTTTCTCCACGACAAGCAAATTTGGAGTGTGCGCGATTTGTTATCGCTTTGCCCCGTGTTCCGGATCCGAGTCAAAATACCCTCCCCACAAGATTGCAGGCCCCCATATCTTTTGTGTTGCCCCGGCGATCTGCTCTTACGCTTATATCTCAAACTGATGCCTGCAAAAACTCCCAAATTGGTCAAAATGAAATCATGCCCCGGCCCCTGTCATGCTTAAGCTGATCCTCCGCCGTCTGCTGCAGGCTGTGCCGCTGTTGCTGGCCGTCTCCTTTATCACTTTCTTTCTGCTGTTTCATAGTCCGGGAGATTACCTGTCGCGCTTGCGACTCGACCCGAAAATCAGCACGGAACTGATCGAACGCGAAGCGGCTCGGCTGGGCCTGGACAGGCCTTTCTATATTGTATGGGCCAAATGGCTGTGGGGGATCGTTCGGTATGGCGATTTCGGACAGTCGTTTACCTACAAGGTGTCCGTGGGATCCCTCGTTGCCACCCGCCTCTATGCCACATTTCTGCTGGCCATGACCTCCACCATTTTTGCCTGGTGCATTGGGGTGCCGCTGGGCATTCTGGCCGCGGTGAAGCACAACGGCTGGACCGACCGCCTCACATCTGCAATTGCGTTTATTGGACTTTCCATCCCGAGCGTACTCCTCGCGCTGCTGGCGGTTTACTTTGCCGCCATAACCAACTGGTTTCCGACAACCGGCATGCGTAGTGATTACGCCTGGCAGATGACCTCGTCGTGGGAGCGAACGAAAGACATCCTTTGGCACCTGATCCTGCCGACCATCGTATTGGGCATGGGCGGCCTCGCCATTTATACCCGCCAAATGCGTAGCAATCTGCTGGAAACCCTGAACATGGATTACATGCGTACCGCCCGCGCCAAGGGTATCAGCTATCCCAAAGCTGTGATGAAGCACGCCCTGCGTAATGCCGTCAATCCGCTGATCACCCTGTTTGGCTTTGCATTTGCCGACTTGCTTTCCGGCGCGGTGCTGGTGGAAAACGTGATGGCGTGGCCGGGCCTGGGCAGACTGATTATCGAGGCATATTTCAGCAAGGATATGTTTGTAGTGGCGGCATCTGTGCTGATGGGAACAATAATGCTGATCGTAGGGAACCTGGTGGCCGATGTGCTGCTATCGCTGACCGACCCAAGGATCAGGTATGACTAACGCCTCAAATACATCAATGCTGGAAGCGGCGGAGGCAGATGCCTTACAGGCCCAGGCTGGCCGGGCACCCGCGTCGCCGTCGCGCATGGCATGGCGGCGTTTACGGAGGAACCGCACGGCGCTTTTTGGCGGCATCGTATTGTTGCTGTTATATCTACTCGCTATCTTTGGATCGTTTTTCGCCGTGCGCGACCCTGCTAAACTCGATTACGACGTCGTCAGTCACCCGCCCACCATGCCGCGTTTTGTAGACGAGACGGGCAAGTTCCACTTTCGGCCTTTCGTATATAAAATGGTGATGACTGACATGGAGCGGCAGGTGTGGGAATATACGACAGTGAAATATCCGATT
>JBBSQY010000080.1:0-7583 GCA_038243585.1 Candidatus Sumerlaeales bacterium | reverse complement strand
TCTTTGGACTTCACTGATCGCGGATGTTGATCGCGGGGGCTAAGTGTTATTTTACGCAGAGGCGGGAAATTGCAGGTTGGCAACGCCTAATGTGGCTAAAGTTATGCGAGACGGGCAGGAATGCCCATCCTACGTTCAGGCCGGCAGGTTTATTTTTGAGAGATTTTCTGTCCAGTCTCTTAGTTAACCGTTAACAGTTGCATGATGGAAATGCATAGACTGTTTATGCAATCCCGGTGCAGTTAATTTTCAACCCGGTCGCTGCTACTTCATCAATTATTAATCTTTGGAACTTAGGCAGCAGCAGAGGGTTATCATGCAATATGTTATTAGAAGCACATCAGCTAATAAAATCTTCCCAATCTATGGGCCTTTACTTTGAGAGGTCCTAAAAATCTAATTATACCGCAATTCCTTATCACAAAACAGTTTTCCTTAATACTGTCTCTGCTTAGTGCCGGGTTTGTAGTCATAGTATTAACCGGATGGGCCTTAAACTTTCCTCTGCTTCGAAGATTGCTTCCCGGATTTGTACCTATGAATCCCCTAACAGCAATTTGCTTTGCCGTCCTTTGTGTCAGCATTTGGCTGGAACGGGGCAACTCTCGCCGGGAAAAAATAGCGTCAGCTGCCCTTGCGGGAGGGGTTGCGCTTATCGCATTTACAAAATTGTTAAACCTGTTGACCTTCATGGGAATTGATCTCGATCACGTGTTGCTCAACCAGATGAGACACATTGATAGAGCCACCCTAAACCTCATGAACCCAAACACGGCTATCAGTATGCTTCTGCTAGCCTTGTCTCTCGCATGCCTACCTTTCAAAAAAAGCCGCATGATTTCCCGCGGGCTAGCACTTCTTACTTTTGTTCTTTCCATTCTTGCCGTTGTCGGCCATTTGTTTGGGGTCCAGTCACTCTATAGGGTTCAATTGTATGTGCCTATGGTTCTGGGAACTGCAGGCATATCTTTACTTCTTTCAATGGCGGCTTTGTTCGCCCATCCGAAAGAAGGGGTAGTGGCTGTGTTTTCCCGATGCAACACGGGAGGAAATGTTACCCGATTATTGCTTCCTCTCTCATTTGCGCTTCCACTGGTGCTTGGAGCAATAGCCTTGGCGGGCCAGAAAAGTGGACTCTACGGGGTCGAAATGGAGACCGTGATTCTTACGGTTTCTCATATGATCGTCTTCGCCGCTGTCATTTTATGGACCGGTTGCAGCCTCTCGAGATCCGATGACCGACGCACTCAAGATGAGAAAGATTTGCGTCTAAGTGAAGAGCGGTTCCGAAACGCCGTAGGCCATGCACCCATAGGTATGGCTCTGGTGGACCTCAATGGTAAATTCCTCCAGGTAAACCGGAAGCTTTGCCAGATTTTGGGCATGGCTGAGAGTGAACTACTTACGACCTCATTTCAGTCTATTACCCATCCGGACGATCTCCAAACTGACCTGAATTTTATTAATGATCTATTGGAAAATCGAATAACCTCCTACTCTATGGAAAAACGATATTTTCATAGAGACTCGAGGACAATTTGGAGTAATCTTGGGGTTTCCTTAGTTCGGGGTGAAGATGGACAGCCTCTTTATTTCATTTCTCAGATAGAAGATATAACAGAAAAAAAAGCGGCGGAAGATGAACTTCGCCGCTGGGCAAAAAATGATGATTTAACCGGACTGGCAAACCGTCCGGCATTCCTCCAGGCGGTTCAGCACGCCATTGACCAGAAGGCCCGATATCCAACACATGGCTTTGTAATATTGTTTATTGATCTGGATCGGTTTAAGGTTATCAATGACAGCCTCGGCCACTTCGCAGGCGACGAATTGCTGAAGGAGGTCGGTCAAAGGTTGCTCCGATGCGTAAGGCCAACAGATTTGGTAGCGCGCCTCGGGGGAGATGAGTTTACTGTGCTGCTTGACAACAGGCTGGACCAGTCCGATGCAACCAACGGTACAAAAGCGGCACGGCGCGTACTTATCGAACTTTCCAAGCCTTTTAAACCATTTGGAAATGAAGTCTACACCGGGGCCAGTATTGGAATTGCAGTTAGTTCGACTGGCTATAAAAACCCAGATGATATTTTACGCGATGCGGACAATGCAATGTACCGGGCCAAAGCTAAGGAAAAAGGTCGGTATGAGATTTTTGACCCGGCAATGCACGACGCCGCAATCCATCGCCTTGACCTCGAAACCAGCCTTCGCACGGCTGTGGAAAAGCAGCAGTTTTTCTTATGTTACCAGCCCATTGTGTGGCTGGCGGGAGGTAAACCGCGCGGGTTCGAAGCCCTTGTCCGCTGGAATCATCCGGAGAAAGGAATGATTTCGCCTCTGGAATTCATCCCCATTGCAGAGGAAACCGCGCTGATTGTGCCTTTGGGAATGTGGGTGCTACGCGAAGCATGCGTGTGGATTGCGGGCGTAAACAAAGATCGTGCTCCTGAGGATATGTTAACCCTGAATGTAAATGTTTCGCCGCATCAGCTCAGGCACCCTCGATTTGTTCAGGACGTGCGCAGTCTGCTTAAAGATGTCAATTTGCCTCCCGGCGTATTGCGGCTCGAAATAACGGAAGGTAGTATTGTTGTTTTAAGCGACACTATGCCTGAAATTCTGTCGCAGCTGAAAGGCCTTGAAATTGAAATTCAAGTAGATGATTTCGGGACTGGATACTCGTCATTGTCCTATCTCCATAAGCTGCCGGTAGATGCACTGAAGATTGACAAATCTTTTGTTTCTGGCATAGGCTCCAGCAGAGAAGCCGTGGAAATAATCCGCACCATTATGGCTCTCGCTCAGGGCCTTGGCGTTGGAGTCGTTGCCGAAGGAGTAGAGACTGCAGAGCAGGCCAAAGTCCTCTCAGAAATGGGCTGTGTACTAGCCCAGGGCCACTAGTGTCCGGTTCATAAGTCGAATATATTCAGCTGTTCACAATCTGAATCTGCAGGCATTGTGTACTCGCCACCTGTTATCGCCTGTAGAATCGGGGTTTTCTCGAACAAACTTAGACTTAGAACTTGCATGATAGTGTGCATTTGACAAGGAGTTTTCAGCTCTTTCCTCATAATAGCCACGAGCGTGTATACGCTGATCGCCGTCCATATCTGGGTCTTCACCGCGTTCTCCGAGGTGCCATAGAATGCTTTGATGCGCAGGTGCTGCTTGATCCATTTGAAGAACAATTCCACCTTCCACCGGAAGCGGTAAAGGTCGGCGACGGCGAGGCCTGGGAGGTCGAACTGGTTGGTCAGTAGGACGAGGTCTTGATCGTTGGCGGCGTCGTAATAGCGAACCCGGCGGAGGTTGTCCGGATAGCGCGAGTGGGACTTGTCTCCCGAGAGTTTGCCGGTTTGATCAAGGAGCAGGCCCATAGATTTATCCGCCGGGCCTGAACGGTGCCTGGTAAATTGAAGATTGTCCCTCGCGCGAATCACGAAGTAGGCGCGTCCCTGATGGATGCGGTAGAGGCGATCGAAATCCAGGTAGCCGCGGTCCATGACATAGATGGCGCCCGGCTCGATGGGCATATAATCAAGCACGCGCACGTCATGCACCGATCCCGGCGTAACGGCAATAAACGTAGGGATGGAGCCGCGAAGATCCAGCAGCGTGTGCATTTTCACGGCGGCTTTGTTTTGTCGGAACTTCGCCCATGGAAACAGCTCCAGACATAAATCAATGGTGGTTGAATCCAGCGCGTAAGCCGTCTCGGTCACGTCCGCCGTAAGTTTCTCGTCCGCATAAAGCTGGCGGGCGCGGCCAATGAGCACCTGGGCGAAATCGCCGTAGATGCGCCAGTCGCGGTTGTCGTTCGCCTCGGCCAGCGTGCTGCGGGCGATCCGCCCGCGAAAACCCATGTGATAGAGTTTTGGATGCATGGCGCGAAGACAGGCTTCAATATCGCGAAGGCTTTCGCGCCAGGTAAGTTGCGCAAAAGCCATGGCCAGAAACTGGTCCTGGCAGGTAAAGCTGCGGACGCGCCTGTTGCCCTGATAGCGGTCAACGCATTTGCGAAATTCGTGCTGCGGAACGAAGTCCATAAGCTGAGAAAAAACTAAACGGCCAGTGTTCAAAATTTGCTCCTTCCGGGTTTCCGGAAAGGTGCAGAAATTTTTCGGGGTGTTACAGTTTCAAATCGATAACGGCGAAAATAGCCTGTAAATTAAATGCGATCAGCAATCTATACTCTTATTGATAATGCTCAACCGGACAGTAGTGGCCCAGGGCTACTATTTTTCCAAGCCAATATCCCCTGAAGCCGCCCGCGACTTCATATCAGGGTAAATCGTTCGCGCTCGTTTATGAGGTTTTTGTGGAGCCCGCTATATTAACCACTAGCAAGACCAGCATTCCCCCTGAAGCCCGCCGTGGCGGGCTCCAGGAGAGGCTTTAACCTAAAGATGTTGTGTTGTAGCAATATACCCGGTTGCGCACCTTAAACTGCTTCTACGCCCGCTCCGCAGCACTTCTTATATTTTTTCCCACTGCCGCAAGGGCAAGGATCATTGCGACCGACCTTGGACATGTCACGTCGAACAGGTTGCGCCGGACCCTGATCAATGGCGTCCTCTCCGTCTGCAGTCACTCCGGCCGCTTCCGGCATCGCTTCTTCCAGAGTTGCCTGGCGCGCCTGGATTTGTCCCACCTGCTGCTCCGGTTCCTGAGCCTGCATTACCGGCTGCGTCAGGAAGAAGTGCTCAAACACTTCTCTGTGTACGTGACCCATCAGTTCCTCGAACATGATGGAAGCTTCTTTCTGATACTCTACCAACGGATCAAGCTGCGCATATCCGCGCCATCCAATGCTTTCGCGCATTTCATCGATGGCGAGAAGATGATCTCTCCAGTTGTCATCAATGCGGCGGAGAATCACGTAGCGTGCCAGACGAACCAGCAGTTCTTCGCCCAGCTGCTCGGATTTTGCCTGGTACGACTCATTGAGCTTCTCGGAAAGGAGATCAAGCTGCGTATCTATGTCCGTGCCGCGGATTTCCTCTTCAAGCTCCTTAAAGTTAGCATAAGGAACATGACGCTGAACGTGGTCCAGAAAGCCTTCTGCATCCCACGTTTCTCCCGGTGATGTGCCGGCGGGGTGGAACCCTGAGAGCAGATTTTCGATAGCCTGCAGATGAATGTCCAAAATAATGGGTTTGATGTTTTCACCCATAAGGACATCGCGGCGCAGCGTGTATATGGCAGCGCGCTGCTTGTTCATTACGTTGTCGTAATCGAGAGTTTTTTTACGAATCTCGAAGTTGCGTGACTCTACTTTCTTCTGCGCGCTCTCAATGGCACGAGAAACGAGAGGATGGGTGATATCTTCGCCTTCTTCGAGACCTAGTCGATCCATGATACGCACGATTCGATCACTGCCGAACAGGCGCATCAGATCATCTTCCAGAGAGATGAAAAACTTGGATGCGCCAGGATCGCCCTGACGACCGGCACGGCCTCGTAGCTGACGATCGATACGTCGGCTTTCATGGCGCTCGGTGCCGATAATCTGCAGCCCCCCGGCAATGCCCTCGCCTGCTTCATTGCGAATTATCACATCTGGATGTAGCTTAATGTCTGTACCACGACCGGCCATGTTGGTGGCAATGGTGACCGCGCCGGGCTGTCCGGCACCCATAACGATTTCAGCCTCACGCTGGTGATTCTTGGCGTTCAACACGTTGTGAGGAATTTTACGTGCCTTCAAATAGCGACTAAGAAGCTCACTCACATCAACGCTGACTGTACCGACCAGAACGGGGAGTTGTTTCTCGTAGCAAACGACAATCTCGTCGATAACTGCCTTGTATTTTTCCCGCTTTGATTTATAAACGACATCAGTTCCGTCAACCCGTTTGATTGGTCGATTCGTTGGAACTACCATTACATCGATTTCGTAAGTATGGGCAAACTCCCCTGCCTCGGTTTCCGCAGTTCCGGTCATGCCTGAAAGCTTCTCATACATACGGAAATAATTTTGAAGTGTTACTGTGGCGAGAGTCTGGGTTTCCACCTCGATCTCAACGCCTTCCTTGGCCTCAACGGCCTGATGTAAACCATCGCTCCAGCGGCGACCGTTCATCAGACGACCAGTAAATTCATCTACGATGATGACCTTATTTTCCTGCACAACGTATTCGACGTCTTTTTCGTAAAGGCTATAGGCCTTCAGCATCTGAGAGATGTTATGCAGTTTTTCCGTCTGCACGCTCATCTCAGCGCGAATGACATCCTTGAATCGTTCCCGGCCGGGCTTGTCCAGATCTGGTCCCGGTTTTAAAGCAGCCACCTGGTCGGCTGGTATGCGAAGCACGCCGTCATGCTTGTGAAGTTCGAAGCTGCCATCCGCTTGCTTTGTCGCCAAGCGCTGCTTGCGGGTTCCGTTGAGCAGCACCTCTGTGCCATCCACCAATTCGATGATATCAAAATCACCGGCTTCAATAGCTGCAATTTCTTCCACGATATCCGGAAGTTCCCAAAGCTTGGGATTGGTCGGCGAAAGTTCTTCGCGGCCCTTCTCTGTCAGGTCGATCTGATGTGTCTTTTCGTCAACCGTGTAATAGAGCCCTTCGTCAAGTTCCGGCAGCTTTTTCTCAGACATAAATTCAAGCTCTGTCTTCTCAATCAGCGCCTGAACTCCCGCTTCCGATTTCATCTTCTGGAGACGCTTCTGCTTCGGAAGTCCGCGCTGCACCTGAAGCAGCATAACGCCTTCCTCACGAGAAATGGAACCTTTGCGGGCCACCTGTTCCACGGCTGTCATGTATTGGCTGCAAAGGGCGTTCTGCTTCTTTACAAGCTCAAAAACTACCGGTTTAATTTCAATATAGCGGTGTGTGCTACGGTCTACCGGACCACTGATGATCAGCGGTGTCCGCGCTTCATCGATAAGAATGTTATCCACTTCGTCGACAATACCGAAGAAATGTCCGCGCTGCTGCACAACCTGATCGGGACTGGTGACCATGTTATCGCGCAGGTAATCAAAGCCATATTCATGGTTGGTGCCGTAGGTAATATCTTTTTCATACATTGAGCGGCGCTCAAGCGTGTTTGGTTCGGTGGAGTCCAGACAGCCGACGGTCAGGCCCAGGAATTCAAATATCGGAGCCATCCATTCGCTATCGCGCATGGCAAGATAATCATTTACAGTAATAAGATGAGTGCCGCGACCTGGCAGTGAATTAAGGTACAATGGCGCAACGGCGACCAGGGTCTTACCTTCGCCCGTTGCCATTTCTGCGATGCGGCCCTCGTGCAGCGCGATGCCGCCGGCCATCTGCACATCATAGGGTATCATGTCCCAAATTACGTCCACGCCCGCGGCTGGCCAGCTTTTACCCTTGTGGCGGAGGCAGGTTTCTTTGACTACCGCAAAAGCTTCCGGCAGCAGATCATCCAGGGTTTCGCCATCAGCGAGACGCTGTTTAAACTCGGCGGTTTTCCCACGCAATTCGTCTTCCGAAAGATTATGATACTCGTCGTAGTAGGCATTTATCTCATCAATGATGGGGCGAATGCGTTTCATATCTCGGAGTTGCTTGTTTCCGAAGACTTTGCCGAGAAAATTTTTCATCATGCCG
>JBBSQY010000079.1:0-7791 GCA_038243585.1 Candidatus Sumerlaeales bacterium | reverse complement strand
GATTGGGTTCAGGCGAGATGTGAACTAAAGCTGCAAATGGTATTAGCCCCGATTTTGCAAAACCTGCAAAATCGGGGTGTAACTTTGGAAATGTTCAAAAGCCTACCGTTATTAATATAACAGGTAAGCCGTCAGCTCTGGTGCATTTTTTCTATTATGGCGTCAGCGTATTCGGTTGTTGATGCGGATCCACCCAGGTCCCTGGTTAAAGTCTGCCCATCGGCCAGAACGGCGAAAGCCGCCTTTTCCACGCGGTCAGCAGCTTCAACTTCATGCAAGTACCGGAGCATTAGAACCCCTGACAGTAATATCGCTGTTGGGTTTGCCACGCCTCTGCCGGCGATGTCTGGAGCGCTGCCATGGACAGCTTCGAAAACGGCGATGCCATCACCGATGTTGGCCGAAGGCACTACACCAAGCCCGCCCACCAGTCCTGCACACAGGTCACTTACGATGTCGCCGTAAAGGTTCTCAAGCAGCAGAACGTCAAACTGGTTCGGGTTCATCACAAGCTGCATGCAGCAGTTGTCTACGATGATTTCTTTGTATTCGATTTCCGGATATTCCGTGGCAACCCGGCGACAGCAATCCAGAAAGAGACCATCACTGAGTTTCATGATGTTGGCCTTGTGGACAGAAGTTATCTGCTTGCGGCCGTGCAGTCGCGAGTATTCGAAGGCAAACCGGGCAATTGCCGTTGAGGCTTTTTCTGTAATTATTTTGATACTCTCGACCACGCCAGGCACCACAATGTGCTCAAGGCCAGAGTAAAGATCTTCCGTATTTTCGCGGACAATTACAAGATCAATGTCATCATAACGGGTTTTCAGGGCCGGAATGCTTTTGGCCGGGCGCAGGTTAGCGTAAAGATTAAGCTTTTTTCGGATTGCAACGTTTACACTCGTAAAGCCGCTGCCAATAGGGGTTGCGACAGGGCCCTTAAAAGCGACGCCATTACGTATAATGGAGGTATAGACGTTCTCTGGGATTGGGGTGCCGTGGGTGACGGCTACTGCTCCTCCGGCTTCGACTCTGTCCCAGTTGATGGAAACTCCGCTGGCTTCTATAATTTTTATTGCGGCATCTGTAACTTCTGGTCCGATGCCGTCACCAGGTATAAGTGTTATATTGTGGGTGGTTTTGCTCATGAAATTAGGTCCGGCTTTCAGTTTGACATTAGCCCTGCTGGGCTTCCGCTTGAGTAAGCTTACTTGTGCATTAAACGGCATGGCTGAAAGGCGTCAATCGTTGTTATTGAAAATATTAAGAATTTTGCGAGCGGCTTTCCGCAGGAACACCCCCATTTGCTTAGCTGCTGTCTACATGCTGGTCCTATTCGGCTGCGAAGGTGGGCGGCCGGATAAAAACAAGACAGGCCCGTCCAGCCGCAATTCCATCGTTTACACCATCGGAAACGATATTTCAAACATGGATCCAGCGCAGATGAACGATGTCGAATCCGCGCTGGTGGCCAACCAGGTTTACGAAGGGCTGGTGCGCTTTAAGGCAGACTCTGTCGAAGTGGAACCTTGTCTTGCGACCGACTGGGATGTGTCAGACGACGGACTTACATGGACATTTCGACTGAGGCCGGACGTGAAATTTGACGATGGAAGTCCGCTGACAGCTGAGGCGGTCGTTTTTAGTGTCATGCGCCAGTTGGATGACAATCACCCATTTCATGTGAGCGGGCGGATGCGGTATGCGAAGCTGTTGTTCGGAGATCCCGCATCGACGGCGTCAGTGCTGTTGAAAACAGTAGAGGCTATGGATTCGCTTACGGTGCGGTTCACCCTGGCGCGTCCTTATATGCCTTTCCTTAAAAACCTTGCCATGACTCAGGCAGCTATCATTAGTCCGGCGGCAGCGCGGTTGTTAAAAGATGATCTTAACACTACGATGGTGGGCACCGGAGCGTTTAGACTGCAAAGCTATGACCGGGACCAGCGGATAACACTGGTGAAAAACCATGATTACTGGGGTGGCAAGGCACGGCTGGATGAGGTGGAGTTCCGGGTGCTGCGCGACGCAAACACTCGCTTAAACAGCTTGCGGCGTGGCACCAGTGATATCATAACCGGAATAGAACCGTACTCGCTGAAGCTGCTGGAAACGGATAAGAATGTGACGGTGCTAAGCGAACCGTCCATGAATCTGGGCTACATTGCGCTGAACTGCGCAAAGCCGCCATTTGACAACGTAAAGGTGCGGCTGGCGATGAATTACGCCATCGATAAGGATTTTCTATCGTATATCCTTTTTAATAACACCAGCGTTGTGGCCACGGGTATTCTCCCGCCGGGAATGCTTGGGTATGACCCTGAGCGTTCTGGATTTCCATTTGATCCGGCCAGAGCCCGTCAACTGCTGAAAGAGGCGGGGTATGCGGATGGGTTTAACGTGCGGTTTTCCACGCATAACCGTGCGCGAATCTATTCGCCTGTGGGCGCAATCCTGGCTGAACGTATACAACAGGATCTTGCGGCGGTAGGCGTTACGGCAGAATTGGATTTGATGGAGTTCCCAACGTTCCTGGAAAAGCAGAAATCCCGGGAATATATGATGGCGAACGGTGGCTGGATTTCAGATAATGGCGATCCGGATAATTTCCTGTTTGAGCTGGTGGGACGTGAAGACAATAGCCTTAATTACTCAAACCCGGAGGCGACGCGGCTTATGCGCGCGGCGGCCACTGAACGCGACACCGCAAAGCGGGCGGATATGTATCGGCGGGCAGAGGCAATGGTCGCGGAGTCGCCGCCCATGGTGCCGCTGAATCATGCAAAACAGATTATGGCTATTCGAAATAGGGTGCATGGATTTAAGATGCATCCGACCGGGGTAAACCGCCTTGACACGGTGTATGTGGATTGACGTACGATGACGCGAGAAACACGCAGTAGAGCGAGGTGGGGATGTTTACTTTTACAGCAGATCAGCAGATGGCGCTGGATTTTCCGGGCAATGTGGTTGTGTCGGCAGGGGCCGGTTCCGGTAAAACGCGGGTGCTGGTAGAGAAATATTTTCGCCTGCTTGTAGATGAGCATCCCGAGTGGCCTGTGGATTCTGTGGTCGCCATAACGTTTACGCGTAAAGCTGCCGCGGAACTAAAATCCCGTATCATAAAGCGAGTTTTGGATGAACTGAAACTCGAAACCCAGGCTGGGCCCAGGAAAACTCGCTTGCATCAGCTGCGCTGTGATGTGGGCGCCGCGCCCATCGGTACGATTCATAATTTTTGTGGCAGAGTTTTGAAAGAGTTTTCGTTTGATGCCCATTTAAATCCGGATTTTGTGATCGTCGAAGGTGCGCAGGAGGGAGCACTGCGGATGAACGCAGCCCTTCAAGGTATTTCCGCCGCGACTGCGGACAGCGGAGGTGAGCTGTATGAGGCGCTATTGGCGCTGTTGAACGTAATGTCGGCTTCGGCACTGAACGGTATTCTGGCGGGAATGCTGGCCGGTCGGGCTTCATATCTCAAACCGGCGCGGGAATATGTGACGCACTCCGTGGAGGAGCTGTTCACCAGCCTGACGGCTTTTCATGGCGAGTACGTGGCGGGTTTGAGACGGGATTTGGGAGCGGAGTGGAGGATAATGCTGCGGGAACTGGACCGGCAGGCGCAGCCGGGTAAACTTAAAGATATTACGGCGGCGGCGGTGGACGGATGGCCAGAGGACCCAGTTGGGAACTGGAGCGTATGCGCGACAATTCTAGAGCAGGTGATTCCTGGACTGTTAACCACCACAGGCTCGTGTCGCAAATCCGAGTTTAAAAAGGCCGGTTTTGAAGAATACGATCAGATTCGCTCGAATCTTGAGGAGCTGGTAGCCCGGCACAACAAGACTTGCCTCGATGATCTGACAGACATTGACATGGCTGACCTCGAACTTTCTCGACGGCTTGCGCGTCTTTTTCTCAAGACTGTCGAAATATATGAAGACCTGCGCGGCGGCGCTACAGATGAGGCGGAAGCGGAGCTTCTGGACTACGCTGATCTTGAAATCGTGGCTGAAAAGCTGGTGTCGACTCATCCCCATATCCAGCGGCAGATTCGGGAGCGGTACCGTTTTTTGATCATGGATGAGTTCCAGGATACAAGCGAGTCTCAGTGGAATATCGTCAAGCCGTTGGTGTTAGATGAGCATGGCGGCGCGCGGTCAAACTGTCTGTTTGTTGTTGGCGACAAGAAACAAGGCGTATATGGTTTTCGTGATGCCAATGTCACATTGTTTGCGCAGGTGCAGGACCTGGTAACGACGTCGAATGAGGAGTGGGGGAGCTGCCGCGGCGCGGTAAGCATGGCAGCGAATTTTCGCACTTCGGAAGTGCCGTTAGGTTTCATCAATCGTGTGTTTGAAAAGCTGCTGACGTCGGATCAGAATGTCTACGGTGTGGAATTCGAACCGCTGACAGTGCAGAATTCCGATTGTGAGGGGCGGGTGGAATTCTTGCTCGCGGGTACGGGCGAAGAAGTTATCGATCCGTTAACCGGAAAAGCCGTTACTAAAAACGCGGAGGAGAAGCGACAGGAAGAAGCAACTCTTGTGGCCGCCCACGTGGCGCGTTTGATTGAAACCGGCGAAGCGAAACCTGGCAATGTAGCGCTTTTATTTCGGAAGCGTTCTGTGTTTGCAAATTATGAATTGGCCCTACGCGAACGCGGGATTCCAGTGGTAACCCAGCAGGGATTTAACCTGTTTCAACAACCGGAACTTGCCGACATGGTAGCGGCATTAAATGCGGTGGTTTATCCTCAGAAAGATCTAGTGCTGGTTCACTATCTTCGCTCTCCCGTAATTGGGTTTACGGATGATCTGTTACTGAAAGTCTCGCGTACTCCAGGCCGTTCCTATTGGGACAAGGCAAACCGCGTACTGGCAGAAAAGCGTTATCGACTGGATGAAAACTGGTTGCCGCTAAGCGAACTGGAACTGGAGCGCCTGTCATTTGCACTGGGGGTATTACAGGAGACACGCGCGCTGGTCGGAATGATGCCGCCTTATAGTGTGGTGCGCCAGATGATGGACACCCTGGGGTTAAGGGTAATCGTTAAGGCGGGCTACAGGGGAGAGCAGGCGGTCGCTAATCTGGATAAGCTGTTGATGGTCGCGCGGTCTGCCGAGTTTCTCAGCTTTGAAGACTTTCTCGAATACATAAAAAGCGAGGGGCAGAGCGACAGGGGTACTACGGAAGCTGCTGACCTGACCTCATCAGATGCTGTTAAAATTATGACCGTCCACGCCGCCAAGGGATTGGAATTTCCCGTTGTTTATTTACCCGACTTGAATTCCGGAACGTCTGGAACACCGCGCATGGTTAACGGAGATGCGCAGCATTGGATGACAATGCGACTGCCGCGGGAATTGTTGCCGAAGCCGTCGTTCCTTATGAACTACTTTAAGACGATGGACGAGAAGAAGAGTGAGGCTGAAGAGCGGCGCGTATTTTATGTGGCTATGACACGGTGCGAACAGCGCCTTGTTTTAAGCGCAAACTGTGACAAGCAGCGTGCAAAAAATACCTTTTACTCTTGGATACAGGATGAATTTGAGCGGGGCAAAGAACAGCAGCTTCTGTTTACGGATGAAGATTTTGCTGCCAATGTCCAGGAAACCATTGCGCCAAATAGCCTTTCTGGTTCGCGTCGGATGCCAGGCAGAGAAAGCCGCGTCGAAGCTGCACTGCGCGCTGCGAGTGGCCTTGAAAAGTTAAACACCAAGGTCCAATCATCAGAAATCCTGTTGCCTACTGGTTCTGTGGAACTTAATCCAGATGTGTTGAAAGTGTTTTTACCTTTGGTCTGGAGCGCTGATGTAGACTTCGCTCTGCAGGAGGTTGAGACAATGTTTGCCATGGAATTTGCTGATGAGTTTATGGATGAATGGCACGTTCAGCTTCGTGGAATCGGGGAGTGGTTGAAATCCGCTTTTATAGATTGTGAAGACGTTCGTTTTTTCTCCCAGGTCCGCCTGATAACGCCACATGGGATCAAGGTATTCACGCCGCATATTACCTCCAGAGCAAAGTGGGGGTGGGTCATGCTTCCGGGTGCAGACGGAAGGGAAGTGAGACGAAATGGGGAGCGAATGGCCATGCTTGCCGCAGCAATCCCCGGTATGCCCGAAACAGTGCTCTGGCCGCAGGAAACGGTTACGCTGTCCGGAGCGTGTACGACGTGAAATTTGCCAGGTCCACATTGATGAGCGTAGGCTTTAGAGTATCTGCGGGTATTGCCCTTATTGCATTCGTCTGTGTTTCTGCACGAGCGTATAACAGTGAGTATCTGTTTACGCGGGCGCAGCTCGGCGCAAAGACGGTATATTATTATGATGACTTATTGACAAAAGCCTGGTTGCAGAACCCTTATCAAAACGAGTTGAACCTGAAGTATGCACAGCGGCTACAGTTGAAAAACCAATGGATGGAGTCGCGGCAGGTTCTATCAGAATCCGGCGCCGGCACAAATCACTGGCAAGGTTGGGAATTGCAGGGAGCAGCTTGGGAAAAACTTGCATTTACGGATGCTGGGACACTGACAGATGCGAAAAAGGCCGCGGCCTTTTATAGTCGTGTCCTGCGGGTGCATCCCTCATATGTTGGCGGGATAGAACGACGGGCTCTTTTAGGCCTTAAACTTGGTGAATGGAATGTGGTTGGCGAGCTTGCAACACGACTTCTTGCTATCAATGCCAACAACCGCAATGCCATATATTTAAGAGCGCGAGTTGCTGAAGGCGTCAATGATGTCCCATTGGCGCGGGATCTCTATGCTAAGCTTTCGGCGGATGGAGCGCCTGCTTCGGATTCCTGGTTTACTACCGCAGAAATTTCGAGAAAGCTTGAAAGCCTCAGTAAGAAGCAATCCCAATGAAAAGTAAATATGTTTTGTGGTTGGTTCTGATTCTGGCGTTTGCTGTCGGATTAATGGCGTGGGGTGCACGTATTTTCCTTATGCAGAACAAGGTGACATTCCTTTTGAATCAGCGGGATTTCACCGAAGCAGCGGATCTCATGAACGAAATTGAGAAATCTGCGCCGCAGGATATGCGAACTCTTTTTTTACAGACAAAGACCTTAACTCTTACCGGGAACTTCGAGCGCGCCGTAGAGATAAGTGGATCAAAATCTCTTGCCTCAGCCTATCCCGAAACGCTTTATTGGCGGGCACTGGCGGAGTATCAGCTTGGAGAAAACAGTTCCTCGGCCCTGACAGCCGAAAAGTTTTTGCAGAGCAAACAGAAGCTTCATGAGGGCGGGATCGCCATTGTGAGATCTTTGGCAGGGGAAAGCGAAATTCTGGATTTGCCTAACACGAAAAGTACACCGTTTGGGCTGCTCTTCCCTGTAGAGCAAGCGATATACACAGGCCTGGCAGCGTCTCAGCAAATGGAAATTGGGCGGCTGGCGTCGTCTGCGCGGTTATTTCGAGCTGCCTTCATCCTGGAAAATCGAAATCCTAAACTGCTTTACCAGGCGTGCAAGGTCAACGCTCTTGTTGGGTATGTCCAGGATGCCCAGATGTTTTTTGACTACTCAAAAAGTGACAGCATACTTTCATTATTAAACGATTTTGAAAAAGCCTACAGAAACTACCGAATTGTTTCCCTGACCTTGCACAACGATGATCTCCCGCAGGGGGGGAGGAAGATTGATCTGGCTCGCGCGCTGGCCTGGAGCGCAAACATTTATCTACTGGAAGACACGGACAAACACGCAAGCCGGGTAACCAAGATTGTCAATGAACTTGTCAGCGAGTATCCGCATGATGTGGTGCTGCAAGTTCGAAAG
>JBBSQY010000078.1:0-8358 GCA_038243585.1 Candidatus Sumerlaeales bacterium | reverse complement strand
GCGTTCTGGAGAGCGCTACGGCTTACCTTGGCAGGGTCGATGACGCCCGCTTCGATAAGATCGCCGTACTCTTCGGTTTCCGCGTTCAGGCCGTAATTTGCATCTGTGCTCTGCTTGACCTTCTCCACAACGATTGAGCCTTCAAGGCCGGCGTTGATGGCGATGGCGCGAGCTGGGGCTTCGATGGCGCGGGCAATAATCATTGCTCCAAGCTTCTCGTCGCCTTCCAGGCCTTCAGCAACTTTCAGCACAGCCGGAATTGCCTTCAGGAATACAACGCCGCCGCCAGGTACGATACCTTCTTCAACAGCGGCACGGGTCGCATGGAGTGCATCTTCCACGCGGGCCTTCTTTTCCTTCATTTCGATTTCGGTGCTTGCGCCAACCTTGATCACTGCAACGCCGCCGGCCAGCTTGGCCAGGCGTTCCTGCAGCTTCTCGCGGTCGTAGTCGCTTGAGCTGTCGTCGATCTGACGACGGATCTGGCCAATGCGGCCTTCAATCTCCGTCTTCTGACCGCCACCCTCGATGATGGTGGTGTTTTCTTTCTCAATGCGGATCGTCTTGGCCTGGCCAAGATCTTCCAATGCAGCGCCTTCGAGCTTGATGCCGATCTCTTCGCTGATGACACGGCCACCCGTAAGGACAGCAATGTCTTCAAGCATGGCCTTGCGACGATCGCCAAAGCCAGGAGCCTTGACAGCAGCAACCTGCAACGTGCCGCGCAGCTTGTTAACTACCAGGGTAGCAAGGGCTTCGCCGTCAACATCTTCAGAGATGATAACCAACGGACGACCCTGCTGAACGATCTTTTCCAATACTGGAAGCAGATCTTTCATGGTGCTGATCTTCTTGTCGTAGATCAGGATATAGGCGTCTTTCAGTTCGACAACCATTTTGTCCGGATCGGTAACGAAGTAAGGGGAAAGGTAGCCCTTATCGAACTGCATTCCCTCAACAACTTCAAGGTCCGTGCTGATCGACTTGTTTTCCTCAACCGTGATTACGCCGTCTTTGCCGACTTTTTCCATGGCTTCGGCAATGAGTTCACCGATTTCCGTGTCGTTATTGGCAGAGATGGTGGCAACCTGAGCGATGCGCTTGTGGTCGCGGGTAGGGGTAGACTGTTCTTTAATTGCTGCGACAGCCGCCGTTACAGCCTTGTCGATGCCGCGCTTTACGCCCATAGGGTTAGCGCCGGCAGCTACGTTCTTAACACCTTCGCGATAGATGGCCTGGGCCAATACCGTTGCCGTTGTTGTGCCGTCGCCGGCTACGTCGCTGGTCTTGCTCGCTACTTCGCGAACCATCTGAGCGCCCATGTTTTCATATGGGTCTTCCAGTTCGATTTCCTTGGCGACGGTTACGCCGTCCTTGGTAATCGTCGGAGCGCCGAACTTTTTGTCGAGACCAACGTTGCGGCCCTTAGGGCCGAGGGTGGTTTTTACCGCTTCGGCGAGTTTGTCTACGCCCTTTAAGATTGCGGCGCGGGCTTCTTCGCCGTATTTAATCTGCTTTGCAGCCATGTGTGTCTATTCCTCCAGATTCTCTTTGAGAATGGGTGTGTTGGGGTGTTTCAAAAACAACCCGCCGAGGCGGGCTATCCTCTGCTGCTTTGGCCTGAAATCAGGCCTTTGACGTTAGAACGCCAAGAATGTCAGATTCATGCATGATCAGGTACTCTTCGCCCTCGAGCTTGATTTCCGTACCTGCATACTTGCCGAAAAGCACATCGTCGCCAACTTTAACATCCAGGGCGATACGCTTTCCGGTCTCATCTTTCTTGCCTTCACCTGCGGCAACAACAGATCCGCGCTGCGGCTTCTCTTTAGCTGTGTCAGGTATAATAATGCCCGATGTGCTGGTCTGCTCAGACTCATCAGCCCGCTTTACCAGAACTCGGTCATGCAATGGACGAACCGGCATGGGTTCACTTCCTCCGTAGTACGTAATGATGTTGGTGTCACGGTAGAGAGTGTTTGCAAAGGCAGTGCCGAGAGACAAAATCTATGTAAGTTTAATATTATCAATACTTAAATGCCGGATGGTCTGTGCCCGAAAACTTTAATGGGTCATTTTGCTACAAACAGGTGTATCCGATAGCAAAAAGTGAGTACTGGCGGCGGAACCTGCAAACGGCTTCGAATGTAATTGTCAGTCGCCTGCCCCTTCGCTGATTTACAAAGAATCGTTAAACCTCAAAAAATAACTTGCTCCCCCCGTAACGGTTGCGTTCCCTATTCTGCATGAACTCGCTTGAAGATTACCGAAAACAGATTGATGAAATTGACCAGCAGATTGTGGCGCTGCTGGATAAGCGCGCCGACATGGCGAAGGCTATTGGTGTCATAAAAGAAAAAGAAGGGCGCAAGCGCTTCTACGACGCGTCCCGGCAAAAGCTCGTGATCGAGCATGCCATCGCGTCCGGCGCGGGGACGTTTCCCGCCGAAGCTATCCGTCATGTCTTTGTCGAAATCATGTCGGCCAGCCTGGCGCTGGAACGGGCGCCCACCGTTGGTTACCTTGGCCCCGAGGCGACTTTCAGTCATCAGGCCAGTCTGTTGGAGTTTGGCAGCTCCGTGATCCAGCGACCTTTTAATTCCGTCTATGATATCTTTTTTGCCGTAGATCGCGACTGGATCGACTATGGCGTCGTGCCTATTGAAAACAGCACCGGTGGCGTGATCCACACGCATCTGGATATGTTCTTAAATTTTGAGACACTCATTTGCAGCGAGATAAACCTCGTCATCCACCAGAACCTTATATCTCGCAACGAGCTTGACAAAATAAGAGTAATCTACAGCAAGACCGAGCCCTTCCAACAGTGCCAGATGTGGCTGAAGGAAAATCTGCCGCACGTGCAGCTCATCGAGGTTTCCACATCCGCCAAGGGTGTTGAAATGGCGCGAGAACGCGATTACGCCGCGGCCATCGGCTCCAACATCGCGGCGCGAAAATACAATCTCCCTGTGGTTTCGCCAAACATTGAAGATCTGAAAGATAACACCACCCGCTTTGTGGTCATCGGAAAACAAAAGAGCCGCCCCACCGGAAACGATAAAACAAGTATCATGGTCAGCATTCACGACAAGCCCGGCGCCCTCTACGAGCTGCTCCAGCCGTTTCATGATCGGGAAATTAACCTGACAAAGATCGAAAGCCGCCCAACTCGTCTCCGGGCATGGGAACTTGTTTTCTTTATTGATCTGCTGGGGCATCAGGAGGATCCTGCCGTGATGGAATCCCTGGATATCCTGCGGAAAAACGCCGCGAACGTAAAAGTCATGGGCAGCTATCCGCGGGATGTAGAACTGCACCACGAAAGAGAATTACCGCTGGAAGAGTAGCAGTAATCTGACACGACTTTCTGTGTGCCCTGCATTCATGCCCATGAACTGCCAGGTTTAGTTCAGCAGAGAGAACCCTACGTGAATTACTCCGTCTGTTTCGCTTTTGGACTCGTATTTAAACTCGGCGTTCAGCAGACGGCATATACGCTGTGCCAGCATGATACCCAGCCGGGTCGTCTGGTCTGCGGAATCGTTTACGCAATAAATGTTCGGTTGCGGGGTCAGATCCGCGGTTTCACAAACAGGTTTGTCGAGTTGATTAAGACCGTCCCGGCTGTCTTTGGATTCAATGATGAACCATAGATACTGGTCTTTGCACACGCAACAACCGCGTACTATTGTATTGGTCCCGTGTGTTACGGCAGCGGCTTTTACAACCGCTTGACGGGCCCACGCTGGATCAACTTTTATGTTAACCAGATTCAGATCATCTTCCCGCTCTATGAAAAATTCCGGCTGACCAAGAACGCGCCGTACCTCGGTTTCCACGTCGTTTACGAGATCTGAGGCGGTCACTCTTTCTATTCTAAACGTGGAGGCGCCGGATTCAATACGTGACATCTCAAACAACTGCGTTAGCAGCCTGTTTACTTGCTCGGCGGCTTTGCTTATTTGATGGGCGTCCTCTTTCATGTCTCCGAGGCTGAGTTCCAGCGCCTGCTCCTGAAGCATTCCGGCGTAGCCGGCGATGGCGTGCATTGGGCCCTGCATATCAGTGCAAACCGCAAACATGAAGGCACCATGTTCGGTCAATGCGCCTCCGTTGTCGAGAGCAGTGCGGCGTAGCGTATGGTTAAAAAGCACTACGCCGGCGTAATCCGCAAGATTTTGCAAAAGTGTTAAGTCCTGCTTGTTATAAATGGGGTCGTTTTGATCGCGCATAAGGGTAAGCAGGCCAATACTTGATTCGCCCGTTCGAATGGGAACCAGCAGCATATTGACAGCGCCCTGTTTAAAAATGACCTGCTCCATATCCAAGTCGGCATCGACGACGGGGCCGATCAAACACGGAGCCTGCGTTTTGAGAACTTTTTCGGCTATATTGTTCGAAACCGGTTGCGCTTTCGCCTGCTTAAACTGTGTTAATACCGCCTCGGACATTCTTCCCCGCGTTCCCGCAGCCACCGGAACAAGCTGTTTCCCATCCGCCGACAGCACACTCAGGAAGCAATAGTTTCCCACCAGTTCCGCGGCCTTCTGACTCAGGTACTCCATGAGCGCCGGAGCCTCTTTGAACTCCCACATTTGAGAGTGCGCCTGGGCATACCGCTGCAATACTTCCAACTGGTTCTCCTGACGAGCTGGGGAGACATGATGAACAGTAGTTCTGGCCAGTTCAGCCTCGTTAGATGTTGATGAAGTCGTCGGCTCCGCCGGCCGTAAGATCCACCGGATGTCTTTTGTTGTGTTACCTACTATTACCAACGGCGCTGCAGAAACCCGGACAGGGATAACCTCCGCATCCTGATGTGTCTGCAGGTTTATTATGGCCTCAATTTCCGCATCGAGAGTTTTTAAACTGAGCAAGTGGGCCTTGAAGCTTTTGCGGTCAGGCACGGGAATCAGCGACGGTAACAGCTTTCCCTGGATCAATTCTTGAGAAACATTGAGCAGCTGGCAAGCTGCCAAATTTGCTTCGATAATTTTGCCGTCACTTTTCGTGGTTAGATAGGCCAGCGGAGCAGAATCAAACAACTGCTTATAGCGCAATTGCTCTCTCGCCAGGCTGGTAGCCGTGCTGGCAAGAGCCTTATTCTGTATCCGAAGGTCTTCGTTGGCAACCTGCAGGTCTTTCAGCTGACTCTGCAACTCCAGCAGTGCCTCGTTTAGCGACACCTAATATTCGCTCAGCCGGTTGCGCCGGACTGTCTTCCCGCCTGCCCGCTTTAGTGCCAGCTTAATTGCATTTTGCAAAGCGGTTATATCTTTGGTGAAGTCAGAAGTCATTCAGCTTCTCCTGTACGTGCTGATGATAGTTGTAGTCAAAGATTTACGAGAATTGCAGGTTGGTGGGCCTCTGTTCTGCCTCGTTTGACGCGGCGTCTTCTTCCAACATAGAACCAGGCTCCAAGGAGAGCAATCAGCGCAAAGGCACTGATGGCGGCACCTGGAATGAGTCCCTTCGGCACATAGCTCATAACGATTGTATTCTTTCCAGCATTAACAGGAATAGCCATAAACGGGCCGCTGGCACGGTAAATAGTTGCCGGCTCACCGTTAAGTGTAGCTGCCCAGCCCTCATCATAGGCATAACTTAAAAATACCCAGCCAGGCTGATTTGCTTCGGCATTAATTGTCGCGTGTTCATCTGTTTTCCAGGTGATTGTCGCGGTACTTTGAAACGTGTCTGGACTGGTAGCGTTCAGCTCATTCAGCTCCCCATCGTCAAGAAGCCGCTTGTCTACAATAACAGTTTCAAACGGATCAATCTCTCCGTTGAAAAGCCGCCAGTGAATGTAGTTAATCTCTTTATAGCTACCGCCAACGGCATTGGGCATCATACGGACGAAGCCTGGCGTGTTTTTGCGGCGCATTGTGTATAGTAACGGGCGCTGACTTTCTGTTTTTTCAAATCCGGCGGTTTCAGAAGCATCGCGGACGATCTGCGTGCCATCTTGCAAATTGGCGATTACATGAGTCACACCAAAGGTGGCGGGGTGAGGGGCTGTTGCTTCAAACTCGATCGACTTCAGCGACGCAGAAGTTGTCACGTTAAGCTCCGCATCATACACCAGCAGTTCTTTGCTGGGGTTCCCTGGTAGGTGTCGGCGAAACGCAATATTAGCTATGGAATGGGTGCCAATTCTACCGGAGTCTAAATAACTGAGATCACTTACGTCTTCGCCCAGGACGACCGGCACACTGGTCTCCTCGTGAGGCTCTGCTGTACGAAGGGTAACCCGACCGATTTCTGTGCCATCTGGCAGAGAGCCGGTATCACCACTGAAGCCGAGAATGTGAAGGGATTTTACTGGCTGGTTCGTATTAAGCTCCACAGTAAAAGTAGTCGGCATTATGGACCGGAAAAGGTCAACTGTCTGACCTGAAGTCGGATCTGGCTGCTTAAGAATGCTAGTCCATCCCCAGTCGCTGAGGGTTAGTGGCTGTCCGCCAACCTTTGCCTGCACGGAACGAGTAGGGAAACTGATATCCGATACGTTCCATAAGTCGCAGTAAATTTCCTGCATCGGCACAGTCCAGGGAGGAGATCCTTGTGGCATGAAAAACCATACCCATTTGTCAATAGTTGCTCCATATCCGTTTGCCAGTTGGACATCGGAATATAGTGCTGCATTAACAGGTCCGCCATAGGTGAAGTCAAATATGACGGCGCGACCCTCAACTTTGCCGGGAAAACTTTTGATTTCCTCAGATTCCACGGTGTCCATCGGCGGGTACTGTATTGCCATATTCCACCCAAATCCATAGAGGACCAGCTCCATGCCCATAAGGAGAAGAACTAGAGCGGTGCGGGTCCGCGCATAGGCGCTTCGGACAGTAAACAAAAGCAGCATTGTAACCAGAAAAAACAAACCAAAGTAGAGCTGAATTGCCAAGCCTTCCATGATCTGACTCTTCATGAGCGTCATGTATTCGAGGTTTGTTCGCAGCTTAATATCAGGCACAAACGAGTTTATCCAAGTCGTTACCCATTGGCCTCTGTTTAGTCCAAAAACTGACACAAACATGACAACTGACATGACAACTACGAGACCTGCTGACCACCGCGCTGATCTGACTGAGCGAGTTGGCTCGCTCCAAAGCGAGTCGATACCCAGAGCGACAAGCAAAGCCCAGGCTGGGTAAAACAAAAAGAGGATTCTGGTTGATACGCGGAGAACCTTGAAGCCGGGAACGTAATCATAAATCCATCCGTAAAAAGGCAGATTGTCTCCGAGGCTGCAACCTACGAGAAACAGGCTGCTCCAGCCAAGAAACTGCACGAGCCAGGATTTTCGGCAGTGGAACCAGCCGAGGAACCCTAGTGCCGCGGCGAATACCCCCATTGGTATGAAACCCTCGGTTAAATTGGTAAACGTGAGCGATCCGTCCATCGCGTATGGAGGCCAATTAAAATGCCAGGGCAGTACTTGATAGAAACCGGGAAAAAGAAACATTGAAAGTTGAGGAAATCCAAGCGCGGTCCATACTGCCGCATCGCGAACCACATCTGCACGGGCGCTAATGGAAATCAGGTGGACACTCGGCAGCAGGTGGATAGCTCCGAGCAAAATTCCAAACACAAGAGCTGCTATGCCACCGCTGGCCATTTTGGCTCCCGCTCTAAATGAACCCGTGCGCCGCCACAACCGCAAAGAGAGCGCCGCTACACCCACGGCAATAGCATAATGAAAGTAGACAGCAGGCTGCGGGTTTCCCGCAATGTGGCCCATAGCCAAGGCGATCCCAGCCGCCAGTGGCAATCGGTGATCGGTGGCGTCTGTGCGAAAATAGCGAAGCAGGAATCCAACGGCAATCAAACTCATGGCCTGCACTTGCATCATAGGGAGATACTGACTATGGGTGACGGTAAACGCGCCGAGGCTGATAGTGCACGCCGCGGCAACAGCCGCAAGACGGGAGACCCCAATAGATCGAATGAAAAACACCGAACCAATCGACAGGACCATAATGTTAATAAGCATATAGAGGTCAATAAATCGCTCTATTGCGAAGTTCGGGACCAGCAGAGCGAATAGCAGATTTATGGGGTAAAGTAAAGCGAATTGGTTGTCTTGCCAGATGGGGAACCCGCCAAATATGGCGTTCGTGCGAAATGGGAGGTCGCCCGCGTGGAGTTGCAGAGAAGAGTAAATGCGGTAAGGGGCATAAAATATCGCAAAGTCGCCTTCACGCACGTTGCCCATTCCGGGCAATATGAGCGGGTAATTAAACAGAATGGTCAGCAGAGAAATGACAAGGTACGGCAGGAGCCGCCTAAATAGACTTTCCCTTTGATGGGCAAGGTCTGGCAGGGCAGACATGCGATTTATTTCGTGATCAG
>JBBSQY010000077.1:0-8525 GCA_038243585.1 Candidatus Sumerlaeales bacterium | reverse complement strand
GATGTTAACGGCTGCATTGGCTTTGCTTCCCGGGCCCAGGCGAAAGATTTTTCCAGCAGGGGCAATACCAGCTCATTCTTGTTTTTCAGCTCAACATCTTTGTACTGAGGAACCGGGTTGTCAGGTTCATTCCAGATGTCCCAAATCTGCACGCGGGCGTCATCTTTGAAGTGGCTTATAACGCCTTTGACGTAGGCTTCGAGCATGGGGTATTTCGATGGGTCTTTCAGCACATCCGCGCCGGGGGACTGGACCCATCCGGAGTTATGGGTAAACGGTTTTGGCTCGCGCTGCTTGCCTGGCTTCGGAAATGGATCCCAAACGCTGTCGAACAGGACAAACATGATGCCGATATTACGCTTCTCAGCAGCATCGAGAACTTTATCCATCCGGTCAAGGAGACCTTTGCTGTCCTGCTCCCACAGCATATGGTGTAGGAAAACCCGCATGCTGGTGAAACCGAGGCTCTCCGCATATCCCAATTCTTTATCTATGGCCGCCAGGTCGAAGGTGTCGGCCTGCCACATTTCAAGCTGGTTGATGGCATAGGCTGGGGCGAAATTGGCGCCCACAAGCCACGGCTGTTCTGCATACCAGGTGTTGGCTTTTTCCGTTGTCCAGGGCGCGGTGGTGGCGCTATCATTCTGTGCCATTGCAGGGGTGATCAGACAGCCCGCGGCAAGAAGTATCGATGCAGCAAAGGAACGTCGCATACGCTTAAACTCTTTTCATCAATTATGGTTTTTAACTTATCCGCAAATTTTGTAATCAGCGGTGGCGATTGCCGTTGGACTGTAAATGGGGCAATAAGGTTTCCACGGGTCAAGCTTAAATGGAGCGACAAAGTCAGGCACGTCGGCCGCATCAAACTTGAGCGACAAATCCGGCTGGTCTATAAGCCCATGAATTCTTTCGCGCCTGTGCGTAACTTGACCGGCACCATTTCCCTCACCGAGAGATTTTCCAATGGCCGACGTTCAGATCAACAAGCCTCTTTACAAAAAGGAAGGCAAAGACGCATTTACCCAACCCATACCGCGACCGCCGCGGGCCAGTCTGATCGGGCGCGGCGCGGCGCTGTTTCTGGATATAATGCTGCTCCACCTCGTTTTTGGAGCTATTACCCGCTTTGTTCCTGATATTCCCCTGGCGCTGGGACCGCTGGCGCCGTGGGCCGGTCTGCTGCTGGGCTATCTTTATTTTGGTTTCGGTTTCAGCCATCTGACGCTGGGCCGCACCCTGGGCAAGCTGATTACGCGCGTTCAGGTGGCAGACATCTCCGGGCCTGATCTTCCTACTGGTCGGGCTTTTTTGCGGGCAGCTATTCTGCTGTGGCCGCTGCCTGTCCAACTGGTACTGCGACTAATTGCAGAAGGCTTCGCCGGCACGGACCCCACGAGCATTTATACCTCTATAGAAGTGTTTGGCACGATGCTGATTATTGGCTGGGTGCTGGGTAACTGGGGTTTCGCTGCATTTGATCCGTTCGGACGTACTGTTTACGACCGCGCCGCCGGCTCTGTCGTTATAAACGCAGAACTGGAAGCAGAACCCGTGGGCACCTACCTGGCTGAGGTTCGCGTCGCAAGCCGGATGCCGCCTCAAAAGCGATCCATCACGTCGCTGGGCCTGGGTCTTACCATTTGCCTGGCTTTTGCTGCCGCGTCATCCATTTCAGTCATGCGGGAGTTGCGGGATCTTGCGCCGACGGATCGCGAAAGGGTGCAGGCTATGGTTGTTCCTGATTACGGTCGCGCATGGCCAGCTCCCCCTCTTAACGAAGCGAACACAACGGAAACCATCCCGGTATCATACCACTTTCGCAAACGCGGACGCATAGATGTACCGGCTCTAAAAACGGATCCTGCCACGACGGCCACGCTTGAGCGAATGATTGCTACCACCACTGGTCCCGATTTTATCGACAAGGTGCGCGACTATATTAATATGTCCAACATGGACAGGATGAAACGCGGCGACGCACCGACATCACCGCCAAAGAGGATTGAGTTTGAATTAAGCTTTGTGGAATACGCTGATCTGTTCTTTGCTCGCGAAGCACACCCGGTGTACACATTGAGCCGCAGTATCGATTTGCCGACAAGCTTTACGGAGACAGAGTAAAGGCTGGCGGGGTGGCCCGCCGGTTTTTTCCAAACTTAGGCCACAAAGGCAGGACGCCTGTGCAATTCTAAATCATGGCCTATACACTGAAATTCGCGCCGTACCTTCACCGGGCAACTGAAGATTTGCGCGGGCATATCGGACGTAAATTTCGTACTCATCAATAAAGCTGCTGCTGTACGCTGGAATCGTGAGATTGGCGTAGTTCGTGGCGGTTCGCACTATCACAACGGCGGCATCATCGCGAGGGTTTTCCGGATCATTGGCTTCCACCCGGACAAGCTGCAACCGCAGATCGCCGAAAAGAATCTGGTTGTCGGCATGAGCCGGCAGGCAGCAGAGCATGCTGAAAAATAGAAACGGGCCGATATGTAGCCAGGAGTGGCTGCGCTGAGTCATGGGTTTTAAGTCCATTGGTGAGTATATAACAATTTCTCAGACGTGCCCTGAGCCGCGTCGCACTCTACGCACTATTGCGCATCTTGCCCTGTCGTGGGTCAGGTATTCTACCCGGCCTGCAGGAATACCCGGCGCACTGGATTTTACTAAGTTTCCGTGATAAAGACTTCTATCTTTCGGGCCACCCTGGTGGCGACAGCAACACTCGGTTGCGCAATGGCTTTTGCAGCGGAATCCGCGGCGCCGGCATCCTGTTGCGGCGTGGGTACGTCCCGCGTGATGGCGTTGCTGGGAGCAGCATCCGCGACTAAAGCTGATGCAGCATCTACTTCGACAGCCGCAGCCGCGAATGCTTCCAAAGCAACCACAGCCACGACGCCCATAGACAAAGGGACAACGCCTTCGGGCATGGTCTGGATTCCGGGCGGCCAGTTTACCATGGGAACCGACGACGCATCCATGTGGCCGGCAGAGCGCCCCGCTCACCCGGCGAAGGTGAATGGATTTTGGATGGATTCGACCGAGGTGACCAACGGCGAGTTCGCAAAATTTGTGGAAGCCACCGGGTATGTGAGCACTGCCGAAACAACCCCATCCCTGGAAGAAATTATGGCCCAGGTGCCGCCGGGTACGCCGCCACCGCCGCCGGAAGTACTTGTACCGGGAGCCCTGGTGTTTACGCCGACGGATCAGCCTGTGGAATTAAACAACGAATCCCAGTGGTGGAAATGGGTGCTGGGAGCAGACTGGCGCCATCCGGAGGGGCCGGACAGTAACATCGTCGGTCGGGACAAGCATCCGGTCATTATGGTCTCATGGCTGGACGCGCAGGCCTATGCCAAATGGGCGGGTAAGCGTCTGCCGACGGAAGCTGAATGGGAGCGAGCCGCTCGCGGGGGTTTGGAGAACAATACTTTTGTGTGGGGGAACGAGTTGGAACCCCAGGGAAAAATCATGGCTAACATCTGGCAGGGCAATTTCCCTAACAGCAATACGGGTGAAGACAGCTTTCAGCGCACCGCTCCGGTCGCTTCGTTTCCGCCGAATGGATATGGCCTTTATGACATGGGCGGCAACGTGTGGGAATGGTGCAGCAACTGGTTTCAGACGGACCTTTACTCGACGCTGGACAAGAACACGGTTCAGGACAATCCGACGGGACCGGAAAAATCGAAAAATCCTAATCATCCGTTTGCCAACGAGCGGGTCATTCGAGGCGGGTCGTTTCTTTGTCATCCCAGCTATTGCTCCAGCTACCGCCCCAGCGCCCGCTTGGGCAACACGCCAGATACCGGCATGAGCCACCTGGGTTTCCGTCTGGTGAAATCTCCAGAATAGCGACTTTGCTAATCTTTCACCGTTTCCGACAATTTTGACAGCTCCCGGTACAGCTTCAGAACATCCGCATCATCTCCGGCCAGGCTGATCATATCCGGGCGTTTTCTAAAGTCGGCCGGAAGTATGAGGACGTCGCGATGTTCTGCATCGGCCATGGCCACAATTGTAAAAACTTCTTCAATAGCGGCATCTCCGATGGCAAGGCACCCTATGGACAAATTTGAGCCGTGGATGCAGATATCGCCGCCAAGATCAGCGCCATCAGCCACGCCAGAGGCTTCGCGCAACTTGTCTGCGGCGTTGGGATAATCCAGTAGCATAGACAAGTGAAACGTGGATTCCGGGTTCAGGTAAGTCAGTTCGTAATGGCCCTCGGGCACCTGGCGGTCTCCCTGTCGGCGTTTTGGGCCAAGGCCACCGCTGGCCGCGAGAATCGGATAGGTTTTTAAAAGATGAAACGGGCCTTCCAGATTGGCGACCCATAGCTCAAGTTGCTTTTCACTTTTAAGACCTACCAGCCGTGTTCTGGCGGGCGGCCATTGTATGTTTTTCTCGGCGCAGGCGGCCCCGAATCGTTCTTTCAGAACTGGTTGCAGGGTCTGGATAACGCCGCTGATGGTATCCGGCAATACATGAGGTGTGGGACGAGGTGGCCAGGTGGTCGGCGCTAGTATTGTTGGCGCCGACAGAATTGCAGAAAAGCCGGTTCCTCGCAGAGCCGCGCGGTGAAATAAATAGTTCCCCAGTGCGGCGAGCAAGCATAACAACACGAAAAGAGCGACAGCCCAGGGCCATCGCCGACCCCGCCGCCGGCGCGGTGAAGAGGGCAGCGGCGGCGGGGTGGGTGAAGGTGTTTGATTTAGATCATTCATAATGGATTTGGAAAGACATCCTTGTCTCTCCCCGAACGGCGTTTTTTATACGTCGCCACCTGCTTGATGCACGAATGCCCATCCTGCTTTTACAGTTTCTGATTAAGCTCCAGCAATACCGGAGCGTCAGGCGTTGTGCCTGTAACTGTCTGATATACCAGCGTACCATCCAGCCGTTTAAACGGGCCTGCCGACTCCATCCCCGGCTCCACTTTCCAGGTAATCACAACCGGGCCGTCATACACTTTCAAACTACCCGCCGCCGCGCTTGTGCCTTGCGTTGTGGGCGGCTCGATCACATAACCCTTTTGATCCATTGGATAGAAGTTTGCCGGATAGAGGCCGTCGTGGCCCTCCGCCACAAGTTTTTTTCCTGCAGGTGGAGTGATTGTCATTTCATAGTTTATGGTGCTTCCAGACGGAGAGGACGCGACCTTAACCTCGGCCGGCAATTCGCCTACGGGCTTTGGCACCAGCTGGCGATATTTTTTGAAAATTTCCTCATTGGCCGGCTTTCCTTTACCTACAGGAAGAGAAAGCGTGAGCTCTTTGCTGTTAGGAATGCAGCGGTCGCTACACATTAACCAGCGCGATTTGGCTGTCACCTGCACCTGTCCGTTGGATGGCAACTCCGCCGCCTGGGCTTCCACCATCAGCAGGACCTCGCCTTCATACCCGAAACTGACCACGGGCCCGGGCGATTGAAAACGTATAGGCGCGGGGTAAAGGGTTTCGCTAACCGATGCCCCTGGCGGGAGGCCCCACTGTACTGTGGTGGCAAAGCCGCTGGCGCCCGGAGATTTGTAGTAAATATGCCAGTCTGGCTGGATTTTGTACAACATGCCCAGCGTAAAGGTGGTGCCTGGTTCGACTGCGGTTGTATCTGCCAGCAGCGTTGGCTGTACGATGGAATCCTTGTTGGATTTGGCCGGAGCCGCATTTGATCCGGGTGCAGACTGTGACGGGGCTGACGGCTGAGCCTGGCAGGCGGATACCAGCGTAAATGCTGCCACAGCGCCTGCGAATGTTAACATTGGGGACATGTTCACTTGATTAATTTCCTCGTAATTCTCTTAGATATCGAAGCTTTATGCCTGATCACTGAACAGGCGGCAATAACGGTTGGACAAAAAATACCGGCAGACGTGTTCCAACATCTGACCAAATACCAGAAACGACAGTATTTTAAGGCAGATCGCAATTTGCCCTGTCTAATTGTCCAAATATGATTACAGCTCGCATCTTCTACTTAATCCAATGAGGTAAACCCGTGAAAATACTAACAATAGCTTTATCGGTTCTGGCCATTTCCGCATCCACTATGGCCCAGACCGTGAACGACCCTGCCTTGACCGTGGAGCGGGTGGCTCCCCTTAATAGTTTGCCTAAAGCTACGAACATGGCTTTTATCGGACCCAACGATATACTCGTGAACACTAAAGACGGCGCCGTCCGACGGGTGACCAACGGATTTGTGGCGGCCCAACCGGTTCTTACCCTGCCGGTAAATATTAGTAGCGAACGGGGCCTGCTGGGAATGGTCTTACATCCCGATTTTGCTACTAACAAATACGTTTACCTATTCCATACCACAGCGGCTACACAAGGTGGAGCAGCCATCGCCAACCGAGTGAGCCGGTTCACATGGAACGGTTCAACCTTAGACAACGAGGTGATAATAAAAGATTTGCCAGTGGCAGGCGGACCAAACCATGATGGGGGAATTATTCTTTTCGGCCCACCTAACCTGCCCGCAGCTGAGCAGAAGCTCTTTATCGTAATTGGTGACCTCAATCGTGATAATCAAACTGAGAACTTTTCAGGCGGCGCAGCTCCGGATAATACTGCTGTCATTGTACGCTTAAACGCAGATGGTTCAATTCCATCCGGCGCCGACAAAGGCCCATTTTTCGACGCGGCCGGCGGCAACACCAGCTTGCAATCCATGTACGCCTATGGCGTTAGAAACAGCTACGGCATGGATTTCGACCCTGTCTCAAATGCTTTATGGGATACGGAAAATGGAGAGCAATTCAATGATGAAATCAATCTTGTCGAGCCAGGATTTAACAGCGGCTGGGAAAAGATCATGGGCTTTTCTTCTTCAGCACCGACGGGTCTGGTGCAATTCGGCGGAGTGGGTACCTATTCTAACCCGGAATTCACTTACACAGTTATCACTGCCCCCACGGCTATTCACTTTCTTCGTAGCGCCGCTCTAGGCACACAGTATGAAAACGACTGCTTCGTTGGCTGTTACAGCAATGGAAAAATTTATCGTTTCGAGCCTAACACAGCGCGCACCGGATTTGAATTGGCGGGAGATCTTGCAGACACGGTTCTCAATTTTGGTGATTCAGACGCGCCTATCGTGTTTGGCCAGGGATTTTCAGTCGTTACGGATATTCGTACAGGACCAGATGGATATCTGTACATCCTGGACTTCAACGCCGGAACGATCTATCGCGTAAAATCCATCCTTACGTCGGTTGCCGGATGGGAATTATACAAGTAAACACTGCGCTTCCAGCAGCGCGCATGCGCTAGGCCGGGCGACAGCCCGCCCGGCCAGGCTTTTTCAGACAGCCGCATGTTTTATCGCTACGGCTTCAGTCCCGCCGGCAAACCTTTAGGAAATTCCGTTTTTATAGCTTTCTCAATTTCCGCGACTCGATTTTCCGGGTTTGGGTGGGTGCTGAAAAACTCAGGAGTCCTGCCACCTTTTGCGGATTCCGCAAGTACGTTCATCACCTGGATCATCGCGTTTGGATCATATCCGCTCTGCGCCATGAATTGTACGCCCAGGCGGTCGCTCTCCAGTTCGTCGCTGCGGCCATATTTCATGGTCATAAGCGACCCGACAGCCGCGGCCACCGCCATGCCTGCGCGAGACCTGCCGGGATTTTCCGGATCAGCTGCCGCGATAACTGCCGCACCAGTAAGGCCCGCCGTCAGTTTTTGCTTCGCCAGATGCTCCGCTCCGTGTCGCCCGACCACGTGGCCTATTTCATGAGCCAGAACCCCGGCGATTTCGCCTTCCGTTTTAAGCTTGTCAAAGAGCGCGTCGGTCATAAAAATCTGTCCGCCCGGCAACGCAAAAGCGTTTATGACGTCCGAATCCCCAAGCAGGTGAAACTCAAAAACATATTCGCTTTTGTTGGCATCGCTGCCGGCAACAATGGTTTTCCCGATACGTTCAACGGTCGCCTGACCCTCGGCGTTGGCGCTTTGGCCACCAAAGTTCTTCGCCATTTCAGGCGCCGCCTGCAATCCCAGTGCGATTTCCTGTTTTTCATCCAGTTTCACATACTGCTTTTCGCCGGTCACCGGGTTCATCTGACTTGTGCTGAAGTACGAGATGACAGATACCAGCGCGATGACGATGGCGATAATAATTTTGATTTTGCCGCCGCCGCATCCCATGCGCCGTCCGTTGCCTTCACCACGCCCACGTCCAAATAATTGACTCATAGTACCTCTCCGTTTAAACTTCTGCCTGAATTAGCCAATGCCGTACCTAATAAGGCATACCAAACAAAAAAGGCATGCGGCGCTTATGGAAGATCCTGTTGATCTGAGAACACTCCCCATCGAGAAACTGATTGAGCGGTCGCAGGCGCTGGTAGAAGCGCTTCCGTATATCCGCAAATTCCATGGGGCTACCGTCGTCATCAAGTATGGCGGTCATGCCATGGTCGATCCCATTCTTAAAAAGATGATCATCCAGGATATTGCCTTGATGAACACGGTCGGGATGAATCCTGTCATTGTGCACGGGGGCGGGCCTGAGAT
>JBBSQY010000076.1:0-9428 GCA_038243585.1 Candidatus Sumerlaeales bacterium | reverse complement strand
GGTAAAGATGACGACTTGATGGTGGAATTCTGATGAGAGCAGGAACCATGAAATATACAGCCAACCGCCGCGAAAGCGGCTTCACGATGGTGGAACTTCTTATCGCGATCATTATCATCGGTATCCTGGTGACGATTATCGTGCCCGTACTGAGCAACCGCGCCTCCGACGCCCGACTTGCGGCTGCAAAGGCCGACATGGAAGCCCTTGCCAACGCGGAATCGCAGGTAGCGATTGACACAGGGTATGTCGTTAGGCTTCATGTGCTGGACGATTCCGGCGCCGTTGGCGACAATCTTGGTTCTGATGACTTGGGTGATGTTATCGACTCAATCCGCGACGAAGAGTTCAACAACGCGAATCTCCCCAACAGGATTTTCTTGGACGCCAAGACCGGACTTCTACTGCCTGTTAATCTTTTTACCCGCGTTAAAAACGATCCGGAGCAATTCGGATGGCGCGGCCCTTATGTAAACTTTCAGAACAAGATCAAGACTCCCCCTGCCGCGGCACCTTTGCCACTATGGACCTACGGGTCGCCGCTGGATCCCTGGGGTGCCCCTTATTTCCTATTTGTCGCGGGCGGCGACTCAAGCGGTGGCCCAGCCACCGGCGGATGGATCGATGAACAAAACGCCACGACTCCGCAAGCCCTGTTTAACTACGGCGGAGTCAGCGTAGATGCTAGGATTTTCGATAGAATGACGCTTCTTAGCCTTGGCCCCAATGGGTTGCCAGGCGACGGTTCCGGCGGCGCTCCAGGAGGCCTTCTCGGCCTTGGGGACGATCTGGTCCGAGCATTTTAATACAAAGCTTTTGACGATTGCGGCTGAATGGTTATGCTAAAAGGATATGACAATGAAGCAGATTAAAACAAACAATAGCCGGGGTATGACCCTGACGGAACTGCTGGCAGTGCTGATGATTGTCAGCCTCCTGGCCACCATTGCGGTACCCGTGTATGTGTCTCGACAGGAAGATGCCCGCGTTCGTGTGGCGCTGACAGAATGTCGCCAGATCGCGGACGCTGAAGAAGCTGTGGCGGCCATGCATGGTTTCTATGTGCCGTTTCAGTTGCTGGATGACCTCCCGGCTGATCCGGAAGATGCAAGCCTGGACGAGGAGCGCATTGATCGTTATCCCGCCACTTTACAGGATCCCTATCTTATCATACCCACGGTTCGGGCGGAAGATCAGTTTCCAAGCAACCTCCAGCTTCAGCTCAGCCAGGGTTATACTGGAGCGGCGAAGCCGAACCCACTGGTTCGCAAGCTTGTCGATAACTGGGGCGGCCCATTCATTAATTTCCAGCGGTTTTGGTTAGATGGAGATGGCAGCTCTTATGAAGGCTTTACCGATCCGCAGTATAGAAATAGCAACGATATGTTTCGCGATTTCCCGCTGGATCCGTGGGGCAACCCATACCGCTTTTACTCGCCTATCGGGCTAATCGGCACTGACGACAACGAGAATGATGCTTTCGATTTTGATGATCCGAGATCAGGATTCAGCAGCGGCGAGCTGACCAGGGTAGACCAGAACCGTTTCCAAAGATACGCAGTCGTCAGCTTTGGCCGGGACGGAATTCGCGATACGGATTCCAGCCTTCCGACGAACTTTATCTATAACGACATCTTCCATGAATTTGGGACTGATGGCGTATCCCGTAACTTCGGCAAATTCTGAGCTAAGTAAATTAGGTTAATATTACCCATGAAAAAAGCCTTCACATTAATGGAACTCCTGGTGGTGGTCCTCATACTGGGACTGCTGGCTACCATAGCGGTAGGCGTCTTTACCAGCCAGGTAGAACGGGCTCGCTACGCGGCCGCCCGCACCACGATCTCAGCTATTGAACTGGCGGCGACCCGCTATCAACTTGATCTCGGCGAGTTTCCCCCCAGCGGCAGCCAGACGCCTTCTCCCGGCCCGGATTCTCCATTCCAAGGAAATGGTCTCCTGTACCTGGTTCTCACCCGCAGCATCAACGGGAACACCAGCGAACCCGCCAGCGCCCGTTGGCAGGGCCCGTACATCGATGTTAAGAAGCTAAACCTTGGCGACATTAACGGCATACCTGTTGACGACGTCACCACCGGTACGCCTACCACCGCTTTGCTTCCTGGCGACATTCATATTCTTGACCCATGGGGCACCCCGTACCGGTATGTTCGCAGCAGCGGATCGGCTGATGATAATTACACCGTCAACGCCGCCACAGAGCTTCCCGTTACTAACCCCTTCGCCGCGACAGACGTTTACTACAACCCCACGACCTTCCAGGTCGCCTCAAAAGGCCGCAACGTCCAAACGCCACTCGCCAACACAGGCCAGTTCGGCACCCAGGAAGACGACGTAAACAACTTCGGCTTCTAATCAGACAGATGCAAAGGGCCGGGCGGTTTATCTGCCCGGCCTTTTTGCGTTTAACGGCGCGGCGGCTTAGAACGATGACGCTTAAACAACCCATAGGCAAAATGTGCAATGCCAACAGCAGGGAAGCGCCGTAGGAGCCACATAGATCCAATATTTCGAAACCAACCCATAACTAATCACCTCCTATATCTGAACTAACCCTAACAAGTCGCAGGATGCGAGCCAACGCTTCCTTGCCACTAAAGGTACCAGATTACGCCGCAACCTCATCCTTATAATAACGGCGCTGAATCCAGAGCGAAACGCTGACCAGTCCTATCAGCACGGGCACCTCGACCAAAGGCCCTATAACAGCGGCAAATGCCGCCCCGGAGTTAATGCCAAACACCGCGATCGCCACGGCTATGGCCAGTTCGAAGTTGTTGCTGGCGGCGGTGAATGAGAGGGTGGCGGATTTCGAGTAATCGGCGCCGGCCTTCTTGCCCATCCAAAAAGACACCAGGAACATGATCACGAAGTAAAACAGCAAAGGGACAGCGATACGGACCACGTCGAAAGGCAGCTTCACGATGGTGTCGCCCTTTAGCGCAAACATGACAACAATAGTAAAAAGCAGCGCAACCAGAGTGATAGGACTGATCGTCGGAATAAAGACCCTCTCATACCATTCGCGACCTTTCGCGCGCAGCAGGACCACCCGGGTTATCATTCCCGCAAAAAAAGGAACGCCCAGGTAAAGCATAACGCTTTGTGCGACCGCTCCCATGGATATGCTGACCACTGTAGCCGCCATGCCCAGCTTCGGCGGCAGCCAGGTGAGAAACAGCCAGGCATAAACCGAGTAAAACAGCACCTGGAACACGGAATTAAACGCCACGAGCCCGGCGGCGTACTCTTTGTTGCCGCGCGCCAGTTCGTTCCAGACAATCACCATGGCAATACACCGCGCCAATCCCACCAATATGAGTCCAGCCATATACTCCGGCTTGTCATACAGAAAGATCGCCGCCAGCGCAAACATGAGTATCGGTCCGACCACCCAGTTCTGAACCAGGGAAAGCCCCAGGATTTTAAAATTGCGGAAGACCTGTGGCAGCTCTTCATATTTCACCTTCGCCAGCGGCGGATACATCATCAGGATCAGGCCGATGGCGATGGGTATGCTGGTCGACCCAACGCTCCAGCCGGTAATAGCCGCAGGTACGGCAGGGGCAAAATTCCCAATGACAACGCCCACCGCCATGGCCACAAATATCCATAGCGTAAGAAACCGGTCCAGGAAGGATAGCGTACTTGGACAGCCCGGGTTTAATGGGGCATTAACCGGGCTTGCGTTATTGCTTCTCATAGTATTGTCCTTCTTTTAGACTCGAAAAATTTTTGCATTGGGGTGGCGCAATTTAAAGCCAGGTCATGGATTTACAGCCTTTATAAATGCGCTCCACGTATCCAGCAATTGAATGACGCGCCGCTCGATCTCATCGCGAACCTGGTTAAACTCGGCGGATTCCATGTTCCTGGGATCGGCCAGCGGCCAGTCGTCACGATATTTGGTGGGACGAAAAGGGCACTCGTCACCGCAGCCCATCGTAATGACATAGTCCCACTCAACCGAAGGGAGATCATCCAGACCCTTGGACTGGTGAGTGTTAAGGTCTACGCCTTTGGCCTGCATGGCTGCGATTGCCTTGGGGTTAATCTTGCCAGAAGGGCGAGATCCTGCGCTGTAAGCATTGACGGCGTCGCCGCCGTGGAGCCGGGCAAATGCTTCCGCCATCTGGCTCCGGTTGGAGTTCTCAACACAGACAAACAACACGTGTTTCTTTTGATCACTCATGATTTAGCCTTTATCTTTGGGGTGCTATTGGGGGTGCCGGGGCGTCCCTGGAGATGCTGTGGACTGCAGCAGGCCAGGGCCTTGGCTTTTTTTAAACTGACGTATTGTTGTAGATCCTGCGCCAGCATCTGGTCGTCCTCAAAGCACGACTCAAGACATCGCAACATGGCCGCATGGGCCTTGGTCGTCGCGGGGGCAAGCCGGTAATACACCCAGACCCCCTCGCGGCGATCCGCCACCAGCCCTACAAGGCGAAGGTGGGTCAGGTGCCGCGAGATCGTTCCCTGCGGAGAACCCAGCACGGCAACCAGGTCGCAGACGCATAGCTCCGGCCCGGCATTGCTTAAAAGATGCATCAGCCGAAGCCGGATCGGCTCCGACAGGCTCTTGAACAGATCAATGGCATTCACGAATCTGCTTATATGGCTAAACGAATATTATTGTCGCTTTTTACCAGACAGACCGTTCTTTGCGACTGTTAAAGAAGCTCCCCGTAAATTACTTCGAGAGGCGTTCGGCCTCGGATTCCAAGGCGCTTTCCAACTGGGTGGCATAGCCGGCAGAGCCAGAGAGCAGTTTCAGCTCACCCATGTAACCAAAGGTATTATAGAAGATCAGGCTTTCGTCATCCACTTCCCTGGAGGCATTAACCACGATGAAAACGGTGCCGGAAGGAGCCAGTTTCAT
Source organism: Candidatus Sumerlaeales bacterium (assembly GCA_038243585.1). GTDB lineage: Bacteria > Sumerlaeota > Sumerlaeia > Sumerlaeales > Sumerlaeaceae > JAKFFN01. The sequence goes on along the minus strand of JBBSQY010000076.1, from coordinate 4,528 downwards.
GGTTTGCACTTCTACAAGCACATCGTAAACATCCCCATCGTCGACAAGTTCGAAACTGTCCACGTTGGAAAAGTGATCTTGAAACACGGCAACGGGCACATCCGACGCGTTGTCGAGCCCGGCCTTGATAAGCACCCTGAGCTTCGTCTCCGATGAGTCAGGAGCCGTCTCAGAAGCGACCGGCAGCGTAGAATAGGCCGCAGGGGTAACCGAGTTATGCGTCGGCGTTAAACCGTAATCATAAATGGTAGCGGGAACCAGGGAGCCAATCGTGTTAAACAGCGACGTTGGCGGTGGCACCTGGGAGTAGAAACCAGCCGGGGCCAGGAACTCCCCTTCATACGTGAGCGGAACAGAATCCAGGTACATCGACTCCACCGAAAACGCCGGAGTCACCACAAGGGTCATAAAGACCGCCAATATTTTGGTACCAGCTCGCATCTGAACCGCCTCCGATTGACGACTGGTAAATCCAATCGCCCTTGCGACCACTCAATGTATTCGGTTGACCCCATGCGCAGGCCGATGTCAAAGTGTTTTAAGAATCTTTTTTTACAGGACGAAACACCACTGCGAAAGTTAAATAACGGCATCTCGAAAAGAAAAATCTGACCCCGATGCTTTGAATAACACCATGCACCTACAGTAGAAGGCAACCTGCATACGCGTGAAGTAGCATCAATGCGAATGTATGTTCCCTGGTAGCTCAATGGCAGAGCACTCGACTGTTAATCGAGGGGTTGTAAGTTCGACTCTTACCCAGGGAGCCATTTCCTGCCCACTGCTGGCAAGACCAGTGTCTACTCATACATCTGCCAATCAAACGCCGCCGAAGGTTGCCTGATAATTCGATTTGTCCAGATACCACCGTGCGCCCTGGCAGCGTAAATTTCTGTTCCGTGCGGAGTCTGTGAAAGCTCAATCGTCCGAACTTCAGCTCCATCCAGATCATTCGTGAATTGGCTCCAGATGACACCGGCATCTGGCGAACAAAGCAATCCCCAGTCCGTTGCAGCAAAGCATTCCTCGGGGTTTGACGGGTTAATTTTGATGTCATTCACACTCAGGTCGAAAATCATCTTCAGACATTGTGTCCAGGCTTCACCACCATTTACTGATTTATAAATCCCGTTACCCCGGGTGCCGGCATACATGACATTTTCTTCTGCCGGGTTTACAGCAACAGACTTCACAAAGGAATTTTGCAAATCAGGAGATGCCTCTGACCAGCTTTTCATGCTGTCGGTAGAGCGGTAGATGGTGCCATCAGGTTGGCTGAAAAGCAGCTCTGTCGCGGTGGTCGGAGAGACCACCAGTCTGTCCCCTCTTAATCCATAGCCCTTGTAGGGTGCATCATGCCACAGGCTCCACGATTGGCCGGCGTTCGTACTCATCAAACCTTCCCCCCGGTTATCGACCGCATACATTCTATCATCAACAGGTGAGACGGCTATCCGCACAGTTGAACTGGAGAAAAATGGGCTGTTAACTGACCAGGCGATCCCGTCATCGTCTGAAAACCAAATTGCACCGGAGGCAGCTGCAGCCAGAACACGCTGCGGATAGCTCTTCGGCAGAATGAGTTGACTGATCTCCCCAGTACCAACGGGTATACTCACGTGTGTCCATGACACTCCTCCATTCAGCGATCGATAAATCCCTCTTCCATCCGAAACAAACATGCGCTGGTGATTTTGGTCATCTACTGCAAACTGTTTAATACCAGAAGAAGGTAAACCGGTGCGCGACCAGGTTGTCCAATCGTCGCCGCCGTTAGTCGAGTAGGCAAACTCTCGCGGCCCACAAACCCAGATCTTTTTGGAATCTATTGCAGATACTGCCATGGCTTGCAAATCGACCATAAAATGACTAAACATCTCTAAGTTGTAAAACCAGGGCAACAGTGGCAAAGGCTCGATTACCTGCCAGGAATTTCCGTCATCCAGCGAGCGATACAAAAATGCACGTTTAGTTAATAGCCATAAACAATCGGTAGAGCGGGCCGTTCCAATCTGCAGGTCCGAAACGGATTCAGGGGCGATAAGCGTTGTGGTAGTTGGCGAGGCTGGCAGTTTTATTGGCTTTGGAGTCCAGTTGTGTCCAGCATTGTGAGAATGGAATAGGACATCATCCTCCGTGCCGTACAGATTCATTCCATCTGCCGCCCACCGCAGATTCTCGAGATCGTTCGCAGGTGGTATTCCGTTGTTCGATTTATGAAATAAAGCTCCGCCATCGTCCGATACGAAAACCCCGCTTCCCAAGGAAGCCTGGCCATTCTCAGGCGCCGCTGCGACTGCGACTCGACTTCCAGAATTCCCAACTGAAAAGCTGGAAGGTACTGCGAAGTCCAGACCCACCCCGGCAGAGCTTGAGCCATCCGCAAAGTCGGAAGAAGTTCGCAAACCATCTGTTGTGGCCAGAAAAACCTCGCTGCTACCCGGCCGACCATGGCCGATCCCGTTTATGCCGGTCTGCTTAATGTTCCATGTGTCACCGCTGTTTTCGGAAGAGTAAAGGTCGCCGTCCGCTACGCCCAGGAGATGCGCCGTGTCGAGTGGATTGGCAATCACATGAGACCCGGCAACGCCAGCCGGCAGCCCGGTGGAGTTTGTCCACTCAAAGTCCCCACCAGTCGAACGACCATTCATAAATGGCGAAACAGCATTGATTGGATAGCCAAGACCGATCGTGAGTTGACTGTCTGCTTCAGCTATTGAAGTGACATTTCCAAACGGCAGATTACCATCGACAGGATGAAGGTCTGACTCCGTCGCCTCCAGCCGCCATAGCCCCAGCCCCGTATAGCCCACCAGTAGCTGCGGGACCGGGCCGTCTTGTGCAATCATGCCCTGAATGGTATCAGCTGGATATTTGGCCCCTGTCAGCAAGGGAGGCACCACATTCCAGCTTTCGCCGAAATCATCACTGCGCATTAGGGCCGTTTCTTTTGGCCAGGAATTAAAATAAGGGGCCGCTCTGGATATAATTGGCGACTGCGCTGCCCAAATTGTGAGAGGGGACTCACGATTACAGGCAAGACGATAAAATCCTGTTACGGTTGTTGAGCGACTATCAAACTCCGGGGTGGCAGCGCTCCAGGTGTAACCGCTATTGGTGGATTTCCAGAGGGGCCGAGTCTTTGCGGTGCCTGATTCTACTGATGTGCCGGCCAAAAAAACAGAGGGTGAGCCAGGCACCTGCAGCAGCGTAAACACTGGGCTGGCGTCTGCGCCGGAAAAGGGTTCGACAGGGATGGAATTCCACGTTAGCCCGAAATCGCTGCTTTCATATAGGCCGTAATTGTAGCGGTCGTCGTTTCCAGTGAAGCCCGCCAGCGCTCTTCCGGGCACGGAGGAATCAAACACCAGCGCCGTTATGCCGGAATACTTTATTGCCGGGTAAACCACGGAACCCTTTACTACCTCGTAAAACGCATTGGGTGGCGCAAAACCCCAAGTAACACCGCCATTCCTTGACCGTAAAAGTGCGGATGGTTTCTGAGAGTAAGAACTTGAAATATTTGCGCCAGCCAGCACAATCTCTGGATTATGAGCGCTAAAAGTAATGACATTTATACCCGTTACAGAATAACCAAGTTCCGAGGCCACCGTCCACGATTTAGCTCCATCAGTAGAGCGCCAAAGCCAAACTTCATTTACATTCATATGACTATATGGCTCAAGTGTCCCCGCTAATACGATATCTGGATTGGCCGGATTAACTGCCAGACAGGTAACTGTGTGGCTGGAAAAAGAGGCTACCCCAGCTGTATCAAAAGTAAGACCACGATCGCTACTTCGTAAAACCCCGACATCCTCAAATGCAGCATAGACGATATCTGCATCGGATGTGCTTTGTGCCATTGCCGTAACACTGCCACTACCGGGCGGACCAATAATTTGTCCTGACCTGTTTAGTCCGGGTGTGGCGGCTAAAATTCCACATGTTGTCTGCACCAGCAATAATTGCAATGCGAATAAGCTCGTGATCCGCAATTTCCTGCCCTCTTACGCATTCAGTAGTCGCCGTTAATTTTGACGCAGATCTATTAAGTCAATTGGATTGAAAACCTAAGTATGTAGCACCTACGGAAATGCGACGCGGAGAAACTCGTTTAGTCTAGCATACGGGTGTCCAATTTTGGCGAAAACAGAAAGGGGACCTGCGACTACGCGGGAAAGAACAAAGTCTCTGTGTACAAGAGCACAGCCCTCAAAAAAGTTCGCGCCGGATCCAAAACCAAGAGCCATTCTTTTGCTACCATTGATCGTCCTACTCAGAGCCGTACCTCTTTGCTTTTAACACCACGTTTTCAGCCAGTGGAATTTGATTGACCGCAGTTTTGCGTGGCCAATGCTTATTTTATGCAAGACGAGAATCGCAAGAACCACTGGGAACAGGTTTATACCTCGAAATCTGAAACAGAAGTGAGTTGGTTTCAGCCCAAAGCCGCTGATTCTCTCCGGATGATCCTATCTACTGGCGTCGATCCCACTACGAGCAGAATTCTTGATGCCGGTGGCGG
>JBBSQY010000075.1:0-10432 GCA_038243585.1 Candidatus Sumerlaeales bacterium | reverse complement strand
GCTTAATATCCAAAGCCGGCACCTGGTGGAAGAGTCCAAACCGGCTAAAGCCTACCTTGATGCCGTGCAACTATCGATCCTGCTGCAATATGCACAGGAGAGCAAGAACCCAGGTCTAATGCCTGCTGTTATGCTTGGCGGCTATGCCGGTATGAACATTCTGGAAATCCTGCGTCTCCGTCCTGAAGACTTCGACCATAAGGCCGGCACGGTATCAATCAAGCGTAGTAAAAACCGATTTCGTGAGCGGACAATACCGCTATTGCCGTTCGTCGCTGAGTGGGCAAAGACCTTCAAACCGATTACCAAAGTCAACGGATCACTGGCAACCGACCTATCGTTGGGCAAGGCGGTTCGTCACGTCCTGGACAAAGCCGGCAAGAATTGCACAGATAAGGCACAGAGACCGGCTTTTTTAGCTGTAGCGCCTAAAGACATGCGGAAGTCATTTGCTAACCTCTGCCGCGCCGCACGGGTGCGCGAAGAGGCACTAGGCGCTTACATCGGGCATCGGCCACAAAGCATGACCGGCAGAGTCTATGCTGATTACGGTGAAGCCGCATATCTGCGGCAAGAGGTCCTGACACCGCTGGCTGAACACCTGGCCGCTGCTGTTACCGGCAATGTAGTGGATATTAAGAGCGCGTAGATTCGGCTTTGTCAGATTTCTGACAACCCTGATTTCTGGTTATGTAGGTTGTGTAGGTCAAATAGGTCATGTAGGTTATGTAGGTCGTTTTCTATAAGCATTTAGAATCAAGACTGATCCTCTGTGATTCTCAACCGGGAGTCGACCGGGAGTGTATCCTGAAAACACTCTGTAAGTCCAATAGAATCAGCAAATACTCCGTTGGTTCGAATCCAACCGGGTGCACCACTCCCTATATAGGTTTGCGGGAATTCCACGAAGCAAACCTGATAAGCACTGCCAGGGGGAGAAAAGTTATTTCTGAGGTGGGGCGGTGTTTGTGGTGCACGGCCAGAAGCGATTGCTTCCAGCGCTGGCGCTTTGTTTCCAGGCGGCCTGGGCTATTTCCCATATTGTTTCTGTTTGTTCCAGGCGGTTGGAGAGTTCATTTCCCTCCTTGTCTAGTATGGCGTAGGGGGGCGGGCCGAGTTCTGGGGTAAAGATGAGGGTGCTGCCGGCTGGTTTCCGCATGCGCCAGCGGCGCATGGCTTCTGTCCAGAAGGCTTTGTAGGACTGGGCAAGGTCGCTAGTTGGGTCAACGGTGTGCTGCTGGATTTGCTGGCCGTTAGAGATGCGTCCGTGGATCATTTCTGTACGGTCGAGGATGATGTCTAAGAGTGCTGCGAGCTTTTCTGTCGGACCGGGTTGTTCTTCGGAGAGAACATAATGGGATACGTCTAGGGTGAAGCGCATTTCGGGTATGACTTCGGCTAGTTTGGCGGTGCGGTAGAGGTCTTGGGTTAGGCAGCCGCGATGGGTTTCGCAATAGAGAGGGATGCTGGCGTCGGTGGCGCGGCTGATCAGGCCCTTTACTAATTGCACGGCATCGTCGTGGTCTATGTGTGGGGTGCGGATGTGGGTATTTATGGCGACGGCGCGGCTTTGTTTCGCGAGGGCGAGGGTGGCGTTAATGTCATCGGGGGTTAGGGGATGAGTCTGGATGATAAGGCCGAGGCGGTTTTGGGCGATCTGTTCGAGCATGGCTGGCGTTAGGAGGAGGTCGCTGACTTCTATGGTGGATGCGCCGGCTTTGGTAAGGCTTGGCAGGCCGGTCACGGGTGGGTCAAAGTGGTTGATCAGTGCCCAGAGTGTGGAACCTTTTAACAGCAGGTGGTGGGGCATTTATTATCCTGTTTTCTTTTTCTGAAGCGAGCGATAAGTCCGGATAAAGCCCGGCTGTCTTTTTAACTACTATACCCCCCGCATGAATTTGGGGGCAAAGACTGGCCGGCTAAAGCCGGCATGGGGTTTGACTTAAAATTGAGATGATGATGAAGCTTTTCTTGCATCAAGCAGCTTGCAGCCGCCACTCATAATTTCGATGAAAAGCCGGCCGCGGTTGCCACCTTAGAGTTTCGTTTCTATGGAAATGTGCGCGTGGGGGCACGCGCGCTCCCAGGGAAACGCGGCGACTGGGGATAGGCGGCGTCTGGTTCTTGCAGTCCATGCAGTTGATCTGCTGTCTCGGTCTTTTGTTCTCTCATAGAAATGGCGTGAAGTCTTTGCTTCCCGGCATCAAAATCGGCTTCGGAGTTGGATGGATTGTGTCGGGGCGGTGGCTTCCTGGATAAAGTTTCTTACCTTGGCTCCGAACCATGATGATGCATCGGAGCCGGGGGTCCGGTCTATCGTTGCTGGATCATCGCCCAGGTCGACTTTGCGGCCGGCGAAATCTATGGCATCCTGAAGAGTTCCAATGGTGTCGACCAAGCCAACTTGAAGAGCCTGTTCGCCGGTGTAGACGCGGCCGTCGGCCAGTTTCCGAAGGGCTGTCTCCGCCTGTACGGGAACGCCCAGGGCTGTGGCTATGGTGCCGGTGGTGAAAGTGCTCCATTCGACAGCCTGGCCTGCGATTTTCGTTTGTGCGGCATTGATGACCGGGTCAATCTTACCAGCGGTTTCGGCTTTGCCAATGGCCTCATGGCGCGCCTGAAGCACCACCTGGAAAAACTGGCGGTACATGTCATTGATAACGCCTTGCAACAGCGCCCGTTCTCCGGTGGTTTGTTCGTCAAATGGGCTCCCAGTATCCTTGTGCTCACCGGTGGTTAGAGAGCTCTGCTTGATACCCAGTTTCGACAGGGTTTCCTGAACATTAAACGTTGGAGAAATGACACCTATGCTGCCCGTTATGGTGCTGGACGTGGCGAAAATGTGCTGGCTCGCTGCGGCGATATAATAGCCACCGGAGGCTGCGACGCTTCCCATGCTTACGATAACCGGCTTTTTATCTTCGACTCGGGCTTTTAGAACTTCACGGTAAATCTCTTCACTGGCACCAACCCCGCCGCCGGGGGTTTCAAGGCGCAAAACGATGGCAGATATCATTTTGTTTTCGCGAAACTTCCTGATGACTGCGACGGTGTCGCGGCTGTCAGTGATCGGGCCTTCGATGCGAATTACGCCGACGGATTCTTGCAGAACAGGCATAAAGCCACGGTCTGCCTTTGATAAAAACGCGACGAGCGCCAGGCTGAGTCCAGTAAGAAGCGCGGTGATAAGCAGGGCACGTCCGCATCCTGCGCGGGACGACGGGGGTGGCGGCTGGGGGGCCTGGTTATATGGCGTCGGTGGTGGCGGCCAGTTGCTCAATGGAGAGGTACCTCGACTTCCGTACGAGGAAAGATGGACTCGGTCGATTCATAAGCTGCTTCAAAAGCCGCGAAGGCCCAGGTAACAGGACCCTCAGTTGTCGTTAGGACAAACTGACCGTCATTGCTGACCTTGCCGAGCTTGTCGCTAGGCACGTGGTGAGTTTCGCATAAAGCCTGAAAGGTTGCTTCATTATCGGTGGACACAGATACCAGAACACGCGGGGCCGTCTCTGCGAAAAGTTCCGTAATTGTATTGGGGTTGAGGGCGGTAATGTCTACTGTGGCTCCAAGACCGGAAGCACCTTTTAGCAAAGATTCGGCCAGAGTAACAGCCAGGCCACCGGTGCCGCAGTCGTGGGCGGACTGAAGCAGTTCAGCGGCGTTGGCTTCGACCAAAAGATCAATTACGTTTCTTTCGGCGGTCAGATCGCAGGTGGGGCAGGGGGCGTGTTCCTTGCCGGTTTTCCAGCGAAGGATCTCTGATGCGCCGAGGTGTTCTGCTGCGAGACCGAGTAGAAAGATGCTGTCGCCAGCAGCTTTGAATCCAGCGGTGACTGGTTTGGCCGGATGGGCGATTTTTCCGACCATACCGATGACAGGTGTCGGCCAGATGGCGCCTTCAGGGTTTTCATTGTATAGGCTGACATTGCCTCCGGTGACGGGAGTGTCCAGTGCTGAGCAGGCTTCTCCGATGCCGCGTACGGCCTCGGCCAGCTGGAAGAAAACTTCCGGCTTTAGAGGGCTGCCAAAGTTGAGGCAGTTGGTGATGGCCAGGGGGCGGGCGCCGGTGCATGCGACGTTGCGGGCGCTTTCCGCCACGGCGAGCTTGCCGCCTTCGTAAGGGTCAACATAACAATAAAGGCCGTTGCCGTCGGTGGCGGCGGATACGTAATGCTTGGTTCCATGTACTTTTAATACAGACGCATTATCGCCGGGCGGCGTAACGGTCTGCGTCTGAACCATGTGGTCGTACTGCTGGAAAATCCAACGTTTCGAGCAGATGTTTGGTGACGCGAGAAATTCGAGAAGAAGCGCGTGAACGTCGCCGAGGGTGGCGGTGTCGAATTGGCGAGCGTCCGGCAGTGTGTCCATATAAGCGGGCCGTTTGGACTCGCGATGATAGACGGGGGAGTTGTCTGAAACTTTGTCGGCAGGAAGTTCTGCCTGAAGCTTGCCGTCATGAAAGACCTTCATCATGCCGCTGTCGTCCAGTTTGCCCAGCACGTGCGCTTCGAGGTCCCATTTTTTCAGGATGTCGTTGGCCAGTTCCAGCTTGCCGGGCTCGACGATGGCCAGCATGCGTTCCTGGCTTTCGCTCAGCATCATTTCATAGGCGCTCAGGTTGTCGGCGCGCTGGGGCACCTTGTTCAGTTCAATTTCAATACCCATGCCGCCGCGCCCGGCCATCTCCGCGCAGGAACAGGTGAGCCCAGCGGCGCCCATATCCTGTATGGCGACACAGGCGTTTGCAGAGATAAGCTCCAGGGTTGCTTCGAGAATCTTCTTTTCGGTAAATGGATCGCCTACCTGCACAGCGCTGCGGCGGTCTTCGCTTTCTTCCGTCAGTTCTGTGCTGGCAAAAGTGGCCCCGTGGATGCCGTCGCGGCCAGTGCTGTTGCCGTAGTAAACGACAAGATTATCGACGCCGGACGCGACGGCGCGGGTGATTTTGTCTTTCTCAATAATGCCCAGACACATGACATTAACCAGCGGGTTGCCGTTATAGGCAGGGGAGAAGCAGCATTCGCCGCCGATGGTGGGCACGCCGACAGCGTTACCGTAATCAGCTATCCCCTCGACCACGCCCTTAATGATGTGACGAGTGCGAGCGTCAGAGGGGTCGCCGAAACGAAGGGGATCGAGCAATGCGATGGGCCGCGCGCCCATGGTGAAGATGTCGCGCAGGATGCCGCCCACGCCGGTGGCCGCTCCCTGGTAGGGTTCGAGGGCGCTAGGGTGATTATGAGATTCCATTTTAAAAACTATGGCGTATTTTTCATCAAAATCCACAACACCGGCGTTTTCGCCCGGTCCCTGCAATACCTGGGGGCCTTCTGTTGGGAAGGTGATGAGCAGCGGTTTTGAGTTCTTGTATGAGCAGTGTTCGCTCCACATGACGGAAAAAATACCCAGTTCCGTGATGTTCGGCTCGCGCCCTAGGATGTCCAGTATGGTTTGGTACTCTTCAGGGGTTACGCCATGCTCCGCGATAATTTCCGGTGTTATTTCAACGATCAATTGTATTCTCCGTAATTTCACCGCCGCAGATGGAGCAGGCGGGACAACAATTTATAATTCGTAATTCGTAATCTTAAAGAGCGTCAGGCCCGCGTTCGCCGGTGCGTATGCGGACGACCTCTTCTATGGGAATCTTGAAAATCTTGCCGTCGCCGATGGTGTTAGTTTTGGCGGCTTCTTCGATGGTGTCGATCACCTGTTCGGCCATATCGTCTTCGCAAGCGATCTCGATGCGCACCTTTGGCAGGAAATCCACCTGGTATTCGCTTCCGCGATACAGTTCGGTGTGACCCTTTTGCCGGCCAAAGCCTTTGACCTCGCTGACGGTCATGCGCAGCGGACCAAGCTCTGCCAATGCTTCCTTAACGTCGGTTAACTTAAACGGCTTTATAATGGCGACAATGAGTTTCATGCCTGTCTTTCCGGCTGTGGTGTTTGGTAGTGATACGACGCGGCGGGAAATGCGTTCAAAAGAAACAGCAAAACGCAAAGGTGCAAAGGCCAGTATCTGCATTGAGCATCATTCGTTTCCTTGAGATAATTACCATTACGACTTATGGTGTGGCTGTGCCATGATGATCGATGACGACTCTGAGCGCGTAGTTTACTGGTTATAGTTTTTATGGCGGATTGCTATGTGGGGACGGCCTGAGCGAGGAGTTTAGCGATTTGTGAGGTTTTTGTGGAGGTCAGGCTTGTGGGCCGTGGCTTTGCGGGGTGTTTAGTGCGATAAATTACCATTTTTTTTATGGGATGGTTTCTGGTTCGATTTTGAGTTCGGCGGTAGCGGCGTTTTTGCTTATTGTACAGAACGTCTTTTTTTGATTAAGTTGTATTTCGGGAGACTTTGGTGCTTCGGGAATGGAGTTGGAATTCCCGTATGGGAACTTACTAGACGATCACACGTGACATGATTATGGGGGAGCGAGAAATGGTTCTACAGATGCGCGCTCCGCGCGGGGTGAGAGCGGTGGCAAGCCACCGACACTCCAGAGGGTTGGGCTGGTGATTCTAGATTTTTTTTACGCCGATTGCGACGAGTTTTTTCATCCCGAAAGAAAGGAGTTCGATGCGGGCGAAGCGGTAATCCAGGCTGGTGTGGATGAGATGTTTTGTGCGGGGGAACGACAAGCGAACGAGAGCGGCCAGGAATCCTGTGGCTGGAAATGCCCAAGCGACATTCTTGTTTGGTATCTCATATAGGAGTAGGTCCACCATCAGGCATGCGAACAAACTTACCGGCACTATGATTTTCCACCTTGACGAGTCGGCTATCATATCGCTGCTTAGAGCAAGGAGTAGAAGAACCGGGCATAGCAGCGTTGCCAGACTTACCTGATTATCGGTAAAAAGGTAGATTCCCAACAAGCTGGTAAATAGCAGGCCTGTAAGTATGGGTATCGGGCGAACAGCCAACCATGTAGTTCGTCCGGTGAAAAAATCCACTCCAAATGCAGCCGCAAGTAACGCGCTTGCGATTATGGTCAGGGACGCAGGCGACGTATAGAGGAACAAGGCGGGCGCGGCCAGGAACACGACCAGGCGGTAATAGAACGTGAGATTGGATTTTAGTTGATACTCACGCGTCGTCAAATGGTATCGAAGCTCTCAGGGAATTTTGATCTGCTGATGGCGTCTTCGTAACTGATGAGACCCTGCTGGTAGAGGTTTTTCAGGCTCTTGTCCATGGTCATCATTCCGATGTCGTAGTTGGTTTGCAGCAGGCTGTTGAGCTGTTCCGTTTTGGCGTTGCGGATGATGTTGCGTCCGCCGACAGTAGCGATGAGGATTTCGGTAGCAGGGACGCGCCCGCGTCCGCCGGGTACTGGGAGCAATTGTTGAGCGATGATTGCCTGGAGGGTGTTGGCTAGCTGGATTCGCACCTGCATCTGCTGGTTCGGGGGGAAGACGTCGATGATGCGGTCGACGGTCTGGACGGCGTCGGGGGTATGAATGGTTGCCATTACGAGGTGGCCTGTTTCCGCGGCTGTAAGGGCTGTTGAGATGGTTTCGAGGTCTCGCATTTCGCCTATGACGACGACATCGGGATCCTGGCGCAGCACGTGGCGCAAGGCCTCGGTGAACGACCGGGTGTCGGAGGTTACCTCGCGCTGCTTTATGACAGATTTCTTATTTCGGTGGATGTATTCGATAGGATCTTCGACGGTGATGATCATGCGGTGCTGCTCGTCGTTAATCTGGTTGATCATGGCGGCGAGGGTGGAGGTTTTTCCGCTGCCGGTGGGGCCGGTTACGAGGATAAGGCCGCTGGTTTTGCGGGCGATTTCTTCACAAATAGTGGGCAGGCCAAGTTGCTTGAGAGACTTTATTTGATCATTAACCACGCGAAAGGCGGCTTCTACCGCGCCGCGCTGCTTGTGGACATTAACTCGGAACCGGCCAATGTCTTCAATCTCGATGCTGAGGTCCAGCTCCCAGCGCTCTTCAAACGATGCCTTTTGGCTGTCGTTGAGAGTGGAGTAAATCATACGGCGACTCTCGGCTGCGGTCAGGGGAGGGAGGTCGAGTACTTCCAGATCGCCATCGATGCGCAAGATGGGCGGCGCGTTCTGGGTGAGGTGCAGATCGCTGGCGCCCCGTTCCACGGCTTCGACGAGCAGGTGGTGGATGGTTATCATGGATTACGAAAATTTAAGTTGAGAAATTTCGACACACAGGCACAGAGGCACGAAGGGAAAGCAAAATCAAGGAAAGCAAAACGACGAGTCACGCTTCGGGAGCTACCGCCGCTAAATCTGCGGCTGGTGGTTTGGACGGCTTTGGCAGCCGTTTTCCTTTTACAGCGTCAACTATTTCGGTTCCCATCAGGTCGATCTGCCACTGGTACAGGCAGGCGACTTCTTTAAGTTTGTCGAGGTCTTTTGGTTGGGCGGCTGTTATTGACGCAATGCTTGAGGTCGACAGTAGAAAGCCTGAGTCTAGTTTGAGGTCTGTGGCTGTTAGGTCACGTATAAACTTAATCTCATTGAGAAGAACGTCATCCAGGGGCGGCAGGCTGCGCCTCGTGGATTCAAGAGGCTTTGGCCATTCCGAGGATGGCATTTCTTTGGCGGTTGCCAGTGCCGTATCCATTTCGCGGCGGCGGCGGCCATTGATGTTTTTCGGTATTTTCGGTATGTCTTTTGGCGAAAATCCCTCTTGCGCCCATTTTGCGATTTCTACAAGGGACTCGTTACGCATCACTTTGAACGGGGGATAATCTACCTTTTTGGCTTCAGAGTCGCGCCATCTCCACATTTCGCGGAGAAATGCCCAGCCTTTGCCCGGTCTAAGGGTATGCCAGCCCTTCACACGCCATTGCTTCTCAGGATCGGGCAGGCGCATACCGTTCGATACATAATCCAGCAACCGGACGCAACATTCGTCCAGCCAGGAACTACGGCCGGCGATCTGCAACTCTTCTTCCAGCCTGTCAGCCACCGTCAGGAGATAATGGGTATCGGCAGCAGCATAGGTGAGCAGCTTTTCCGGCAGCGGACGCTGACTCCAGTCAGCCTTTTGCCCGTGTTTGCTGAGAATCACATCCGTGTGCTTTTCCACCAGGGCCGCATAACTGAAGCGCTCGTAGCCGAGAATCTGGGCGGCAAGCATTGTATCAAAAATTTCGCAGGCGTTAAAGTCGTAATCGCGTTTCATCATGCGCAGGTCGTAATCCGCCCCTTGAATGATCAGGGGTTTGCGGGCAAGCACTTCTAAAAGCGAAGTAAGATCAATATCTGCCAAGGGATCAATAATTACATTTACGCCGGGAACGGAAACCTGGAGTAGACAGACTTTTTCAAAATAATGGTGGAGGCTGTCGGCCTCGGTATCGATGGCAATTCGACGCGCCGCTTCTAATTTAGGCAGAAGTGGAGCAAGCTGCTCAGTTTTTGTAATGTGAAGAACAGATTCTATATCAATCATAATTGAAGGTTTCAGACCTAAATAGCCATATCCACTGAAAATTTCTCTTTAGTTTTACATATTACGGTTCAATAAATCCGACATACAGATTCAGAATTCTGGAAAACGTGCAGAAAAAAGTTATTTTTGAAGGTAGAAGCGCTCTATGGCCAGTGTATTGGAACGGAAATTAGGCGAGATGCTGGTCCGGGACGACATTATCTCGGATACACAACTTGAGGTTGCTCTTGACCAACAGACAGAGCGTGGCGGAAGCCTTGGCCGCATAATTATTGAGAGCGGATATGCCAGCGAATATGAACTAGCGGCGGCGCTGGGGCGACAGCTCGAAGTTCCGTTTATCACGTTGTCTCATTACGAAATTGATCCAGAAATTCTTGACTCGATCCCTGCGGACATCGTCCGCAAATACCAGATCATTCCGGTAGACAGGACGGGCGATACACTTACTGTTGCCTTGGCCGATCCATCAAACATTGTGTTGATCGATGAACTTCGACTGCTGACCAACACCAAAATTGTTCCTGTCATTTCGTTTGAAAGCGACATTCAGGAAGCGATCCGCAATTACTACAAGGTAGACGACGACGTCAACGAGATGCTGAAGGAAGTCTCTGATGACGAGATGGAATCGTTTAACATGGAGGCCGCGGTTGATGAAGCGGGCGACATGGTGGACGATCTGGCGCCTGATCCGACTGATGCGCCTGTTATCCAATTGGTTAATATGATTATCCAGGAAGCCATTAAGATGCGGGCGAGTGATATCCACCTGGAACCCTATGAAAAGGTTTTTCGGCTGCGTTATCGTGTGGACGGCGTTTTGCAGGAGGGCAAGAATCCCCCTAAGAAATTTCAAAATGCTATCACATCACGCCTCAAGATTATGAGTGAACTGGATATTGCTGAGCGACGGTTGCCGCAGGATGGTCGTTTTAAGGTTACTGCCGGCGGCAAAAACATCGATTTTCGTGTATCCAGCTGC
>JBBSQY010000074.1:0-10955 GCA_038243585.1 Candidatus Sumerlaeales bacterium | reverse complement strand
TCGTCCATTTGAAGAAATTTCAAGGGTGCAATTCACGTCGAACCCGTTGCCATAACTGTATTCGCCGGCCAGGCGCGCGATATCTGAAGCCGCATACTCGGGAGGAATAACCGACGCGGCCACCGACGCCGCCTGCTGACCGTCCCCGTTTGCGGGCACAAGGCTGGGGCCGGGCTGGGCATGGCAGGTTACGGCACCTGCCAAAATGGCGGTAGCGACGACGAATCTGCTAGACACTATGTAGCGGAAAAACACCCGGTTGCGGATAAACTTTAAAATGCGAAAACTCCGATATGGCTCTTACGAGAGAACTAGGAACGCAAGAACCGTGCTGTCAAAGAATTAGCGGAGTAAAGATGCGGGAATTTGAAGTACGGGCCAGGCGGAGCGCATGAAGTAGCATAGGCGTCCCGCCTGTGAATGCGGAAGCGTAATATTTTTGGAGTGATTTTGCCTGGTGGTCTAAAAACTCATGGAGTTAGATGACGGGGTACACAGGCGGGACGCCTATGCTACTTCACAAGTGTGCTTACTTCACCCGGAACCAGTCAAATCGCGCTGTCGTCTTTCGGTCGTTTCCGGGAGACCATGCGCCTACTCCAACGTATTTTGGGTGCAGGTTTTTTAGAGACGATTCCCGCCCGACGGACTTCCAGGTGTTTCCGTCCTCGCTCGCGAAAAACTGTAAAGTCTCGCCGCGCTTTTCAATGCGAAGGCAAACCTGTTGGCCGAATTCATTGTTAGATAAAGCGGTGTCGGCCTTGCCTTTTTTCTCCCTGGTCACGGCAAATCGGGGCCCATTCAGATGCACGGATGAGAAAATGATGTGGTTGTCTTCATCACCCCATATAGTCAAAAACGCCTGTTCATTCTCGCGGGTCGCGTCCATGGTCAGGCTGGTTTCTATATCAAAATCGCCGGTGGGCATAAGCTGGAGAAATAGATTTTGGCCGTCATCGTGACTCCGCCAGAAATCTCCATCAACCGCAGAAATGTGAAGCGCGCCTCTGGCCTGCTTCCAGTTGTCCGGGTAGTTAGAGTAGATGTGCCATTGGCTCAGATCGACGTTGTCGCCATCGAAATCGTCTGATTTAGCGATCTGCCGAGGCGCGGCCCCGGATGGAAGGGGCTGGGGAGCAGACGACGGCGCACCCGGAATCGTGAGCACATCCGGGCCTGACTCCGCCTTCTCAAATAGAATTCGGTCCAGCGCCGCCACGCGCCGGGCAGTCCAGTCGGCGGCGTGGGTGTGATAGACCAGGAACAACTCGGTCCCATCCGGCGACCACGCCAGTCCGTTATGGCCGGGACCGTCAACGGTTTCATTGTTTTTCAACACGGGGTTTGATTCGTATTTCGTCCATGGGCCCAGGGGGGATTGTGCGGTGGCGCAACCAAGGGAATATTCCGACTCCCACCACGCGCCACCACTATAGAGCATATAAAGCGTGCCATTGCGCTCGTGGATGATAGGTCCTTCGATCCACAAATCCTCCCATCCGAATTCCGCTGCGAGGCATTCCGTGGGCGATGTCATTAATTGTTTAAAATCGGGGGAGATTTTTGCGCCCAGGATCCGCGACGGCGGCTCTCGTTCCGGCGAAGCGTAGATAAAGTAGTCGCCCGATTTTGTGTCATGATAGATGTGGCTGTCGATGATGCTATTGTCTGGAAACAGAGGACCCGCGTAATCGATGAACGGCCCTTCGGGCGATTCAGACCGAGCCACCAAAATGTTTCGACGGGCTTCTTTGCTGCTGTAGACCGTATAGTGCATATAATAATAGCCGTCTTTTTTAACCACCTCCGGTGCCCAGAAGTTATACCCGCCCCAGGAATCGTCGGTCGGAGCGTAGCACTTGGCGGCACGGGTCCAGTCTGCCAGGTTTGTGGATTTGTAAACATCAAACCCTCTCCCCACCACGGCGTCCGTGGTTCCGTACATATAATACGTATCACCATCCTGAAGCACAAAGGGATCGGCAATGGAGAAGCCAAAAGGGTTGGTGTAGGTGGTTAGTGAACCGCTGGAAGCATTAGCATCCGGAGCGGCAGTGGAAGGAGCACCGCCGGCAATGGCTGCGTAGGAAATAAAGACAACAGCCAGTGCACCGGGCGCGTTTTTAAGGTAAGACAATAGGGTTAACCTCTGGATCAAAATTTAAAACGACACAGGCGATTCGCGTCGTTTAAAGTAGCACGCCTATGCTACTTCACGCTGAGCGGTAGGTTTACACAGATGCAATGAGTATGCTAGTTTGTAAAAAGCATCTCTCTGGTGAATTCTTTTACTTGTCACGTGGAAAAGACCAGTATGGACGACATCTTTAAAACCCCTCATCGCCGCCTCAATCCCCTTACTGGAGAATGGGTACTGGTCAGTCCTCACCGGCTGAACCGCCCCTGGCAGGGCAAAGTGGAGGATCTGTCCCCGGACAACCGCCCGGCCTACGATCCTAAATGTTACCTTTGTCCCGGTAATAAACGGGCAGACGGCGACACAAATCCGAATTACGATTCGACCTTTCTTTTTACAAACGATTTCGCCGCGCTTATGCCAGATACGCCGCGCCTCGAAATGCCGGACAGCGCACTTTTTAATGCGCAAGCAGAGCGCGGCATATGTCGAGTGATCTGCTTTTCGCCCCGCCATGATCTGACGGTGGCGGAAATGGATGTGCCTTCAATCGAGCGGGTGGTTCGCCTGTGGAAAGAGCAGTATCTGGAACTCGGAGCTGTGGATTTTGTGCAGTACGTTCAGATTTTCGAAAACAAGGGTGCCATAATGGGATGCAGCAATCCCCATCCTCATGGCCAGATTTGGGCTACGGAAACGGTTCCGTTTGAATCCATGCGGGAAAATGAACGCCTTCTGGAGTACTTCGCCAGCCGCGGACATACGCTGCTCCAGGATTATCTGGCCGCCGAACTTGATCGCGACGAGCGCGTGATCTGCAGCAATGACCTGTGGGCTGCCGTTGTTCCTTTCTGGGCAAAATGGCCTTTTGAAACATTGGTCGCCCCCCGACGGCCCATCGCTTCCATGGCAGACATGACGGCCGACGACGAGCGGGCGCTGGCGGATATTATGAAGCGGCTGACCGTACGCTACGACAATCTATTTAACGTGTCATTCCCCTACACTATGGGTTTCCACCAGGCGCCGACGGATGGACAAAAGCATCCTCACTGGCACATGCATGCGCACTTCTATCCGCCGCTGCTGCGGTCGTCAACGGTCCAGAAATTCATGGTGGGCTTTGAGATGCTTGCCATGCCTCAGCGCGATATTACCGCGGAACACGCCGCCCAGCGCCTGCGGGAGTTATCAGAAACTCATTTCAACATGAAGTAGCACAACCATCCCGATTGAAGCACTTAACTCTAATATCTGCCACTATATAAGGACTACTGCCCGACATAAATGATTACCGATGCCTCGATTACACAAAGCTTTGAGTCAGCCTTTAAAACCCAGCCTACACTAATCGCCCGGGCTCCGGGTCGTATCAACCTTATAGGGGAGCACACCGACTACAACGGCGGATTTGTGCTGCCGGCAGCTATTGAATACGAAATAAAGATGGCGGCTCGGCCAGCGGACGCAGAGGAAACTCGTCTGCATTCTGTCAATTACGACGAAGCTTTCAGCTACGACCCGGCTGACGCGCTACCCCGCCCGGAAGGCGTGAAATGGTATAGTTACTGGCTCGCGGTGTGCGAGCAATTTAATCTGCGCGGCCACCATCCACCAGCACTGGATGTGGCCATAAACGGTGACGTGCCCCTGGGCGCGGGGCTTAGCTCATCCGCCGCTTTTGAAGTGTGCGCTGCTACGCTGCTCAACGAAGTTTGCGGCGCCGGGCTGTCTGCGAAGGAAATCGCACTGCTGGCTCAGGCTGCGGAACACAGCGATTTTGTCGGCGTGCGATGCGGTATCATGGATCAATTCGCATCGGCTCTAGGGGCAGATGCGAGCGCACTTTTTCTCGATTGCCATACTCTTGATTACGAGACGGTTCCCTTTGATCCGGACGGCGCCGTCATCGTGGTTATTAATTCCAACAAATCCCGCGAACTTCGCTCCAGCGACTTTAACCGTCGCCGGCTGGAGTGTGAAGAGGGTCTGCGCCTGCTGTGCGAATTATCCGGCGATAACTATCCTACCCTGCGTCATGTGCCGCAGGAAATTTTTGACCGCCACGCTGCTGCCCTGCCGGATATTACTCGCAAACGGGTAAAGCATAACTTGACGGAAAACGAGCGGGTCCGGCAGTTCGTAAAGGCGCTGAAAGCCAGCGATTGGGATACCGCGGGCAAGGCGCTTTATCAATCTCATGCCAGCCTGCGCGATGATTATGAAGTATCGTGCGAACAACTGGACACGATCGTCGACATTGCGAGGGACAGCGGCCTCGCCTACGGCTGTCGCATGACCGGCGGCGGCTTCGGCGGCTGTGCCGTTGCACTTGTCCCGTTAGACAATGTCGACAAATTTAAGGCTCTGATGGCGTCGGCTTATCTCAAACGGACTGGCCTCGAGGCGACCATCTACGCCACCCGCCCCGTCCAGGGTGCTAACGTGCTTGTTCGGAAAAATGATCTGCCTATAGCCGGCTGATTTTGAATGGTTATGGCAGCACATGGAGAACGGAAAAATTGTATTTCTCGCCGTTGCCTCCCCACTTTGCTCGCACCTTTTTAACCTTTACACTTCCAGTTCTCCCCCCGACTTTCCTATTTCTAACCTGTACTTCCGGAGGCACTACCCTTGCAAACACGCCTGGAACAAAACATCCACTCGCACCCGAACGATCAGCGCAGCCTGGCCGATTCCGTAATGCGCCGTCAGATGAGTCTCAGCCTGAAAATTGCCGCTATCTTTCTGGTCATGCTGTTTGGCCTGCCTCTCGTAAATTACTTTTTACCGGAAGTCGCAAACATGCCAATGTTTGGGTTTACGGCTACGTGGTTTTTCCTGGCCGTTTTGTTCTATCCTATCACCTGGATATTGAGCTGGTGGTTTATCCGCCGGAGCAATGAGATTGAATCTGATATAACCGCAACCATGCGTAAGGAAACAGCCGCTCCAACAAACGTCGTCAACGGGGAGGGCGACAGATAATGATCGAGTTTATCCCCCTCGCGTTCGTCATTTTCATCATTCTCACTACGGTTGGTCTGGGTATCTGGACAACACGTCGCTCCAGCACCGCGTCAGATTTCTTTGTGGCCTCCCGCTCAGTCGGCGTCGGCATGAACGCGGGCGCCATCAGCGGAGAATACCTCAGCGCCGCCAGCTTTATGGGCGTTGCCGGCCTGGTCATGCGTTATGGCTATGATACGCTTTGGTATCCCGTCTGCTATGCTGCCGGCTATCTCTTTTTGCTTCTGTTTATCGCCGGACCTCTGCGCCGCTTCGGGGCTTATACAATTCCTGATTTTGCAGAAGGCCGCTTTGACAGCCCCCTTTTCCGGAAGATCGCAGTGACCTTTGTGCTTTTCATCGGCTTTTTCTACACCATGCCCCAGATGAAGGGCGCGGGGGTGGTCATGGGCGAGATTATGGACTGGCCCTACTGGGTCGGCATTGTGGTTGTAGGCGCAGTCATTACATTTAATGTGGCCATCGGTGGCATGAAGGGCATCACTTTCGTACAGGCATTTCAATACTGGGTCAAGCTGTTCGCGATCTCGGTGCCGGTGTTCGTGCTCATGAGCGTGTTTGGCTGGTACGGCGACCGTATGAACGACAACGTAAAGAATCCTGCGGCGCAGCCTCAGTTCGCGGAAATGAAAACGCTGACCATGAAGGGTTCTGCCGGCGCGCCTGCTAACGTATTGAACAGTGTTGGGCCTGCAGGTTTCAGCATCGGCGGAAAACCAGACTTCACTGTGAATGCACCATCGCTTCTTACGCCCGGAGTCAACGGCACGACCGCGACGCTTACAATCAATCCGACTCCCGGACAGCTTAACGCTGGTTCCACACCGGGCCTTTTAAATGATATCGCTGTTTCAGCCGCAACCATCGCGCAGCAAAACGCAATACCTGCGGACGCGCAACTCTTTGAAGTTGCCGCTGATGGCAGCAAGCCGTATGCGACCCTGCAGGACGCCCTGGCGGCGGCGACAGATCCCGCCGTTGACAAAAAAATCCTTGTTCAACCCGGCAAGTATACCATCGCCAACGATATTCAGGTCACCGTCACGGTCCCGCGCACCCATATTGTCGGCGTTGCGCGCGACACCGTCCGCATCTCGGGCAGTGTGCCTTGGACGCAAGCGGGCGATGGCGGACTTATTGTCATCGCCGCGCCGGATTGCAGCCTGCGCAGCTTGACCCTGATTAACGCGGCGGAGCCCACAGATCCGCGCCCTGGCCACTCTGTAGCACTGAAAATTGGTGTGGCGCAAGGCGGTCCGGACGCGGCTAACTTTCTGGCTGAAAACTGTTTTCTGGACTCTGTTACCAGCGCCCCTGGCGCCAACGGCGGCGGATATGATACGGTGTTTGTATTGCCCACGGGCGCCGACGCGACCATTTCCAACTGCCATATCCGGGGCGCGTCCGATGTCATATCCAACGCCTCCGTCGGCCTCACCGTTGTCGACAGCACGGTCGAGTGCGTCAACGACGTCGGCGGCTATCCATTCTGGACAGGGGTGAACGGGAACTATCCGGATCCCGAAATGACTGTGAGAAACACAGCTGTCATCGGAGCATCAGCTCCCTACGGCTACGTCGTGTTCAACGGCGGGGGCACCGTGAACCTCATCGGTGTCTGTGACAAATCCGCCGCCACCCCGTCTTATTATTTCACGGCTACGGAAGGCAGCGGCGGCGCTTTGACTTTGAGCAATGTCTGCGGACAAATGCCTGCTGACCGGCAGGATGTCGCGGTGACCAATTTAGGCGACAACACCGGCGAGGCCGGTGACGCCATATCGGCGACGTCTCGCCAGATCGCCGCGGGGGAAGCCATTCAGCTCGACCATCCAGTGTACGTAAAGGTGCTGGAGGCTCATGCCGGCGCGTCTGCCATTCCGGCAAAAGTGACATTCAATCAGCCGGCACCTGTCACTTTCGATGCGAATTCCAACGTTCCCAACGCCCCGGATAACCAGCGCTGGCTTCGCCCTTTCGGCGACTTTACCAGCAAACAGGGCTATCCGCTGCTCTACACGTATTCCCTCATCATGGCTCTGGTCTGCGGTACCGCAGGGTTGCCTCATATTCTGGTACGGTTCTACACAAATCCAGATGGTCGCGCCGCCAAGCGCACCACCTTCTGGGTGATGGTGCTTATTGGCGTTTTCTAGATGTTCACTCCCGTTTGGGGCGCACTGGCGCGCGCCGTTGTGCCGAGCCTCTACGCCAATAACCGTACCGACGCCGCAGTCATCAGTCTGCCCACGGCGCTAAGTTCGCCGCTTCTAGGTGCCATCCTTTCCGGCATCACTAGCGCGGGGGCGTTCGCCGCGTTCATGTCTACCTTCAGCGGCCTCCTCGTCAGCATGTCCGGCGCGGTAGCTCATGATATCTATGGACGAATTTTCCGGCCGAACTCTTCTCCGGAATCGCGACTTGTCGCCTTCAAGGTGGCCACGGTATTCATTGGCGCCGTATCCATCGCGCTTGGCCTTTTCGTCGAGCAGTTTGACATCGCCAAAATGGTCGGCTGGGCCTTCGCCATTGGCGCAGCCAGCTACTTCCCGCTATTGCTACTCGGCAGCTGGTGGCGCGGCCTGACCATGCCAGGCGCTGCGACAGGTATGCTCGTCGGTGGTTTCGCCAGCGTCGGCACCATCGTGACAGTCATGATAATCGACAAAAGTGGAAAGGCTGGCGTGGTTCCGCCTCTCGCCCGGGTCCTGATGGAACAACCCGCCATCTGGGCCGTGCCGCTATCTATCATCCTCATGGTCGTCATCAGCAAAATGACAAAGACCAAAGTACCCGCAGACGTGGACCTGAAAATGTTAAGGCTCCACGCTCCTGAGGAAATGGGTATTTCAAAAAACTACATAGAGCACTAAACCTGACCAGCACAAATTGGTCATTTCATAACGGTCTAATTCCGTTTGTACCAGCGGACGCTATTTCTTTTGCGTCCGCTGGTACAGGACGTTTTTGCCTTTGGGGATGATGGAATCGCTTTTCCCGCCCCCGCCCTCGCCCTCATCCGCCGTCGGCGTTTCATATTCTCGTTTAAAAAAGCCGTCGCGGATTAGCTCTTCCATCCCCAGCCAACTGTTCGCCACATGACGATCTTCATTCGGGACATATAGGTAGTATTCGACCCCTGACTCATCCAATATCCGAACACGTTCTTCCACGGATTTGCCATAGCCCGCCTGAACTTCCCAATCGTCCAGATGCACGATTTCAAGCTTCGGATCGAGCAGTAGATGCCGATTCTCATGGGTGAGGACCGCCGTTCCATCCGGCAGCATGTTCAGATGGTCGATCATATCCATATCGCCGCCATACTCCATGCGGTAGTAAACTTTTGGATCCATAAACAACTTACGCAGCGCGGTAACCTGAAACTGCGGCGAACCCATGCCTTCGTAGACGCCGGTCTTTTTTAGTTTAAAACCCATAATCGACATCGCCAGCCCCGGCGCAATAGCAGTCACAAGCACCAGCACGTGCAACAGCATACGCGCGCCGCGCCCGCGGCAAAACATGAACAGAAATGCTGCGAACACCCCAAAAAGGGGCAGCACAATGATGATCTGGTAGAGGTAAAAATCGGCGACGACGTACGCGTAAAACCACAGGAGCAGGAACAGCGCCGCAACCACGGCCATGGACCTGAAAACGGCGGGGTCGGGCCCGGCAAGATACTCTGCAGAATGCCGGCGACGGCCGGGCAGCGCCCGGGCCAGCCACCAAAGCCCCCATATTACGAAACCGGGCATAACGAACGCCATGAAAAATGGCGCAAGCTTCCAGTGTTGGTTTCCCGTCACAAAAAAGAGCCAGCTTCCAAGCAGCTTTTCGGGTAAGGTATTTCCAACGTTCGCAAGGCCGTCCCCGTTCAGCATCCACTCCTGCTCGGCGCTTCTCATTACGTCGGGATTCACATTTTTACTGGGGAACACGTTGGAGTAGAACGCATACACCGGATTTCCGGTGACGATGGTATTGCGGACATACCAGGGCGATGCCAGCGCCAGGGCCAGCAGCGTCCACGTCCAGAAATCCCGCCGCTTCAGCAGCCGCGCCAGCGATGGGCGGTATTGCTCCGCCATAAATTCCGGCGGATAAACCGGCAGGGGCGTGCCCGGTTCGGATTGCTGCCACTCTGGATTTCGCCGATCCAGCGGGCGGTAGCGCCAATGGGCCATTAAAATTGCCAGAGCAGCCACGGGCCACAGCCCCCACATCAGGTAGTTGATGTGAACCGCACCTGCGGCAACGAGGAGCATCAGATTCCTATATCCCGGCAATCCATCGCGCACGAGCCGCACCGCCAGATAAATAAACGCCGCCGTAAACAGAATCGCGATTGAGTAGTTGCTGGCGAATTGGGTGTAAGACAGCCCATACGGCACGGCTCGGGTAATCAGTGCGGCGGCCATGGCAATCAGCCTGTTTCGCGACAGCTCAAGTGCCGTATAATAGACCAGCGCCATAGCGGCCGTCACGGCCACCGGCGGCAGCAACTGGGCGAAGCTGTCGCTCCAGTACCCAGCCAGGGCCGCGGTCTGTGCCGTCAGCACTTCATAAAGGTGCGGATAGTTCGCCCCCAGCCCCATGCCGACCTGCCCCACCACCTTCACGGGAAACCCGCCCTCGAGATAGATGCCCCGGGCATAACCCACATACAAAATTAGCGAATCCCAATAGACTACCGGCTCGCCAATGGCATGAAGCGTGACAAAAAAGGTGATCAGTCCAAACAGCAGGACGTATGCTGTCATCAGCACCCATGCGCCGCCGGATTGCGGTCCCAAGTACACCATGCGGAACCAATCGCGCGCTCGCTGCGCCTGTTCCACCGGGGTCAGGCGGGTGTCGGCGGAGATGGCTCGGGGCTTTGAACGTGTGCGGAAATTCCAAACCCAGCAAATGCCCGCCGCCAGAAATAGAAATGCCCACATTGCGCCGACCCACGGCCGAGTCAGCAGGTGCGCCATCGCGAGCGCCTCGCCTCCAACGCCGACTGCGGCGCAACCGATCGTCAAAGCCAGGCAGGCTTTTGCCAGGCGCGGCATAAAAATCCGAAACGCCGAAAGGAAAAGCCACCCCAGCGCCGTGTATGCGAAGAGCACTCCCAGGGCGATCAGCAATTCCCGCCAGGGGGCGTTCCCCCATTGGATGTTGTACGGACCGAGAGAGTTTCTGAAGATCTCTAAATATGGGGAGAACGGGGAATCGGCGGATGGGGGCCGCGCAAATCGCGGATCCGGAAACCCGCTGTCCCGGAAAATTCCACCGGTAACCGGCTCGAAAAGCCAGGGCCACCGAACAAGGCCTTCCCGCGCTTCAAAATAAAAGACCAGCGCCGTAGCCCAAAAGGCCAACAGCCACTGGAGTGAAATCGTCCACGAGGACCCAAAGCCATGCCGCTTACCATTCATTGTATCAGACACAGTTCGCATGGGACGGCATTTTCACAAAGTTGTTTAAGTCTGTTTGGGCAAGAATAGAGGCGAGTGCTCCTACCTTAAACGTGAAGATTGCCACCATCTACGTGTATTTTACAGACACGGTGACATTTGTGTTTGTGCGAACCCATCAGGAGGTTGTCCCATGCAAATCACACACGAAATAGCAGGAATTTTAATAGCAATTGTGGGAGCTTTGCTTATCGTTTTGGCGGTTCCTATTCCCCGGCAGGTCCAGCGGTGGCACGTGAATGGAATCGAATCTGTGGAAGCGCCCATGTTAACCTGGCTATCCAGGGCAATCGGTATATCCCTTTTTATACTGGGACTTGTGA
>JBBSQY010000073.1:0-11193 GCA_038243585.1 Candidatus Sumerlaeales bacterium | reverse complement strand
TGGAGTGCGGTGACCTGTCACCGCCTTAGCTGTGCGCGGAGCGCACCCGACCAACTATAAGGTATGAACTACAAATTGCATTTTTACTGCGCATCCATTGGCAACCTTAAGAGTAAACTAGTTACAATAATTTGAATCCATCAGGCGAATAATCAGAATGCTCGAGCAGCCAAACAACATTACGGTGGCTTGGCCCCACGCACCGACTCATAAGCTTGGCAAAGCCGGAACTTATTTTGTAACTGCCGCCACATATCAGAAAATCCATTATTTGAAGGGTTCCGAGAGATTGGCGGTTCTGCAGCGGGGTTTACTTTCAGTGGCGCAAGAGTTCAAGTGGCAGATGGAAGCCTGGGCAGTCTTTTCAAACCATTATCATTTTGTTGCGCATTCTCCCGATGGTGAGGACACTGCGGAAAGCTTGTCAAAGATGATTGCAAAACTCCATAAAAAAATGGCCAGGTGGGTCAACAAGCTTGACCATTGCGAAGGGCGGCAAGTGTGGCATAATTTTAGGGAGACGCAATTAACTTTCGAATCTTCTTACCTAGCGCGTCTTAATTATGTGCATCAAAATCCTGTAAAGCACGGCCTTGTCGCGCAAGCCGCATTGTACCCCTGGTGCTCGGCTGCATGGTTCGAGCGTGCTGCGTCCCCAGCGCAGGTAAAGACGATTTACAATTTTGACGTTAATAAGCCACGAGTTTACGATGAGTTTGAGCCATCGCCGGACTGGGCGGTGTTGTAAGCTGCTCGGGCTTGTCCGCTGCGCTCCGCGCAAAGTAAAGGCGGTGACAAGTCACCGCACTCCAGGATGTCTGCCCGCTAAGTTTCCACGAATTTGTATAGTAAGGACAAAAGTAAAATGATTAGGTCTCTAGTTTCTTGTACCTCTACGCTTTTGCTACTGCTCGCGAGCGGAGTCACAACCGCTCAGCCCGCAGTCACCCAGGCCCAATCCACAAGTACTACCGCCAATCGCGGACCGAACATTATCTACTTTTACGCAGACGATCTCGGCTATGGTGAGATCGGCCCTTATGGCCAAACAAAGATCCGCACGCCCAACCTTGATCGTATGGCAGCGGAGGGGATGAAGTTTACCCGCCACTACACCGGCACCCCTGTTTGCGCCCCTGCGCGGTGCAACCTTCTCACGGGTCTTCATTCGGGCCACGCCGTCGTGCGCGGAAACTATGAAATGGGCGGCCATGCTGACGACAAGGAAGGTGGGCAGATGCCGCTGCCGCCCAACACGCAAACCATTGGCAACATCCTGCAAAAGGCCGGTTACGCCACCGCGTGCGTCGGCAAGTGGGGACTTGGCATGACGCAGACATCCGGCCATCCAAATCACCAGGGATTTGATTACTTCTTCGGCTACCTGGATCAGAAACAGGCACACAGTTATTATCCCACGCACCTTTGGGAAAACGACCAGAGCTATCCGCTAAAAAATGACTTCGTTGAGGTCCACGAGAATCGCGGAAAAAAAGAGGCCGATGTCGACTTTGCGAAATATCAGACCGGCGACCACGCCTGCGATCACATGACCAGCAAAGCGCTTCAGTTCATAACCGACAACCAGACTAAGCCGTTCTTTCTTTATTACCCCACACCCCTGCCCCACGTTTCTCTCCAGCCAAAGCAAGAATTCCTCGAACCGTATCTTAAAGATTTCCCGGATGATGCGCCTTATCTCGGCAACAAGGGCTATGCGCCGCACCCCCACCCCCGCGCCGCTTACGCCGCTATGATCACTCAAATGGACGCAGAACTTGGCGCCCTCATGGACAAAGTAAAGGAGCTGGGCCTGGACGATAACACGATCATTATGTTCTCCAGCGACAACGGTCCAACGTTCGCCTCTGAAATTGTCGATACGGCCTACTTCAATAGCGCGGCAGGCTTGCGCGGCAATAAGGCTGATCTTTTCGAAGGCGGAATTCGTGAACCGATGCTTGCCCGCTGGCCCGGAAAAATTAAGGCCGGTTCAGTAACAGACCACCGGTCCGCCCAGTACGACGTACTACCCACTATCGCCGAACTGGTGGATGCGCCGGTCGCCAAACCCATGGACGGCATCTCTTTTCTTCCCACGCTTATGGGCAAAGCCGCAGAACAGAAGACACATGATTTCATGTACTGGGAGTTCCCCGAACGGGGCGGCTTTCAGGCAGTAACCAAGGGGCCCTGGAAGATCATAAAAACCCAAATGCGCGCCAACCCGGACGCTAAGTGGCAGCTTTATAATCTGGAGTCGGACCCCAACGAGAAGCATGATGTCGCAGCCGCCAACCCGGAAATCGTAAAGGAACTCGACGCCCTCGCAAAAGAATCCCACTGGCATCCAATTGCCCAGGAATTTGAGTTCGTTGATCCTAAATTCGAGGCGAAAAAGAGCGATTAGCTGATTAATACCATTCGAGAATTCCGGCAGAATTACTCAAGTGGAAATGCAGAAGAAACAACGGCTTTAAAGTATAGCATGGGCGAAGCTTAACTATCAGAATAGGACGAGTGTTTCTTCCTCGTCCTGTTCGATTTTCGCTTTTTGTCGTCTTTACGGATCTTTGTGCCTTCGTGACTTTATATCAAATTCTCCAAACTGCATTACAAGCTCAGACAGTTGTAGTTAACCTCCTATGATTTTCGACGAACTACTTCTCGAATTCCCTTCTGTCCGAGAGCTTCTCGCTGGCCATGCAGTCTCGAACCTTGGTCGCGCCCGCATCGAATCCATGCGCCCCATGACCGACGCCGACACACTCCACCGCGCCATTAAGCTGGTTCGTGAGATGATGGCGCTGCTGCGCGACCGCCGCGAACCGCCCCTTAACGGCCTTCGCGACGTCACCAAGCACCTGAGCATTGTCCGCCGTGAAAAGGCTTTCCTTGAAGCCCAGGAACTCCTGGACCTCAAAGATTTTCTAGAGACCGCCGCCTATGTTCGCCGGTTCTTCGAGCCCCTCCAGGAGGCCGCTCCCGGCCTCTATGCCCTGGCCATGCCCCTTCAACCCGTGGCCGCTCTTTCCCGATCCATCGACGAAAAGATTGCACCAAACGCCACGGTCCGCGACAGCGCAAGCGAACTGCTCGGGCGCCTGCGCTCGGAAATAACCGCGACCGAGACCGCGATCCAACGGGACCTGAACCGCATGGTTCGCGACCTCGCTGGTGCCGGCGATCTCCAAGACGATTTTTACACGATGCGCAATGACCGCTATGTGCTGCCCGTAAAAACTACCAACCGCGGCAAAGTTCCCGGCATCATTCACGACTCATCCAACACGGGCGAAACGGTCTTTATCGAGCCCTTCGCCATCCTCGAACACACCAATCGCCTGGCAGACCTTCGCCTTCGCGAACGCGAAGAAACCTACCGTATACTGCTCCATGTGGCTAACCATGTCCGCTCGGAAATGAACGCGCTACTGACCGACCTGGAACTACTTGGCGAACTGGATTTCGTACTTGCCAAAGGCCGCTTTGGACAAGCTCACAAGTGCGCGTTCCCCACCCTCAGTGGGTGGGACAAGGCACCCATTCTGGTTGAGGCTCACCACCCGCTTCTCTATGCGCACAACCCCGCAGCATCGCGTCCGCTCAACATGGGCCTTGACCTTGTAGACCGCGCGCTTATCATCAGCGGTCCTAATGCCGGCGGAAAAACCACCGCGCTCAAAACCATTGGCCTCACGGCCCTCATGGTACAATCCGCCGTGCCCGCCCCTCTTGATCCGCGCAGCCGCCTCCCTATTTTCGAAGACGTTCTTGCCAACATCGGAGATGAACAGAGCATCCTTGAGGGTCAGTCCACTTTCAGCGCTCACATCCGCCGCATCGGCCAGATTCTGAAAGATGCAGGCCCCGGCACTCTCGTGCTGCTGGACGAACTCGGCACCGCAACCGACCCGGAAGAAGGCGGTGCGCTGGCCGTTGCCATTTTGGAAAGTCTGGCCGATCGCCGCGCTCTTACTATTGTCTCGTCGCACCTGGGCGTTCTTAAAAACTGGGCGCACAATCATGATCACGCCCGCAACGCGTCTTTCCGCCTTGGCGAGGCTGACCGCCGCCCCACCTATCGACTGAGTCTGGACATGGTCGGCATATCCGAGGCCCTTGTGGTAGCTGAACAGGCGGGGCTGCCGCCGGAGGTACTGGCCCGTGCTCGTACGCTGCGGCCCGAGGCGGAAGGCGACGCAACCGCCCTTTTGCTTTCTCTTCGCAATAAGGAGTCGGAGCTATACACGGAACTGGAAGAGGCGCGCCAACTGCGCGAGCAGGCGGATTTTCGTATCCTTGAGTTGGATGAGATGAACGCCAGTCTGCGCGAGGAAAAGCGCACCTATCGCCTGAAAATGGCGCAGGAAAAAGAGCAGGAACTGGCGGAACTGCGCGGACAGGTCGAGAGACTGATCGCCAAAATCCCGCGCAAGGAAGACCTCCTTGCCGCCAAAGCCGACATTGAGCAGGCCCAGCAGAAAGCCGCGAGAGAACGCACCACGGAAGTCAAAGAAACATCTCTCGGCGGCAACCTGCGCCCCCTGGCCGTCGGCGACCGGGTGCACGTTCGAAGCTTGCGGGAGGATGGTGTCGTGCAACAGGTGGATACTAATGGCCGCATGGCCCGGGTCGCCGTTGGTCGCGTCGTGGCGAACGTGCGCGTGTCTGAACTTGAACGAAAACCCGAGCCGCCGCGCCGTAAGAAGATTCCCGGCGAAGTCGAGCCGCGGGGTGTATTTTACAAGCGTCCGCAAAACGCGAACAGCGTCCTGGACCTGCACGGCAACCGAGTCGAGGAAGCTCTCTCGCGCACAGATAAATTCATGGATGACGCCCTCGCCTCTGGCTTGAACGGCGTAAAGCTAATGCACGGCCAGGGCAGCGGCGCTCTTAGAAAAGCGCTCCATGAGTTCCTCCGCCTGAATCCGGTAGTAGGCAATTACCGCTACGCAACCGCAGAAGAAGGCGGCGGCGGAGTGACTGTGGTACAATTTAAGTAAGAGCAAACGCCTTCACCAGCCACGAACGTCGACCCACTCCATGCCCGCCGCCACTGCGGCCTCAATTCCCATATCCCCGTCTTCAAAAACCATGCAATCCTTCGGATCCACGCCCATTCGCCGCGCCGCCTCCAGAAACATATCAGGGGCTGGCTTGCCGTGTTCCACGTCGTCAGCGGTTACAACAGCGTCAAACAATTCCCGGAGCCCCAGCAATTCGAGCGTCCGTTCCACGTTTTCCAATGTCCCGCCACTGCCCACAGCCATGGGAAGCCGACCATGGTATTGCCTCAACACGTTTTCCACCGGCTTTAAGGTTTCCACATGAGTAAGCTGTTCTCCGAAAAGCTGTTCTTTCCGCGCGGCTACATTTTCTGCGTCATAAGTCAGATTATGTTTATCCTTCAGCATTTGCATGAAAGGCACTGCAGGGACTCCTGCCTGCGCATAGAAAAAGTCGGTAGTCAGCCATTCGGCTTCTGCGCCAAGGGCCTCCTGATACGCTTTAAAGTGCAGAGGCATAGTGTCTGCTATTGTACCGTCACAGTCAAAGATGAGGCCTTTGATGTGGTCTGGAACTGCAAAATCCTGGGTCGTCATCTGTTGTTAGAACACCGTTTCCATTCAATTGTTAAAAAGATCAATCTGAAATGCGGCGGATGCCGCACACATCTCTGATCTTACCTCTACACAGGAGTTTTCGAAAATGATCAATCGACGTTTTGCGTTTGTCTATCCAGGGCAGGGATCCCAATATGTGGGCATGGCCGCCGACCTATGGCAAACGTCTCCCAAGTATCAGCATTTCCTGCATGAGAGCGAGGTGACCATTGACCGGCAGTTGACGAAGATCATGTTTGACGGACCCGCCGAAGTTCTAAAAGAAACGGCCAACGCCCAGCCGGCGCTGTACATGCACGAAGTTGCGCTGACCCGGGCGCTCGAAGACTTAGGCATCCGTCCTGTAATTGTCGCCGGACACAGCGTTGGAGAATACGCGGCCTTAACGGCTGCGAACGTGTTGGATCACGGCCACGCTCTTTGGCTGGTGAATCAGCGCGGTGTCCTGATGGGCCAGGCAGGTAAGCTTTCTCCCGGCGGCATGATGGCTGTTATCGGTCTGGACGACGCACAGATCGTCCGGTGCTGTTTGGAAGCCGGAGAAAACGTGGTGGTCGCCAACTACAACAGCCCTGGGCAGACGATTATCAGTGGCGACAACGCCGGTTTGGAAAAGGCCGCAGAACTCTGCAAAGCTGCTGGCGCCAAGCGCTGCCTGCCGCTCGCCGTTTCCGGCGCGTTCCATTCTCCCCTGGTCCGCGAAGCAAATGCGCTTCTGGCGGAGAACATCAATAAGGTCACGTTCGAAGACGCTATCATCCCCGTAGTCACCAACTATGACGGTCTGGCACATTCAGACGGCGGGGAGATACGTGCCAATGTACTCTCCCAGATGGAAAGCAGCGTGCAGTGGACCAAGACCATGCAGACCATTAGTGACTTCGGAGTGGACGCCATAATAGAAGTAGGTCCAGGATCAGTCTTGGCCGGGCTCGCTAAACGGACTGTTCCAAACATACCAGTCCACCAGGTAAGCACCCTGGAGCAGTTGCATAGCCTTGGGATATTGCTAAATCAATAGGTGCACCGGCTGATTAATTTATCGCTAGTCTAGTCCGAATGGGCGAAGAGTAAAAAATAAAAAGGACGGGGAAGAAACTTCCCCGTCCTTTTAGTTTTTGTTTTGCTGATCGTTGTCATTTGTTCGCGTCCGTCGCGGCAAAGGATGAGATGTTTTATTTATTACTGCAATAAAGCCACTGCCTCAGCCTTGCTGATCCGCTCGAGGCGAGACGTTTTGACTTCCACCAGCACCGGCATGCCAATTGGCGGTGAGCTGTTCTTTAGGCTCGCGTCCCAATTATAATCTCTGTTAGGAGGATTATAATATGGTCCGCCGAATTTTGTTGTGGCTACGCGACTTTCAAACAAGCATATAAGCGACCCATTATATGTGTGTTTAACGCCGCTCCAATTCTCCAGATAGCGGAGCACGTTATGGGCTCCGCCGCTCTGGGTCACGCGACCGTAGCCTGGTGCAAAATGATTTATTTCCTTGCCGCCAGGCGTCTTTTTCCCAGTGGAATCGACCGGCATGTATTTCGAGGATACCTGTCCGAGCATAAAAATGGCATTGGTAATGGTTGCCTGCGCCTTGTCTTTGATAGTTTGATTGTTACTATCTAAGGTTAAATGCTTGGACGTAACAGTGATGGCGTCCGCGGCTAGAAGCAAAGTCGCCTTGTTCTCCGTATTAATATTACCTTCGAGATACATTGGCCGGTCCGTTGCGACGGTTAAGGTGTTTTGAAGAGATGTCGGCATATCCGCAGCATTGACGAGGCGGACCGCGTTCATTCCTCCGCCACTCGACTTCGTCGACACGTAAATGAGGCCGTTGCCTGAGCTAATATGGCCTAGCTCGGAGTCTCTAACACTCATTTGTTCCATATCAATATCAAAAGAATAGACGGTTTTCCCCTCGCGGTTATCCACGAAAGCTCCCGGAGTAACCAGCGGTTCGCCAACTGGTTTACCTTTATTATTCAGTTTCTGATTAGGGATGGGCGTGCCGTATCCCGTAACCAATCCTTCGGAATTATGTATAGCGGGCTCTATTTTAATGTCCTTGAAATTCCCTTTATTATCAAGGTTCGACGGATCGCCGGTGATTCTGATATCAGCCATTGACTCCATCTTTAATTTTTCCATCGGATCCGCTTGATAATTAAAATTGCCGTTA
This sequence comes from Candidatus Sumerlaeales bacterium, assembly GCA_038243585.1. Taxonomy (GTDB): domain Bacteria; phylum Sumerlaeota; class Sumerlaeia; order Sumerlaeales; family Sumerlaeaceae; genus JAKFFN01. The sequence goes on along the minus strand of JBBSQY010000073.1, from coordinate 3,384 downwards.
CTTCTTTGAATCAGTTCGCCTGCGTCGGCGATCTTTTTGTTAGCTCCTTCGCCTACAAAGGGAAGTGGTGGCCGGATAGGTTTATTGCCCATTGCGATATCGGTTACGTTTCCACCAAAGCGAGTCAACGCGTCAGATAACCAGTTAGTGTCGCCGCTATCAAGAAATGTATTATTGTTGGTGTCCGCTCCGGATGGAAGGCCATCATTTAGAGCAACGAGATTTTGAGATCCTTTTTTCTTAACATACACCGGCTTCGTGTGGAAGGCGTCCATGTCATGTCCAATGGCATTAACCGCCAGGTTGCCACCAATAGCTTTATTGTTTGTTTGGGGGTTGAGGGCCTTAAAGTCTCGTTCGCTGCGCAGATTTCCTGCCGCGCTGAGTCTGTCGTGAAATTTTAAATACTCGTCTCCGGTCGCTACCCATACCGTCGAATTGCCATGAACGGGACCCAAAACATCCATTTTAGGTCCGTTATGGATTTCGAGATCATTTTCGTAAAAAATTGCGTATTGATAAAGGGGTATATAGTTGATTTGAATGTTTGCCTTGAATCCAGCACCCTCAAACCCCAAACGTTTGGCCGTGGGTCCGATCTGGGTGTTATCCGTTTTCTCGTTTTCGTTTAAAAACGAAACCGCATCATAGGTCCAGCGACGGATGGCGAAGCCATTCCAGTCGTCTTTGGGATCATCTATAACGCCCCAGACCCCATTCCCGGATACAGGTTTTCTAAATGCGGTCAGGTCCTTCGATCCATGCTTAACCGAAACAAAGCCTGGTATTTTTTTTGGTTTAATGCTTAGGATTAATGGGTCCATGAGTTCAAGATTGCCAGATAGTTGCGCAGGGCGACTGGTCGCCATAAAATACGCCTGTTGCGTCATCGCCTTTACCATTGTTGCAGAGGCCGCCAGGCTTGTTTCAAACAGCCGGGTGCGGAACGTGTTCCGGGTCTGGCGGTTGGAGGCCTGCATTACATAAGCAACAACCATTGCGGATATCGTCACAAAGACAACGGCCATTACCATTGCGCTGCCCCGCCTGGAAGGTCTCAGCTTGATCACCAAACGATCAGACATACCAGGCCACAGGCTTAAACGATGGTTTCCATCCCTAACCGAACGTTGCGAAGACTTATTTTTCCGTGGGCTAAATTTCATGATGGTAGTCCTTATCGTTTAAGTAATTGCGAGACAACATGCGGCTTACAGCAACTGACTAACAGAAGCGGATATTAAAAAACTCTGGTACCCTGGTCCGGTGAACGCGTTATCTGCGTTACCTGCGGGAGACGTACGGTCGCCCAATCTCAGGTTAATATTGATAAGAGGCCGCGCCGTACCTGTGGGTTGCTCAAACACCTTCTTCGTCCCCACAACAGAACAAAGCTCCATTATTACTTTGCCAGTGGTTGCGCCAGGAGAATTGGTATCCCTTTCAACAACCACATTATCACCAATAGTGTTCGGATTCATATCGCGGTCGATATAGGCGAACTGCTTAATAATTGTAACGCTTGAGTCAGCGGGATCCGGCGTTTCAATCGTTAAGACCGTATTTGCCCCTGACGGGCCAGCATCGACGCGCAAAACCGTAGCGTCGAGGGCTAAAACCTGCGCCGCACTAACCAGCCTGCGCGAGCTTTCTGCAATTTGTTCCCGGGTCAGATTCGCCCGCGCCATTCGCGCGTGCATCATCATGCCACCTATCGTAATAATACTCAACAGTAACATCAGCACCAGCGAGATCATGACCTCGACAAGGGTCATACCACGGCGTCTGTTAATTCGTTGGAGCATAGACGGTCTCCGTTAAAGTTTTGTATCCAGTGCCATCACCCCATGTTGTAGTGATGTCACAGTAAAGTCCATAATCGACTACGAACACGGATGTGCTATCCGGCTCTACAGTCCAGGAAACCGCGGGCCCGGTTGCGTCCGTAGGATCATCTATGCCGGCTTCAGGATCTTGAAGCGTCTGATCAAGACGAACCATAACGGTCTTTATCCCGTTTTTAACCATCGACTTGTGATTCTGCGTTATGGCCATAACCTGGTTGGCACCCTTACCGGCCGTTACGGCCAAAACATGACCGGCGAACTCGTTTTTCTCCCAGTCGGCGCTCTTATCCGGTATGGTCAATATAGACCAGTTTTTGTTTTGCTTCTTGATGCCTGTGCCAAACCCTCGTAGTTCGTAACCCAATGTAAAAGCATTGCCATTCACTACGTTGGGGTCTGCCGAGACTGGGGCATTCGTAAAAAACTGGTGTTCGAAATCGGCGGCAGTAGTAGTGCCTGTAAGTTTAGAAAAATTTGCTGCACGAACTTTGGCAGCTGCAGAGCTAACGATCTGCAGCGCGTAGGTGTGTTCAATGTTCCGTGCCGTTTGTCTCATGGTATAAATGGCAGAGCCATACATCCCGACTGAGAGCATGGCCGCGATGGCAATCGCGAAAAGTACCTCAACGAATGTCATCCCATGGGTGCGGGGAGCTAAGCAGGCAAAATTGCTTTTGATGTCAAGAAAACGGATCATTGTAAGTTTTCAAAGGAAGATTTAAAAAAAGATATAGATATTATTACGGTACTGGCGCTTCAGAAAGCAACGAGAATGCGATAAAATTTGCTGTAATTCGTTATAAGACGCGAATAAAATATCGCCACTTATTTCAATATTTACATCACTCCGAAAATAAAGCACACTTATTGGGCTATATCGAGGATAGCAAGATACGGATTAGCACTTGGCATGGTTGACCCTCCAAGATATCTCGTGCCATATTATTACTGATTTGCTCTCCTGCACTAAATTTGTGCAGGAGAGCAAAGCGAGAGTTGTTTTTGGCAAAGTAGCATCGCGCAATTGCGAATATGGAAAGGAGTAGGAACTCGGGTTGAATTTACGAGTCTTACTCGTGCCGGTAAACTACCTCGTGCCGGTAAACTACCGATCCGTAGCTATTTGCTTTATCATTCGCTTTTGAATGATGTTAGCCAATTCCAGCGCAAATCCGTCCATCCTGCTGGTCAGGATATTGATCTTGTTGGTTAGGTAATTATAAAAAATACTGGCGGGAATAGCCGCTATAAGGCCGGCAACTGTCGCCACCAGCGCGGTAGACATTCCTGGTGCCAATGTGCTCATTGCCGCGCTGCCGGTGCGCCCTAGCGCCTGAAACGCAGCCAGAACCCCCCAAACCGTGCCGAACAAGCCAATAAATGGGGCAACACTGGCCGTGGTAGCGAGAAAGATAAGATGACTCTCAAGACGGCGAATCTCATTGGAAATTGTCCGCTCCATGACCCGCTCTACCCCAAGGCGCGCCGCAGTCAGGCGTTCTTCCATCTCAAAGATGTCATCCGCATACCAGTTCTC
>JBBSQY010000072.1:0-11414 GCA_038243585.1 Candidatus Sumerlaeales bacterium | reverse complement strand
TTTTTGTTTTCTACAGATCACGCGCTGCTGCCGGCGTTCGGGGGGTTTACGGGCTCGGCCCGAGTGCGCCCGGAACCGGGCGATCAGATATACGGGCTGGCCGACGGAATAGTGATTCGGATACCGGTACGGGCGCGAGCACGATAGTTAAGGTTTTATGGTTTTCGATTTATCAAAACAACTACTGCGGTGAGCTTCCGGCAATTTATCTTGCGTGCAATGCCCACATAAAGTCATCTCCTTCAGATACAGCGCCGGAGCGACGTATAGGATATACTAAGAGATTGGATAAAATGAAAAGCTTTGCTGGGGGCGAAATTAACGAGCTCCGCAAATTTTCCTCGTTTAACATGGCGAGCAGTTCGCCAAGCCGGCACAGTTTATCATCATTGTACTGCTCGACAGTGTTGTGGAGTAGAACCGACCAACGAATGGCGGTGCGACAATGATATATTACCCGCTAAAAGAAAAGAATGCGCGAGATAATTTCGAACCTTTTCATCTTCAGGTTCGACTTTGATGGGCATTGGCGACACTCGCCATTTCCCCAAAGCGCTACGCGTCCTTTTCGCCACTCACGTAGCTTTTATTGTTGTTCTCATAATTTACGTTGTATCGCAAATATGGTGTTGGCGACATGCCACCCCGGTTGTGTTTCCCGACAGCATTTATTATGAACATCTAAGTGATGAACTAAGCAGGGGGAATTGGGGCGAATTCTACAACCGGACTCCTGGCTATCCGGTATTTCTATGGCTGGTGCAAGCTGTCGCGGGAAAGGCGCACTTACACGCCGCTGTTATGGCCGTGCAATTTTGTATGGGCGTATTGACTCTCCCCCTTATGTATGCCGTATATCTCCGGCTTGCCGTTAAACCCATTGTAGCCGCCATGGCGGTTTTGTTCTCTTGTCTGGACCTGCAAACACTGATGTTCCGACAGCATATTTTGACCGAAACGCTCACATTTTTCCTGATCACGGCTGCCTTCTGGATTTTCTTAGTTCCAAAAACAAAACCGTACTGGACAGCGATTGTACTCGGTGTTGTCTTGTTCTGTCTCGTCATGGTAAGGCCGAGTTTCCAGCTACTCGGGTGGACGTTTTTAATCATCGGGGCACTATGCAACTTCCGGTTCCGTACTGATTGGCGAGAGTTGAGGTGGTATCTTTCGGTAGCTATTGTTACTCAAACCCTGCTGTTCGGGTGGAGTTACAAAATCTATCGCGATACCGGCGCTTTTACGTTGTCGACCGCCACCGGCTCGGTATTGATAAGTCATACCTCCGAATTTATTGACCAGGCCCCAACACCGCAATTCAGCCCGTATAAAGAAGCACTTCAGCGATCACTCGCGACCGGTATCCATCCGGCCCATGCGATTTTTCCGGCCATGGACGAACTGGAAGAACGTACCCATCAGAAGGTGTATGAGATCTCCCCAGAATATCTCAAGTTGGCAAAGTGGCTTATCCTACGTAATTTTCCCGCTTACCTGAAGCAAGTGGCCGACGGATGCCTCGTTATGACAGCGGATTCTCCAGCGGCCTATTACGCCGATTCCGGTCTTCAAAAATCCATCGATGCAAGTCCGTTCTGGCACAGAGTTGACCATATAATGCACGAGCAATTATGGCTACGGGCCACCAGAATGTGGGGGTTATATGCTTTCGCGATACTGACATTGTTAACGGTTTTTATTAGTCGACTTGACAAAATCACTCTTTTAGGTGTCGGCTTAATTGTGGGGACAGCGCTATATAACGTCTTAATTCACTGTGCGATCAACACAGGCGACCTTGCCCGTTATCGAATCCCGCTCCAGCCTTGGATATTTAGCCTGATTCCTCCAGGCTTTGTTTGGATATTAAGTTATATTAGAACCTTGCGGATTAGAAGTCGCTTTTAGATTCCGCTGTCCGATAAAAAGTAGTCCGTCAAGATTTGACTTTAGCCGAACAGGTCGAGTTGCCCGCGCGGCGGGCGGCGGAACTGATCTGAACACAATCTTGGGGACCCGCCGGTAATTGCGGCTCTTCGACAGGCGGCGTTAAACAGCCCACGAAGCTGCCCAGCATATTCTCCCTCCCCTTTCATGCGAGTTCCGAACCGGCTGTCGCTTACTTTTCCGCCGTGGACTTCTCGAATTTTGTTCATGACTTTTGAAGTCGAATCGGGGGCGTTTTTCTCCAGCCATCCTTCGAAAATTCCATGCACCGCACCGGGCAGACGCACCACCGAGTAGCCGGCGAAGGTGGCGCCGGCATCTGCGGATGCTTTGATTATAGCGGGAAGTTCGGCATCCGTCAGACCGGGAATCATTGGAGCGGCATTTACCCCCACGGGTATTCCCGCCGCAGCCAGCGCCGTAATCGCATCCAGACGGGCCTGCGGGCGGGACGCTCCCGGCTCGAGTTTTCCGCTGAGCACAGGATCAAGAGTCGTAATGGACATATAAACGCACGCGCCTCCCCAGGCCGCCATCTCCGCCAGAATGTCAATGTCGCGCGTTACCAAGCGGTTTTTGGTTATGATTCCCACCGGGTTACGGTATTCCGCAAGCACATTAAGGCACTGCCGGGTCAGCTCAAACTGTTTCTCCCCTGGCTGATAACAATCCGTCACGCCGCTCATGGCTATGATGTCCGGCTCGTAACTCGGTTTGTCCAGCGACGTGCGCAGCAGCTTGGCCGCTTCCTTTTTCACTAGAATCTTTGTCTCAAAATCAAGCCCTGCTGACATTCCCCAATACTCATGATACGGCCGCGCGTAACAGTAAGAGCACCCGTGGGTGCAGCCGGAATAGGGATTAACACTGTAACGAAAACCCATATCAGGACTGTCGTTTTTGGTAAGGATGGATTTACTTGAGACGGCGAGGTAAGTCGTGTCGATCCTGTCCCCCACATCGTCTGTAAGGAGGGCTTCATAATCGGGTTCCACGTGCAATCGCTCAAAACGGTTGCTTGGATTGCCGCTGGCTCCGCGCCCTTTGGGATCCTTTATGACCATATCGAAAGAGAGACAAGTTACCAGACATTATCGTCACACGGCGCAGAACAAATGATCTAATTCGAAGTGATCGGCAAACAAGGTTATGTGGTTTTGCTGTCTATTGGCGTCGCGCCCGGTTTTTTCGTATTTCTTCCATCAGCAATGCGCGCTTCTGCTTTTCTAATTTTTCTGCCTTTTCGGCCGCATGGTTTCCGTAAGGATCTAGCAGAGATATAATTGCATAGCAGCCCATGGCTAAAAGGCCGCCTAATGAAGAAATTAGGCCGAAATGCGCGCGGGCTTCACTCCCGGTTTTAACCGCAAGGGGTAGCGAATCATAATGAGAATTTGTTGAGATGTAAAGGTAAGCAGCCGCAGTCAACAGGGTGCCAGCTATGAATATGAAGATGAAGATCAGCACCCTATCTGCGAAGGTGGCTGTCCGTACAGGTCGACGGAAGGGCGCAGTATCGCTGTCGGGGAGAAGATACCTGTTTGGCTTTGGAGGCCGTGCTTTGTTTTCACGTCCGGTTTTCAGTTTTTGATACCTGTACCTGGATTTAACGTAGCAGTATGACTATGACTAAGGTGGTGTAACTGCTTTCCGGATATGGCAAGGAGATAAAACCTGTTGTGGCCGGGGTTAAGCCTTGGTAGGCGCAGTTGCTTGGCAGAAAACTTGCCATATAAGAATGGGATGTAACTATTGCAAATGCAATGGTTTCAAATTCGCCTTATACAGCAAGGGCTTCCGGAGAGTTTGCATATGCCTAATGAACCGCAGTATCCAACACGACAGGCTTTAGATCAATTAATGGCTGACACATCGTCTACATGCATCTCACTGTATCAGCCCACACACCGCCATGTTCCTGAAAACCAGCAAGATCCCATCCGATTTAAGAATCTTCTGAGTCGGCTGGAAAAGAGTCTTGAAGCGGGCCATGACGAGGCTACGCGAAAAAAACTACTTGAGCCATTTCACGAGCTGGCAGAAAACCGCGATTTCTGGAACCACACATTGGATGGAATCGGTGTGCTGCTATCTGAGAACACATTCCAGGTGTTTGTGTTTCCGCGAACTGTTGGTGAGCTTGTGGTTGTGTCGGATAGTTTCCACGTTAAACCGTTGAGGAAGTTTCTCCAGAGTACGGACCAGTATCAGTTGCTGGCGTTATCGCTGGACGAGATAGAAATCTACCAGGGAACTCGCAACAGTATCGAATCTGTCGTTACTTCGCCTGAAGTACCTAAAACTATTAAGGGAGCGCTCGGCCGCGACGTGGAAGAAGAGTACCCGCACCCTACGCCGTTTGCCGTTCAAAGACGTGGCAACCTGATCATGAATGCCGGGAGTGGCGGCGGCAGAGATGAACGGGAGATCGATGAAGAGCGCTTTTTTCGCGCTATTGACACTGCCGTGCATGAGCATGTGTCCAAGGAATCGAAACTGCCGCTTGTGCTGGTGGCCCTCGCAGAACACCACCATCATTTTCATAAGGTCAGTAATAACCCATTTCTTCAGGCTGAGGGCGTTAAGATAAACCCGAAGGCAGTGAAGGACGAGCAACTACGGGATCTAGCCTGGCAGGCCATGGAGCCGCAGTATCATGCGCGGCTTGATGCGATGAAGGATGAGTTCAAGGTTGCACAATCCCGCAACCTGGGAAGCGATGACCTTACTGAGGTTGCAAAGGCAGCAGTAGATGGTCGTGTTAACACGGTTTTCCTTGAGGAGAACAAGATTCTACGCGGGCGGATTGATTCCGGTACTGGCAAAGTTGAAGCTGGTAATGAGAAGAATCCGGCGGCTGATGATATGCTGGATGACCTTGGAGAATTAGTGGAATTAAATGGTGGGCAGGTTTTCCTGATTCCCGCAGACCACATGCCGACCACAACTGGACTTGCAGCAATTTACCGTTACGAAGCGTAAAGAGAATTAGAAGGCAGATGGGTTGGCGTTTAACCGCCAACCCATCGCATTTTATGCTGTTTCTACGCCAACTCCACAGCATTTCTTAAATTTCTTTCCACTGCCACAGGGACAAGGATCGTTTCGTCCTACTTTCGACATGTCGCGTCGGGCAGGCTGCATTGGGCCCTGATCCATACCGCCTTCGATATTACCATCGTCGCCCGGCGTCATACCGCCTGCTTCTGGAATTGCCTCTTCCAGCGTAGCCTGTCGTGCCTGTATCTGGCCTACCTGCTGTTCCGGTTCCTGCGCCTGCATTACTGGCTGGGTCAGGAAGAAGTGCTCAAGCACTTCTTTATGCATGTGCCTCATCAGCTCTTCAAACATGATGGAAGCTTCTTTTTGATACTCTACGAGCGGATCAAGCTGCGCATATCCGCGCCAGCCAATGCTCTCTCGCATTTCGTCGATGGCGAGAAGGTGATCGCGCCAGTTGTCATCAATACGGCGGAGCACCACGTAGCGGGCCAGTCGCACCAGCAGCTCTTCGCCTAGCTGTTCGGATTTTGCTCCGTAGGACTCGTTAAGCTTTTCAGAAATTAAATCGAGCAGGGTGTCGGTGTCAGAAGCTTGGGCAGCTTCTTCGAGTTCCTTAAAATTTGCGTAAGGAACATGCCGCTGAATGTGATCAAGAAATCCTTCAGCATCCCATACTTCGCCGACCGCGCCGCCTTTGGGATGAAATTCCGCTAAAAGATTTTCGATTGCCTGAAGGTGGATGTCCAGGATGATCGGCTTAATATTGTCGCCCATCAATACATCACGACGCAGCGTGTAAATCGACTCCCGCTGCTTGTTCATTACGTTATCGTAGTCGAGTGTCTTTTTACGAATTTCGAAATTTCGAGACTCCACTTTTTTCTGAGCGCTTTCAATAGCGCGAGAAACTAGCGGATGCGTAATGTCTTCACCCTCTTCCAGTCCCAGGCGATCCATTATTCGAACAATACGATCGCTGCCGAAAAGGCGCATGAGATCATCTTCGAGCGAAATAAAGAATTTGGACGACCCCGGATCGCCCTGACGACCGGCACGACCGCGCAACTGACGATCGATTCGCCGGCTTTCGTGGCGCTCTGTCCCGATAATCTGCAAGCCGCCATCCACGCCTTCGCCTTCTTCAGTGCGAATGATAACATCTGGATGAAGTTTAATATCGGTACCGCGGCCTGCCATGTTGGTGGCGATGGTTACTGCGCCGGGCTGTCCGGCTCCCATTACAATTTCTGCTTCCCGCTGATGGTTTTTCGCATTCAAAACGTTGTGAGGAATGCGGCGTGCCTTCAGGTAACGGCTGAGCAATTCGCTAACTTCAACACTTACAGTACCGACCAGTACCGGAAGCTTCTTTTCGTGGCAGACGGCTATTTCATCGATAACAGCTTTGTATTTTTCGCGTTTGGTTTTATACACCACATCGTTGCTGTCTGTACGTTTTATGGGGCGATTTGTTGGCACGACCATAACGTCAATTTCATATGTGTGCGCGAACTCGCCCGCTTCGGTTTCCGCCGTACCGGTCATGCCGGAAAGTTTTTCGTACATACGGAAATAGTTCTGAAGCGTAACAGTGGCGAGGGTTTGCGTCTCCACTTCAATTTCGACGCCTTCTTTAGCTTCAACAGCCTGATGAAGTCCATCGCTCCAGCGGCGGCCATTCATTAGACGGCCCGTGAACTCGTCTACGATAATAACCTTGTTTTCCTGCACCACATACTCAACATCTTTTTCGTACAGGCTATAAGCCTTCAGCATCTGCGAGATATTGTGAAGCTTTTCCGTCTGGACACCCATCTCCGCGCGAATGACATCTTTGAACCGTTCGCGTCCTGCTTTGTCAAGAGCAGTTCCAGGTTTTACAGCGGCGACCTGGTCAGCCGGTATCCGCTGAATACCATCGTGCTTATGAAGTTCGAAGCTGCCATCGGCATTTTTGGTTGTCTGGCGCTGCGCCGCGGTGCCGTTTAATAACACTTCGGTGCCATCCACCATCTCAATGACTTCAAAATCGCCGGCATCGATAGCTGCGATTTCTTCCACGATATCGGGAAGTTCCCACAGCTTCGGATTGGTAGGCGAAAGCTCCTCGCGGCCTTTTTCCGTCAAATCAATCTGGTGGGTTTTTTCATCGACGGTATAATAAAGACCTTCGTCGAGCTCAGGCAAATTTTTCTCAGCGAGAAATTCGAGTTCTGTCTTTTCAATCAACGCCTGAACGCCCGGTTCGGCTTTCATTTTCTGAAGGCGCTTCTGCTTAGGCAAGCCGCGCTGCACCTGCAACAGCTTTATGCCTTCATCGCGAGAGATAGAACCTTTACGGCCGACTTCTTCTACTTCGGTCATATACTGACTACAAAGAGCGTTTTGCTTCTTAACCAGATCAAATACGACAGGTCGGATTTCCATATACCGGTGCGTACTACGATCAACGGGTCCGCTGATGATCAATGGCGTACGGGCTTCATCGATAAGAATGTTATCCACTTCGTCGACGATTCCAAAAAAGTGTCCGCGCTGCTGTACCACCTGATCCGGGCTTGTGACCATATTATCACGCAGGTAATCAAAACCATATTCATGGTTCGTCCCGTAGGTAATATCTTTTTCGTACATCGATCTGCGCTCAAGGGTGTTCGGCTGGGTTGAGTCCAGACACCCGACGGAGAGACCAAGGAATTCAAAGATTGGGGCCATCCATTCGCTGTCGCGCGTGGCCAGATAATCATTCACAGTAATCAGGTGGGTACCGCGACCCGGTAAGGAATTGAGGTACAGCGGAGCCACGGCTACAAGAGTCTTACCTTCACCGGTCGCCATTTCGGCGATGCGGCCTTCGTGCAAGGCTATACCGCCGGCCATCTGCACATCATACGGTACCATGTCCCAGATTACTTCAACGCCGGCGGCAGGCCAGCTTTTGCCCTTGTGGCGCAAACAGGTCTCTCGTACCACGGCGAAAGCTTCAGGCAAAAGATCATCCAGAGTCTCGCCATCGGCAAGGCGCTGTTTAAATTCAGCAGTTTTCCCGCGTAGTTCATCTTCCGAGAGATTATGATACTCTTCATAGTAGGCATTTATCTCATCAATGATGGGACGAATGCGTTTCATATCGCGAAGTTGCTTGTTCCCGAAGACTTTGCCGAAAAAATTTTTCATCATGCTGATTTACATAACCCTTTCAAATCAACCATCTCCTGCGTGTCATAAAGAAGAATGGTCGCGCCACGTTACAGACTCACTACTTGCAGTTGATTTTCCCGCAGAGAAACCTTACCCAGTTTATCTGCAAATTATTTGAGCGCTTACAGTCATCGCACGGCACATTCAACAGGTGTCGACTGAACTTCAGGATTGGCGTGGAGTTCTTCCAGAATATGCTCGTTCACCTTAAGGGATACCTGCTCAGCGGCTACACGAATAGCATTACGGATAGCCTTGGCACGAGACGACCCATGGCATATGATACATACGCCATTAAGCCCAAGCAGCGGTGCGCCCCCATATTCGGCATGATCCACCTGTTTTCGAAATCTTTGCAGTGCAGGAAGCATCGCAAGGGCGCCCACCTGTGAAATAACACTTCGGCGAACTTCGTCTTTGAGATTTGTCATAATAAACTCAGCCAGCGCTTCGCCAAACTTAAGAACCACGTTGCCGACAAAACCGTCGCAGACAACAACATCAAAGGTGCCGTTCATCAGATCGCGGCCTTCGGCGTTGCCGGAAAAATTTAGTGTGGAAGAGCGGAGCAAGCCTGCGGCTTCCTTAACCATTTCCGTACCCTTGCAGTCCTCTTCACCATTGGACAGCACGCCGACCCTAGGCTTGCGTCGATGAAGCACAAAGCGGGCATATGTTGAACCCATGATAGCAAAATGTAGCAGATTGCGGCCTTTGCAGTCGATGTTTGCGCCGACGTCTAAAAGGAGGCACGGCCGTTTTGGGTGGGGCAGCACTGTGGCAATGGCAGGCCGCGAAATACCTGGCAACCGGCGCCACTGCACCATACAGGTGGCCATGGTGGCGCCAGTGTTTCCTGGCGATACTACGGCGTCAGCCAGTTTATCCTGTACCAGACGTGCGGCCACGGCTATGCTGCTGTTCTTTTTCTTAAGAGACTGATGAGGTTGTTCGTCCATGCCGATAACGTCATCAGCGTGCTCGATGGATATCCGCGGATGCGAAATGGCCAACCGGAGCATGTGGGTCTGGATCAATTCAGCATCACCAACACAAATCACGCTGACCAGTGAGAAATCTTCTACGGCCTGCAAAGCCCCGCGAAGCATCTCGTCTACGCCTGCCTCGGTGCCCATTACATCCAGAGCAACTGTCACAGGCCCTCGATTACGGCCCTGGCGGCGAATACGAACTTCTTCTCTTAAGCGGCTGAATCTACTGGCCATTCCCCTACTTATCGCTACAAAATTCTGACGGGAACGTTCTATAAAACGCCCGTCGCGCAAGCCTGTTACTACAAAGGTACTGCAAAAAGATTAAGACACATTAGGGGTAAAACGCAAAATCGCCCGGTTTATCCGAAAATTTCCGAAAAACCGGGCGATAAATTTGACGCCTTCTAAATGAGGTGGCCGAATGTTGCGACCTGAACCTGCTTAAACTTTAAGCCTGTTCCGCGTTTTTCTTGCCGTAGATACGGCCTTTAAACTCACCACAGCTTTGGCATATACGGTGAGACAAACGCGGTTGAGAGCAGTTTGCGCAATCGCTGAAACCTTGAATGGCTGTCATTTTATGGTTGGCGCGCCTGCGATCCCGCCGAGCGGGGCAGTGTCGCCGTCTTGGTACTGGCATGAGTATTTCCTCCGGACTGGCTGAACCACGCACCTATATAAGGTGCGGGTGGTTTTCATTCAAAAATTGGATAAGATGCAGGTAAAAAAAACCTTCAGAGGCGGGAGAAACGAGCACGTGCTCGTCGATGGTTTCAAAGCAGTGCCTCATCGCCCCAGCCACCCGCCATCGACCGGATACACCCCGCCGTTGCAATACTTAGACGCCGGAGACGCCAGGAACACGGCCATTCCGCCAATATCCGCAGGCTCGCCCCAACGGCCCGCTGGTATACGCTCGAGAATGGATTTACTCCGTTCAGGATCGTCTCGCAATGCCTGGGTGTTCGCCGTTGCTATATAGCCAGGAGCGATTGCATTGACATTGATAGCCTGCGACGCCCATTCATTTGCCAGGGCTTTTGTGATTCCAGCCAGACCAGCCTTGCTGGCAGTGTAGGACGGTACCAGAATGCCTCCCTGGAACGAGAGCAGCGAGGCAATGTTGATGATACGGCCACCGCTCCCCTGCTTCATAAATACCCGAGCTGCGGCCTGGGAGAGCAGAAAGGCAGATTTGAGATTGACGTTCATTACGGTATCCCAATCTTCTTCTGAAACGTCGATAGACGGCGCACGCCGGATTATCCCGGCATTGTTTACCAGGATGTCTATTCGACCTAACACGTCAACCGTCTCGGGTACCAGCAGGCGCACCTCGTCCATATTTGCGAGGTCGGCCCTGATACCGTGGAACCGCCGCCCGTGCATCTCAACCAGCGGACGCACATCATCGAAATGCCCGCTGGAGCCCACAGCAACCACATCGGCGCCGGCTTCTGCCATACAGCCGCAGATAGCCATGCCGATGCCTGCTGTACCGCCAGTCACCATCGCTACCTGGCCATCCAGCCGAAAGATTTCCATGATCAGATAAATTTAACATCCTGATAGTCTGGCTGAATGTTGATGCCGTGTTTGAAATCACGATCTTTTTCAGGATCGTAACCAGCCATCACCCACAAGAATACGCTGCTGTATCCTGGAGCCGCAGCTGTTGGATGATAGCCACCTGGTATCGTGACGCAATCACCAGATTGTACGACCTCAACGAGTTCCATCTCATCAACGTTTGAGTAGACAAATTGCACACTGAATGCCGGCTTAGGCATGTTAAAGAAAAGGTAAAATTCTTCTTTGCTGTTATGATGTTCGTGTGGCGGCCAACTTGTCCATGCGCTCTTTTCTCCCATGGTAAATCCAGCCAGAAGACGCGATGCTTCAACGTTGTGACCGACCATATTAAAGATGCGACGGCGCGTTCCGAGCTCTTCCGAGCCGACATCAAAATAGGAATCTGGATTATCGCGAACATCCTCGTATCTAACCATTTGAGGTTCGCCGTCTTTGTCGCTCAGACTACCTGCCACCACCAGATCAGCACCTGGGGGTCCTGACACTTTAGCCTCCGCATTGCGCGGCACATACAGCATGTCATGCTCTGCGAGAGCAAAGGTTTTCCCTGCGATGTCCACCTGGACTCCGGGGGTCAGAGCGAAAAGAATACGTTCGCGCTCTCCGCTGCTGAAAGTGTGGTCACTTATCTCTTCTGTGAAGATCAGACGACCATAATTGAGATAGCGCAATTCG
>JBBSQY010000071.1:0-11577 GCA_038243585.1 Candidatus Sumerlaeales bacterium | reverse complement strand
GTCGACATACTTTACGGCTGGCGGCTGATCCGTCTTGTTTTCTTTCAGATCTACCGCGGCGTATTGGTCGTCTTCTGTATCCTTGTGTTCCGCCGCGACGGCGTCATCAGCCATGCCGCCATAGATATCGGCGATGTTGCTGCTCTCATAATAGTGATTAATAAACTTGTCGACCTCAAGCTGGTCAGCCACCATCGGGTGGATGCGCTTGTGGTAGATGCGTTCGAGGTCATCTGTGGTCTGGATGTTAAGTGGATCAGCCAGGGCCAGATAGAGATCCTCGCCTTCGAAGCGCACTGGAAACACCCGGTATTTTATGGCATGTTTCGCATCGATCTGTTTGACGAGTTCCGGCGTAACCTTTAGGTCCTTTAGGTTAGCCCGCTCATAGCCCATATTTTCGGCCAGCGCGTCTAAGAGTTCGTCGCCGCCCACCAGATTTTGTGACGATACATTATGTTTCAGGGTTTGCGCGCTTTCGCCTTCCGGCAACACTCGCTTTAGCGGCGCATTGCCGCTGCCGTTACCACCGGGGGGCGTCGTTTGTGGCTTACCTGATCCGGGCACTTTTTGCGCGGCGGTGTCCGGATCGTGCGTCGGTGTTTTCGTCGTAGTATCTTTGGTATCGCTCATGACATCGGTACTCCTGTGCCGGCAAACCGGCCTGGCTGGTGGTATCTTCCTAAAACATGAATAGCCCAGGTGGCGCGGGCAATCAAATTTGTTGGTTTGAGAGTATTTTCTCAGCGAGGTTCCGCTGCAACCCGTCAGATGTGGAACTACTGTAGACTAAGTTCGAAACATACCGCAACAGCGGCAAATGATGCAGAAACAAGAATACATCGTTTTCCTGAGGTCGCGACAGCTCGTTGAGCCGTCGGAAACATCGGCGGTATTCTGCTTCGGTTGTAACGGTGCGGCTCGCGCTTCAATGGCTGACCAAACAAAAAGGAAACCCTTTTATGTTGACAATGACAGCTCCTTTCCGCGACTTGTTTAAAAAGTAGCCTGATTTCATTTAGGTGCGTCTCAGTCTGTCTTTTCTAAAGCGAGAACTCCACAATGGCATTTTCACGCTTCCGCTCCCTCGCATTATCTGTCGCTCTCTTTGCAGCGGCACAGGCCGCTTTTGCGGCTGCCACCAATATTGACCTGCCTGCCACCGGCCAACGCTACGGCTGGATGGAGAACGCCGGATGGTTAAACCTCCAGGGAGATATCGCAAACGGCGTTCACGTCGGCGGAACCTATCTTGGCGGCTTCGCATGGCATGAGAACTTCGGCTGGATAAACTTCGGCGACGGGTTTACGACGGGCGGGCAATACTCAAACACCTCCGGTGAAGATTTTGGCGTTAATATGGACCTCTCGGGCAACCTCTCCGGCTATGCCTGGGGCGAAAATGTCGGCTGGATCGCTTTCGATACAACGCCTGCTGGCGGCGGTCGCGTTCACATAGACCAGTCCACCGGCCGCTTCTCCGGCTACGCGTGGGGTGAAAATATCGGTTGGCTCGCTTTTGATACGGTCGACCCCGCCCACGTTGCAAAAGCTCCCGGCTTTACCCGGGCCTATGACTGGAATCTGTTCCACTAACGAATCACCTATCGAAAGGTCGCGTCATGAACCACATTTTTACTTTTTTAATGTTTAGTCTGGCTGTCGCTCCGGTAGCCGCAGGCAGCCTCACACCGCCCGGTGCTCCGGGCCCAACAATGAGGACTTTGGACGAGGTGGAAGCCCGCATCCCTATCCGCCCCGTGGATCTTCCCATAGACATTTCTGAGCCCGGCAGTTACTATCTGACCGGAAATGCGACGCTGGGGGAAGGCGACGGGGCCATTGATATTCTGGTGAGCAATGTGGTGATCGATCTGAACGGGTTCACGCTACGGGGTCCGGGACTTGATGCCCCAGGCGGTGGAGGTGACGGGCAGGGCATCCATTGTCTTGATGCGGCTACAACGAGTGTGATTGTAAGAAACGGAACTGTCACGGACTGGCCCGCTATCGGGATCGACCTGCACGGCCACGAGAGCGTTGTGGAAAACATCAACGCCGTGAACTGCTCCTTTGGTATCAACATACGAAACGGCGATGTGCGCAACTGTCGCGCGAGCTACAATCAATATGCAGGGATCTCCATTAAGACCGGGATAACAAACGGCCGGGGGACCATCTCCAACTGCGTTGTCAGTCACAATGTCGGTGATGGAATAGCTGCTTTCTCCGCATCTAACTGTTTCGTTGTGAACAATCACTGCTTCGAGAATGGTGGTTTTGGCATCAATGTCGACGCAAAATCTATAGTTAAAGATAACCTTTCTGTCTCTAATGGCGCCGACGGGATTAGGACCGGGGAGCATTGCACAATTGAGAACAACCAATGTGACGGCAACGGGAAACAGGGCATAAGAACACTTCAGTCAGTAGTTAAAAACAACAGTTGTTCCAACAACGTCACCGACGGTATCTACGCAGAACAATCCTGTCGTGTGGAAGAAAACCACGTTTCCAACAACACCGGGCACGGGCTGGTGGGCGTTTCAAACTCGATCTGCGTAAAAAACACCTCAAACAGCAACGGCGGTTCGGAATTTGTATCGAGCGGCGGCGGGATCTTCAGCACCATTGTCACGTTGACCGCCGGTACACCTATTCCCGCCGGCACGGACGCCTGGGCAAATTTCGCAAATTAGTCGAGAAATACGGCTACGGTAATCACGCTGCGAAACAGAAAAGGAACGGGGGGAAGCGTGGCTGCGTAAACGACCGGATAAAAAATTACAGGCTGGCTCCGGGCACATTGAAAGCGACTTCAAGTCGCATCCATCGTGAGCCCTCCGGGCAACGCTGAACAAAAAAAATCCCCGTCACCGGTAAAAGTGACGGGGATACTTTTTAAACCGCTCGCGTTATTTTGCGACGGTTAGCTTGTCCGAGCCGGAACCGGTGTTCAGGTTCAACCGGGTGGGCGGTGCGCTCTGGGGACCAGGCTGTGGCGCATAGCCTGGGGTCTGCAGATACGGGCCGCCTGGCGGCAACGGAAACTCTGGATACTCGCGCGGGCACGGTTTCGGGCCTGGCGCGCATTGAGGGTCACCATTGAATCCGGCGAACACCTGAGATCCACGCATGCCACTCTGACAGCCGGCCAGCAAGACGGCAGCAGCAGTGGCGGTAACAGCTATTTTTACGATTCTTCCAAACATATTACCTATTCCTCCTACAACACTCGCGCAATACCTGCGCCAGCAGGACCCCTCGGTCAATACAATTTTCCAATTAAAATGAAAATACGCGAAACTTTCTTTAAGGAAATATGTCACGGAGACAATCTCTCGTTTAAATAGAACATTTCGCAGGCTGCATTCGTTTTCCATAATCTATGACTAATCAATCATCCAGCCAACTTCCCGTGCTTATTGCCGGAGCTTCCGGACATACGGGCAGCCGGCTTGTTTCAGCGCTATTAGATGCGGGTTATCCCGTGCGAATTCTTACGCGGGATCCCGCCAGAGTGGATATTGGGCTACGCCGTCGGGTCGAAGTGTGCAGGGGCGATCTGCTTAGTTCAGAAACCGCACACGAGGCTGTCAAGGGATGCGGGGCAGTGGTTGCTGTTACTCATATCAAACTGGCTTCTGCGATCATTGCGGCCATGAAGTCCGCCGGCGTAGCGCGCGGGGTTTTTATGTCTTCCACGCGACGTTATACTCGTTTTGTTGAGGAGACTGCCCGGCAGGTGATGGCGGGGGAGCAGGCTGTCGAGGCTTCCGGGCTGGAATGGACGATCATCCGCCCCACGATGATTTACGGTGGCCTGCAGGATCGCAATCTTGAACCGCTTCTCGCGACGCTGAAAAAGTGGCCGGTGTTTCCGCTGCCCGCCGGGGGCAAGATGCTGTGGCAGCCGGTGTTTACGTGGGATGTGGTTGCGGCACTTATCGCGGCGTTGGAGCGTCCGGAGACAGCGGGCAGAGCGTACACTATCGCGGGACCGGAGGCCATAACCTACAGCAATATGCTGGAGATTATGATTGAAGAGGCTAGTCTGAAGACGCGACTGGTGCCGGTGCCGCTGGCGGCGGCAAGGCCGCTGGTTTCGCTGTATGAAAAACTTGTGCGCCATCCCAGGGTCCGGATGGATCAAATTCGGCGCATGGAAGAGAATAAGGATTTTGATATTAGCAGTGCGCGGCGAGAGCTAGGATTCGAACCTATCTCCTTCAGGGAAGGGATTCAGCGGAAAGTGCGGGGTGAAGTATAGACTAGACGAATTTGACACAAAGACGCAAAGGCACAAAGAACTGCAAAAAAGCAAGAAAAGCAAAAGCAAAAGCAACTAAGAACGGGGAAGAAGCTCCCGTTCGTATTTAAACTTCCTCGGCTGCGCCGAAAATCAGCGTTAACGACTGCGGGGGAAAATTATCGTTAAAGGCTGCGTCGGCAATTATCTTTTATTGGTTGCGTTGGAAATTACCGTTTAAAAATTTCGCTGCCTAGCATTACTGTTGCCCAAATTACTGCGGCTCCTAGTATGTCGAAGATGATTCCAGTTTTGACCATTTTTGTGATCGGGACATAGCCTGTGCCGTAAACGATGGCGTTTGGCGGGGTGGATACTGGTAGCATAAAACCGAAGCTGGCTCCCATGCAGGCGCCCAGCGCTGGCGGCAGGGGATCAACCCCGGCGGCCATGGCCACGCTTATCGCTACGGGAACTACCATCGTCGCTGAGGCCGTGTTGCTGGTGGTTTCGCTGATGAGAATTCCGAAAATAATCGCCATGAGCGTGATCATTCCAAGGCTGGAAACGTTTGTGCCTTTCAGGATAGACTCGCCGATTTCGCTCGCCAGGCCCGTGTTGAACGCCAGTTTGCCGAGGGCGATGCCGCCACCGAAAAGCAGAATCGTGCCCCAGTCGATCCGCACCGCCTGTTTCCACGTAATCGTAAATTCGCCCCGGCGTATGTTGACCGGCAGCAAAAATAGCATCGACGCCGCCAGCACAGCCACTATGCCCTCCGGCATCACGTCGCCATATTTATCGGCCACGCGCCGCACGGTCTCGCCCGGCAAAAGAGCCAACAGCCCCGGTAGGGTCCATAAGATTACCGCTGTAAAAAATGCCACAAGGGTATTTACCTGGCCCCTTGTCCAATGGCCTAGTCCTGCTTTTCGCTCGCCGAGGTATTCTTTCAGTCCTTCAATCGCGCCGGTCTTTGGCTTGTACATAATGAGGATGACCGCATACAATATCCCGAACATTGCCAATGTCGCGGGCAGGGCAAACATCATCCAGCGGGCAAACGAAATATCCATGTCCAGCGTCTGACGAATCAGGCCGATGCCTATCAGGTTTGGCGGTGTGCCAATGGGCGTCGCAATGCCGCCCACGCTGGCACCGTATGCCAGAATCAACATCAGGCCGGTGGCTACTTTAAGATGATCCGCGTGCGATTCCGGAGTCTTCTGCCGATCAAATAGTTCGCGCATTTCAGCGATGATCCCGAGGCCGATAGGCGCCATCATTGCCACCGTGGCTGTGTTGCTCAGCCACATGCTCAGGAACATCGCTATGCCGCCAAACACCAGGAATACCCTGGCGATGCTGTTGCCGACCCAGTCCAGTCCCAGCAGGCCCAGCGCAATGCGGCGGTCGAGACCGTGCACCATCATGGCCTCCGCCAGAATAAACCCACCGATAAACAGAAAAACGATGGGATCACCAAAGGACGCCAGAAGTTCTTTCGCCGGCGCAATTCCAAATACCACGCACAAGGCCGGCGCCAGAATGGCCGTGACCGGAATCGGTATCGGCTCGCACATCCACCACACCAGCGTGAGCGCAAGGATTGCAGCCAGCCTGGCCGCCTCCGGGCTTACCCCCTGGACAGGAAAAAGCAGCAGAAGCGCGAATAGCAATGGCCCGAGCCATAGCCCGGTAAGCCTGCGGAGGCGGTCAAAGCGCTCTTCGCCGGCGCTCAGCATGCCTTCGGAATCAGTATCTTGGGAGTGAAGTTCAGTCATGGCGCGTCCTTTATATTGGAAGCACTAAGGCCGCAGGCTTTTCGTTGGCTCAAGAAATTTTTCACTAAAGCCCGGAATGGCATTCCGACCCGTTTAAAAGACTTAAGGGGAAAAGCGCGCCTGGAATTTGAAGGGATCCGTTATTTTCTATAACGATTTTCTATAAAATACCCTGCAAACGGGAATGCCAATGGCTACACCGTTAGTAAAGTATCCGCAAATTGCAACTTCCCCAGGAGATCAAAACCATGAAACGCTTTCTATTATTTGCCACCGGTGTGGCCATCACAGCATCAGTTTCGGCCAAAACCACGACCAGTGTGGTTGAGTATAAAATCGACGGCGCCAGCTACAAAGGCGTTTTGGCGGTCGATTCGGACCGGGCGGAAAAGCGGCCCGGTGTGCTGGTTATTCCAGAATACTGGGGCGTTAATGATTACGTGACCAGCCGCGCCGCCATGTTGGCCGATATGGGCTACGTTGCATTTGTGGCGGATATGTATGGCGAAGGCCGTGTGACAAAAGACGCCGCCGAAGCCGGGGAATGGTCTGGCCAGGTAAAAGGCGACCGTGCGCTGATGCGCCGGCGAGTCAATGCCGCGCTGGAACAGCTAAAAGCGCAGCCGAACGTCAATGGCGCGCAAACCGCCGCCATCGGATTCTGCTTCGGCGGCACCACGGTGCTTGAATTGGCGCGATCCAATTCCGACGTGCTGGGCGTGGTCAGTTTTCATGGCGGTCTCGAAATTGGCGAAGTTCCTACCAGCCCGACGATCCAGCCAAAAGTGCTGGTGCTTCACGGGTCGGCTGATCCCCATGTTTCGGACGAGTCTTTGGCTGCCCTTAGAGACGAGTTAAACCAGGCCAAAGCTGACTGGTACATGGTCGCCTACGGCCATGCGGTCCATGCGTTTACGAATCCCGACGCGGGTAACGATCCATCCAAAGGCGTAGCTTACAACGAAAAAGCGGATCGGCGCTCATGGGCCGAAATGCAGGATTTCTTCGGTGAATTGTTTCCAGATTTTGTTGCGACTGGCGAAAAATAAATTTTTCGTGCAGGAATGGCTCACAAGCCGTCAGCAACCGAGAGAATTCCCAAAACAAACAGACCAGCAAATTTGACTGCGGTAGCAGGTCGGGTTTTATCCCTCTAGCTACCGCTTTTAAATATCTGTTGTTCCCACGGCAGCCAGGCCCTAATTTAACTCCGTGCCCCCTCCGCCTTTTAAAATTTAAGAACACATAAGTTGGCGCTTTCGCCGCGGGTAGTAGGCAAAATATTGTTTTAGTCCTATGCTAATTGCTCAGAGGCCGGATTCTGCCGCTACACTGTTTAATATTTGCGAGGGAATAATGCTTCTCAATCACCTTTTACGGATTTCCGTCGCTCTTACTTTTTGCGTCATTACAAATACACAGGCTTTCAGCCAAGACTCCTTTTGGACTCCGCCTGAAATTCTTAATGCCTATGCTTTCGTCGACAATGTTGACAATAATGAAACTTACCCGAGAGTGGATACCGACAGTTCCGGTACGATGGTTTCACTGTGGAAAAAGGCTGGCGGCGGCTTAGCTGGCGGCCGCAGCGCTGATTTCGGCGAAACCTGGCAGCCTATCGCCTTGCCCGGTGACGCGGTATCGCCTCGGATCATAGCTGCAGATATTACTTTTGCCGGAAACAACTTTTGGCTGGCTATGTGGGCGACGTCAGACGAAGGCACTACAGAGACCACCGCCCATGTATCCCATTCCACGAATAACGGAGTAAACTGGTCACCGTCCGTCATTCCGTATAGTGGTTCCATTTACGAACGAAGCGTCAGCTCATTAAACGATTATGATATGGAAATTGCGTCCGATAGATCTGGAAACGTCATTGCGACTTTCGAGTCCGCGTTGCTTCGATCTTCGGACTATGGCAATACGTGGACCTATACGGCTCCCCCCTTTGTAGACACGGGAAACGCTTTTAATGGCACTCTTGAGTCGGGTATCGCCTCCGCCGGAAACGGACTATGGTTCCACGCGATCACTCGCTTCAGCCATGGCTTTGATATTAACAATACATCCCTCTCCGTGGCCGCGTCTTCCGATAACGGTGATAACTGGGAGAGCTGGAAAACCATTTATTTAAGCGCTGCTCCATTGAAAGCGGTGCTGGGAGACATTTTTGCAACGGGCGACGTGGCCGCCATCGCCTATAAAAAATCGGACTACCCATTGGTTGATCACCAGCCTTTCGTCGCGGTCACAACCGATGGCGGGGTATCCTGGACCGAATCCCAATCGTTTCCGGAAACGCTGACAAGGCCGAGCCGCATGTCCCTTGCCGCCGATGATGATGAGTGGCTGCTTGCTATGGACGCTGGCAATGACGTTATCACTTACCGTTCCGCTGATGCTGTAACTACCTGGACCGCCGCACAGCCGATATCAAACCGGCCGGACGCAACCGAAGGGGGCGTGGCGACAATGCCCTCTGGCGACGGCGGATTTATGGCTGTTTATCACACGAACGTAAGGCTACCCGGAGCCTTGGCGCCGGACTTTGATATTCAATTTTCACGCTTGGCCACTGGCGGCACCACCTGGAACAGCCCAGCTTATGTTAATGCCGCAGCGGAAGTTGATCTCCTTCGAATGGAGGATTCAGATCTGCGCCTTGCCGGAGGCGACAATGGCACTGTCGTGGGAGTTTGGAACGCCGTCGTCGGTGGAGGCACAAAAATAATCGTTGGTCGTTCCACCGATCATGGGCGTACATTTCCGTTCCAGCAGCCTCTGCAGGCGGATTTCGAAACCGAAACCAGCAATGACGGGACACCGAATATTATCTATAATGGTGATGGCCGATGGCTGGCGTGGTGGGACGGCACGGTGCCTGTGGACGCAACCGATGAGAACCCGGCGTATGATGCCCATGTAACCTTGTATGCGGTCTCTACAGACAACGCTCTAACGTGGAGTCTCCCACAGGTTCTTCTTTTTGGCCTTGGCGGGTATACGCCGCTGGATGCGAATGGCGAAGGTACCGTGATAATTGCGTCGAATCGGCCCCAGGACGCTACTACTTACATCAGCCGGTCAACGGACGCAGGCCAAACATGGACAACCGCTACGGAGACATTCTCATCTGACGCTTATCAGCTGATATATAGCGGTGAGTCATCCTGGTTCATAATGACAGCTGGTAATAAACTCTACGTTTCTTCTGACGATGGAATCACCTGGACCCTTAATCCCAATTATCAGCAAGTTCAATTCTGGCAGCAATTACAGATAAAATCGGACCATAACGGAACCGTTTTGGCGGCAAGCGTAAAAGGGGAATCCGATGGCAATGGAGGATTCGTGGCAAACGTTTTGTCGCGGCGGTCGATGGATAACGGTGCAACCTGGTCGCCTGAAATTGTGGTTCAAACGGGACCTTCACTTAACAATTTTGTAAACACCGCATACATGCTTCCGCAGTTGACCTGGCTTGGCGGTCAGCGTTGGGCGATTGTGATGCAACGGCTTATTGCACCTCCCGTGCAAAACGATACGAACGGGTACTGGCACAACTTCCGTATTGAGATGGCGACTTCCGAGGATGGCGGCCTGACCTGGAGCCTCGCCGAGCGTATCACAGAAGAGAGTGGCTATCCGGGTATCGGCGAAACATATCCGGCCCTGGCCGCTTCGCGCGGGATGGTCGTCGTCGGCTGGCAGCGGTTCTTTGCGCCTTTTGCCAATGCAAATCCATACGGACCCGACACCGACCTGCTGTACACGACTAATTCGCAGTTTGTGACCCCCGCGGCAGCCATCGGGTGGTCGCTTTATGATTAAGACGCTGCCTGAAACAAAGAGCAGAAATTAATCCATATTAGGCAGATGAAAAAACGTCAGTACCCATGATGATTGTCAGGGGTCTTAACATTTCCTGTTGCCTGCCGCCTCCGGTTTTTGCAGTAGTGTCATTTAACATCTGCTAAAAAAACCGGAGAGGCAATTCTCGATGATTGTGGTGAATACGGAGTATGTGGCGGGGCGCGAGATTATGGAGATCAAGGGGCTTGTCCAAGGCAGCACTGTGCGGGCGAAGCACCTCGGTCGTGACATCGCGGCAGGGGTCAAAAATATGTTTGGCGGCGAACTGAAAGGCTACACAGAGCTACTGGTGGATGCCCGGCGTGAGGCCACCGAGCGCATGATGAGCCAGGCGCGGCAACTGGGCGCAAACGCTGTGGTAAATGTGCGGTTTGCCACAAGTAGCGTGACATCCGGCGCAGCAGAGCTTTACGTATACGGCACGGCCGTGGTGCTAATTTAATCATGACCAGCGAAGCGATTGGCGCAATTACACAGTTTGCGTTTCCTGTGGTTATGTTGATTTTTTTCTTTTTTATCGGACGAAGCGTGGAGCGCCGGCACCTGGAGCGATTGTTGGAGCGCGAATCCGCCCTTAGCCATATTCGGGTGGAAAACATAAAAAGTCTGCCAAGCGGGTGGACCGTTACCGCCGAACCTCTGCTTGTTTACGGTTCCGTGGTGGTCGCTAACGATTACTATAAAGTTTTCGTAAGCGGGCTAAAAAAAATTATTGGTGGACGGCTGGGCGAGTACGAACGTCTTCTTGATCGTGGGCGCCGTGAGGCAATCGTGCGCATGAAAACCATGGCGGACGAGCATGGGTGCAACATCGTGTGGAACATGCGTGTGGAAACGGCCATGATGCAGGATCGGCCGGGGCGCGCCGCTTCCAGCGCGGAACTCTATGCCTACGGAACCGCCATGCGCGTGCAATGAAACGCGATAACGGAAATGTATTCGATGAACCGTGGATGCAGCCGGATCCAGAGCGGCCCATTGTGGGCCCGCCGCCGCTGCCGGGCCCACATGCTATGCCGGACAGGTATAATCGGACGGATGCCGACAACGCGGACCAGTCTGCCATGGAGCAAATTCTGCATTCGGTCTATAGTGAGCCGGCTCACAGGTCCGAAAGTGGAGAAACGGAGCTGTCTCAGCTAATCAATCAGCGGCGGGCTGGGCTTTCGCCGATGGTTCTGGTGGGCGTTGTTTCTTTGTGTGCGCTTTTGGCGGGACCAATTTCTGTACTGGGCACGATGGCGGCCGGCAGCCAGGGCTTCTTCGGAGTCCTTTACATGGTGGCGGCCGGGCCGGTAGTCGAAGAGATGATGAAGCTCGGGGGACTGCTCTTTCTGCTGGAGAAGAAGCCGTGGTACATCGTAAAAGGGTGGCATATTATCGCCGCTGCCTGTGTTTCTGCGCTGCTTTTCGGGGTGGTCGAGAACCTGGTCTATGGCGGAGTCTATTTGTCATCGCTAAGCAACGCGGCCAGAGAAAACCTTATGGAATTTCGCTGGACGGTGACGGTGGCGTTACACGTCGGCACAACAATGGTAGGCGCGCTGGGCCTGCGCACAGCCTGGCGAGCAACAGTGGCAAAAGGGCGACTGTTTGATTCCCAGATGGCCGAGCCATACATCGCGGCGGCAGTGATTATCCACGGCGGATATAATGCGCTGGCGTTGC
>JBBSQY010000070.1:0-11617 GCA_038243585.1 Candidatus Sumerlaeales bacterium | reverse complement strand
GTTCCGCCATTTCGTCCTCTGCTCAGCCGCACTGCTCGTTACGTATTTCAAACAATTCTGCGTCTTCCTGGCGTCCGGGACTACACTTGTGGGTTCAGGGCTTACCATGCCGGACTGATAAGTGACGCGCTGGCCAAATATGGTGACGGACTGATCCAGCGTGAAGGGTTCGCCTGCACCGATGAACTGCTGGTCCGCTTAAGCCATATGACCCAGCGCATTACAGAGATTCCCTTTGTGCTGCGCTACGATCAAAAACGAAGCCGTAGCAAACTGCCCCTGTTCAAAACCATCTGGGAAACGCTTAAACTATTAAAGGAAACGCGGAAGTGAGTAGCCGACATTTCGACACAAAGACGCGGAGGACACAAAGAAAAACAAGAGTAAGAAAAGCATTTTTTTAGAAGTAGAAAT
Organism: Candidatus Sumerlaeales bacterium; assembly: GCA_038243585.1. Classification (GTDB taxonomy): domain Bacteria; phylum Sumerlaeota; class Sumerlaeia; order Sumerlaeales; family Sumerlaeaceae; genus JAKFFN01. The sequence continues at coordinate 11,203 of JBBSQY010000070.1, read as the reverse complement.
AGGAGAAAGCCACAGGTGATTTGTGATTGCTCAAACAACAATTTATGGACAACGGCCGAATGAAGAGCGCTTTAAAATAATTGTGGAGATTGGTCTACCCTACCAAGTTGAAAATGCATGGGCATGTCCTGTGTCCGTGCAGCCCCTCCAGAGAGAAATTGACATATACGGAGATAACTCGCTTCAAGCTTTGTGTCTGGCTATTGGTTTAGCTCTGGAGTTAGTATCTGATTTCAAACAAAAAGGTGGAAAACTTCAACATATTACTGGTGAAGAATTTCAGTTCAAGCCGTATGCTTTTGGTATAGTTGCAGCCAAATAATACAAAGAAACTGTTCTTTCTGCTTCTGCTCTTCTGTCGCCTCTTCGCGTCAAATTCCGTATGCTACTCTATCAATCCCGTCTCTTTTTTCAGCGCCTTCACTTCATTCTGCTTGAGCACCCGGTAGCTGCCTTGCTTCATGTCGCCCAGTTCGATCTTGCCCTCACGCACACGCATCAGTCGGCGCACATCCAGACCCACAGCTTCACACATGCGCCGCACCTGGCGCTTGCGGCCCTCTTTCAGCACCACGCCCATTACAGTCACCGGCGCGCCGCCCTCTCCGGCTCCTTCGCGCACCTCACGAATCCAAACGCGTGCAGGCAGCGTAACCTGGCCTTCAATCTCAATACCCTCACGCATGTCCTGCAGGTCGTCTTCGCGTGGCAGTCCGTTTACTGTGACCTGGTATTCCTTTTCAATCTCATATTTCGGGTGCGTCAGGCGATAAATGAGGTCGCCATCGTTCGTAAAAAGTAATAGACCTTCGGAATCACGATCGAGTCGCCCCACCGGCACAACGCGGTCGCGCACGCCCTTTAACAGATCAAGCACGGTCTTTCGACCGCCCGGATCATCCAACGTGGTAATAAAACCACGAGGTTTATTGAGAGCAAGGTATGTAAACGAACGAGCGCGTACCGATTGCACCGGCCTGCCGTCGACCAGCACCTTCGAACGTTTCGGGTCAATACGCATGCCCAGGCTGTCAGCCAGCACGCCATCTACCATCACTCGCCGGGCATCCACTATTTCTGCCGCGCCGCGACGTGAGCACAACCCCGCCTCCGAAAGGAATTTCTGCAGGCGGATAGTGTTAAGTTGGGTATCATTTTCGGAAAGACCTAAGTCTTTCCGTTCAGGGAATTTTTTCTTCATAAGATCGTTCCCGCCAACAAACCTCTGGATGTGTAATCTATTTCTATGAACCGTCTTTCTCCGGAACTGGATAGCTTTTTTAATGAATCGCAGGGTTTGGTCGACGACACCCTGCGCAAGATCATAACACCTCACAAAAACCCCATTGCCAATTTGGACGATGGTCTGGCCTATTCTCTGGGTCTTGATCCGGATGGCGGCAATTCCGGTAAACGCATCCGTCCGCTGCTCTGCCTGCTGGTTTGCCGGGAGCTGAGCGGCAACGCCCGCCCGGCCCTGCCCTTCGCCGCGGCCATTGAACTGATGCACAACTTTTGTCTCGTGCATGACGACATAGAAGACGGCGACGAGATGCGGCGCGGTCGCCCTGCCGTCTGGAAAAAATACGGTCTGCCCCACGCCATCAATATTGGCGACTACCTCTTCACAAAAGTTTTTGAAGCCCTGCTACTGGACAGCTATAGTACTCCCCCGGATCGCCAAGTGCGCTTGTTTGAGCTGATGCGCTCGACCCTGGACCATACCCATCGCGGTCAAGCCTTGGATATGAACGCCCGGGAATCGCGTATTACCGTAGACGATTACATGCACCTGGTAACGGAAAAGACCGGGCATTATCTGGCAGCACCCATGATCGCCGGCGGGATTTGTGCCGATGCCGCAGCGGATGTGACAGCAGCCCTTGGCACATTCGGCCTCATGATTGGCCCCATGTTTCAGATTCGCGACGACGTGATCGACCTCACCCACGGCAAAGGGCGCGGTTCTATCGGTAATGATATTCGAGAAGGAAAACGCAGCTTCCTTGTGGCTCATGCCCTGGAGCATGCGGCGGCGGAAGATCAAAATCGCTTGATGACGATTCTTGATCTGCCGCGCGATGACACCACGGATGCCGATGTGCAGACTGTTCTTTCGATATTTGAAAAGTGTGGCGCCATGCAGGCGGCGGACGCCCGTTGTGAAGATTTGAAACAACAAGCGATCGCCGCGCTCCAGCCACTGCCGGATGGTCTGCGCGTCCGTCTGCTCGAAGTGACGGAATACCTCACCGCTCGAACGGTCTAACGGACTCCCCGAATGGAAGACGAAGCACAGGGCTGCACCGGACTGTTCGGTGGCAGCTTCAGCCCGCCGCACATGGGTCATGTGCTCGCCTGTCATTACGCGCTACTCCGTTGGAATCTGAAAAAAGTGCTGATCGTGCCCAGCTTCGCGCATCCATTCGGCAAGCCTTTGCCGCCGTTTGATCACCGCCTCGCCATGTGCCGCCTCGCGTTCGCACACCTCGGCGACGCCGTTGAACTTACCGATGTGGAGCGGCAGATTGGCGGCGTCAGCTATACCATAGACACTGTTCAGGAGCTCACGCGGCTGCGTCCGGACGAAAATTTTCGCCTCTTGGTCGGCGGCGACATTTTGCCGGATACACAAAAGTGGCGCGCGTTCAAAGAACTCACCATCATAGCTCCCCTGCTGGTCATCCCTCGTATCTCGGAAGGTGTCATCCACGGCGGAACTGCATTTGAGGCCGCCCTGCCAGATGTAAGCAGCACGAGAATCCGCCAAACCCTCGCTGCCGGCGAAACACCAACCGGTGCTGTGCCTGCAATTGTTCTCGATTACATAGCAAAGCACGCGCTGTATCAGTGAGTGAAAACGCTGATAATTAACTACCTGGCTATCTGACGCCAATGTTGCTCAAATAGAACGAGGAAAAACATACTCTTCGGCGTTGACGCTTTTCTCTTCCCTGCTGGTAGTCTCTCTTTATGACAGACTCACCCGCCCCTAAAGAGATTTACATAATTGATGGCCACAGCCAGGTTTTTAAGGCTTATCATGGAATTCGCCAGCTTTCCACTTCCACAGGAATACCCACAAACGCGGTTTATGGATTTGTGGCGATATTGCACCGGCTGATAAAATCGCGAGCGCCGCGCCACATGGTGGTTGTGTTTGATACGAAGCATCCGACGTTTCGCCATGAACTGTATGAAGCTTACAAGGCAAACCGCGGCGCGCCGCCGGAAGATTTTGGGCAGCAAATGGAGTACATCAACCGGATCCTGACCAGCATGAACATGAAGGTGATTACAGCGCCCGGCTTCGAGGCAGACGATGTGATCGCGACACTGACGCGACAGGCGACGGCCAAGGGATATAATGTTCATGTGGTGACGGCGGACAAGGATCTGTTTCAACTGGTGAACGAGCAGGTGCGGGTGCTCCGCCTGCAGCCGGATTCTGAAACGGTGTACGACCGCGAGGCTGTCATGGCAAAAATGGGCGTGTACCCAGAACAGATCGGTGATCTGCTTTCTATGGTGGGAGATACGTCGGACAACATTCCAGGCATCCCCCGCATCGGAATGAAAACCGCGGCAACGCTTCTGGAAAAGTACGGGACGCTGGAAGAGGTGCTAAAGCACGCGGGTGAGCTGAAAGGAAAGCAGGCGGAATACGTAGAAGCGGGGCGGGAGAGCGCGCTGCTGAGCCAGAAGCTGGTTGCTCTGCGTTATGATGTGCCGATGGATTGCGATGCAGACGGATGCGAAATGGCGGAGCCGGATCTGCCGTCCCTGCTGGCTATTTATCGCGAACTGGAATTCCGCAAGCTGGTGAGCGATCTGGAAACGGGATCCAGTCAGGAGGAAGCCGCTGTAAATTTTCCGGATCGTGAGACAAACTACCGTGCCATTACCACGGAAGATGAACTTCGGGAATTTGTCCAAAAGATCCGGGACGCGGGATTTGTTGCGCTGGATGTAGAAACAGACCGGTTGCAGGTTATCGTGGCTGAGCTGGTTGGCGTCTCTCTCTGCGTGACGCCAAACGACGCGGTTTACATTCCGCTGGCGCACACTGGCCCCCTCGGCGTGCGCGAAGAGGTAGAGCAGTTGCCACTCAGCGTGCTGCAGCGAGAATTGGCGCCGGTGTTGGCTGATCCGACGATCAAAAAGTATGCACACAACCTGAAGTTTGACTGGCATCTGCTGCGGCGTCACGGGCTGGGGCTGGACAAGGCATCGGGAGATTCCCTGCTGGCCAGTTATCTGATCAACGCGGATCGGCGGAACCACGGCCTGAAAGACCTGGCGGCGGATGTGCTGCGAATACAGATGACGAAAATCACGGATTTAATCGGCAAAGGCAAGACCCAGATGACCTTTGATAAGGTGGAACTGGAGGCGGCCACGCAATACGCTGCGGCGGATGCGGATGTTACGCTTCAACTTACGCAGTACTTTGATCCAAAGCTGGATGAACTTAATGCGCGGAATCTGTTGGAGACCATTGAACTGCCGCTGGTGCAGGTCCTGATGGATATGGAATCGACAGGCGTTTGTATTGATCGGCCACATTTTAAGCAGCTGGCCGTGGAAACAGACGCGCACCTGGACCGGCTTCGGCAGGACATTTACCAGAAGTGCGACAAAGAGTTTAACATCGGCTCCCCTAAGCAGGTGGCGCAGGTGCTGTTTGAAGACCTGGGATTAAAGCCGGTGAAATCGAAAAAAACCGGGTTTTCTACGGACATTGAAGTGCTCGAGCAATTAGCCTGCGAGCACGAAGTGCCGGGTCTGCTGGCGGAATATCGCCAGTTTGAGAAGCTGAAAGGCACCTATATTGATGTATTGCCGACGCTGATATGCCGAGAAACCGGGCGCATACATACCAGCTATAATCAGGCGGTAGCCGCCACGGGCCGCCTGAGTAGCAGCGATCCGAATCTCCAAAACATTCCCATCCGGACGGAGTGGGGGCGAAAAATTCGGCAGGGATTTGTACCATCCTCGAAAGATCGAGTTTTGCTGGCGGCGGATTACAGCCAGATCGAACTGCGTGTGCTGGCACACGTGACAGGCGACCCAGCGCTCGTAGAGGCGTTCAACACGGGCATTGATGTCCATACGCTCACAGCGTCGAAGGTTTACGACATCCCGGTGGAAATGGTGAGCAGCGAAATGCGCGGGGTGGCCAAGATGGTCAACTTCGGGGTCATCTATGGCATGGGAGCACAGGGACTGAGTTCGCGCCTGAGGATTCCGTTTGCCACGGCACGTTCGTTTATTGAAGAGTACTTTAAGGGCTATGCGGGCGTCCGAAGCTGGCTCGATCAGACCCTGGTGGACGCGCGAAACAACGGGTATGTGGAAACCGTTAGCGGGCGGCGGCGTTACCTGGCAGACATCCGATCTAAGAATTTTAACGCCCGAAACGCGGCGGAGCGGGTCGCCACAAACGCTCCGATCCAGGGCACCAGCGCTGACATGATCAAGATCGCCATGATCCGCATCGACAAACGAATGAAGGACGAAGGGTATGCGGCCCGAATGATCATGCAGGTGCATGATGAACTGATTTTTGATGTGCCAAAGGAAGAACTGGAAAAGCTGCGGGAACTGGTGCTAACAGAAATGGAATACGCCCTGCCCCTGTCCGTCCCAGTGCTGGTGGAAGCGGGTTGGGGAGATAACTGGAATGAGTGTTAGCGCGACATGAAATCAGGGATTGCGGAATTATCCACAGGCCTCCTTTTTTTTAATTAATTAATATGTAAGCGGTGGTTCTGGAGTGGTTTAACCTGTTCTATTAATTACTTAATGAGTTTTGGGGTCGGGCTGGCGGGGTATGTCTGTATTGTTCAAGGCTGTAGTTCTGTTACGGGAATGTAGGCGATGGAATTCCCGCACGGGAACTTAAGGGCGGAGAGGTGATAATCGACACAGTTGCAGTTACGCTCTTGTAATACCCTAATATAACTACCCGCAGAATCGGCTCAGGTTCAACTTATGTCTGAAGTAAAAACGAGCGTAACAGAATTTTTTACCGGTGTCATTTTTTAAACAAATTAATCTTTATCAATGCCAAGCACATCCAAAATATTTTTTTCCCTTGGAAAATTGAAGCGGGCAGGCCGTCAATGCAAGCTGCGGTTGCTCCTTGGAATCTTTATGGCGTTGATACTGCCATTGTCGCAGGCGGCCAGTTTTGCTCATGTCATCTTTGATGAGCATGAAACGCACTATCACGGTCATAATCATCAATCGGACTTTCAGCATTTTGAAACTGATGACCACGATTCACATTCTCCCGTAGATGATAATCATCAGGGGGAACCGGCCTGCGATTCGGAGCATTCATCCCAACATCAACATCACACGGCGACTGATCATCTTGAATTTTCGAAGATTAGGAAACCGGCACCCCAATTTTTTAATGCTTCACTGTTTGTGGTGCTTTTAGCCCGAATCGAAACGTTTTGTACCATTCCTCAGGGTGTCAACTGGCCCCGTGATGATAAGCAACACTGGCGAAGCCTGTCTTCCGGGCCGCCGCCGCAGCTTCGTGCTCCCCCCGCCATCTCCTAACAGATAGTCGTTTATCCTATCCGCCCTTTATGGTCGGAGAAAGTATCGGCGCAGTTGTTTTGTTTCCACGCCTTGGTGCGTCGGGCCCTAGAAAACACTGCTCCCTCATGAACTTCCCGTGTTTAGATGGGGCTTTTTGGCTCTGTCAGGAGATCAATTTTAATGAAACTCAAACCATCCGTTGTTTTGCGGGTGTTAATCGGCGTCGTACTGGCGTTGATAGTCGTCATCGGAATCAGACGACTACTGGAACTTTCAAGTGGCGCTGAAACAACCGCTCAAACGGAAAACACTGCGTTGGAAACCGAAGAAGATCTCATAACCAATCGGATAGAAATTCCCGCGCCCGTACGGCAGAATCTGGGGATCACTTTTGCCAAAGTCGAAAGTCGTGCCGTTTCCAGGACATTAAGAGTTCCGGGAACATTTGAAAGCCAGCCGTCGGGTCGCCGAGAGTATCGGACCCCATTGCCAGGTAAAGTTGAGCTGCTCGTAGACCAGTATGAACAGGTTACGACTGGTACTCCGCTTTATCTCCTGGATTCTCGTGAGTGGCGCAGCCTGCAGCAGGAAATTGCTGATGCGGAAGCCGCCGTACGGATGACATCGGCTGCTCTTATGACCGCTCAGGTGGCGCGCGGCGGGTCTAAGTCCGCGGTGGATGTTGCGCGGAAGCGGCTGGAAGCTGACGAGGGGCAAAATGAAAGTGCTCTGCAGGCGCTTGCGGTTGCGGAACAGCGGCTTAAGCAGGTGGAACGGCTTCAAAAGGCGTTAGGCGGAAAACAGAGTGAACTTGCCCAGGCACGATCGGATGTGGCGGGGGCCAGAAGCGCCGTGGCGGAGGCCGGACAAAAACGCGCCGAGATGGAGCAGCAATACCTTCAACTGGCCACCGAAGGCAGCGGTTCTTTTGGAACGACATCTACGCTTCAGACCACGCTGGCGGCCAAGCTATCCGAATATGAGGCCGCTAAACTTAAACATAGGCTATCTGAAGCCACAGCGCGATCAGTTCTTGGTGTATCGGAAGACGAATTTCTTAAATCGGTAGAAACAGCCGATGGGAGTGTTCCATATTGGCAGACCGTGGACCGAGTGGAGGTGAAAGCTTCGGCTCCCGGCGTAATTCAAACGATTGACAGCAGCAACGGGGCGTACGCGGATTCTTTGTCGCTTATAATGACAACAGTCGATCCGGACGCTGTCAGATTTCGCGGTATCGCCCTACAAAGCGATCTGGGCAAGCTGCAAAATGGATTGTCCGCGGTAATCGTTCCGCCGCAGGGCGGCAGTCTTGATCTGCAGACTTCCGTCACCGGTGTGCTAACCATTGGCGGAGAGGCCAACTCCCAGCAGCGAACTCTCAACCTTATCGTCACCCCGACCCCAGGGCAAGATCTGCCAAAATGGACCAGGTCCGGCGTCGCCGCTCAAGCGGAGATCGTAATTGAAGGCACCGCCTATCCGGAGCTTTCGATTCCTTTGGAAGCGATTATCCAGGACGATCTGACGAAGATTTTTTTCCTGCGGGATCCGGCTGACCCGGACAAGGCGATACGGATGGAGGCGGACCTTGGCGTTGACGATGGCAAGTGGGTTGTGGTCAAATCCGGTGTGATGGAAGGCGATGAAGTCGTTCTTCACGGCGTCTATGAGCTAAAACTTACAGGGTCCGGAAAAGCCACCGAAGGCGGACATTTCCACGCCGATGGAACATTCCATCCGGGAGAGGACTGATCCGTGCTGAAAAAGCTGATTGCCTTTTCCTTAAGTCACGCTGGGCTGGTTATATCCGCCGCGCTGCTCCTGCTTGGTTTTACTGCCTGGAAAATCCCCCAGATGCCGGTCGACGTGTTTCCGGAGCTGAACGCCCCAACGGTGGTCATACTCACTGAAGCTCGCGGCCTGGCCGCCGATGAAGTTGAACAGTATGTTACGTTGCCGCTCGAAAGCGCGGTCAACGGTCTGATGGGGGTTCGGCGGATTCGAAGCGCCAGCGCAATGAGTTTGTCTCTTGTCTGGGTGGAATTCGATTGGGGCGAAGACATTTATCGCGCGCGCCAGTTGGTTTCCGAACGCTTGACGGGGGCTCGAGAAAATCTACCTGAAGGCACCGTGGCCGAAATTGCGCCTATCAGTTCCCTCACCGGCGAGATAATGCTGATTTCCGTGTCGTCGCCGGGGGGTGAGGTTTCAGACCTCGAACTCCGGGGTTTTTCCGAGTTTGATTTAAGAAACCAGTTGCTGGGGATTCCTGGTATCACTCAGGTGGTTGCGATTGGCGGGGAACTGCCGGAATACCAGGTAAACGTAAAGCAGGACAGGCTGATGCTTTATGGCCTCACCATTAAGGATGTGGAAGACGCCGCGCGGGACGCTCACAGTATCGCCAGCGCGGGTTACCTGACAAATGTTGAAGGGCGGGAATTACCGCTTCGCCAGTCGGGCCGGGTGCAATCCGTTGACGATATCAGCGGGAGCGTTATCAAGTATCAAGACGGCGCCCCCGTAACAATTGGGCAGGTTGCCGAGGTGGTAATCGCTGGCGCGCCAAAACGCGGCACATCCAGTGAGGGCGGAAAATCCGCAGTTGTCATCAGCATTCAGAAATCGCCGGGGGCTAATACCCTGTTGGTGACTGAAAAGATCGACGAGGTTCTGGACCAGATCGAGCCGGGCCTGCCGGAGGGCATGGTCATAAACCGGCACATTGTGCGGCAGTCCGACTTTATTTCATTGTCAGTGCGGAACGTGCTGCATGTGGCCAGAGACGCGGCTATTTTTGTCGCGATAATTCTCGTGCTGTTTTTAATGAACGCGCGCACCACGCTGATTACTCTCACCGCGTTGCCGCTGTCGTTGGCGGTGGCCCTGTTGATCCTATGGGCGCTGGGTCTCTCCATTAATGTTATGACTCTGGGCGGACTGGCGGTGGCCATTGGTGAGCTTGTTGATGACGCCATTATCGATGTGGAAAACGTTTTTCGGAGGCTTCGAGAGAATGCCGTGCTCGCGGTGGAACACCAGCGATCGCACCTCCAGGTGGTCTATTCCGCCAGCAACGAGATACGATCATCTGTAGTGTTTGCGACAATTATTATTATTATCGTGTTTGTGCCGCTGCTGTTTCTTCAGGGTCTGGAAGGTCGATTTTTCAGGCCGTTAGGGATCGCTTACATCACGTCTATTTTGGCGTCACTCGTCGTTGCTCTTACCGTTACGCCAGTGCTGTGCAGTCTGTTGCTGCGCGGGAAACTGGGCGGCGGTGCCAACCATGGCGATGGTCCGCTGGTCCGCTGGATAAAGATGTTTTACGAGCCGGTTCTCAAGACAGCCCTTCGCTGGAGGAAAAGTCTTTTTATGGCGGCGGGGGCGGCCACCGTGGCGTCTATTGTGTTAGCTTCCACCTTCGGGAGCAGCTTTTTGCCGGAGTTCAACGAGGGCAGCTTTACGGTTTTCCTGATGGCGCCGCCGGGGACGTCTCTGGAGGAAAGCAACCGATTAGCGCTTGGGGTTGAAGAACGTATGGGCGAAATCCCGGGTGTAAAAAGCGTGGTAAGGCGCACGGGCCGCGCGGAAAGCGATGAACACGCGGAGCCGGTAAGCTCGTCAGAAATTGACGTGTCTATAAAGCCCGGCTTTGCCAAGGAGGAGGTGCGTGCCGCCCTTGACGAGGTGATGGGCAACGTACCTGGTATCACCACGATGATAGGTCAGCCGATTGAGCACAGGCTGAGCCACGTAATGTCCGGCACTCCATCGGCCATCGCAATCAATGTTTTTGGCGACGACCTTGGAAAACTCCGCAGCATAGCGAAAGAGATAGAGAGAGCTCTGATTTCCATGCCCGGCACCCGCGACGTCGCGGCTAACCGGGAAATTCTACTCGACTCGGTGCCGATTAAATTTCGTCCCGCCGATCTGGCCCGCTGGGGACTGAGTCCCGCGAAAGCGGCCGAGCAGGTTGAGTTGGCCTTTAGCGGTGGCGTGGTTGCCGAAGTTAACAAAGGGATCCGTCGGCTTCAACTTGTTGTCCGGCTGGAAGATGATGAAAGAGAAAAAATCGAGCAGGTTCGGGATCTCATTCTTCAGGGTCGGGACGGGGCCCTGGTACGGCTTGAAGACGTGGCCTCCATCGGAGTCGAAAGCACTTCCAATTTGATAGCCCGGGAAAATGGTCGACGCAAGGCCACCATCTCGCTTAACGTGGCGGTCGGAAGCAACCTCGGCGATCTGGTGGAAGCCGTAAAGCTGAAAGTCGATCCCATAGTGGCGAAATACGGATATTCCGTCCACTATGGCGGACAATTTGAGGCCCAGCAATCCGCCAGTCGAACCATTTATATTATGGGATCGGGTGTGATCGTGCTGATCCTAATACTACTTCAGATGGCTTTAGGTTCAACGCGGGCCGCCGTCCTGGTGATGATAAATCTGCCACTGGCCCTTATTGGCGGTATTCTTGCCGTCTTCCTGACGGAATCTCCTTCCATTCTCGCGAATACCCGCGCCCTGTTCGGTCTGGGTGGGGTCTATATTGCTCCGGTACTGTCGATCGCCAGTATGGTTGGTTTTGTGACCCTCTTCGGCATTGCGGTCAGGAACGGAATCCTGCTCGTAAACCACT
>JBBSQY010000069.1:0-12370 GCA_038243585.1 Candidatus Sumerlaeales bacterium | reverse complement strand
TGTATCCGCGACCTTAACCACCCCCACTGCCCAAAACATGCGCCTTACGTTTGATTGCTGGCAAAACTACAACGGCGGAGCCGGTGGCGGTGCGGGATCAGGCCAGTTTATGACGTTGGGCGGCAGCGCGAACTCCGCACAGGTAGCCGCGGCGCCCACGGATTACATTTCGGGAGTGAACAGCCCCTTCACGGGCTTTTACTTTGCAATGATCGGCGAAGGCAGCAGCAGCTACGACTATCGTTATTACGATGGCTCCGGATCGGCCGCCAGGGGCAACAACGGTGCCCGCGCAAACTTCCTCAATTCCGGCGCTGTCAATCACTTTGACTTTGGTGCGATCTTTCCGTCGGACCAGTTTGAATCCGCTGGCGCCCCGGGCAAGGCATGGGTACGGTGGGAGATGCTTTTTCTGGACGGGAAAATTCGCCTGGCTGCCACCAAGCCGGACGGCAGCAAAATTTTGATGTGCGACTGGTTTACGCCGAATGCGGGAACGCCAATGAATAACCTGCTACCTCACATCGGAGTGATGGACAATTATTCTTCGTCGGCTACCCCGGCCTCTGATCAGTTTGTGCTGTTTGATAATCTTAAGGTCGAGTCCATTTCGTCCTCAACCAATGTTGGCGATTGGGCGATTTACTAAAGCCGTGTTAACTTTTCGAGCCGTGCCGGAAATGGGCGGGGCGGGGTGGACGCGCGACGAATTGCCTGGAGTAAATGTGCTTGAAATTATTGCGCTCTTTTAAAGTACGTCACTTGCAGCAATTGCTTTTCATAGACACGTGTCCCCCGCAGAATCGGCGTAATGCATGATTCCTCTTGATCACACTGTCGGCAAATGCTGTTTTGATCAAATCGCCATTGCGGCGTAAAATTTCTTTACAATCCAGGAGGCAACACGACATTATGACATCAGGAACCCAGAACCCGACTCACACATCCGAACTTTTACCGCACCTGACAGGGCCACTGCCCGGCCCAAAGGCCAAAGCGATTGTCGACAGAGATGCGGTTGTCATGTCGACATCATACACGCGGGATTATCCTTTTGTAATGGATCGCGGCGAGGGCTGCGTGGTGTGGGATGTCGACGGGAACCGGTTTCTGGATATGGCCGCGGGCATAGCTGTTTGCGCCACCGGTCATTCGCACCCGCATGTTGTTGAAGCCATTACAAATCAGGCGAAAAAGTTCATTCACATGAGCGGCACTGACTTCTATTATGAAGTGCAGGTGCGCCTGGCTGAGCGGCTTTTTAAATACTCGCCCATCAAAGGTGAAAAGCGGGTTTTCTTCACCAACAGCGGCGCTGAAAGCGTTGAGGGGGCGATCAAGCTGGCCCGCTACGCCACCGGCGGCCATCAGATGCTCAGCTTTTACGGCGCGTTCCACGGCCGCACCATGGGTGCGCTTTCCCTCACCGCCAGCAAAAGCATCCAACGCAAAGACTTTTCGCCGTTCCTGCCCGGAATCCATCATGCCAAGTATAACTCCGACCTGTCATTTATCGAAGATTTCATTTTCGGAAAAGTCGCCGACCAGGGCAATTTCTCGGCAATCTTTGTGGAGGCGCTTCAGGGTGAGGGCGGTTATATTGTGCCGGATAAAAAGTGGCTGTTGGGCCTGCGCGAGCTGTGTACCCGCCATAAGATTATGCTCGTAGTAGACGAAGTGCAGAGTGGAATGGGCCGCACCGGCAAGATGTTTGCATGTGAACATTTCGGGCTGGAGCCTGACATTCTCACGTTCGCAAAAGGTATAGCAAGTGGAATGCCTCTGGGCGGTTTCATGGCGAAAGCCGAGATTATGGACTGGGCTCCCGGTCAGCATGGCACAACTTTCGGCGGCAACCCGGTTGCCTGCGCGGCGGCCAACGCAACCCTTGATCTGCTGGAACAGGGCATGATGGAGAACGCCCGGACGACCGGCGATTACTTCCAGGAAAAGCTGAAAGAACTGGCGGAGAAAACCCCTCACGTGGCATCTCCACGCGGCTTGGGTCTGATGATCGCAGTGGACGCCGTAGACAACGCCGGAAACCCATCTCCGACCCTGCGCAACGACATCGTTACAAAATTCTATGATCACGGCGTCTTGGCGCTGGGCTGCGGTGCGCACTCTATCCGTTTTGCTCCGCCCCTGTGCATCACCAGAGAACAGGTGGATTTTGTAGTGGAGACGCTCGGAAAAATTGCAACGTCTCTTGCCGATCACACAGACAAGCACCCGAAGCATGAGGATGGGGTAGCGTCGTAAGATCGCCTGTGGCGCGCGACGTCCCTGGTAACAATATTGGCTAATGTGGGGGCTACGGTCCCTGAGAAAATGGTAGCCGAGCGGACACGATCCGCTCGGCTATCGCTGTTTAAATTGGATGTCTTTTATTACCGGCTTGTTTTTAGCAATGCCTGGGTATTTTTCCCGTGAATGCCGCTTCGGGATGGCCTGGTGAGACAGGCGGGAATGTCGAACCTGCTTTGTTGCTCCGTGCTCGAGAGCTGGTTTTGCGGTTCGGGTGGAACGCGGTAGCTTATCAGATTCTTAACCCCGGGTTTGAACATTGGTTTTCGCCGGAGGGCGACGCTGTGGCGGGGTATGTCCGGCGTTCGGGGCGGTGGGTGATTGCGGGCGCGCCGGTTTGTGCACGAGAGAATTTGCCGCGGGTGGTTGAACAACTGGAAATTGCGGCGCGGGCTGATGGTTGCCGGGTTTGTTACTTTGGGGCGGCGGTTCGCCTGTATGACGGTTGCCGTAATCCGCCGCTTCATAGCGTGGTGGTTTTGGGATCGCAGCCGGTTTGGGATCCGAGACACTGGCGGGGGATCATCGGGCGACGGGCGTCGGTGCGGGCGCAGTTTCATCGGGCTCGCAATAAGGGCGTAACTGTTGTCGAGTATGTGGCGCCTGCGCCCGAGGAAATCGCTGAGATGCAGCGGCTTCTGAGTGTGTGGATTCGCTCTCGCTCAATGCCGCCTATGCATTTTCTGGTGGAGGCGGATACGCTGGCTCTTTTGCGAGATCGACGAGTATTTGTAGCGCATCAGGGCGACTTGCTTTGCGGGTTTCTTATTGCGTCGCCGGTACCGGTGCGCAGGGGGTGGCTGATTGAGCAGATTATTCGGCATCCGCGCGCACCTAATGGCACAAATGAACTGCTGCTGAATGTGGCCATGGAGAGATTCGCCGACGAAGACAGTCGGTATGTAACTCTGGGGCTGGTTCCGCTGTCGGGAAATGTTCCTGAGGATGGTCCGGTAAATCCGGCGTGGCTGGCGCTGCTGTTTAAATGGCTGCGCGCCCATGGACGGCGGTTTTATGATTTTGAGGGACTGGAGACGTTCAAGTCGAAATTTCGCCCGGAGGAATGGGAACCGATCTATGCGATTTCAACGGAGGAACGATTTTCTTTTAAGACGCTGTGGGCCGTGACCGCGGCTTTCAGTCATAGGAGGTCGCCGGTTATACACGGCGGCCAGGCGTTGGCTATGGCGGTGCGGGAGGAACTGAGGCGGTTCGGGAAGCGGGGGTGACAGTGGCGGCAATTGGGTTTGGCCGGCTGCGGACGGCGTTCCAAATTCGCTACTTTAATTGCCGGGAATTTCTTCTTGCAATCCGAACGTCTTTATAAGAACCGATTCCTTATGACTATACAAAAAAACTGCATATCCGGCCTCATGTTTTCCGTGGTGGCTATTTTATTTATACTTAATCCTGACCCACTTTGCGCGGCGGATACAAACCGATTCGAGAAATCGATTCTGAAATTCGAGAAGCAGGATCAGCTCACCTCACCGCCGAAAAATGCCATTTTGTTTGTCGGGAGTTCGAGTATTGGCGCGTGGAAGGTGAAGAAGTTTTTCCCAAAACTACCGGTGCTTAATCGCGGGTTCGGCGGCTCTCAGATTTCCGATGTGCTACATTATTTCGATCGGGTTGTTGTTCCGTATAAGCCTGAGACTATCGTGTTTTACTCCGGCGATAATGATATCAGCGGCGGGAAAACGACAGCTACAGTAATCGGCGATGTGAAGAAATTTGTGTCGCTGGTGCACGAGAAACTGCCTGCGGCGCGGGTGCTGATCATCCCGCCGAAGCCCAGCATCTCGCGTTGGAAGTTGTGGCCGGCGATGCAGCAGGTGGGCCTGGCGGAGCAGAAACTGGCGGAGTCGGATGACCTGGTGACCTATATTGATATTGCTCCGGCGATGCTTGGGGCGGACGGCAAACCCCGCGCGGAACTGCTAAAAGACGACGGGCTGCACATGACCGACAAAGGTTATGTGATCTGGTCAGACATGGTGCGTCCACTGCTGGAGCGTAAAGACGCGGAGTAGACTGCGTTTAGTTCGAAGCCGGGAATTTGACACAAAGGCTCAAAGGCACTAAGAAAAGCAAAAGAAAGAACAGCAGTTTGGTGCCTTACTCCGAATAGGTGATTCTGTAATCACGCCGTTCTGGTCGTCGGTTTGTTTTAGGAACCTGGGCATTGGCGGGTATGGCGTTCGGGGGGGCGGGTTGAGTATGGAACGGACTTTCAGCCCTTAATAATACAGTATAACGAAAACCCAGGCCTACAACCTGGGCTGGTATGCGAACGAGCCTTCGACCCTGAAAAACGAAACGAAATGAGTTACACGGAGCCAGGTTCAAAGATTTAACCAATGACAAGGCCTGCGGCCTTGGGCTGGTGTGCAGCGGGTCTACAGCACTAATTGGAACTTTTCAAACAGGCTTTAAGTTGGGGTTATGGGACGGACTTTCAGCTTTAATTGGACCTTTTTAGACAGGTTCTGAGCGGGCTTCCGCAGCCCTCTTGGCAATTGCCCGGACGCGGATTTTTGTTTTTGGCGAATCGGACGCCCAGAAATCATAAGCGGTTTGGAGGCGGTACCAGAAGTCCGGCGCTGTTCCGAACGCTGCGGAAATATCGATGGATATGTCAGGAGTAATCCCTTTTTTTCCATTAATAATTTCGTTAATCACCTGATACGGTCGACCAAGAATCTCCGCAAACCGCCGTTGAGTCCAGTGTCTTGCTTTTAGTTCCCGGGCAATTATCTTGCCCGGATAAGGCACTATAGCCGGAATGAGTTGTTTGTTTTGTGTTCTTGAAGTCATGGTTGGGCTTTTAGCTTAGTGAGTTCCAATTTTATAAGATAAATCTCGGCTGAGTTGCTATTTGCTAAAGCGGTGGGAAAGCCGCGCTAAAGCGTGCTTTTGCTTCTTTTCAATCCGCCCCCCCCGCATAAATGCGGGGGCAAAGACTGGCAGGCTAAAGCCGGCATTCGAATTGATGTATTTATCTCAAAAGTGAGATTTCGTGTATCTGGATTCCATCTGTTTTTAATTCAACCCTTGGTTGAAAGGTTCTAATGATCGCCACATTTGCTATGATCGAGTGAAGAATTGAAAGCCGTTTTGCGATGGGCGTTTCGCGCGCGCTATTTTAGAAAGGCCAAATTTTACACTTTGTGTTTTTTAGGTTTTGCGCTTTAGGAATAGGTTGAAGAACAAAGGTCGGCTGGTAACCTCTTACCAGCCGACCTTACTGTCAGCAGTAGCAAGACTCTGCAGTGTTTCCGCCGGTGGCGGTTACGGGCAGAGACTTTTATTTTTTAGTGATTGCTATTCGTTCTCTTCGCGCAGCCTGGCCATTACGCTGAGGTCTTCCAGGGTACTGGTATCGCCCACAGTCAGGTTGCCGGCGGCGATGTCTCTCAGGAGGCGACGCATGATTTTTCCGCTGCGGGTTTTTGGCAGGGAATCTGTGAAACGGATATCATCCGGTTTCGCGAGAGATCCGATTTCTTTAGCGACGTGGCCGCGCAGTTCCTGGCGGAGCTCTTCGCTGGGTTCGTACTCGTTTTCCAGGGTGACGAACGCGCAGATAGCCTGGCCTTTCAGGTCGTCGGGGCGGCCGACGACGGCAGCCTCGGCTACTTTTTGATGACTGACCAGGGCACTTTCGACTTCCATGGTGCCCAGACGGTGACCTGATACGTTGATTACATCATCAACGCGTCCCATGATCCAGAAGTAGCCATCTTGGTCGCGGCGAACGCCGTCGCCGGAGAAGTAAAAGCCGGGGAAGTCGGAGAAGTATCCTTCCTGGAATCTTCCAGGATTATTGTAGATACCGCGCAGCATGCCGGGCCATGGTTTACGCATGATGAGCAGGCCGCCAGTGTTGTTAGGCAAGCTGTTGCCATCGCGGTCGACCACGTCTGGATCGATGCCGAAAAATGGCAACGTGCATGACCCTGGTTTTGCGGGCGTGGCGCCGGGAAGTGGTGATATCATAATGCTGCCTGTTTCCGTCTGCCACCATGTGTCCACGATAGGGCAGCGGTTTTTGCCGATCATTTCGCGATACCACATCCATGCTTCGGGGTTGATGGGCTCACCTACGCTCCCCAGCAGGCGGAGGCTGTCGAGTTTGTGCTTTGTGACCCACTGGTCTCCCCACTTGATAAAGGCGCGGATGGCGGTAGGCGCGGTGTAAAAAATCGTGACTTTGTATTTGTCTATCAATTCCCAGAAACGATCGGGTTCGGGGAAATTCGGTGCGCCTTCATACATGAAAATTGTCGCGCCGCAGCTTAGGGGACCGTATACAACATAGCTGTGGCCGGTGACCCATCCGATGTCTGCGGTGCACCAGTAGATGTCGCTTTCGTTCATGTCGAAAATGTATTTGGTGGTGACGTGGCAGTTGAGCAGATAGCCGCCTGTGCTGTGGACGACTCCCTTTGGTGTGCCGGTGGTGCCGCTGGTGTAGAGGATATAGAGGGGGTGTTCGCTGTCGAGGGGCTCCGCCGGACAGTCTTCGCTGGCCTCGGCCACAACTTCGTGGTACCACACGTCGCGCTGGTCATCCCAGGTTACTTTGTTGTCCGAGCGCTTTATTACGACGACTTTTTTTACGGAAGGGCAGGCGGCCACGGCTTCATCAACGTTGACTTTCAGGTCGATGATTGAGCCGCGACGGTGGCCACCATCGGCGGTAATGACAAGGTTGCATTCGGCGTCGTTGATGCGATCTTTAAGGGATTCGCTACTGAATCCGCCGAACACCACAGAATGGGTAGCGCCAATGCGGGCGCAGGCCAGCATGGCAATGGCGGCTTCCGGGATGAGTGGCAAGTAGATGGCAACGCGGTCGCCGGTCTTTACGCCGAGTGTTTTTAGAGCGTTGGCAAACTTTTTGGTTTCGGTAAGAAGTTCGGCATAGGAAAGGGTCCGCGTGTCGCCGGGCTCACCTTCCCAGATGATGGCCGGACGGTTGCCGTTTCCGCTGTTTACATGGCGATCAATGCAGTTGTGGCTCGCGTTGATTTTCGCGCCCAGAAACCATTTGGCGAATGGCGGCTTCCATTCGAGTACTGTGTCCCATTTCTGAAACCATTCCAGTTCCTTCTCGGCCTGGGCGGCCCACCAGCCTTCAGGATCGGCAATGGATTCCTTGTAAATGCGCTGGTATTCCTCAAACGAGGAAACGCGGGCTTGCTTCGCGAAATCCGGGTTTGGTTCAAACTTCCGGTTCTCCCGAAGGATTGAGTCGATATTCGACGACGATGACATTAGTTCTCCTTATGATTCAAGACGGAAAATACCATTGTGATTTGTGGCAACAAGTGTTATGGTTCAACCTTAATCAGGCTGTGGTGCAAGGGAATTTTTTTGACTTTTCAAAAAGAAGGTATGGCGACGCGCCGGCGGCGTGGATGGTTTCTGGTTCCACTGTTGATGGTGCTGGCGGTGTGGGCCATGTTGTTGCGGGATGCGGGCAGCCTTTATTGGGGGCCGTTGGACAGTGATCTGACGAGCGCCTTTTACCCGTGGCGCGTGTTTATCCACCGCTGGATAACGCGGGGCGTGTTTCCTTTTTGGGATCCTCATGTTTTTGGCGGGTATCCGACGCTGGAAACTCAAAGCATGCTTTCGCTGAATCCGCTGCACCTTGCCACGTTGTGGTTGCCGGCGAATCTTGGGGTAAGCATTTTCGCTTTGCTGCACACGCTGACAGCCTGTGTGGCAATGGCTTGGGCCTTGTGGCGCTGGGGACGTTGTTCGGCCATGGCGGCGGCGCTCGGCGCTGGATTATACGTTTTTGGGGCGCTGTTTGCTGTCCGCATTATGGCCGGCCATTTGACACCGGTGGCGGCGCTGGCGTGGTGGCCGCTGGCGGCGCTTTCGGTGCTGAGGATATCGCGCGGGGTTAGCGGTGGATCGAGTGTTATCATAAGTCGCGGCGCGGATTCAAGCGCGTGGGAGCACGTGCGCTTCCAGGGAATGCATTGGGTCTCCCTGTTCCTGCAATTGTTTCAACTTCCGCATTTGCGTCGTCTTGTTGCACTGTCTGCGGTGGCACATGCCATGGTGTGTCTTGCCGGCGCGCCGCAGTATATCGTTTATCTGTTTTATATCGATCTGGCAATAATTGTCGCGGCTGCGCGGCGATGGGCGTGGGGGCAGGTGTTGGTTATTGTGGCGGCGGTGTGGGTGCTGGCGCTGGTGGTGTCGGCGCCGCAGTGGTTGCCAGCGTTTTGGTATCTGCCCTATTCTGTACGCGGAGTTTCGTCTGGCGGTACGACGGGGTGGTCTTTGCGACCTCTTTATAATATCTGGTTCGAGACCATGTTGCCGTTCCCGTTTGGGGATGATATGACGCACGGACATCTGCATTTTAAGAACGTGTGGGAGACGGCGCTTTATCCGGGATCAATCGCGCTGGTGCTTAGTGCGACGCTGGTCCTACGGGTTGGGTGGTGGTTTTTTTGCAGGATATTAAGGAGAAACGGGAGCGGATTATCGGAAGCTATCACGCCGCTTTGTCTGGCGGGGGTCATGGTGACGCTTATGGGCTTATACATGATGGCGGGAGGATGGCTGCCGGGGTTCGGCGGATTTCGCGAACCTCTGAAAGCGCGGGCGGTCGTGGCATTTGGGTTTGCTCTCATGTCTGCGGCGGCATTCGACGGTATTGCGCGACGGCCTGAATTGTGGAGACGTTTTCTCATTGCCGGTACGACAATGATGTTTTTTTTCATTGTGTCAGCTGCGGATTATTACGATCCTCGAAAGTTTTACGATCTCGTAACGGGTTTTGGACAGCCGCCGTTTGATCCCCAGGCGTCGGCGACTTATGTGGAATTTCTGGAGAATCCCAAGGTGGCGGCGGATAGATATTACCTTGCCGGTTTATGGGCCCAGGCTGGCGTTTATCTTACGGTTCTGTGTCTTATCAAACTGCGGAAAATGCCGAGGGTGGCAACAACGATGTTGTTCCTGGGTGCTCTGCTTGATCCGTTTCTGGCGCATACCCCGGCGTGGATGGGGCGTCACCCGTGGACGCAAAACGAGCTGCCAAAGCCGGTGGCGGAATACTTCGCGCCGCGGCTGGCGGCGAACAAGGGAGAACTGCCCTGGCGGGTAATTCTCCATTCGTCTATCATCAACCGAACGCATCACATGGACGGCCTATACGAATATCATGGTTATGATCCGCTGATGCCGGCGTTTGCGACGGCGCGGATGCTGGTGAAGGGAATAGTAAACACTCCAGGTGAGCAGCGGCAGCAAATGCGTGGGGATTTGCTGGAGCGGGTGGGTGTCCGATACGACGTGCGGGAGAGACTTGGAGAAACTTACGATGGAGATGCGCCATCGTCTGACGCGCAAGTTTTGGTGGCGCGGGAGGCGACGCTGTTTGCTGTCAGCCGAAACGTGATTGCCGGGTCACCGGGCCTTAATCTGTTTGGGCCGGACCTGACCGGTACGCATTATGTGTTGCCGCCGGACATGGGCGGTGAAATCTCCGACGACAAAGACGTGCCCGAAGATTTTCAGGCGACAATCGCGGGACTGTTTCCGGCTGGGGCCGGGGCCGATGAGACGTCCGCGACGTCGCGGCTGTTGCCGGGCGAAACGATGGAACATCTGGAGACGGGGCGTCCGGATGAATTCGGTGTGCGAGTGAGCCTCGCGCGCCCGGCGCTGGTGCTGTATAAGGGCACCTGGACGCCGGGGTGGCGGGTGGTAATCGATGGCGAGGATCAAGGCCGGGCGCTGTTTGCCAATAATTGGATGTCGGGCGTGGTGGTAGACGCGGGCCGGCATGAGGTGGTGTTTCGTTATCGGCCGGTAATGTGGTCGGCGTCGCTGTGGCTGGGCGGGTTGGGGGTGTTTTGTGTGGCGGGGCTATTGCTTATCTCGAGGAGAAGGGGTGACGAAAAGACTGCGCAGGCTCAGGAGGAATGACGGATTTTGATACAAGCATATAAAGACTTAAGAAAAGCAAAGGCGGCGGATCGACCACACTGCTTAACCGTTGTCTTTCTTTGAGTGTTATTACTTGCCGGTGAAAGTTCGGGCGTAACCGCATAGCGCTGAGGGTAGGTTCTTGTGGGTTTTTTTGTAGGTTATCGCGCGTTCATAGGCTTTTACTATGTCGGGCGCCCAGTGGGAGCGGTTGTGAAACCGGTGGACCCGTGCAAGGGCCTGCTGTTGCATGTTGTTTGCAATTTCCGGGTGGCGCAACATGTCCATGATTTCGTTCGCCATGGATTCGGCATCGCCGGGAGGTACAAGGCAGCCCGTCTTGCCATGCTGTATAATCTCGGGGATGCAACCTACGGTGGTGGCAACCACCGGCACGCCGGAGGCCATGTATTCATAGGTGACGCGGCTTGACGCCTCGCTGCTGAGGGAGGCGAGGACGCCGACATCCAGCGACGCGACCGCGGTATGAACGTCCGGCAGCCAATCCTTAAAAATTACCCGATCCGCAATGCCAAGTTCAGCGACAAGCGTTTCCATTATCTGTTTTTTACGCGATGGGCCCGCGCCCGCTACTATAAACCGTGCCTTCGGAAAATCCTGGAGAACAATGGCGGCCGCCCGAAGAAAAAATAACTGACCCTTCACCCGTTGCAAGCGGGCGATCAGTCCGATCAGTGGCTCGTCTTCCGCGACCCCATGAGCCGCGCGCCAGTCCTCAGATCGTCTGCCGGAATGGAAATTGTCCGTATCCACGGCTGAGTAAACCACAGACAATTTGTCCTGCAACAAAGGGCGCATATTGCCAAAGCTCGCCGCCGCGTTTTCCGATACCGCCAATACCCCGGACGTGGCGCGAAGAAATAACCAGCGATTGCTGATGGTGTTGTTTACCGGAAGCCCCCGGTGGCGGGTGCGTACAACTGGCGGTGGGTTGCGCAGTCCGGCGATGGCGGCGACGGCTAAGCCGTGATCGTTGCCGCGATGGCAATGGATTATATCGGGCTGCTCTGTGGTTATCAATTTCCGCAGAGTTGTAAGATCTTTTAGCTTGGATACTGGCGTAATGCCTTTGGCGAAATCCAGTAAAGCCGCTGTCGGTAACCCACGGTCGCGGGCGCGTTCGGTTACATTGCCTTCGGAGCGCAGGACTAATAGCACGTGGTGGCCGTGGACGTGAAGCTGCTCTGCGAGATCGAGGCTGTGGGCGCCTTCGCCGGTAAATTTGCGGCCGCTGTTTATGATTAGTATTTTCATGAGTGAGTGTGAGATTGGTTATTTTTATTATAGCTCTACAGCAGTAGCGGTGAGGTAGTTTGAAATTTGGCATTCTGGGGGAGGGGTTTGCTAAAGCGGTGGGGAAGCCGCGCTAAAGCGCGCTGGGTTCTTTTCTCGGTGGCAAACACCCCGCCTAAAGGCGGGTGCAAAGACTGGCAGGCTAAAGCCTGCAATGGGTTGGACGGTTGTTGTCGGGGCGGTGCGGCGGCTCCGCTCTAGAATTTTTAACGGCTAAGTGGGGAAACCCTTACTCGAAAATTTGTGCCGGCTCGGTGATAAATCGCCATCTGGAAATTCCTGATGGCTCAGTAAGTTGTCTCCACCTGAGAGTTGTTTCCATCTGATAGTCAATTTGGGAGACGGGCGGGAATGCCCTTCCTGCACTGAGATATTACACAAGACTTTGTTAGAATTAAGCTATAGACGAACTTTCAGACACGGATTAGCATCCGGATTGCGAACCACCTGGGTTCTCAGCAAGATTATTTTTCCGATAACTGTGGCATTGGTGATCCTGCAGCATACCCCGGTATTGCCGTGGGTTGTCAGGCTGATTGCGCCGCTTGTGGAGTTATTTGGTCTGCGGGGTGATGCCGCTATTCCGCTGGTGTTGGGCGGCGTGCTTAATCTGTATGCTGCCATTGCCGGCATCCTGTCGCTCGAGCTCACGGTTAAGGAGGTTTTTATCCTGGCCGTGATGCTGTCATTTGCTCACAACATGTTTATCGAGACGGGTGTGGCGCTGAAGGTTGGTATCAAATTGTGGGTGGTGTTGCTGGTGCGGTTGGGGCTGGCGGTGTTTTGGGCT
>JBBSQY010000068.1:0-13221 GCA_038243585.1 Candidatus Sumerlaeales bacterium | reverse complement strand
GTCAAATCTTCTGCGTAACCGACGTTTCCCGACGCTTCCCGAAGTGTCCATACGGGAATTCCAACCCCACATTCCCCATGGCACATCAATGCCATGAATACAAAAGCCACCTCCACGCTGTCTAGCCCGAGACCAAACAAGCAGATTCCCGATATTTCAATTAAGAACCTAATAGATCAGGACAAAAGCCTGCGGCATAGGAGGTTACGTAATTATCTTATAAAAAAAATCAGGCTGTGGAAAAACAGGCCGACAGGGCGGATAACTAAAATAAAACCAGCTACGGCCAGCTCCGGTAACCTTAATATGAAGCTTCGCTCCTGTATTCCCCCAATACAAATGTCCACAAAAACGGCTCAGGTTCAGCCCGCAGGCCATTCGAGCTTGACCACATGTTTTTGCGGGAGTGATTGCGAGGGATGAAAAATAGAAATCTTTCTCGCTTTCTTTCGTCTCCTGCAATGTGGATCTTTTTTGCAGCACTTATACTTGCATACTGGGTGGGAGCGCACGTGGCACCCACCTGGGTCGTGGAGCGCCACACGCTGGATGTGCAGCGCGACGAGGCGGGGAAACTCTTTTATGTCTTTCGCGATGCGCCCCGGTACATAATAGACCCTGTTGCGCTGGCCGAATCGGAACTGAATCCCGCGAATCTTCCGGCATTAAATAAATCCGGTGTGGCACCTGCCATAACCGAGCAGGTTGCTTATGAAACGATTGAGTCAGACAACGGTTCGATTACGGCCTATTATCAACTGACAGCAAAGAAACATTGGAGATTCTGGTCGCTACTGCCGGCCATTGTGGCAGTGGCGCTGTGCTGGATTACCAAGGAACCTCTCACGGCGCTTTTTGGTGGCGTGGTCGTGGGTGCATTTATCCTGGGGCAATATGACATCACCGATGACGTACTTGTCACCACGCTGATGACGCGCGACGCGGCCGGGGTTCTCCTGCTTTACCTCTGGCTGTTGGGCGGCCTTATGGGCATCTGGTCTCGCACCGGTGCCGCGCAAGCCTTTGCCCGCACCATGTCTACTCACGTGGTACGCGGCCCGCGCAGTGCCAAGCTGGTGGCCTGGATGTTAGGGATTATCTTTTTCCAGGGTGGAACAGTTAGTTCCGTGCTCGTTGGCACTACGGTTAAACCGCTGTCTGACGATCAGAATGTCAGCCACGAAGAGCTCTCGTACATAGTCGACTCCACGTCGTCGCCAGTGGCAGGGCTTATCGCTTTCAATGCATGGCCGGGATATGTACAGGCATTCCTATTCGTGCCCGGGGTCACCTTTCTTGCCACCGAGGCCGACCGAGTATCCTTTTTCTTCCGCAGCCTCACTTTCAGCTTCTACTGCATTTTCGCCGTTTTGGGAACCCTTCTGCTATGCATGGATAAGGCACCTGTATTGGGAAAGAAATTTCGCCGTGCCATCGAGCGGGCCAGGACCACAGGCGAACTTGATGCGCCAGACTCAAACCCATTAAGCGCAAAAGAGCTGCAGGTTGCCTCTGTTCCCCCAGGTTACACTCCGCACATAATCGATTTCTTCCTTCCACTGTTTACCCTCATCAGTATCGCCGTTGGCACGTTCATCGTCATGGGTTCTCCGCAGGTGCGGTGGGCATTCGGCGCGGCAGTGCTGGTGGCTTTCGGCCTGGCGCTGATACGCGGCATGAGCTTGCTGAATGTGATGGAGGGTTATGTGCAGGGGCTAAAAGGTGTGGTTTTCGGTGCGGTTATTCTTTTGCTGGCTATTGCCGTGGGCGGGATCAGTCGGGAGACCGGCGCCGGTATTTACCTGGTAGATCTATTAGGCGACAAGCTTCCGTTCTGGTCGCTTCCGGTGCTGCTTCAGTTGCTCACTGTTATGATCGCTTTCTCTACCGGAACCAGCTGGGGCACTTATGCAGTTACCTTTCCGCTAGCGATGCCGCTGGCCCTGGCAGTTGCCCATTCCCAGGGAGTTGAGAACGTCGAAGTCTTTATGATGATCTGTTTTGCTGCGGTTTTAAATGGCAGTATTTTCGGCGATCAATGTTCCCCCATTTCTGATACCACCGTCCTGAGTTCGATGTGTACTGGATGCGATCTCATGGACCACGTAAAAACACAGATAGTGCCCGCATCAGCCGCAGCCCTGCTTGCCGCCGTTTCCTGGACTGCATGTGCAGTGTACTTCGCATGAAACAATAATAACGCGTCCCCGTATTTGAACCTATTTGCCCCTGTATTTGAGTATTCCCAAATGACTTTAGATGATTTGTGTTGGCTTCAAAATTGGTTTAAAGGGCAAACGGACGGTGATTGGGAGCATTCATTTGGAATCTCTGTTCAAACTATAGATAACCCTGGTTGGCGGGTTATTATCGCTTTAAAGGATAGTAAGTCGTTGAGTTCGTTCACTCCTATATTCGTAGACAATAACAATACAGATTGGGTGCGATGTTGGGTTGAAGATGGTCATTTCCATGGTGTTGGGGACAGTGACAAGCTTTGTGAGATATTACATGTTTTCAGGGCTTGGATTGATGGTTAATGGGCATATCAGGCTTTTAACTATTTTTTTTTGCCACCATGCAGTCCCTCTACGGCGAGGACCTTCAGGTAAAGCAAAAGTAAGAAAAGCTGGGGGAGATAGTCGCGCGGGACTGTTTAACTGTTGGGTTTATAAATCGGGCCTTCAGCCCTCGAATCCGGGGGTAAGTTTACCCAGGGCGTTACCCTGGGCTGGAATAGAGTCGCACCTTCGGCGCTTGGAAAATGGTGGACCCACGTAATTTAGGGGACGCGCACGAATGGCACTGCATTAAGCGGTGGGAAAACAAGACAGACTATTGATATAACGAGGTGGAGATGGAACAGCTGGGGGAATTTTGAGCGGCGCGGAGTGATGGGCGGCGCCGGTTTGGCATGGAAGTCTGCTTTCTGCGTGGCGTGATGTTTGCGTGTCGGTAATGGTTGAGCAAAAAGCTCGATCTATTATTGGAAATGGAGACTTCGTAAATGATTATGAAATGGAAGATACCTGCGGCGTTTGTTACCGCTTTGGCTATTCTAAGCGTAGCGCCGGTAATGGGACAGGATACTACTGCCACAGCGTCAATTGCTCAGCCTGGCGCGCAGGACGCGGATACTCAGGTGGTGCCTGTTAAACTGAAGATGGGTACGCTTGGTTTTGAAACTGTTACGATAAACAAACCTAAGGCCAGTTTTGAAATTGAAAACGTTTGCACAGTTCCGCATGCGTTCGAGGTGGAAGGCGAAGTCGGTGGCGAGGAAGTTGAGTTTGCTACCAAAGTTCTGCAGCCGGGTGAAAAAACGACTATGATTGTTCACCTTCCTCCAGGAAGCTATGAGGCGTATTGTCCGGTTGGCAAGCACGCTGAGAATGGCATGACCGGAACTGTGGTTTTTGCGGCCTCGAAATAGGTGTTTTGCTGGAGCTTTAGAATAAAGAGGACGGGTTGTCTAATCAATTTGGTCCTATGATATGCGTTATTGACGCTGGTTTCGGTTAAGGTGCGGTTGTCTTAATGGCTGGGCTGGTGGCTGGTGGCTGGTGGTGGTTTTTATCGTTGGAACACAATTGGTGGTGGTTCCCTTAGAAAAGCGGTAGCTGGGCGGGTACAACCCGCTTTGCTACCGCACTCCAAATTAGTCTTGTTTTATCCGGGGTCCTTGGTGGTAATATTACTGCTGACATTCAGGGTTGAATGGTTGGGTCTATAAATCGGGCCTTCAGCCCTTGAATTCTGGGGTAAGTTGACCCAGGGCGGTGCCCTGGGCTGGTATAGAATCGCACCTTCGGCGCTTGTAGGGGGCATGTGTGTTAATTAATTAATTTATTCTTATACTAAGGAATCGTTGACCCCGCTTGGGTTAAGCGGCGGTTGTCTTTATGGTTGTGCTGGCGCGCGTGGTGGTTCATGTTTTGAGAAACTCAATTGGTGGTTACCCAGGGCGTTGCCCTGGGCTGGAATAGAATCGCACCTTCGGCGGCTTGTAGGGGGCAGGTCCTTAGAAAAGCGGTAACTGGGCGGGTACCGGCCGCTTTGCTACCGCACTCCAAATTCGTCTTATTTTATCCTGGGTATTATTGCAAACTCATGTGGAAACTGCGGATTATTTCGCGTTTTTGAACGGTGCGATTGGGAATTTGCTCTCTCTGATTTCATAAGCCCTTTTCGCACGAGGCAATTGTTGCTGACAAACCCACCTAGGCAGGCTTCCGCAGTTGGTTTTTGATACTCCCGAATTCTTTATTTTTTTTGCCATCGTATTGGGGCTGTACTATGTCCTCAACTTTCGGTGGCAGAATATCCTGCTTGTGGCATCCAGCTATTTTTTTTATGGCTGGTTTGACTGGCGTTTTTGTGGATTATTGGCGATCTCTACAGTGCTGGACTGGTATTGCGGGCTGAAGATCCCTGGTCCGGGGGGGCGGAAGTGGCTTTATGTCAGTGTGATTGGCCAGCTTTCGTTACTGGGCTTTTTTAAATACTATAACTTTTTCGAAGAGAACTTTGAGCGTCTGTTTCAGGCGATCGGGTGGAACGCCGACGGCTGGACGCTTAATGTCATGCTGCCCCTGGGCATCTCTTTTTACACGTTTCAGACGTTGTCGTATACCATTGATGTGGGGCGCGGGCAGCTGAAACCGGTTCGCAACCTGCTGGATTTTGCGGTGTTTGTTTCGTTTTGGCCGCACCTGGTGGCTGGGCCGATCTTGCGGGCATCGTATATGTTGCCGCAGATACTAGCTCCGCGGCGGGTGGACGCGCGTATGTGGTCGGAGGGCACGTATTTCGTGCTGGTCGGGCTCGTAAAAAAAGTTGCGGTGGCGGATGTGATTGCTAACTGGATCCAGGCGCCTATTAGTTCGCCGAGCGATTACTCAAGCTGGACGCTGTTCCTGGTGGCCCACATGTTCGTTATCCGCATCTATTGCGACTTCGCCGGCTACACAGACATCGCCCGTGGTGTATCGCTTTTTATGGGTTTTCGTTTGCAGGAAAATTTCATGTGGCCGTATTTCGCTGTCGGGATTACGGATTTCTGGCGGCGCTGGCATATCTCTCTGGCGAGCTGGCTGCGCGACTATCTGTATTTCCCGCTGGGGGGCAGCCGCGCCGGCACCTGGAAAACCTATCGCAACCTGATCATCACGTTTACGCTGGCGGGTCTTTGGCACAAACCCACCTGGAATTTCGTCTTCTGGGGATTTATAAACGGCGTTTTTCTCTGTATTGGAAAGGCGATTTCGCCTTGGTACAGAGCGTTTCTGGAAGCCACCAAGCGGTCGGGTTTGTATCCGGCGACGATGTTTGTGCTGGGTTTGCTTACGTTTCACATGCTGTTGTTTACCCAGATCATTTCTATTATCCCGGGCACCGAACGCACTATTGAGTTCTATCGAACTTTGCTACAGTTTACCTATTCGCCGGAGCCGGACCGGCTTCGCCTGGTCTTGTATGCTACAGGGATTATCATGCTGATAGATATACCGGAATTTCTGCATGGCCGGCATACTTGGCTGATGGATAAGTCTTTTGTACTTCGAGGCGCGGTGTATGCTGCGTTTATTGCCATCCTCGTTCTTACGTGGACGCAGGATTATCAGCCGTTTATTTATTTCGATTTTTAACCAAGGATCCTTTCCACGCATGTTCAGCTTTAAAACTCTTCAAATCAATCTGCGGCGTGTGATTCCGACGCTGCTTGTCACCCTGGGGCTCCTGCTGCTCTTGGAAATGCGATTTCGTGCAGGGGACTGGTTTTATGATTATGAGGGCTGGGAAAGTCCCGGCCTGATGAAGAAGATGGAAGGCGCTGAAAAGCTGTTTGAGGAAAAAGGTCGGATTGACCTCGTTACGATGAGTACATCTGTGGGTCGTATCTGGGACGTGCGTCAGTGGGAGGAGGCGACCAGCGGTAGCATCGTTGGTTATAATTTTGGGTTTCCGGATCAGCGTCCGGAGCGTCAGTTTTTCCTTTTCAAGAATCACATTTACCCAAAATATCACCCCACGCATGTCATTTATGGGATCAATGCCGGGGACGTTAACGGAAACATCAATGGGATGAATCCCAAAAACCCTCAGCAGGGGGCTTTTTGGACGTATCGGAAAATCCGGGCGCTGGGAAACAAGACGATCCTGGATAAGATTGTTACGAAGCTGGAAAACTGGAGCGCCATGTTTCGGGGGCGGCAACGGGCGCGGTTCACCCTGCAATATGGGCGGGTGTGGATGTTGGAGGAAGAACCTACTATCGGGCGGGGTGTGCTGGTGCCGACGGTACGGAGGCAGGCTTATGGACCTATGATCGAATCGTGGGGACGGAAGCCGGAAGGGTTCAAAAACAATCCTTACCATGACTATTGGGTTCCGGATGATGGGGAGATCGGCGAGCTGCTTAAGCTGTCGAATTTCTGTAAGGAACATGACATAAAACTGGCCATAGTCGAGGTCCCGTCGTCGCCGTACGGGCATACGAATTTTGATAATCCGGACGAAGATTATTGGCGTTTCACTAATGCGCTGGAATACTTATCGGCGAATGGCGCGTGGGTGTTGCCGATGGCGCGTGATCTTAAACTGGATAATACGTATTATGAAGATCCGGTGCATCTGAACCGGTGGGGCGCCGAGATCGTGACGGATTATGTGTATCAAAACGTGATTAAAAAGTGGTATCCGGATGAGGCGTCGGCCCCGGCGCTAGCTGTGCCGGTGGAATTGTGGTTTGAGGATCTGGTGACGAGCGCGACGAGCGGCGTTGAGATTGCGCGGCTGAAAACAGCGACCGAGGACGCTCAGTATGCGGCGGACCGACAGGTGATCGTGAGCGAGCCGGTGGACATTCCGTTAAGTGCGAGCCTGGCGGCTGGCAGCTATGCGGTAGAGCTGTATGCGGGGGATGGTTCAACGTCGGGCGTACTGCTGTCTGGTGGGGCGAAATTGGACCTGGCTGCCGTGGGCGAAACCGGCGAGACGCTGGCCACGATGCCGATTGATCACTGGATCAATTCGCGTATTGGGATTGCCTACACGCAGGTTTATTTTACCTTGCCGACGACGAGTACATTAACGCTGCGGGTGGCAGATGTAGGCAGTCATTCTGTGATACTGGATTCGGTGTTTATACGACCGCGCCTGGCGAACCTGGGCGACAAGATTATTGTGGAGTGATAGTTTGATGGCGCCAAAAGAGAAAGGGAAATATGCGGTTCGATTTGTAGAGTGGAATTCCGATGAAGCGGAAGCGTTGAAACGCATCCGGTTTAGTGTGTTTGTGGATGAGCAGAAGGTGCCGGCGGAACTTGAGTTGGATTCCACTGATGCCGTTGCTCTGCATGTATTGGCGGAGAATAGTTCAGGGGAGGCTTGCGGTACGGGGCGTTTATTTGATGATCCGGATGATGCGTCGCGGGGGAAAATTGGACGCATGGCGGTGCTGGAGTCTTGCCGCGGGAGCGGGTGCGGCGGCGCAATACTGGTAGCACTTATGAGTGAGGCTGTGCGGAAAGGCTATAAGGAAGTGACGCTGTCGGCGCAACTTCACGCGGTGCCTTTTTACCAGGGTTTTGGGTTTGAGTTGGTTGGGGCATTGTATGACGATGCTGGCATTCCGCACCAGACGATGGTGCTGCGATTGGCGTAGGATGCGCATTCCTTCCCGTCTCAGTGGGCTGTCACGGTGCAGCTAGTGTGATGATCCGCTACGCTTGATTTGATCGCTAGGGAATTTAAAAGAATTTGTGCTGCGCGCTTCGCGCGGGGGGAGAGCGGTGGCAAGCCACCGGCACTCCAGAGGGCTGGTTAGCTTATTTCAAAGTGGCCTATTCCTTTTTGCTGCTCAGGCCATCTATAATGGCTTTGGCGGCTACTCCGAGGCCGAGTATGGTTCCGGCGGCTTTTCCTATGACGTTGGGTTTTGATGCCTTGGCCGCAGCCAGGTCTGCTGGAGCGGCAGCTTTTTCAACTGTCGTCCTGGGGTTGTATGTGCTGCCGGGTGGGACCCCATCGCCGAAGGTTTTTCCCTCTGCTTGAGATTCCTCTTTGTCAGGCGTGGAATCCGATGCTTCCTTGGCCTTAACCGTTTTCTTTTTCCGACCTTTCCACGCCCCGTATTTGTGAGAGTAGACCTGCGTTAATTCCGCGCCGAAAAAGACAATTTGGGCGGAGTAGTAAATCCAAACTAGAAGAACCACAAATGACCCTGCGGCGCCGTAGGCCGACGACATGCTGCTCCGGCCGAGATATAGTCCCAATGCATATTTCCCGATGGAAAACAAGAATGCTGTAAGAGCAGCACCCAGCCATACGTCCCGCCATGGCAGTTTTATATCCGGGACAAATTTGTATATCATGGCAAAGAGGGCTGTGATGACGGCAAAGGAAACGACGAAGTTCAGGATCTGCATGAGCGGACCTACTCCAACGAAACCTCCCATATAACTCCCAAGAGCCGTAAGAACGGTACTGATAATTAACGAAGCCAGCAGTATAAAACCTACGCCCAGCACCATTCCAAACGATAAGAACCTGTCTTTAATAAATCCCATAATGCCGTTTGATTTTTTTTCTGGCACATCCCACACGGTGTTCATGGCGTCTTTTAGCTGGACAAAAACTCCGGAAGCGCCGAACAGTAAAAGCACTGAACTTATGATGCTGGCGAAGATTCCCGTGCCTCGCTCTTTATTGGCGCCGGCAATCATGGATTGTATGGCCTCTGCGCCCTGGGGCCCAAC
The DNA here is from genome assembly GCA_038243585.1 of Candidatus Sumerlaeales bacterium. Lineage (GTDB taxonomy): Bacteria > Sumerlaeota > Sumerlaeia > Sumerlaeales > Sumerlaeaceae > JAKFFN01. The sequence goes on along the minus strand of JBBSQY010000068.1, from coordinate 4,462 downwards.
GAAGCCGCTTATCTGGCCTGTAATGCCGCCGGAAGCCGCTTGATCTCCAAACACAAACCCTACGATGGCAATGGTGATTAGTAAGAGCGGTGCGATGGAAAAAACGGTATAATACGCGAGTGCGGCTCCGAGGCGGGAGGCTTTGTCGTCAGACCATTCCCGCGCCGCTTCCATGATAAGTTCTTTGATGGATGTAAAATTAAGATGCATTTTTTGCTCCAGGCAAGTCGTTTGCTTCCGTCCATTACAAATGGTGTGCCAATGGCGATGCTTTGGCGATTTTGTCGATGGTCCCAGCATCGGCTGGCATGCTTTTCTCTAACTGGCTGTGCCATCACACTTGGCTATATAGAAAGATAAAACCTTGATCTGCAATTTATGGAGTGCACTGGCCTTGTCCTGCGCTCTTTTCACGGCGGTCCCGTCCGCAAATGCTAAAGAAACTTCTGATGTTTCAACAAATGATAAATCAGATGAGACTACGCAATCGAACAAGTCTGAAGGTGAAGATGGTAGAACCAGTGCTGTTCTGCAGACACAGGTATTACTTGATCGGGTATTGTTTTCTCCCGGCGCCATTGATGGCCTTGAGGGGCGAAATTTTAAGCTGGCTCTTACGGCATTTCAAAAGGCAAATGGCCTGAAAGCCTCAGGCGAAATGGATCAAGAAACGAGCGATACCTTGCGAGGTGCCGCACAGGTTAGCAATTTCATTGAAACCTACACGGTAACTGAAGCGGACTCTTCCACTAAATTTCTCAAGGCCATCCCGGAAGATAGGGCCAAGGTCGCTGAACTGGATGCCTTGTCTTACGCCTCAATAAGCGAACTTCTGGCTGAGCGTTTTCATACGAATTCGGAAACACTAGCGTACCTGAACCCTGGCGCGCAGTATAAGGTTAATGATAAGATTTCCGTTCCTAATGTCTTTCCGACGACGATTCGCAATGGCAAGCCTGAGGAGGACAAAGAGGGCAACAATGAACCCGAAACTGATAAATCATCGACAAATAAGGATGACAAAGACACCTCATCCGGCGGCGATCGTCTGGAATCTGGTCTGGCCGAAAAACCGGAGGGGCCGGTAACGGTCATTGTGACGAAGCAGGACAGCTCGCTTAATGTTGTCGACGAGGACGGCAAGGTCATATTCCATGCTCCGGTGTCCGCAGGTAGCGAGCATGATCCGCTGCCCCTGGGTAAATGGAAAGTCAACGGAACGGAACGTTATCCGAAGTTTCATTATAATCCAGACCTCTTCTGGGACGCCGACGAGTCTGACAAAAAGGCAAAACTTCCTGCGGGTCCAAATAACCCGGTTGGAGTCGCGTGGGTTGATATCAGCAAACCCCACTACGGCCTGCATGGCACGCCTGATCCTTCGAAGATTGGTTACACCGAAAGCCACGGTTGCGTGCGGCTGACGAACTGGGACATACTTCGGCTTGCGGATATGGTCAAGCCGGGCACCAAGGTTGAATTTCTGGAGAAGCTGGCGAACTCTGAAGAGTAAGATGGCTGGACAGACCTACCGGATTGCAGGGTTTCGGGTAGGGGCGGCTCGTCGAGCCATCTCTACCTGCCCAACCGGGAAGTGCGCTGTCGGCGAGACTCACCGAAGCGTTCGCTAATATTTAAATGAGTTGGTGCACTGGCGAGGCGCCTATGCTCCTTCACAATGCCCATCCGACTTCTCCCTGCATAACGATGCTTCCGCATCATATCATTGGCGGATATGGATAACTTTAATTACGACGTCTTTCTGATATTTCCCATTATACTGTTCAGCCTGTCGGTTCACGAATGCGCCCATGCGCTGGTGGCCTGGTGGGGCGGAGACGACACGGCGCGGCTGCAGGGGCGCATAACGCTTAATCCGATCTCTCACATCGACCTGTTTGGGACAATTATCATCCCCATTATTGCGGCGGTTTCTGCGCTGCCGCTGATCGGCTGGGCGAAGCCGGTGCCGGTAAACCTGTCGCGCCTGGATAAGCCGTGGTGGGATGTACTGGTAACGCTGGCGGGGCCGGGATCAAATCTGATGCTGGCGCTGCTGGCTACGATCATTATAAAGGTCGCGTTTTTGTTTGTCAATCCCGCAACGGCTCATCCGGTGGTGTTTGAGATGGCGTTTTATTTTATTGTCATCAATGTGACTCTTGCCCTCTTTAACTTGATACCCATCCCACCTTTGGATGGCAGCCGAATACTGTTCCATTATGTGGTCAGCGGGCGGCCGAAGCTATATCCGGCATGGGAAATGGCTGAACGTTTTTCGATTGTCTTCTTATACTTGATCATCAGCATTAGCGCGACGAGAAAACTTCTTATGATGGCGACCGATGGTCTGGTTAGTCCGATGCTGAAGTTTATAGGTTTGTGAAGGAAGACAGATGCGCATATTAAGCGGAATGCGATCAACGGGGCGCCTCCATGTGGGGCATTACCTGGGCGCTTTGAAAAACTGGATAAGCCTGCAGGAAGCGGGTAACGATTGCTTTTTCATGGTGGCCGACTGGCATGCCCTGACGAGTGATTATGCGGACCCATCGCGCCTGCGCGAGAATATGCGCGAGAGCGTGCTGGCGTGGCTGGCGGCTGGGCTTGATCCGGCGCGCAGCACGATATTCGTGCAGTCTCACGTAAAAGAGCACGCCGAGCTGGCTCTGCTGCTGGGAATGTTTACGCCGCTGGCATGGCTGGAGCGCAATCCGACTTATAAAGATCAGATTGTGCAACTGGCCAATAAAGACATCCAGACGTATGGGTTCCTTGGTTATCCTGTGTTGCAGGCGGCAGATATCCTAATTTATCGCGCCGAGGCTGTGCCGGTGGGGGAAGATCAACTTCCGCATCTGGAACTGACGCGTGAAATCGCCCGACGTGTGAACTTTATGCACGGCGGTCCCATCGAGCCGGGTACCAACCGCCCGCTTAATCCGATCTTTCCGGAGCCTGATTCGCTGTTAAGCCCTGTGCCAAAGCTGTTGGGCCTGGACGGACGCAAGATGAGCAAGAGCTACGATAACGGTATTTACCTGAATGATCCGCCGGATGTGATAGAGAAGAAAGTTAAAAGCATGTTGTCGGATACGGAACGGGTTCGCAAAACCGATCCGGGCCATCCGGAAAAGTGTAACGTGTGCCATTACCAGACGATCTTCAATGCGGAAAAAGCCCCGGAGCTGCATGAAGGCTGCCGGACATCGACGATTGGGTGCTTTGACAACAAGCGGGAACTGGCGGCAGCGTTGAACGAAATGCTGGAACCGATGCGAGAGCGCCGGGCCCATTATGAAGCGAGACCGGATGAGGTGATCGCGATCATCGAAGAGGGCAATAAGCGGGCGAGGGAAGAAGCGCAAAAGACTATGGCGGTGTTGCGCGAGCGGTTGAGTCTTACGGAGTCGGTACCACAGATATTTAACAGTTCCGCGTGTGAAACCGCATGATTGCGGCTATTGTTTAAACAAGGAGGATTTTTCTATGCCTGATGGACGTTCATCTATAGACGACATCATTGATCTATACGTCAAAGATGTCGATATATCCCTCATTAAGGAGAACTTAAAGCTTACGCCTGAAGAGCGTATTACTAAACTGACTGGGTTCGTAAACTTTATTTTGGAATTACGTAGTGCAAACGTACGTCGGCTTAAAGAGGGAAGACCGGAATGATGACTAATTTCCAACCTGCTGAGCTCATCCAAAGCTTAGGTCGGCATCAAGTTGAATTTGTAATTATAGGTGGCATTGCGGCCGCGATACACGGTCTGGCGCGTGCTACTTACGATGTTGATATCGTCTATAAGCATACAATGGAAAATTGTGACCGTATGGTATCGGCACTTCAGCCATTCCACCCATATCTTCGAGGCGCTCCCCCCGGCCTCCCTTTCCGATTTGACAAACAGACACTTTTCCAAGGGTGTAATTTTACTTTGGAAACCAGTATGGGTGATATCGATTTACTCGCAGAAATTCCAGGAGCTTCCAGTTTTGAGGATGTTATGGAACATTCTATATCGCTCAATGCGTATGGATGCCAAATCCAATGTGTAACTCTCGAAAAGTTAATTCATCTAAAACGGTCAGCGGGCCGAGCTAAAGACATAGAAATGTTGGCTCAGCTTGAAGCGCTCCACAGGGAGCCTGCCGATGAATAACCCCGCTGCTGCCTTCACTTTATGACCTATACCATTAAACTCCCGGTCTTTGAGGGCCCGTTTGATCTGCTGCTGCATCTGATCCGGGTCAACGAGATGGACATCCACGATATCCGCATTGCGGAAGTGACGCGTCAGTACCTGGATTATATCGAGATGATGCGTGAGCTTGATCTTGAACTGGCGGGAGAGTTCCTGGTGATGGCGGCGACGCTTATTCGTATCAAGGCGCGGATGCTGTTGCCGGTGAACGTGGAGACGGAAGAGAACGAAGAAGAGATTGACGAGATCCT
>JBBSQY010000067.1:0-13987 GCA_038243585.1 Candidatus Sumerlaeales bacterium | reverse complement strand
TTGATATACATAGGTGTTATAGTCTACGACGTATGTTTCCAGAGCAGTCGACATACTTCGCATATCTGCTTTTACCCGCGCTGTCTTTGCGCGGGTCTGTGCTTCGAGAAAATTCGGTACTGCTATGGCCGCCAGTATGGCAATGATGGCTACCACGATAAGCAGCTCGATGAGAGTGAAGCCTTGCTGTATGTGTTTCATAATATGACCATCCAATTGGGAAGAAATAGACAATGCCTTTACTCGTGACAATTAATATATAACTATGCGAGGATTAAAACACTTATTTTACACATTCTCTTATGCTCGCATCCCGCGTGCCTTTGATATCGTTCTTAAATTTCGCTGCCGGCGGCTAGATTGGCCAGGACTTTTTTGTATCGTTCTTCCGCATCCGCGACGTCGTTGACCTCGCGAAAGCTGTCGCGGCTTGTTCTTATTGCCATATCTGCATGCTTGCGGACGCTGGTTCGCTCGGCCTCCGATCGTGCGTGGCCCGCAAGGCGGGCATAAGCTTCCAAAAGCCGTAGCATAACCGCCGGGCTGGCGTGGGCAAATTGCCGGATCTGGTTAAATGCGGAGTCCATGATACCCTCATGGGTGAACGGATCCCAAACGATTCGGAGCTCGTCTTCGTCGTCGCAGATGAAACTTGCGGGACAATCCCGTTGGAAAAGCTCTTCCAGAGCCGCGGCCAGCCAATCGACGCATCCGATGCAGGTGAAGGGATCGTTAATCGCGGGAGACATGGCGCGCACGCCTACTTCGCAGAGTTCGTTTACGATAAACTCGATGTCCTGGGCGGCGCTTCGACGGCGTCCCAGGTCAATGCACTTTTGTAATTCATCGGCCATCTTATCCGTTACCCGGTCTGTCGGAGATGCGAGCAGCATCCCGGTGCCTTCTATGGCAAAATCTCCGGGACGAAGGAGCAGCTTGAGGGTAAGATCGAAACGGGTGGCCAGCACCAGGAGTCTTGAAAAATCAACAGTCTGCACGTATCCGCTTTCCCGTGCATCCACCGGGTAGGCGTCTCGTGCGAATTCTGGCTGGCCGCGTTCGTCAAGCTGGCCATTGTAGTCTGTTCGCCCCTGACCTGGCTCCAGCTTGTTCCGAAATTCTCTTTTGATGCTCTTTTCCAGCTCAAGTCCGACGTTGGCTATGACGATCGGCGCCTGGATCTGCACCGCCACATGATGAACAAAGTAGATGAGAACGCCCAGGCCGCACAACGCCATAACGCCGGCGATGCTGACGGAAATGTGAGGGATGAACTGTTGCGTGGACCCATCCTCACCCTGTACCTCGCGAAGCACGACCATGCAGAAAGTAAAAATGGCGGTGAACGTTCCTAAAGTGAGTTGGCTGCCAAAGTCGCGTACGAAGTTGTATAGCAGGCGCGGACCGAACTGGGCGGATGCCATGGTAAGAGCAACGAGATTCATGGAAAATACGACACCGGCAAGGGTGAGGGTGGCCCCGGCAAGGGTGGATAGCAGCGCCCTGGCGCCGTCGGCCCCGCCCATATAAATCCATCCGGTTTTCCACGGAATCTGATCCAGCTGGCGATCGACGGCGAGGCTTACGAGGCCGAGCGCGAATGAGATAACCAGCATTACGCTGGGCAGCAGCCAGTAGTTATTACGAAGCTGATCTTTGAGCCTCGCCAGGCGCGCGTTGACTTTTAAAATACTCATGGTCGACGATACCGTGGGATCAATTTGGAATTTTGGTTGGAGAACTTAGAATCGGTGTGAGAAATACATTAATGATTTTATTACAAAGGTGTCTCGGGGGCAGGTTGCATTGCGTCCCTTCAGGACGCGACTTGTTTTTGCGCGACAGCACAGGATTTAATGCACAGTAGCCGGCTTTAGCCGGCCAGTCTTTGCCCCCGCATTTATGCGGGGGGCTGGCTGCAAATTAATTGACAAGCCCGCTTCAGCGGGGCTTCTCGACCGCTTTAGCATTTAACTCCCACCACAGAATGGCACACAATATGAAATTTGGCTCAAGCCATGTCTTCAGCGAAATATTTATACATCTGAACTGGCATTGCCAGTATGATAAGCCCATGATTAGCGATTCTATAGAGCCGGCGCTTTTCGCTTTTATGGCCGAACACTGTCGGCAGGTGAAAGGCATTTACCTGCTTGCGCTAAATGGCACGCCAACCCACATCCATCTGGCATTTCAGATGGAACCATTTGTGACGATCAGCGATTTTGTAGGCAAAATTAAAGGCGCCAGTTCATTTGAAATTAACAAAGTTTGCGGTAGAAAAGCCCTGCTATGGCAACGCGGATACGGGGCGGTCAGCTTTTCTAAAAGGCAAACCAGCTCCATTGTTGAGTACATACAAAAGCAAAAGGAGCATCACGGGTTTGTAGGTGCTGGGAAAATCAATGATACTTTGGAAATCAGCGGCATCTATGATGATGGATATATCCAGGCCGAGCAGGATCGTGTCGGTGACGATGCTGAAGCGGTGGGAAAGCCCCGCTAAAGCGGGCTAAGGTCTTTATCCCATCAAAGCCCCCCGCATAAATGCGGGGGCAAAGACTGGCCGGCTAAAGCCGGCAATGGGGATGTCTTTTAGCACTTTGCGTATGACACGATTTCTGTCCGCTGAACCCAGCATGATACGATGCAAGGGCCGGTTCCCTAGTATGAAACGATGTGTGGGCCAATATGAAACGATGTGTGGGCCGGTTGCCCCTTTATGATTCGATACCTGGGGGCTATGGCTCAAGCTTGTATGCTCAACGAGCTTTCAGGCCTGGGACGATTGTTTTTAAGAGGTACGGGCCTTTGGGCCAGGCTGGTACGCTCAATAAACCTTTGGCCGTGAAAAAAATAAAATGTTATTAGGGAAATCGGTGCTATGCAATGTAGGCCATCATAGAAATCGAGGCTATCAAAAGTGGCCTGTCCGCATGATCCGCCGTCGGCGTTCGGGCGGATCATGCGGCTTGGGGTTAGCCCAGGTTGATGCCTGCGGTTCCGGGGGCGCAGGCTGCCAGTGTTAGCAGTGCGCCGGCGGCTATCAGGCAGGTCGCTATGCCTGTCAGTTCCGGCGGAAGGGTTGCTTTTTTCTCGGTTGCTCCGACGCTTCCCACTTTTGGGTTTGCCGCGTTGGCGGCGAGTTCTGATCGGGTCATGGCGGTCCGTATCAGTATGCCTATTACGCCGATCTGTACCATCTGAAAAAAATCGGCACCGGATATTTCTCCCTTGTTCCAGCGGTCTGCCGCCGTGAGAACAAAGGCCACGACAATCCAGAATGTCTTGCCGGCGATCATGCGACGCCAGTAGGCCACGGCAACGCCGTTGACCTGGTAAACGACTTCTTTGCGATCCATATTTTAAACCTTTCTTTATATAGAGTCTTCTCTTTTTTGCCCCGATTTCATGCACGCGCACTGATCTCGTGCGCGTGCATGATTCGGGTTTTGTTACGCGATGGTGTTGTTGATCCGGAATCCTGCGCCGGGGGCGATCAGCTTGATGTCGTAGTATTTCTCTACGCGAATCATGTCTGCCTTGCGTCCGTGATCGCGCCATCTTTCCACCACCAGGCCGTCTATGCTTCCGGCCATCCCGTTCCACACGAAAGTCCCTGCGAGGGTCACCTGTTTCAGGCCGGGGCGCTCTGCCACATGCATCAGATAGGCGTTGGATTGCCACAGCGGCTCTACGATCGCGGCCTGACCCTTGGCGGCGTTATTGACAAAACACCGTGGCACCAGCACGCGGTCGACATCGAACACCTGGGCCAGCAGGTCTGGCGTGACGACCCCCTGCGTTGAGTATTTGATACGGTCTATCACCGCCGGGTGATTGCGCAGGGTCTCATAAACGTGATAGGGCAACACCATGACATTGGCGCGGCGCTGACACTGGGAGAATACCGCCAGGCGAGCCTCCTGCACGTCCAGCACCGGATCGCTGCCCGCCTCGTTCCATTCTGAGCCGGGTCCCAGAACCTTTTCGCCTATGTCTGCACTGCCGCGCAGGAGCTCTTCAAGCGCAAGCTCCTGGTTGAGAAGGATCCGCTCCGTCAGGAATTCCGTCCGGTCGATGTCCGGCTGGATAATCGGGTCTGCGTTCTCCCTTTCTTCATCGGGGACAGCGCTGGCCAGGGCGTGATCGCTGCAATAGTAGCTGTCTGTGCTGAGGGTGTAATCGACTTCGCCGGCCAGGCTTCCGGGGGCGCGAAGGTCGTCGGTGGCGCGGATTGATTCGCGTTCCGCGTCATAGACATAGTAGCGGTCGCTTTGCTTTCGCACGGCAACCCGCGGGGCAATCAGCTCCGCTATGTAGTCGTTGTTTCTATAGGCAACGCTCAGATTGGTGAGCGCTGCGTCGATATGAACCTGCTGTACTTCAGGCATGTTTTTGTTTTCCTTTTTTTTAAGATTATGTTGGCCCGCTGAAGCGCGATTTGGAGGATGGGCATTGCTGCCCGTCCTCCATCGCTCGCCGATCCGTCGGGCGACAGGGTCGGCGCTTTATTTAAACATGGTCCACTGCGACGGGCAGGAATGCCCATCCTACTTTTAGATTGTGCGCTCGTGGACGGAGATAAATACTTCGACCACATCGCCTGCGGAACTGGCGCTGGTTTCGGCGAAACCCAGGCATTGGACTTTCGTGCCGATACTCTCGTTAACCAGTTTCACCCGGCCGGTGGCGTCGGCGATATTGACCGGCGACCCGGCGGAGATGGCCCCCGCAGCGACCACATCGACTATGCCCGCCTTGCGCACGCTGACCCCGCGCCCAAGCTCTGGCTGTGACGTTACGGTAACGCCCAGAATCTTTCCCGCGTTGGCGGCTGCGGGCAGCGCGCAGTGTCCTGAGCTTACTCCCGCCACAACCACCCGGGCGGATGCGACACCTCCGGAGTTGGTGATGCGATACGTCTTATCCATCAGGTAGATGGCCATTATGTTTGATCCTTTCGTGATCGGTTTAGTGTTATTTGAGCTAAATTTGGCAGGGCTGGAATCGCTGAGGAGGGCTGTCGGACGGGCAGGAATGCCTATCCTAACGTGATGCCTGCCTGAGCGCATCGCGGTACGCCATGCCTGGCGACTGGGACTGGATTTGCAGCGCGTTCGTGTGCAGGGCGATGGATCGTGGGTCTGTGTGGCCGACGACCAGTTGCGATCCCTCAGAAAAGCGCGGAATCCTAGTGCCGTTCGAGGCGGGGGTCGCGGCTTCGCCAAGGGGCGCCCGCAGTAGCGTCTGACGCAAAAACCCGGACAGCCAGTCGAGGGTCACGCCGGCAACGCTGTCGTCAAACTGCGCCGTTGATGCTTCGCTCCGGGGGCCGGTCACGATCCGGCGGATAGCCTGTGCGTCCCGATCTGCCAGGCAGTAACCATCTGCCCGCAGCTCTGAAAATATCAGCGCCAGCCGGCTCTCTAGCAACTGGGCGTGCATGGCCGCGAAAGAAAACTGCGGAACCTCGGCCTCCGCCGCGCTTGTGTCCAGCTCCACCTGCAACGCGTCGTTGTTTGCGGCGAAGCAAACATCGCGCAGCCCCTTCACTTCGGGCGTGGCCGCGCCGAGTAGCGATACCGCCCGGAGATATGGCCTGCCGGTGTGGGGCAGCTTGCGAAACAGCTCCACGCTGCGGCGCTTATAAGCCCCGCTTTTCACGGCCTCTCGCACGGCCTCCGGCACGCCTTTGAGCGCCGCAACCAGGCGATCTCCGTCGCAGCGTAACCGGCTTACCCAGCCATAGGCCGGCCCCGTCTGGGCATGGTCGAATGTTAATGGTGCTTCCAGCAGATCGGGCCGGTAATCATCCGCCATCCGTTGCAAATCTGCTGGCGAGTATGACCCTTTCGCGCCGTAGTCTCCGGTGCGAAAGACTTCCATTTCTACTTCGTTATCATCCTGCATGTTTGTTCCTTTCTTTTTTGCGTTGATTGTGGGGTTTCGTTTCGGACGGCTCGGCGAGCCGTTCCTACCCTAGCTGGCGATCTGCGGTGGCCTCGTCTGCATCGCCGTCGCCTTCTTTTCTATCGCCGTCCCGGCCTCCGCCGCGCCCGCCCATGTCCTGCTCTACGGCAGCGGATTCGCCTCCGCCCCGGCGACCCGTTTGCTGGTCTCCCCATGGCGTTGCTGCCAGCCCCAAGGTCGCCCGCACCTCGTTGATTGTCAGCACGCCATGGAGCAAATGATACTGGTAGAGATTGGCGTCGTCATAACGCAGGGTGCGTTCGCCGTCGCGGGGTGCCGGTCGGCGGTAACGATCATAAAAATAAGCGGCCGGGATCGGCACCCCCATCTTGATCAGCTCCCGGTCTACCGCGAGCTCGCTTTCGAACTGCTCCGGCGGAGCAACATCAAACACGACTCTCGGTGCCGGCACATCGGTTCCGAAGTTGAAGTCGGTGATCCACCGCGCGAGTTGGGACGAGAGCACCTGCCCGACAATCGCCGCGTCGCTGGCCAGGTAGTCACGCCGCACCGTTTCGTGGACCTGGCCCAGCGCGAGGCTGCCGGAACGTCGCCCTTCGCTGGTGGTAAGCGTCTGGCCAAGGACGATTTTCGAAATTTCGTCGTTGCACCAATCTGCCATTTCCCGATAAGTGTTCGACCCGGACGCCCGCCGCGCTTCCAGGAATTCCAGTCCCACGCCTTCTGGCAACAGCACCCCGGTGTCTTGCGGAAGCGAGGCTATGGTTTCTTCCAGACGGCGAAGGTCGTCCTCTGAAGTGGTGGCGGCATAGCGAGCAACGGCAGTGGGGCTACCGAATTTCTCGTTGAAAAGCGCCCAATGCTGGAGCGTGTTTTTCTTGAGCCAGTAATACTGATAAGCTTTGATGCAAAGGGCCGCGCCGTAGGGTGAACAGGTGTTTCCCTGGAATGCGAAATGGAGAAACTTCCGTTCCGGCATCGCCTGTGCTCCTTGCGCCCATACCATCGTCTCGCCGGGACGCGGCAACAGGTCGCGCATATTTTCCCGAAGGTGCGGACGGCTGGCTGAGCCGTCTGTCGCGGGTGTATCATTCAGCATGAACAGACGCTGCCCGGAGTCGAACGCGAAATCGACCTGGTTGCGACCGCGTATATCCGCCGCGTAAACATGACCACTTTCCCGATCGACCTCCCAGATGATTTCTGCGACGGCGAAGCCCTTTGCCACCGCGTCCAGCAGATGAAACAGAGCCATGTTCAGGCTCGGCAGGGTAAATAGATTCCGTTCCACCAGCGCCGCCGCCGCGCGAGCGTCAGTTGAATCGTCCCCCGCGATCACCTTCCATGGGCACCCCAGCAAGGCGTTTTTCCGGGTCTGAAGCGTGGCGAACAGGTGGGCATCTTTGTCTTCCATCTCCTGAAACAAGCCATAAAGCCCGCCCGGCGTCCCGGCCCAGGACCAGTCCGTTGTCAGCATGGAATGATACCAGCCGGGGGTGACACCGCCGGAATGACACCTGCCGGAGATTTCGCGTGTTACCGGACGAATTCCCGCCATAAGTTTTAACCACCTTTCGTAAAGTATGCTGATGGTTATAGGGCGGAAGTTTCAGCGGCACAATTCCCGCACGGGCACGTATGGGTGCGTATGGGCACAGAAAATTTTACGGCGGGGGTGGCGGCGGCCAAAAACGGACATTTAAGGCGTTATGTTCAAAATGGACGCTAATAGCCGGGCACAGGACCCGCTTAAATGCATATGCATTATGATCAACCCATGTCACCGACGCCGGATAAGAAATTTTCGTGCGCCCACTGGGTTTAATATCTTTAACTTTAAGATTGAGGGAAAAACCGCATGAAACGCCGCACTGCAATGCTGGCCGTGATGTTTGCAATAACGCTGGCCGGTGCTGCCGTCCATGCCGCGCCGGTGGTTACCCTTGACGGCGTAACTCTCGATACAGAAGCGCTCGACAACGGCTGCGCCACCGAGACCCTTAGTGCCACACAGGTGGAAGAGTGTCGATACAGGGTTTGTTTTTCCCTGCTAAAGAGCCTCTGGCTCTCAGATGAAGCGGATCGCCGCAGTCTGGAGCCGGATCCAGACGCCATGGAGCGTCAGCAGCAGGATTTCGAAAAGTCGAATATGGGTGAACAGCTTGCGTTTACGGTGCTTCCCCGCCTTAAGTTTCAACGACAGGTCATCGAACTCTTTCGAAAAAACCGCGCAGAGAATTCGGAATACAGCTTTGATGAGCTGTGGCGTGATGTCTCGACCAGCGCCACGCAAATGGAAATCCCCGAGCGCGCCCTTCGGGCATTGGTTATAACCTACGGACAGGATGAGCAACGGTTTCAGGAATTCCAGAAGATGTTTCCCGATGATCATGAAACGGCACTGGCGCGGTCGCGAAACAGCTGGGAACGGGAAGCGCGGCGCGTGGCTCTGGAAAAAGCCATCAGCCCGGACGACGCCCTGACTACCGCGGAACTGGAAAAAGCGGCGGTGGAGTGGAAGCATGAACTGGAAACCGCGCCCGAAGCCACGGACGCCATGCTCCGCGACCGCAAACGACAGTATCGCGTAAACAAATTCCTCTACGATCAAATCAGTAAAAATGCCACATTTGAGGACCCGAAGTTTCGCGATGGCCTGTTGGCATGGATCCAGGAAAGAATCATTTCACCTTACAAACAGGTATTTGCCGCCGACTAAATCACTAGTTATCCTGGCAAGAACCGACGTGGCTTAAGCATCGGTCGCAAGGTTCTCTCCCGAAGCAATGTTTGTTTTTTAACTTATAAACAAGTTCTTGATTTTCTATCTTCCTCCGATAGGAAATTTGTTTCTTATGAGAAAAGAACAACTGTTACAAGAAATTGCCAGTCTCGATGAGCAGATCACGCGGCTCACCGCTGCGGCGGCACTCCCACAGTATGACTCTCGACAGTTCCCTTTGGGCAAGTGGGTGTTGACGGCCCTTATTTTCGGCTGGGCAGAGTTTGGGTATAGAATTCCGGATGCCTATATCTTTCACGTAAAGACTGCCCGCTATGCCTGGTATCTTACGATCTTTATGGTCGCCGTGACCTTGGTGTCGACATTTTTATGGATGATGCGAGGCTTCAATCGTCACAAGAATTGTGACGAATACTATACGGCTTCGCGCCAGGCGAGAGAGCTTCAGCTCCGGCGCAAAGAGCTGCAGGCGGAACTCCTGGTGATTTCCGGAGAATAATGACAGCGGGCTTTTTTTGGAAATGCTCAGTTGTCGTCGCGCTGGCGGTTGCTCTTGCTGTCCCGCTTGCGGCTCAAGAAACTTCGGCGCTAACAACCGCCGTGTCCAGCACCCTGTACCTGAAAGTGCTGGACTCATCCACCGGCGGGGGCGTGGCACCGGCCTCTATTTCAGTGGATGAACAGGCGGTTTCGTTTGAGGTGGAGGCGGGCAGCCTGATTGCTTTGTCGTTGCCTGACGGCTCCCATTCCATCAAAGTGGAAGCGGACGGCTATGGGTCTATCGAAGTATCTGCCGCGGTGCAGGGCGACGAAACGCCTATCATGGAAATTGAACTGGATCCCACCGAGCCGCTGGAGGTGGAACCGGTGGCCGCCGATGCGGCCGTATTGGAAGGCAACGTTTCCGACGCCGACACCGGTGTGCTGATGAAGGATGTGCTGGTTACTCTGCCTGATACGCAGCTATCAACCAGGACGGACGATATGGGCCTGTATTCTTTCGAAATAATCACCGGAGTGCCTGGTGCTGCGGCACGCCCGGCTGTCACCCTGGAGGTTGAGGCTGAAGGTTACCAATCGGTCCGCATGAAGAACGTCGTGGTTACGCCCGGAGAACGCAGGCGGATGCAGATCAAAATGGACCGGAGCACGAGCGAAACCTTCTCCATGGAAATCGTGGAAACAGACGACCGAGCCGCCCCCGGCAGCCATCGAACCAGCGAATGGACGTATGATGTCACGCTCCGGTAAGCCGGCCCTTGGCTTTGCCGTGCTGCTCACTATCGGTGTGGTGGGTGGGGCGCTGTTTCTGCGTCAACCGGATCGCCCCAATCCCCCGCCTGAGGCCGATGACGAACCTATCGGGCAGGCTGACGTGCGCACTGATCGCCTCGCCACCGGTAAGTTTCCCTCTCGCCGAGACGCCAGAGATAATAAAACCCCAACCGCGCGCCCGCGCGACGCCGGGGTCCATAATTTTCCCGATGAGGCTCCCACCGTTTTGCCGCAGTTGTCCGGTTATATTGTGGACAAATTCGACAATTGGACGACCATACCCGCTGGCTACCGGGCCGATGGGATCCATTTGATTGATGGCGTGCTAACCCTGACCGGCGAAGCCGGCAGCACGGCCCCCCGGTCTGGAATGCTCGCTTCGCCGCCCATCTCGCTGCGAAGTCCTGCGCTGGCGGGTCCTGCCGATAAATCTGCAGCTCTGGAAGAGGGCGCAGGCGTGGATCTGGAGCTGTCGTTGAGCGAGGACGGCGTCCAGTGGTCACCCTGGGTTGTTATGGAAAAATATCGTAAACCGGACGGGCACCGTGTTGTTGCTCCCGTGCAAGCATCTCTTGCCAACGCCGATTTGGAGTCGCTGGATTCCATAAGTTCTGCAACAGTTTCCGGTCCGTCACTGCGCTACCGGCTGCATTTGTCGGCCAGCGGCGTTGCGGCACCGTCGGTCGCCGATGTCCGGATCTGGAAACGGGAGCTTCAGTAACGCCATTATATAAACAGGTGCGGATCATGAAGATTAGCGAAAGTGTTAAAATTGTTATTGGATGTGCGGCTATGATGGCCGGTGTCTCGATGGCCGCGGCACAAACGACCGCCACCCAGATGGCTGTGATGCACTTCACATTTCGCGACAGCGCCCGCGGCACGGTAGTTCGCCCGGACGCAATCCTGATTGACAATAAAATGATTTTTAACGCCATTGACGAGGCCGGCCGAATGAGCGTTCCTGTCTCGCCCGGCGATCACCAGGTGCTGGTTAAGGCGAACGGCTATGACGACCTGGACTCTCGGCAGACGGCCGCGCTTGATCAAGCTCCCATAAATGTGATAATGCTTGATCCCGCGGAGGATCCGGAGGAACTGCGACCGGAGAAACTTGGGGAAGGAATGCCAGCGGACGGCACCCTGATTGTCGGATATGTAACGGACGAAACCGTTGGAAAGCCCGTGGCCGGCGCGGCAGTTGAACTTTTGAAGCAGGATGTGAAAACGACAACGGATGAGCGTGGCTATTTCAAATTGCCCGTATCCATGCCTGACGGTAAACCCATGCCTGAGAACCTTAACGGGATCACGTTCAGCACCCGGGACATCAAGGTATCCAAGCCGGGCTATGGGTTTGAAGAGCGACTGAATGTACTGGTGGAGTCTGGTACGCCCAGGATTTACCAGTTTCAGCTCGTGCGCGGCGGCGGCGGAGCCACCGTGGATGAAACGGAAGGCAGAAACAACCTGCAAAGCAGCCTGTTCGGCCTTAGAAACGTAGAGCCTGAGGATCCCGCAAGCACCTATTCGCTGCCTATGGGTGCGGAAGTCACCACGCCGACAGCATCTGACAGCGCCACGACATCAGCCGAGGGCACTCATACGCATACGGAGGGCGACGGGCACACGCATTAACCGATGGGCCCGAAAGGGTGCGTTTGGTGGAATCCCCCGGTCTTACAGGCTCATCTGCCGCTTCTGAGTAAACAGGACGTCGCCACGGCTGATTGTTCCGTTGGTGGCGTCGTAGCTGGCCTGGCCCTCGCCCACGATAGTATCCGGGCCTTTCATATCCGGGCCGCTTGAGTGAATTCGCCAGGATCCATGTTCCGCGCGCAAATCGTTGAAGACCCCTTGAAAGCCGCCGGTAACTTTGGTGATCGCATAGTCCCAGTTCACATACCAGTAGTCCGCTGTCTCTGGCGAATCGATGTTCGCGAGCTTGCCAAAGACGTCTCGGGGCGGCTGGTTTAAATATGCGACCGGAGTTGTAAGGGGGTTGTTTCCCAGGAAGGGTGGCGATACAAATATATTACTCATGTCGCCGCCAACATGGAAACTCCAGCCGTTCTCTGCCGTGTCGTTCTGCGCATAATGATAGGCCGGATAGGCGGGGTAATCCGTCCTGTAGAACTCCAGGCCGGTGGCTATGGTGCGAAGATCGGACTTCGCCCTGGCCACCTTTGCCCGGGTCTGGGCTTCCAGGAAATTAACAACTGCTATGCCGGCAAGAATGGCAATGATGGCTACGACAATGAGCAGCTCGATCA
This sequence comes from Candidatus Sumerlaeales bacterium, assembly GCA_038243585.1. Classification (GTDB taxonomy): domain Bacteria; phylum Sumerlaeota; class Sumerlaeia; order Sumerlaeales; family Sumerlaeaceae; genus JAKFFN01. Next base: position 1,762 of record JBBSQY010000067.1, on the reverse strand, counting down.
GGGTAAAACCGCGTTTAAGCGACCGGAAAGACTGTCGGAACATGAGAAGGTTTATCCGCGGATGAGTTCATGATGTTGATTCTAAATCATATGACAGCAGATTGAGGCACGCGGTTATGGGCGTAACGAATTTCCTCTATTTATAAGTCTGACAACGGCGAATGGTAAAAAAAGCTGCAAACGAAGGGGCATTTCGTGAGCAGTCCGCACTCAGCCCATGAGGGATGGCGGCTCTGTCAAGGTAGTCTTTGGCAGGTTGGGCAGGTCAGGCCGCCGGCGTAATGGACTTCCCGTTCAATTTCTTCCGCGTTAATAAATTGCTCTATTGCAGGAGCCGTGTACGGGGTCTCCCCTATTGGAGCGACTTTCGTCTTGTCGTAGCGAGTGTTGGGATCACTATCGATTGTCATTATCTGGTTGTTCCTTTTTAGTGAAATTCATCGGCGGGCGTCCGGCTGTTCCAGACGCCCGCCGGTTGTTTGATTCTCTTAGTTCGGTCCGGATGCGGTATTGTTCAATTCGTTGCATTCAAGCACTATTCCGTCACCGTCAACAACAGCGATAAGATAGCGACCGCGAGGATCCAAGTTGGGTTGCAACTTTACCTTCATGTTGACTTTTTTCGGTTTCTTGCCCGGGCATAGCGGCTTCAGGGCTTTGACGGACAGGAAATCGTCCGACGAGTCCAGGATTCTGTCGTCCGAGAGATAAAGTTGCACGACTGTCGCAGGGGCGCACTCCGTACCGATATTGCTTACGGCTATTTTGGATTGAACGCTGAACTTCCACTCCGCTTTCTTCTTGTTGTATTTACAGATGGCCCGCGCCTTTGTCATCTGCGCAGTCAGATCCGCGCAGTCGGACATTACGCCCACCACGGTGCTGAGTTCTACCGTGTTGTTAAGCATATCCGGATCAACCACCTCGGATAGCACGCCCGCACGATTAACCAGTACGCCGGGTGCAAGAGGGGTCACGGTAATCGTAAGCGTAATAGATTCACCGACCTCAAGAGCGACACCGGAGACGGATACGGCCCGGTCTGCTATGATGGCATCTCCACGATCCGACGCGACAGACACAACGGTTACATGATCAGGAAGTACGTCCACCAGCGAGGTCAGCGTGCTGCGGTTTGGTCCCAGGTTGATTGCCTTGACTGTGTAAGTCAGCGGCTGATTGACAACTGCGGGATCCGGATTGGCTGACTTGATAATCATCAGATCAGCGCCGGGGGTTGGCACGATGGCGATGGGGGTTACTGCGGATGCTGAGTTGTTGACGGTTGTCGCCTCTGACAACGGGCTTGAGACGCGTGCCGTGTTTCTGATTTCGCCGACGGCGCCAGCACGGACGACAGTGGTGATGGTGACCGTCGCCGACTGATCCGCTGCAAGCCCTTGCAGGAATGCCGTCAGACTGTTACCGTCCAGTTGCGTTGTCCAGGGGCCTGAAGCATCCACGGACTGGACTTCCAGTTCCGCGGGAAGCAGGTCGGTGAGGGTGATGTCGGTGGCGTCGTCCGGTCCGAGGTTAGTGACTCCGATGGTGTAAACCAGAGTCCCGCCCACCTGAACAGCAGCTGGCGACGCTTGCATGGCGATGGCCAGGTCGTACTGTGGAGCCGGCGCCGTAATACTCACATAAGCAATGTCATCGTTATTGATTGGGTTTGGATCATTTGTCTGGGAAAATACTTCAGCTAAATTATAAATGAAGCCGATTTCCCGGGCTCGTGCTACTACTGTCAGTCTCGCCACTT
>JBBSQY010000066.1:0-14347 GCA_038243585.1 Candidatus Sumerlaeales bacterium | reverse complement strand
CGTTCACTTTGCCAATGGAGGCCGGCAGACCCGAATAGTTGTTCGTGTCGGTTAGGTAATAATTATTCAGGCTGACCGTTGCGGCTGTGGGATTATAAATTTCCACATACTCCGCAGAAGCGTCGTTTGTCTGATCTAAAGGATAAATTCCGACCTCTGATAGCACCAAATGATTAGCTTCAGCCTGCGCGCTCAGGGCTATCGCCGATAGCGCTACAGCGGCCATATAATGCTTAAAATGCTTTGTCATTATTCCTGTGTCTCCTAGAAAGAATCGAAACGACGGCTGTCGAAGTCTATCGCATGATTCCGTAACCGCCGCCATCATGATGATAATGTGTAATAAATATACTTTTGTTCACGGGTTGAGTGGCGTGAAGGCTTTTGTAGACGTACTACGGGAGGTGATGATTATAAGAGGACCTACACATGGTCCCTGAATAGTTCGCGAAGGCCTTGTGAAACAAATTCCAGAGCGTCAAAATTATTGCGCTGCGGCTACCAGACGCTCCGCGCATTCCATCGGGACCCGCAGATTGCCCATTCCGGTTCCGACGCTAACTTCCGGCCTGGTGCCGCCGTGGTAATCGCTGCCGCCGGTCACCAGCAGGTCAAACTCCCGGGCAAGGTTCAGGTAAAATTCTGTTTCTTCTTCGGAATGAAGACTATAATAACACTCCAGACCGGCCAACCCTTCGGCTTTTAGCGCGGTTAGCAGTTCACGTATGCCGATGTCTTTCGGGAAACGGATAAGTTTTGGATGAGCGAGCACTGCGAGGCCGCCAGCGGATCGGAGCATTTGTACGCACTCCTGCGGCGATACGGCTAGCTTTTGCACGTAGGCTGCGCCGCCTTCCGCCAGGTAAGAGTCGAAAGCTTCCTGCCTTTCAAGCACTATGCCTTTGCGAATCATTACGGTGGCGAAGTGGGGGCGACCGACGATCTTGCCATCGGCCTTGTCGGCTTCTGCGGCCACTTCCTGGTACGTAATGTCGAATCCGAGAGCGTTTAATTTGCCGATAATTTCCAGATTCCGGGCCAGACGGCCTTCCTGGATGACGGTAAGCCTGGCCTGTAATTCTTCTGCGCCGCTGTCGAAACAGTAGCCGAGCATATCCATGCTTTTGCCGCCGAATTCGCAGGTGATCTCTACGCCCGATATTATCTGAACGCCCAGCTCCGCACCAGCCGCGCGCATTTCGGCCTGACCGGTTGTCGTGTCATGATCTGTAAGCGCGATCGCCCCCAGGCCCTCCGCATGGGCGAGTTCAACGATTCGACGGGGTGAATCGGTGCCGTCGGAGTGGGTGCTGTGAAGTTGTAGATCGCAATAGGGCATGGAAGTATCCTTTAGGAGGGTGCTACAGATCGGGGATTCGAGCCGTTTGGGCGGGGTTTTTATTTGAACGCTGGCTTACAACGGCGGGACGCCGATGCTGCTTCGGTGCGAACGTGACTACTCTGCCCGTTCCACGTTTCGCCGGGGCGCCGGGGTGGCTGTGGGATAACGCGGCTCAGTAACGACGGGTTCATAAATGTTAGGGCCCCTGCGTTGCTGGTAGCGTTCGATGACCTTCTGCGCATGAGGCTGAAGGGGAGTTGGTGTGCCGGCAAGCACAGTGTTCACAATATTTTTAGCGGCCTGGCGCAAAATGCGGTCACGAGCCTCGGTGGTTGTTTCAGAAATGCTACGGCGCGGATCGCTGATATACTGGATTACAGTGGGAACAGTGAATCGGTAAAGCGGAACGAGGCGGTCGGGGTCATAAGGATCCCACAGTTCCACCACCGTTTCCATCTGAACTATGGAAATAAACGGAAACTCATCTCCCGCAAGACCCGCAGACTCTTCGCGTATAAAGTTGATGCGCCCTTCCAGGCGCACGTCTGAGCGTTCACTTTGCACTACGTCCAGACGTCCGTCCAGCATGAACTCATCGTTAACGTGCAGGGTTAAGTCAGCCTGGGCGCCGAACCAGCGGGAGTTGTTTTTAAACTCGCGGATGTAAATTCTGTTGATGTAGGTAGGCAGCGTACGTGAGGGCGGAGTAAACGCCATAACTCCACCGGGGGTTAGCACAGCAAGGCTAAGCGCGGCAAATATTGTCAGGCGAACATACGCGCCACAAAGGTTCTGGCGGCACGTCACGCAGGCGAATTTGAGTTTTCTTAACATATCTAATCTCAAAGAAATATGTTGCGGCGACTAATTGCCATAAAAAAATGATCTATTTAGCGGAACAGTAGGTAAGGTGGAAACTGTGGCCTATGCAACCGACCCGCTACTTTGTGGTTTTAGAGCTGTTTTTAAACAAGATGTATACTTCTCTCCCCGGATGTACCTGTTCCAGCAGTCCTTTAAGGCTGCGTCGCGCCTCATTTTCCGCCTTTGCTAACAAAGCGTCATCATTCTCTGCCTCGGCGCGATGCTTCAGGGTGCCCGTGCGCTGGAGTTCCGTCAGCAGCGCGGCGCTGTTGTCCAGGTAGGGTAATTTGGGGCTGTCTTTGGAGAAAATTTTGCTTTGGGTGGAATCATGCACTACAGCGATCACTTCTGGCTTTGGCAACGTAAGGGTTGTGACGCGGTCGCCGTTGACGATGTCACCTTCTTGAAGCTTGGCCAGATCAATGCCCATTGTCACGCTGGTTACCATGTCATAAACCAAATTGGTTGTGGTGCCGGGCACGCTGTCGCGGTTCCCGAGCAGGTCTTTTGCAATCATGCCGATGACCCCGCCTGTGGCGGCGTCCGGAAGCGGTTTGTAGCTGCGACCTATGACAGGAATACGGTATTGGCGTTCAACAGTGATGACTCGAAACTGGGAAAGGATGTCACCGCGGCTGATTGGCCCGAGAGCGACGGTTTCAACTCGTTGCGCGCTAGTGGAACCGGACCTCTGGGGCCGAAAGAGCGTGTAAAGGCCATAAACGGCGAGCACGATAATAACCAGTGCGGATATGAAACGCAGGAGGCGGGTTAAAGGTTGGATTTGCAATAGATTGTCGCGAACGATCTCAGGTGGACGTGAAGACGTCTGTCATCCCGTAAATGTAAGCCAGCACCATCAGAGCAACGATTATTAAGACAATGATAATTTTACGCATTTAAGCGGGAATCCTTTCATTTACGCGCTTCCGGATAACATACTGTAGATTCTTCTATGTAATCCGTTAACCGTCTTTGCGCGACCAATCGTATGGGATTTCGCCGCTGTGAGGATCCACCCGATATTCGTCCGGCTCCGCGTAGTTATATAACTCCGTCGGCACGTTAATCACCAAAGCTTCATGGTCGCTGATACATTTAAATCCATGATAGACCAAGGGCGGAATCTGGAGGACGATGGGGTTAAAATCACCCATGAAAAATTCGTTGACCAAACCGTGGGTAGGCGAGCCTTCCCGCGAGTCATAAAGGACGACCTTCATCATGCCGCGGACGACAATGAAATGATCAGTCTGCAGGCGGTGAAAGTGCCACGCTTTCGTGACGCCGGGATAGGCGGAGGTGAGGTAGACCTGACCGAAGTTCATAAAGATCTCATCATCGGAACGCAGCATTTCCATAAGCCGCCCGCGCTCGTCGGGCATTACCTTTAGTTGCTTTATCCGGACATCCTGAATTAACTGTTTAGCCATGGGGAGGGATATAGACGGGGCTGCATGGGGTACGCAACGCAAAAGAGAACAATCAAAAAAAAAGCGAAACGCCGCGCTTGCAGCAGAACATTGTGCCATCATGACCTCATTTAGCTCGTAAAACGGCGTTACAAGCGTTCATATGGCGCTGCCCAAAACACGCCTTAAATAGTTATGGCGCATTAGAATTCTCGCCGTTACACCCGTTGCATGAACCATCCCTTATGGATAAACTACGCGTTGGTCGCTCTAGGCGGCGCCCTCGGGGCAATGGCACGCATGGGAGCAGGCCACTGGATCCGGGGCTTCGCCGCCACGTCCTTTCCGTGGCCTACCTTCGCCATCAATGTATCCGGCAGTTTCTTTCTGGGCGCCGCCATAACTGTAATCGCGGGGCGGGCAATGCCCAGCACAGCGGCCTTGAATCACATGGTTTGCATTGGCTTTCTGGGCGCTTTCACCACCTTCTCAACCTTCGAGCTTGAAGCTTGGAGTCTGGTCAATGACGGCCGCTGGCCTACGGCGCTACTGTATGTGCTGGGCAGCGTATGCGCAGGGTTCGCGGGGTTATGTCTAGGTATTTACGCGGGTCGGTGTTTATAAAGACTTATTAGACGCAAGGCACAGTTGTAAAAGGACAGATTCTGGTGGGTTTTGTAGACTTTGGGAATTTCATCCCTGAGTCCAACGAAGATAACAACTACTACACAAGCGGCCAGATATAAGATATAATTCCGCCGGTTTGGCAACAAAGGCAGTTTACGAGGCGCTTCGGGTTGACTCCGAAGCGCCTTTTTTCGTCTAGTAGTCCAGAGCCTTTTCCGCAAACGTCTGTCTTTGTGAATGTCGGTTTCCGGTTTGCATACCTATCAGCAGCAATCATTTGCATCTCAGGAGCGGGTACGGCTATGTCAGAAATTCAGGATCGCGGGTACGCACACCCGGATACACTTGTCAGCACGGAGTGGGTTGCGCAGCACCTGGATGATCCATCTGTGCGCATTATCGAATCCAACGAAGATCCGTTACTGTACCCGTCGGGGCATATACCTGGCGCCGTGGAAATTGACTGGACGCGGGATCTGAACGATCAGCTGCGCCGCGACTACCTCGGGAAGATCGAGTTCCAGGCGCTTATGTCGCGCATTGGAGTTACGCCGGACACGACAGTGGTTATCTACGGCGACAAGAGCAACTGGTGGGCGTCCTATGCCTTCTGGGTGTTTCAGATGTTTGGCCACCACAAGGCAAAAATTATGGACGGCGGCCGGCTCAAATGGGAGCAGGAAAACCGCCCGCTTTCGCGGGAAGTGAAACACTACACGGTGACTGATTACACGGCTCCGGACCGCGATGACACGCTGAACCGAATTTTCCGTGACGGCGTTCTGGCTCATATTCGCGAAGGCAAGAAGCTTGTGGATGTTCGCAGCCCTCAGGAATATAGCGGCGAAAAGCTGCACATGGATGGTTATCCCAACGAAGGCGCAATACGGGGCGGGCACATCCCTGGGGCCAAGAGCGTTCCCTGGAGTCGCGCGGTAAATCCGGAAGACGGCACGTTTAAGAGCGCGAGCCAGTTGCGTGAGATTTATGGCGAAGAAGCGGGACTGGCGCCGGAGGATGAAATCGTCGCCTATTGCCGCATCGGAGAGCGGAGCAGTCATACCTGGTTTGTCTTGAAGGAATTGCTCGGCTATCCAAAGGTTCGCAACTATGACGGCAGCTGGGTCGAGTGGGGAAACTTGGTGGGAGTCCCTATTGAGAAGTAACTGGCGCGGGGAGAGCTGCGGAATTACTAATGACTGACTATACAGGAATCCCGCCGTTGCTGGCGGATATGGCCGGGATGTTTGCGGAAATGGATCGTTCGGAACGCATCCAGACGCTCATTGATATGGGGGATAAGTTTAAGCCGGTTCCGGCGGACGTTGCGTCAAAACCCTATCCTGAGACTGCCCTTGTCCCTCATTGTGAAAGCGAAGCGTTCGTTTTTTCAGAGACACAGCCCGATGGCACTCTTAAGTTTTATTTCGACGTGCTGAACCCTCAGGGGATTTCGGCGAAAGCAACTGCGGTGGTGCTTGACCGTACGTTGTCTGGCGCACCGCTTGAACAGATAGTCCGTGTGCCTGCGGATATCGTGTATGATCTTTTTGGCCGGGAGCTTAGCATGGGAAAAAATATGGGTCTTACTGGCATGGTCAATATGTGCAAGGCCGCGGCCATTCGGCGTATGAAAGAAATTGGTAACGGATAAAAGCGATCAGGAAACGCACCCGCTTCCGAATTATTAGTCGCTAGTTTGTACCGACGTGTTTTGTTATCTCATACAAATCATTCCATGATGGGCGCGGACTGAAATGAGGCGTTCTGTCTCTAAACCGGGAAAGATGTGGTCGTTCCTGGCGCTGATTGTTCTGCTGGTTACGCTGTTTTCCGGTTGGGTAATCACGTCTCCCGAGTTCAAAAAATCCCCTGGTCAGACTTTAATCGGTCGGTGGCAATCTGCGGTTTCTGCGCGGATAATCCAGGCGGCGAACGTATTCAACCAGGCTCGACCGAAGACAAAGCCAAAAGGCAAAAAATCTGGTTCGACGGAGACGACGAAGGTTATTGGCCCGGTATCTGTCCAGGTTTTTGATAATCGAAGCCAGCCTATTCGAGAAGTTGCCGTCACTTTCAAGCCAACGACCGGCGGTGCCGTCGTCACTCAGCGGACGAATTCTCATGGCCGTATTGAGACGAAACTTCCGGTGGGAGATTATCAACTGGCCTTTACCCACGGCAAATACTCAACAGAAGCGCGCACGGGACAGCGGGTATATAGCTCAACGCGGGGGTTTTCCCTAAGCGTTATTTTGCAGACAAGGGTTTTGGTGAAAGGGTCAGTGGTCGACGAAGAAGGTAAGCCGGTAACCGGGGCTGCTATTTCCGGCCAGAGGAACTGGCTACAGCAGTTTGCGGGAACGGGGGGCGTGTTCCTGGACGATGCCGCATACCCGACCATTCTCGCAGACGCCAAAGGCGCGTTTCAGGTGGAAGATGTTTCCATTGGAAATAATACCTTTGCGGCGTCTCAGCCAGGATATGCTCCTGCGGAGACGCGCGTGGAGGTGCCCGCCGGGGGGCTTGCCGCGCCGCTCAAGTTTGTGCTAAAGCGCCCCGCCCATATCAGCGGTAAGGTTTCTGATGAAAACATGGCGCCTGTCACAGATGTGAAAGTCACCGCCGTCAGCTTCCAACCGTTCGGCTCAAGCGCCAGCGATCTGCCTGCATCCGGGTTCAAAACGACAACGGATGCTGAGGGTCAGTTTGAGCTTAAGAAGCTTTATACCAATGGCTATTATCATCTGCGTTTTGACCACCCTGCTTACGCGGTGATGGAAAATTATCATGTAACGGCCGATACCGATGGGCTGGCCATGGTGTTAGATCGGGGCGGCGAGGTGAGCGGGCGGGTGGCGTTTCTTGATCGACCGTCAACAGCGGCCCATGTGCTGGTTAAGGCGACGGCGGTGGTGAACGCGACCACCATTACCCGGTCATCCATGAGCCTGGTTTCCGGCGATTTCAAGATAGGCCGTTTGCCCTATGGCAGTTACGAGCTGTCTGTCGATTACAATAATTTTGTAAATGAGCCTAGAGGGAAGGTCACAAGCACGCGGGACAGACCGTCTACGGGCAATTTGCTGGAGATATACGAGGCTTGTCTGCTAGCCGGGCGGGTAATAGACGCTGCTTCGGGCGATGAAATTCCCGGCGCGGACGTCATGGTAAAGGCTAACTATGGATACGGCACTCAACGGGTTCGGCAACTAAGCCGGGCGGCGGACGAAAAGGGCGCGTTTACATTTGATAATCTACCCGGCGGCACTCACCAGGTTACAGCCCGCGCAGAAGGCTATCTGCCCACCAGCGGTAATGTCGACGATTATACAGTCTCTGTTGCGCCAGACACCCCATTGGACGATCATGAAGTTTTTTTAAGTAAAGGCGGCACGGTAAAGGGTCAGGTGATTACAGCAGATGGACAGGGCGTTGGCGAGGCCGAGGTACAGCTTTATGTTGCCAGCGGATCGTTCAGCGGCCTGAATGTAAAAGATCTCCAGATGACGACCGATGGCGGAGGCTTCTTTGAATTCCGGGATTTTCCCATAGGACAGCGACTTTCCATTTATGTCAGTGCGCGCAAGGATGGCTTTGCCAAAAACCATAGCGATATCGTGGAACTGTCGCCCGATCAGCCGGAGGTTGCCACGCAGGTGATAATGACGCCGGGAGGTGTGGTATCCGGAAAAGTGACCGATACGACGGGTGGGGCACTTTATGGCGTTAAGATAACCTTCGACAGCCGCGAATTCTCTGGAGATCCCAGTCCGTCGGAGATCTTTACCTTCACCGACTCCGCCGGAAATTATCTGATAGAACGTTGCTCGCCGGGTCGGGCGTTGCTGGTCGCTGAACGGGATGATTACGTACGGCAGATCAAATCTTGCACGGTTCTGGAGGGGCGCCTGTTGAGCCGGCAGAATTTCAAGATGCAATTATCACGCAGTATACAGGGGTTGGTGGCAGATTTTAGAGGGAATCCCATAGCTGACGCCCATGTGGCCGCCGCGCCACTGCCGAAGTCTGTCGGATCTGGCACGGCGACGACTGATAAAAAAGGAGAGTTTCGTCTGGACGGTTTGGGCACTGGCAGTTTTCGACTGGACGCCTCTTTCACGCTGGATACGCCGGACGGTAAACAGGCTTATACCTTTACTGAACCAGAAGTGCCTCTCGGCGCGGTCCGCGTTCCTATCGACTGCGATATTGCACCGGCCGCCTATGGCAGAATTATCGGCCGGGAAGGAAAAGGCGTCGATAAATTTACCCTGATCCTGCGGACTCGCCTGGACACTAAGCCGAAACAACTATTTCGGTTTAACCTGGAGAGAATATACAACGCCGCCAACGGCGATTTCCGGATATTAAAGGTACCCAGAGGACTTTACACCTTAAAAGTTAAAGCAGATGGCTACGATACCTGGGAGAGCGATGAGGTGGTCGTGGGACCGGGGAACAATACGCGTCTGCCAACAATTCGCATGAGTATCGCCGGCCAGATACTGGGGACCGTAGTCAGTTCTAAAACTGCAAAGCCCGTGCAGGGCGCGCTGGTTCGCGTGTTGGACGACGGAAAAAAAGAAGTGGAAACGGTTAACAGAGTCGAGTTGGCGGGTTATGAGCGTTCCGATATATTAGAGTATCTGGACTCAGCATACGATGATGATTTTAAATACGATCCAGACCCAGCCACCCGCCTGGTTGCCAAGGTGCGGGCAAATGTGGTAGCCACCCGAAACACCAATGTTTACGGAAAGTTTGACATTAATGACCTTGCCACTGGCAACTATACGATTGAAATTGAGCACCCGTCTTTCCGACCTAAACGCATTCGCAATATAAAGGTGACGCGAGACGGGGAGTCAGACCTTGGGCGGATTCAACTGGAGCCTGGCGGAACCGTGCGAGGGCGGGTGGTGGATATCGAAGGCAACGGCATTACTAACACGTCTGTCCAGATAAAGGGCGAGCTGCAGGGTCGCAACCGCACCCGCACGGATGTGGCGGGTAACTTCGTATTGCGGGGGATTGCCTTCGGAGACTGGCCAGTAACTGTTCTGGCCACCTTAAACGGGCGAAAAGTGTATGCCTGGAAAAAACTGGCTGTCCGGGCCGACGAGACATCACTGGTGGAATTTGTGCTTGAGACGTCGGCCGATGTGAGAGGACGCGTTTCTTTGCCTGGGGGTGTGGCTACGTCCGGGCTTGTTAAGTTTTACGTGGTGGATGAAACGGGCACGGTCATGGACGATATTTCCTATTCTGATTCCATTTCCAACGGGAACTATAGCATGACCGGAATCCCGCCGGGACGTTACTTTACAATTGTAAGCGGGAAAGGTACCCGAGGCAATTTTGCTTTTTGGAAATGGGTGGATATCAACCGTGGTCGCAATACCGAAAACGTGAGCGGTATTTCCGCGACCATGCAAGGAAAAGCCCTGGATGTTAGCGGGGGAGGCGCCGTCCGCGGTGCCCGGGTACAAATCGTGGTAGACGTGACTGGAGTCATTGTGCCGGGAAGCGTGCAGAATCTGCTCCGGTTGATGGTTTCCACTAACGCGGCAGGAAGCTTCTCATTTCCGTACCTCCAACCCGGCACGCACCGCATCTGGGCTGGAGGGCCGGGGAGAAACGTTATACCGGTGGACGCCATTGAGGTTGGTGCGGGGCATGATATTAAAGACTATACGGTGGCGGTGCAGACTGATCCAGTCGTTAAATAACAATGCAGAAGGACTCAAGAAAAGCTACGGCGCAAGAGACAACCGAGACAAAAGAAAACGACGAGTTGCATGCTCGTGGTCACAACAGCGCTATTTTCTCTTGTGTTTGTACTTCTACCGTAAAGTTTCACTGCTGTGATTCCTGAAAAATCTGATTTATTAATTATAGGCTGCGGCATTGCCGGCTGCGCCGCCGCACTTGTTGCCGCGGAGAGCGGTCTGTCGGTAACCATGCTGACCAGAAGCTCCGATCCCCGCGATGCAACGGCGACCAGTTGGGCGCAGGGTGGCATTATCTACCGCGGCGAAAATGACTCGGTTGATCTCCTGGAGGATGATATTTTCCGGGCGGGCGCCGAGCTTGGCCGAAAAGACGCCATCAGACAACTGGCGGAATTGGGACCGAGCTACGTCGAAGAATTTCTGATGAAAAAGGTGGGGGTGCCTTTTGATCGCGACGCGAATGCTGAACTGGATATAACCGAAGAGGCCGCCCATAGTACCCGCCGAATAGTGCATGTGGCCGATATGACTGGCAAGGCCATAGAAGAATATCTGGTCAGATACCTGAAAACGGTGCCCAACATTAAACTGGTTACCGGGGCTACGGCCGTGGATTTGCTGACGCTTTCCCACAATAGTATCGATCCGCAGGATGTTTATGGGGATTTAACCTGCGTGGGCGTCCATGCGCTGATGCAGGACTCGGCTACAGTTGTGCCGTTTATGGCTGACGAAACCCTGTTGGCAACAGGAGGTTTGGGACAGCTTTATCTTCACACGACAAACCCACGCAGCGCCCGGGGCGATGGAATTGCCATGGCCTATCGCGCGGGCGTGCGCCTGTTAAACCTGGAGTACATTCAGTTTCACCCTACCGCTTTATATCTGCCGGTTGCCGGTCCGGCGCGACATTATCAGCCGAGCTTCCTCATCAGCGAAGCCATCCGCGGCGAAGGGGGCGTGCTGGTGGGCGCGGACGGTGATCAGTTTATGGACCGTTATCACCCCAAAAAATCCCTGGCGCCTCGCGACGTGGTGGCGCGAGCCATTCATATGGAAATGCTTAAAAATCAGGAACCCTGCGTTTACCTGGACATCACCCATAAACCGGCGGACTGGATCCGGAAACGGTTCCCGACGATTTATGAAAAATGCATGAGCGTGAGCATAGATATGACGACACAACCGATCCCGGTAGTGCCAGCGGCTCATTATGCATGCGGCGGTATTGCGGTTGATCTGCAGGGCCGAACAAACATGAAAAGGCTGAGGGCCGCAGGCGAGGTCGCATGCACCGGGGTTCATGGGGCAAACCGACTGGCAAGCACAAGCCTCCTCGAGGGTTTGGTGTGGGGCGTTGAAGCAGCTAGATCTATTGCGCACGAGAAGGCTGCCAATGGTGGCAAATCCTACTACATGCCGGAAATTGCCCCCTGGCGTTACGAATCTGAACCTGCGGATCCCGCGCTTATCATGCAGGATTGGCTTAGCATTAAATACACAATGTGGAATTATGTGGGACTGGTGCGGTCCGCAAAGCGGCTTAAGCGGGCAAGGGCGATCCTGCGGGAGTTGCAGACAGAAATTGAGTATTTTTATGAACGGGCGCAATTGAGCGACGAGATAATCGGCATGCGCAACGGCTGCCAGGCTTCATTGGCCGTATTGTTTGCCGCACTGGAAAACCGCCAGAGCAAGGGCGGGCATTACCGGATTGACTGACAGGCAACCGACTTATTGCGCGCTTCAGCAGCCGGTAGGAGTAGCTCGCCGAGTCGTCCGCTCGCCGCTCTCCAATCCTTACCAAATCTCATTTAAGTACCCATGCGGGAATTTCCTTCTCCATTTCGTCACCTATTGTTTCCCCTAAATGCAACCATTCCAGAAACGGAGAACAATTACAATGACCACGTCCCCGGAACGCTCTCTCATGAACTTTAGACCATTAAAATATAAAATCAATAAAACCGTGCAAAAAACTTCTCTCAGCCAACACCCACGGGCATGAGGGGCATAAAAACCTCAAAAACAGCAAATCGCCGCTCGGCCATATCCCATATAAGAATCCGCCGATTAACCTCAAAGGTCTTTTTAGTAGGTAATGGATGGCTTGCTGAGCTGCCGACTGCGGCTCGGATCGGGGTCGCTCGCGAAAAGCGCCATCATTTTGCTGAGTTGCGCCCCAGCTATGTTAATTTAAGCTTTTTCTGTTGCGACCCACAATCCTTACCGACTACATAAAAACACTTTTCATAGTTGGAACCCATGCTTTTTCTTAAACCTGAAATCTATCCTGTGTATATGCGCCGCGTCATAAGAGTGTGTTTTTGTACGCTTGTTGCTGCAGGCATTAGTGCGCCCCTGACTGGTCAATCCGCTGGCCGGATGTCAAGAAATCTGCTGCCGGCCCCCGGCAATGCGGGAATTCGGCAAAATCTGCTGGGCGTCCGAAGTGAGCGGGTACTAATCACCGCTCAGGAACACCCTCTTTTCGAGTCGAGCTGGACAGGCCATCCGGACGAAGTAGTAGCGAAGACGCGCTATGGTAACGTAAGCAGCAGGGATCTCTACTTGTGGATGATTCTGCGGGAGAGCCCGAACAAAGCTTATATGTTTGAGCTCCTGAAAAAAACAAAAATTCCAAAAGACCGGGAAGCACTGGCGAAGGCGTTGCGGGTCGAAGTGGATGAGTATGTCTTCACGAATTTCATCATTCCGCGTTTAATGCCAGGGGCTCCGCCGGATTCTGTTTACGATTTTAAGCACCACGTTTACACGCTGCCGGTCTGGCAGACAGTTTTTCTTCAAAACATAGTAGGACCCGCCGTTACTATTACAGAGGCAGACCGGGTAAAATACCTGCAGGAGCATACGCCGCAGGTAGTTAAGCCGGAACGGTTGCGCGCCCGCTATATTTTCATGACCAGCCCGGAAACTTCTCCCTCGGAGGAACAGGATCGCGTAGAAGTGGCTATGGATGAGCTGCGCACAAGTATCCTTGCCGGCGCCACCAACTTTGCGGATGCGGCCCGGGCGCAAAGCCAGGCTCCCAGCGCGTCCAATGGCGGAGAAATACCGCCGTTTCAGCACGGGGAACTGTTCTTTTTGTTTGAAAACGCCGCTGCCAATCTGGAGCCGGGGGGCATAAGTCCGGTCTTTCGTGGTCCTCGCGGGTTTTACATGGTCCAGCTTATTGAAGTCCTCGAGCCGCAGGAACCTAGTCTGGCCGATCCGGAGCAGGCAAAGCTGGTCGAGGAGGGTTTATCTCGCCAGGTTTTGCGTTCCGCCTATGATATTATGATGCGCGATATGCTGCTGGAACGCCGGCGTATTGTGGAAAAAACCTTTGCTTGGGATTCGCTGGAAGATTGTGAAATTTTAGGTGAAGTCTGTAACTTCCAAGTTTCTAAAGGCGAGTTTCGAAGCGCCTGGCCGGACGTGGAAGGGAATGACCTTCGTCTCCGGAAAACCGTGATTGACAAGCAACTGCGCACCATACTGGAACGGGAAGCTATGGCCCAGGACGTCAACGATCTGGGACATGGGAAAGATCCATTATTGGAGCGCGCCCGCTGGATAGCCGGCAATATTATTCGCCGCGACGCCTGGATCGATCAGCTTCGTCTGGATTTGCCGATTTCTGAGCAGCTTGTACGCAACTTCTGGGACGAAAACCCGGATCTGTTTACGCCGCTTGCTCTCAAGCGGGTAACCAAACTGACCATGACGGCAAGTAACGCTGCGCCACTTCCGGCGCAGACACGTATTGAACTTGACCAGGTGCTGGCCCGCGCCGCGGGAATACCTGAGCCGGTAGTCGTCGCACAGCGTGTGGAGCTAGACGAGGAGCGTTCCAGCCTGGTCTATGACCCAATTGAGCGGACTGAAGAAGCCTATCAGATGCTGACAACCCCGCCTACAGAACCCAACTTTTACACGAACGATTTCAGCACGGGATCTTTACAGAGCCTTATCGAGACAGCTCCGGTTGAGGTGCCTTCCTTACAGGGGGAACCTGCCCCTGGGCTGGAAGTTATTCCGGGGCCTTCCGCGATTACGCCTGGTAGCCTGGAGTCGCTGGTTGATACTCCGACGACAACTCCTATTCTTGATTTACCTACCACCGCACCTCGCGGCGGAGCAGCCCCAACTCCGGCGGCAGGCGGCATGGGTCCTGGCGGAATATTGCCAGTTCCTGAACCAGTGACGCCGGCAGATCCCCAGGATACCCTGTTGCCTCAGACCTCAGAAACGCCTGCGGCAGCTTCGATCGTGTCGGAAGATGAAGTGACGGAACCTGTGGGCCCGCCCATCGTGTCCAGAGTACGAACGCCAGTTGTATTGCCGGCAGCTAAGCCTGTGGGCGG
>JBBSQY010000065.1:0-14655 GCA_038243585.1 Candidatus Sumerlaeales bacterium | reverse complement strand
TTCCAGGAAACCCTCGGCACCTTCATCCGCGACGAACAACTCAAACGCAAAACCGAAGGCGCCACATGGCACCTGCCCATCGAAAAGTTTCCCAACACCCACAGCAAACACAGCCGAATCAGCCTGCTCGAACCCCACATCCTCGCCGGCAGCATCCTCTTCCAGCAAACCCTGCGGCAGGAGTTCTTCGTCCAGGCGGACGAATATAACGGCCGCCCTAATACGCACGACGACGGCCTCGACGCCCTCGCCAGCTGCGTAGAAATGATCCGCAAAACCCAAACCCTGAAAAATCCAATCCGCAACATCAAGGGCCGGGCGGCAAGGTTTTGAAAGCAGAAGACGGGCTCCATATACGATCAAAGTGAGAAGGTCTCTCCGCAACCGGACAGTCACTCATATTCAGCGGACCGGATCGAATAAACGACTCAAATAAAATCGAGGATCATAGATTACCCAAACTCTGGTACACATACTTCTTTCTTAGAAGGAGACCAGTTATGCAACGCTCTGCTACAAGTACCAACTCGTATGCAATCGACGACAGCCCCTATGTGAAAATCTACCGTATTCTCGCTGAGCAGGGCATGCTCGCTGCACTGCGAGTTTTAAATGGCCGGGCGCCGCATCGTTACACTGGAATCTATAAGTACACCCCCGAAATTCTCCAAAACCTTTACCTTGTCGATGCCTTCTCACCGAGCGTTACAAAGGGCCCCGACGTCCCGAACGAAAATGCTTACTGCGTGCTGCTTGGTAAAAACACCAAGGTCGCCTTCGGACGAGCCGAGGACGCACCATGCCCGATAATAATGGCTAGTCCGGTAGTCTCGTATTGCGGAGTATTGCTCGTCCGCTCAAGTGGAGAACCGTTTGGTTCCCTATGTCACTACGATTTGGCCAGATGCCAGGAACCATTATCCCAAATGCCATATCTGGAGGCTCTTGCGCCGCACATCACGGCGATGCTCGAGGGTGAGGGTCACTAAATTTTAGCGACACGCACCCATGTCTCCTGTCGCCTCTTTGCGATAGCAGGGCTGCTGGCGATCACGGGCCTGATCATGGGGCGCGCTGTTGTTGTGGTGCCCCACCCGGACGACGAAAGCATCGGCATCGCCGGCACCATTCGCGAAAAAGTTGCTTCCAACGAGGAAATCTGGGTCGTACTCATGACCCACGGCGAGGCATCCGGGATTTTCAACCTGCTGAACGGAAACAGCTACTGCGCACTGCACCAGCGCGTGCACCAACCCCTGCAGGAGGGATATCTGGCTTCCGATCTCACCCCGGAGGGTAAGCTTTCGCGCCAGTCATTTGGCCAAGCCCGAGTCCGCGAATGGAACGGGGCACTGGATCAGCTCGGACACCCCGCCGGCCGGCGTCGCATATTCGATTTTGGCGACGGCAACCTGACCACAGCCGAAGCCGCCAATCTATGGCAATCCCTGTTTGAAGAGTTTGGCCCAGAAACCGATTACTATACCGTTCAGAATGAAATGGATACGGTTCATAAGGATCATCAAAACCTTTCAAATGCCCTGCGCGACAACCAAAGCATCCCCGTCAGCCGCAAGACGTTTTACGCGGTGTACGAGTATAATCACAGCGTACACCCGACGGGAGCGGGCGCACACAACCCGGTCTCAATCCAACCCCATCTGGGCGCCAAAGCCGCGGCACTTGGGCAGTATCGTGTATGGAATCCTGCCAGCGGCCGCTACCAGGTGGGCGAGCATTCAACCTCGGTTCTCATCCGTACTGCCTCAGAGTGGCCCTACGAGTACCCCTACCGCCTGCCTACGACAGACGTGACGGACTGGGAATTGTACTAAGGAATTTCAGGATCAGGCACACCCACACCATAACTTGCCCTACCCCATCGCGCGGTTTAACCAGTAGATACTGACACAAAGAACCGTCGCAAAACTGACCCAGGCAATATAAGGAATCTGAAGGTACGCCGCAACCGGATTGATTTTGTAAAACACCACAACCATCGCGATGATCGCCCCCAGCATTAAAACAATCTCAACCGACGCAAGCCCAAGCTGATGGTACCGGAAAAAGATAAGGCTCCAGAAGAAATTGAGGACCAGTTGAACGCCGAAAATGATAAGAGCCGTTTGTCTTAAAGAGGTATGCGGCGACCGGTAAACAAGAAACAACGATACACCCATAAGAAGATAAAGGGTGGTCCACACAGGACCAAAGACCCACGACGGCGGATTAAAGGACGGTTTCTGCAGCGCCTTAAACCATGGACCACCAGATTCGCTGCTGGTCAAAAACCCGGAAGTAAGACCTACAACCATCGGCAGCGCCAGGCAAACAATCAGGGTAATCCACTTTTGCATTAAGCACCTCGTGTTAAAAATGTAGTATTATATAAGGTGGTTGGGGGGGGAGAAGGCCATTTTAACGGGACAGTTTCAAAGGCGCTGACGGACTCACGATCGGGAGTTCTGTTCTAATTTCTGACCAGCCTGCGTCGTAAGGGGAAATTTAATCTTGGGAAATTCTACAAATCCAACTGGACCAAATGCCTGAGAATGCCAGCCTGCTAATATCATTCTTAGGCAACATCTCACCAGCTGGCTCGTAACCAGTTTCTGCCGATTTTTTAAACCACTCTATAGCTTTCACCGTGTCTTTATGAACCCCAATGCCGTTGTTTAAATAATAAGCCACTTCAAACATTGCATAAGCATCACCGCGTTCAGCCGCCTTCGTTTTCCATTCCATGCCCTTCGCAATATCAAGCCTCTGCCCATGGCCGTATTGGTAGGAATCGCCGATCAATACAAATGCCTGAAAATCTCCCTGCTCCGCCGCAGCGTCATATTGTTTACGGGCTTCTGCCCAGTTGTTCCGCCGTTCTGCCATTTGCCCCAATGCCACCATCGCGGCTGTCACTCCCATTTCCGCCGCCTTGCGATGCAGTTTCGCCGCCGCCTCCCTATCAACTAAAACTCCGACACCATGCTGTAAACAGAACGCCTCTAGATAAATAGCCAGCGCGTTTCCCTGGTCTGCCAGTACCCGCACAGCCGGCAGATGCTTGAGAGCCAATTGGTTGGTCTGTCGGAAGTCGGTAGGCGGAAAATCATCGTGGGTCGAAAAAGATACAATACGTGAGTACATTAGCGTACCAAGCGGATCATTGTCCGAAGCAAACTGTTTTGACAGTTTCTTAACCTGGCTCATATCACGCAACGCATTTGTGCCGCGCCAAATATCATAAAGGTGCTCGACTCCCACAGCTTGAGGATTGATCGCTTTCGCGGTTACCGAAGATTTAAGTGTGCTGGATGCTGTAACCGATGATTCCTGAGCCGTGCAAATAACGCTCCCCTCAAGAACAAGAAGCATGCAAACGCACTGTGAAGCAGTGATCAAAGAATTTCCCAAATTGGTCTTCATTGGTAAGTAGCTCTTTTCCTCAAGGTCGAGATATCGAATCATATCATCCATAAATTTTTGCGCAGTAAAGCAAGGCACAGTCAAGTCGTACTATTGTAAATCAGCTATACTTACAAAAGTTTGTTTCGGCGGCTGCGTTGCTTCGTTCCTGCCGCGCCGCAGTTCCTCTTTTTGCACGCCGGGGGCAGTTTATTTTCCGGATAACGGCTGTGGAATTATTTGCTTTTTTCGGACGGGGAAACAGCTGCACTGTTACTGGTACGGTCAGGAGGATGCGGTTAAGTCGGAGTAGGGCGGAGTCGCGGGTTTGTCCGATGTTGCCGTGCGTGTCATAAGTTCGGGATCAGGCACTTGCGCGTAATAACAAAAAGCAACTCCAGGAAAATAGTTGACGCGAGTAAACGATAGTTTTATATACTATGCAAATGTCAAACTTCCTACCTGGAAATCTAAAAGCCTCAACGGCCCGGATGTTCTGCACCCTGGTCACTATGTTTCTCGCAACGGTATCAGTTGCCCAGGCGCAGCAGACCGCCAGTATGTCCATCATAAATCACAACATCAAGTCAGGCGGGCGGCCGCAGGAAGCCGCCGACAGTATAGTCAGTCTCATGGAAACCCCGCCTGACAAGGCCCTGGTATTGGTGAATGAAGCCAACTACGCCCGCGAGTACTTTGATCTTCCTCATCCCGCCTGGCACCACATCTGGCCTGGGTCTCCCCATGAGGGCCGTGGCAACGCCATCTTCACCCGGGATGCCGCCGCCACGATGCTTTCCTCGTGGGTGCTGGCGATGGAAGAACCCTGGACTCATAATCAGCCAAAGGACCCCCGCGTATACCCCGTCGTCAAATGCCAAATGGTCGTAAGTCCCTGGGTACAGTTTCACTGCGTTAATGTCCACTTTCCCACGAACCGAACCGGGAACGGACCTGCCCGGCAGGAGTCCATTAATCGTCTCATCGCATTAAGCGAATCCAAGCCAGACATCCCGTTCATCATCTGCGGAGATTTCAATATGGGTGCCACGGCAGCCAGGAATTCCATCGCTGATGAGATCGGCGGTCAGCTCTATTCCGATGCCAGCGTGGATCATATCATAGTAAGACCCGGAAAAGATGTCGGATTCGAAAACGTATCCGTCGTCAAGCTCGGCTTGCTCGGGTCGGATCACCATGCCATTCGCTATAATCTGACCTTCGTTCAGTTGCCCGATCCAAGCCACGTATCTGACTGGACCTTGTATTAATCGGGTCCTTACCTTGACCTTATTGTGAAAATCCCCAATATTGTTGACACGAGTAAATGTCGGCAATAACCAAGAACCATTGATGCAGTTCATTTTTGGTCTCTTAGAGGGAGATAACAATGAGTAAAATCTGTACAGTAGTCGCCGTGGTACTGGCCGCAGCATCGGTTTGTCAGGGTCAGCAGACTGTGAGTATGTCGCTCATACACCATAATATCAAGTCTGGCGGTAGACCCCAGGCTTCCGCTAACAGCATTGTGGACCGGATGAATAGTACTCCGCAAAAAGCGCTGGTGCTGGTAAACGAGGCTAACTACGCCCGTCAGTATTTTGGCCTTCCCCATTCCGGTTGGGATTATAACTGGCCGGCCAGTCCCCACGAGGGGCGCGGCAACGCGATCTTCACCCGGAATGCGGCTGCTACCATCATCGATTCCTGGACCTTGAACATGCAGGAGAACTGGACGCACGATCAGCCAAAAGATCCCCGTGTTTATCCTGTCGTAAAATGTGAGCTGGTCTCAAATCCCTGGATAAAATTCCACGCCGTTGATGTCCACTTCCCAACGATTCGCACAGGCAACGCGCCTGCGCGGCAGGAGTCTGTAGATCGCCTGATCCAGCTAAGCCAAAATAAGCCCGATGATCCGCTGATTATCTGTGGCGACTTCAACATGAATGCCGCTGAAGCGACACAGCGAATTGCTGACGTAATCGGGGGACGCCTCTTCTCCAATGGCAGCGTCGACCACATTATCGTCCGCGATGGCAAAGATGTCAGCATTGATGCTGTGACCGTCACCAAGCTCGAAAAGTATGGTTCAGATCATTATGCCTTCCGGTATGATCTCACTTTCAAGCTCCTTCAAAAGGTGATCGATAATAGCGATTCCGGTTTCACGGCATCGGGTAACTGGTCAACGGGCACATCGGCTGCAGATAAATATGGAACCAATTACCGGTTCCGTCAGACCGCAAGCGCAAGCGATGCGGCAAAGTGGACTTTTGACATCCCGGCCGCCGGCAATTATGAATTCTTCGCCTGGTGGACCCAGGGGGCAAACCGTTCCATTTCGGCGCCGTATATTTTACCCGATAGCACTGTTGTCTCAAAAAACCAGCAGGCAAATGGTGGATCATGGCAAAGCCTGGGCACGGTAAACCTGTCGGCGGGATCGAAGGATGTGCAGTTATCCTGCTGGACGTCCAACGGCACGATCGTCATCGGCGATGCCGTGAAGATGGTGCCCCGGTAACAGTCTTAACTTGTTAAATTCATAGCATTAAGGAGTCGGCCAATAACCAGGCCGGCTCCTTTTTTAGTGGGCTACCATTGGCGTTCAGCCTGGTGGAGCCGGTGGGCTTCTTCTACGGGGATGGGCTTGGAAATGAAATATCCCTGGGCGTAATCGCAGCCGGCGGCTCTCAGCAAGGCCAGCTGCTGCTCTGTCTCGACACCTTCGGCGACGATTTCCAGGCCAATATTATGAGCCAGCGTAATGATCCCGCGCATTAATTCGTGGCTGCGATTTCCGGGGGCGAGTTTGGCGGTGAATGCCCTGTCAATTTTGACCTGGGAAAACGGGAGATCATGCAAATAGGAGAGCGAGGAATAGCCGGCTCCGAAATCATCAAGCAGGAGCTTAAATCCATTTGCCACAAGCCGATCCATTATTTTGCCGGCTTTTACGGGGTCGTTTATCAAGACGCCCTCCGTAATTTCGATTCTCAGGAGATTTGGATTTATATCTTCTTCTTTTGCTATCCGGGCCACTGTACAATCGATGCCTTCAACGTCCGGAAGAAGGCTGCCTACGCTTGATCGAGGAACGATTTCGTAGGGTGAAGCATTGATGCTGATGGACGGCACGTGGCTGCCTGGCCAATTGTGCAGGATACGGCATGCTTCTTTTGTCACCCATTGCCCTATGGCACGGATAAGCCCGGTTTCTTCTGCGACTGATATAAACACATCGGGAGAAATGAACCCTCGTTTGGGATGATTCCAGCGGAGTAAGGCCTCGTAGCTGATTATCGTGCCTGTTTTTAGCGAAATAATCGGCTGGAGATGCAGGGACAATTCCTGCCGCGGAATTGCATGGCGCATCTCTGTTTCGATTTCAATACGTTCGCGAATTCGGGTATGCATTTCCTTGTCGAAAAGCCGATAAACTCCGCGGCCGGCTTCTTTTGCGCGGTAAAGAGCGATATCCGCGTCGCGAAAAATATCGTCAATTAACTTGTAATCCGGAGTGACGACGACCACTCCCATGCTGGCACCGATCTCTACGGCTGTGCCGTTTACGGTAAAAGGGTATTCCATCATGTCGAGCAGCCGCTGGGCAATCCGGGTGGGGGAGTCTTCGGCGCTGGGATCTTGCAGGATGATAGCAAATTCATCCCCGCCAAGGCGAGCGACGGTGTCGCTGGCTCGGACGATGGAAAGAAAACGCCTTGAGGTTTCGACCAAGACCTGGTCTCCGGTGGGGTGACCCAGGGTATCGTTGACGTTTTTAAAACGGTCGAGGTCGAGTATTATAAGGGCAAATCCCTGCCCGGTTCGGAGGAATCGATTAAAGGCTGTATGGATTCGGTCGGTGAAAAGAGTCCTATTTGCCAGTCCCGTTAAGCTATCATGTAACGCATCGTGAATGAGTTGTGTTTCGGCCAGTTTGCGATCGGTTATATCGCTAGCCTGGACAATAAAAAAATCCACGCTGCCGTCGCTTTTTTTAATGGATTCAATGGAGACATCGGCAATGCGTATTTCGCCCGAATCGGTGGAAAATTGATCTTCGCTGAGAATGGGATTGGCAGAGTTAGCGGCGGCTTTCAGCCGTCCGGGCCATGCCTGTTTCATTTCCGGGAGATTGTTCCACCAGATGGTTTCCCAAAAGAATTTACCCAACACATCTTCTCGAGATACGTTACCTACTTCCAGCGGCAAATCGTTGATGGCCACCACTTCGCCCGTTGGAGATAGAATAGCCATGAACTGGAAACGCTGATTAAAAACGCATCGAAACCATTCGTCGCTTCGACGCAATTTCTCCTCGGCCTGTTGCATTTCAGTTATGTCGTGGGCGGTGCCTACAAGTTTGGATCTTTGCCGATCGACTGAATCGAAGACCAGTTCTGCCCGCTCATGAATGATTCGTATTTTGCCGTCGGTTCTTCTTATACGGTGGGTTATGGAATACCCGGATTGATTTGTGATTGCGAATTCGATGGCCTGGCGAATCGGTTGGTGGTCCTCGACGGGCACCAGCTGAAAGAAGAGATCGTTGCTGACGTGGACCTGTCCCGGCGTGTAGCCCATTATACGAAACATCTCATCAGACCAGCGCAGCGGATTTTTGTCAACATCGGTCAAACCGAGGTCCAGTTCCCAGCTGCCAAAATGGGCTATGCGCTGAGCCGCAGCCATGTTTGCTTCACTGGCTTTGAGTTCGTCGGCGATCTTTGTGTCTGTTGACTCAACCAACTCAATCATTTGCCGTGAACTTGAAACAGCAGCGAGGATGTCGCTGAGGTGGTGGGCTGAAGGGATTGAACCGGACTCGACTGCGGCGCGTAAATGTTGCTCAGCCAGAGCTAAGCTGGCTATTGTTTCGCCTGCGTACTTCTTGTGGTGTGTGCCCTCGATCAGTTGATCGTAGTTGTCGGCCATAACCATCTCTCTGTACAACAAATCATTAGGCAACTGTGGAATTCAAGCCGGGCTGGAACTTTTGTGCAACTTTTTTATTGTCGCCATAGACAATTAAATGGGCAAGAGGAAATTTCTCTATTCCGCGGAGAAACGGGGAAGTTATGGAGAGGCACCAGATAACATTGCGGGGATAAAAAAAGGTTGTGCGTAACGGCGGGTTGGTCATACTCCGTTTAAATCAGGCACCCGATAGCCGGGTGGAAAATTATGGTTATAGGGGATCACGCACGTGCTTCTACTTTCTGTATATAATGGGCTGGCGTCTTTTCGCTTTGCCTGGTTCATGACTCTTTTTACGGCGCTGGCCGGCATCGCCGGGGCGGGGGAGAAAACCGGGCTGGAGGCTACGGCTCATCAAAATGTCAAGCGGATGTGTTCGCCGGCATCTGGCGCTTCATCGACTTCAGATACGCGGGCGGCCTCGGGCGGGATGGTGGTGTATCTGGACGAGCAGGGACGCCCGACGCAGAATCCGGTTCGGACCCGCGGAGCAGTGGAATTGCCGGCAATGAATCAGAGCCACGAGGGGCTGGTGTCGCGGACGACCAGAACAAAGAGCGGGCTGGAAATCATTACTACGGATCTGCAGGGGCGGTTCCAGTCTTTCGCTGTTGGCTCCATCGGTCCGGACGGTAAGGTGACTACGGGATGTATCGCACCGGGAGACATCTTGCCTCATAGTCAAGATGGGGTTACCAGCGGCTGTGATGGGAAGGGCTGCAAATGATATCCTTCAAGAAATTTTTGGTCGTTCTTACCGCTGTAGTAGCAGGCCTGGCGGGCAGCGCATGGAGCTATGATTCCTCATCGCCCTCCTCTCAGATTGTTGTCAATTATACCGATGCAGCAGGCGTGGGATTTAATGATCCTGTGCTTGGATTGTCACGTAAAACTGCGCTGGAGTATGCGCTCAGTGTATGGGCCGCGAAAGTAAAAGGGACTGAAGTCATACGGGTTAACGCGGCTTGTCAATCGTTTGGCGGCACGGCCTCTGGCGCTGTGCTGGCGAGCGCAGGACCGATTACTATTTCCACTGTAATCACCGGTACCGGGCTCTTGATTTCTAATACCACCTACCCGACGCTTCTGGTTAATCAGTATGCGGAAATGGATGTTGCCACGTCTCATAACGACATCCAGGTGACGGTGAACATGGACGTGGATAATGCGACGGTTCTGGGTAATATTAATTTTTATTATGGGACGGATGCGAACCCTGGTATACACATTGATTTTGTTACGGTTATGTTGCATGAGCTTGGCCATGGGCTGGGATTTCTGACGTTTATGAACGCAAACGGGGAGCTGTTTAATGGCAGGCCTGACGGTTATATGCGCAGTCTGATCCAGCAGCCGGGTGGCTCCCTGGTTTCCATGAATGACGCGCAAAGGCAGTCGGCGCTGATTAGCAACGCCCTATACTGGGATGGCGCTTCACTGAAAAATCGTAGAAACCCAGCGACAAATGCTCCCTATAACAATGTCAAGATGTTCGCGCCTTCCCCTTACCAGTCTGGCTCGAGCGTATCTCACTTCGATACGTCGAATACCCCCAACCTGCTTATGGAACCTTCGTACACGGGTGCGTCGCACAGTGTGGATGTCACGGGTAATGTGCTTCAGGATATCGGCTGGTATCTCGATGGCACCGCGTTGCCGGTAGGGCTTTCGCATTTCGCTGTTGATTAATGGAGTTGGGCGAGGGAGCGGGGAGACTTCGACAGATAGATTTTGACAGAAAGGCACGAAAGCACGAAGGAAAAGCAAAAGAAAGAAAAGCGGCAAGTGTCTGAGCTGGATGACGCCCGCCGAGGTTTTTTGGAAAGTTTTTTTGCGCGGTGTTGCACTTCCGATGGTAAATCGCGCGGTGAAATGGTGCGCAAAATCAATGGGGACAGTGGTGCGCGTCCCCGAAATTCCCCATTCACCTTATCGCCTCTGGTTTCTCGAAGTAGTTGTAACCTCGAGCATTATTGCACCAGTACGAGGTTTCTTTGGTTCATTGTTCCGGCGCTCTAGATCCAGTTGTTTGCGCTGATATTCCAACTCTAACTTTTCGCGGGATAACCGTAGTTCTGTTTCGTTGTTCCCCTGGGGGGTAGCTGTAGGCGTTGGCGTAGCAGCCTTCGACTTACGTCGCGTTTCCGTAATCTCTGCAATAGAACCAGGCTTTGGCGGGTCGTGCTTCCGGAGTACTGTTTTTTCACGATCGTTCAGTCTAAGCCCATGTTCTCGCCGTCTGTCTGCCTCATCATACGTCGGGATGTAGTCACGGCTTTCGCGCGGATCAGGGGTGTAGACTAGTACAGGGTTGAGGGTTATGTTTTCCGCCTGAACAGAGGCCGTCGCAGACAATGTGGATATAGCCAGTATAGTTAATATGCGCTTCATGATTCCCACCTTCTTTTCACCACAGGTGATCTCTCTTCGCCCTGGCAAACCCAAACCTGCAAGGGAAATGTGAGCGCCCCTAAAATGGGACGTAATCGTAGTCATCCCATAAATCAACGACTGGCGGTTTTGTGGCCGGTGGCATACTCTCTTCTAAGGTTGTGCGTAACGGCAGGTTGGTCATACTCCGTTTAAATCAGG
The DNA here is from genome assembly GCA_038243585.1 of Candidatus Sumerlaeales bacterium. Lineage (GTDB taxonomy): Bacteria > Sumerlaeota > Sumerlaeia > Sumerlaeales > Sumerlaeaceae > JAKFFN01. The sequence continues at coordinate 3,678 of JBBSQY010000065.1, read as the reverse complement.
CATCCGAAGCCGGGTGGAAAATTATTGGGAATTTCGGGGACGCGCACCTCTGGCCCCATTGATTCCGTCGCGTTCGCTGATGGGCGTGTTCTTTTCATGAAAACAGGTCATCCATTGGAGCCTCACTATGGGTTGAGTCTCCTGGTTTGACACCGCGTTTCAGGGGGCGCAGTAACCTGCCGGTCATTTGCTCCAGTTTTTTCACAAAGGCCTCCGAACCCGTTGGTCTGCCGGTTGCGGTATTTACGCGAATCCGTTCAAACCTCTGCCGTGGTCAGGCCGCGCGCGAGAAATGCCGGCCAGTCCGTCTCCATGCCCGGGAATGGGCGCGACGGGGCCAACAGATCATCCGCGCAAAGGGCCGCGTGACACCGGGCGCTGGACCATTTCCAATCTGTGGCTTCGTTCACCATTTTGGCGCGCACAGGATTGAGTTTAACGTAGCGCATGGCTGTCCACATGTGGTCCTCGTCCAGGGCCGAGGAATAAAACCGGTTCGCCCACAGGTTTCCCGTCCAGCCACTGCGGGCATTGGTCGCCGCGGCATACCGCTGATGCGCAAGTCCAAAGCACCGGGCCAGGCTCTCGGCGCTGTGCGGCACGGCGACCAGGTGAACGTGGTTTCCCATCAGGCAGTAACCCCAGATTTCGACCCCAAACCGGCTGGCGCATTGCGCAATCATGTTCAGGTAAAATCTGCATCATCGTCGCTGAAAAAGATTTGGGCGCGCAGATTCCCACGATGGGTAACATGGTGCGGACACCCGGTCATAACTACGCGTGCTTGTCGAGCCATACGTTTAGAAAGCAAGGGAGCTGGGAAAGGGTCAACGGGAAAATGCTGGGGGCGAGAGGTGCGCGTCGCCGAAATTACCTGTTGTCCGTCGCGGCTTCGTTATTTGCCTCGCCAGCGCTCAAGCGTCTTGTAGGGATTGCCGAGATCGCCGGCGACCTCGGCCATCGGGCGACCGCTTGATTCCAACAGTTCAATGGCGTTGCGCTTAAACTCATCGTTGTAGCGCTTGTAGGGTTTATAGTTTCCGTCCATGGTACGTTCCTGTATTCCCCTAATACAACTGTCCACAGAATCGGATCAGGTTCATCGCCGCAGGGTGACGGTCGCGGACGCACATCCGAAAGTTGGAAATGCAAAGCGGCCGCTGATGCGAGGGTTTGCGACAGCGGCGCCTTTGTCTTTACATATAAGGCATCGGGGAGACTTTCTCCAACAGCCTTGCATAAACCGTGAGCACGCCCCGATGATGCGCCGTGTGATCCACAATCGCGCCGGCAATGCTCGTCCTTGGCGCTCCCGGCATAATCGGGTCATCGGCTGGGAAAACTTCTGACAATGCCTCGTCGCTCAGCCCCTCTACCTTTAAAATGGCCTGGTCGCAGGCCTTCGCCAACCACTCCCTGGCCACCTTCAGGCTCGTGACTGCTTGGGCGTCCTTGATATGTTTTTCAAAATCCATATTCCACCCGGAGCCGCTAAAGGCTCCTTCCATAAACCATTCAATGGTTCGCGCCACATGAGCAACCTGCTGCGCCGCCGTATACAATTCCGGAGTTGGCGCAAACCCGGAATCCGCCTCGGTCAATACGGAAGAGCTAGACTCGAAGTACTTGCGAGATGATTCGATCTCAGTAATCAATTGGCGCTTCAACATCCAGTAATTGCTCCTCTGATTTAGAAGTTATAGATTAGGGGACGGGTTAAGTAATTATTTCCTCCTTGTGCCGTCATAGGAACTCTCCAAATATTCGCTGCGACATACCACACGGCAGACAGCAAATAACCATCGCCTAGCGCCGACGAGTAGTACCGATTTGTACACAGGTAATCAAGCCACGCTGAAGCGCGCTCTAATCCTTTTCAAATCCTCAACACCCCTCGTAGATGAGGGTGCAAAGAGGGATCCGGCTGAAGCCGGAAGCTTGTGGTGGTGGGCGTTCGTAGATTTTGCTTTAGGTCTATGATTGTGGGAGGTTAGGGGAATGGGGAGGCGCAGGGTGAGTGAAGTATTTAGAGCTGGACTTGGTGGATTGATTCCAGGTGAGCAATGATCTAAAAGCGTTCCGGATTTCCGGACTGTTATGGGGCTGTTTTTTGCGCTGTTTTTGATGCGCGGGATTCCTGCTTGCTTTGTGAGGGGGGTGGTGCGCGTCCCGGAAATTTGCTGTCTGAAATTCTGCGGCTATAGCAATATAGCTTGTTGAGACCTTTCGCGTTTAAGCGAATGGAGGAAATAGTTTTTTATCCCTCTTCGTATCATTAGATGGCCTTACAACAGATCGCCTTACAACTGGTTCAACCTTTTGAGAAAGACACTATTACCCATGAGCAGTCAGATCAGGATAGGTATCGTCGGGTACGGCAACTTGGGGCGGGGGGTTGAAGTCGCCCTGGCGCATAACCCGGATATGGAACTGGCGGGGGTTTTTTCCCGGCGCGATCCGGCGGGGCTACGGTTGGTTCGACCTGGAGCGCGGGCGTATCGTCTTGATGAAATTACGAACCACAAAGCGGACATTGACGTACTGGTGCTTTGCGGCGGATCCCTAACCGACCTGCCGGAGCAGACGCCGGCTCTCGCTGAGCACTTTAATACCGTAGACAGTTTCGATACCCATTCGAAGATACCTGAGTTTTTCGGGGCGGTGGATGCGGCAGCTAAGCGTGGTGGAAATACGTCTATAATTTCGATCGGGTGGGACCCGGGGCTGTTCTCTATAAACCGCCTCTATGGGGAAGCGATTCTGCCCCAGGGCGCTACGTACACCTTCTGGGGTAATGGCCTTAGCCAGGGACATTCTGATGCTATTCGCCGGGTGCCCGGAGTCAGGGCGGGAGTGCAGTATACCATCCCGGTGTCTGCCGCGGTGGAGCGGGTTCGCTCTGGAGAGATGCCAGATTTGACTACGCGGGAGAAGCACACCCGGGAATGCCACGTCGTGCTGGAGCCAGGAGCTGTTGCTGCGGAGGTGGAGCGTGCCATCGTGACTATGCCTGACTACTTTGCCGATTACGATACCACGGTCCATTTTATTACGGAGGATGAACTACTAGAGAAGCATTCGGGCATGCCTCACGGCGGCTTCGTTATCCGAAGTGGTAAAAGCTCTGCTGCCTGCAGCCATACTATGGAGTTTTCGCTAAAGCTGGACAGCAATCCGGAGTTTACATCCAGTATTCTTCTTGCCTATTGCCGGGCGGCGGTGCGCCTGAATCGCGAGGGGGACACGGGGGCGAAGACTATTTTTGATATAGCACCGGGACTGCTCTCTCCCAAATCTCCTCAGGAGCTGCGCCAGGAAATGCTTTAAGTGCAGGGCCGGAGCGCCTGTAATTTCCTTAATACAACTGTCCGCAGAAACGGATCAGGTTCACTGCTTCGGAATGCGGGCCAGATTTCTGGCGTTTCAGGATTTGCTCCAGGTTGACTTCCAGGCCTTTTGCCTGCGCTTGATTTGTAAGGGCGGTGGTGCGCGTCTGTGAAATTTGGACGTTTACTGAATCCGTTTGTTGTGTTTAGGCCTTAAACAAGCGTATAGCCCGTTAGTTTTGGAGTTTTAGTTTATCAGGTTTGAGTCAAGTTGAGTGGGCGTGTTTCCTTCACTCTTGTTTTTTTTATGTTTAACTGGAGGTTTGCCTTTCGTGGTTTCGCTGGGGTTGTG
>JBBSQY010000064.1:0-14871 GCA_038243585.1 Candidatus Sumerlaeales bacterium | reverse complement strand
TAAAACAATTGTCCTTAATCTGGCGGACGGCCGTCAGCTAAAGACTACCGAACAATTAGAATTCGATGATAACGACGAGCAATATACAATTCTGGTAACCCCCAGTGAAGACTCCGCTAATCCAAAAGTCGTGGTATTGGAAGGGGATCAGGAAGACGTGGATCAGGATGAGGTTGAAATTACACTGATCAACGCCGCGCCTGGGCAAAAATCCATAAAACTGCTCTTGAATGACGACACCGAAGCCCGCGGCGTAAACTACGCCGAGGCTGATGATACCGACGTTAAACCCGGCTCTTACAATATTAAGGTTGTTAACGCCGATGGAGTCGATCAGATCATCGCGACTAAATCCGTAACCCTCGTCGGGGGCACTGCGGTAACCGTCCTGGTAACAGGTACCAATTCTGTTCAAATCTTAAATGATGCTTCGCCGGATAAAGACCTGGCCGGTGGAACTGCCGGAGCGGCGGGAATGGCGACAACGACCGGAACCGGAATGATGTCCAGCATGGAGCACACTACCGGAACAAACATGATGTCCGGCATGGGACACACTACTGGAACAAGCATGATGTCCAGCATGGAACACACCACCGGAACTCAACATATGTCCGGCGCAACGACTTCCTCAATGATGGGTTCCCACATGACAAACCCTGGAGATTCCATGTAATTCCGGGATTTACGACACCAGTCAACACACATAAAAATGGCGGGCGAATTTTCCATTCGCCCGCCATTTTATACACTTTTTTGGTGTGAACTAAGGAATCTCAAGATCAGAAAGTTCCACTTTTTCCGGCGCAAACCGCTCAACTGTCACTTCCAGTTCCCGTAACAGGTGTTCTGGAACTTTTTTCGATTCGCGGTAACGGCTGATGATCTCATGATAATACCAGTGAGTTCCCGATTTTCCTGTTGTGAAACGGCAATAAGCCTCATCACCGCATCGCAGCCAGTCCGATAAAACATTTCTGGCGTTGTGCAATTTGTCTGCGACAGAAATGAGCAATATCGCCGCCTCGCTGCCCGGTAAATCAGCCATGTAACTCATTTTTCTTTCAAGCCAGGGCGGGCGCGGAATATCGCCCACAGCGGTCATTTCGCTGCACCCGCGCACTAGGTCAGCCACTCGTTTTCCAAAGTGATGCTCAATGTCTGTAGCGGTTAGTTCGCCGCCCTGATCCTCAATAGCGTCATGAAGCAGGGCGGCAATCCACACATCTTCGTCCTGCGTGTTATCCATTACAATTGAACAAACACCGAGTAAATGAGACAGGTAAGGCACGTCTGATGCTTTTCTAGTCTGCATCGCGTGTTTGCGCGCGGCATAATCCAATGCTTGCCGAAACCGTTCGGTAATTTCAGAAACAGTACTCATCGTATACCCTATAGCAAAAAGCTAAAGCAGTTATGGCTTTTCATGCTTTTAGATTTGAGAGGCCTTGGACTTGGTCGAGAACTCAAGACCTCTCATCTTGAGTCCTATTTTAAACGATAACCGCCATGGTTATAGCTGCTTGAGGAACCCGACCAGGTGGCCGTTGGCTCAGGCTCAAGGCCGTAGTTGTAGCTTACAGAGTACCCATGACCAGTAGGGCGGTTAAGAATTGAAGACGTCGAGGCCTGCGGCCCGCAGTGTACATGCGCGGCGCGACAGTACGAAGAATCGCAAGACGACCAGTATGCACCATTAATCTGTGCTGGCATTTCGTTGTAACCTAAAAGCGCCACTCCCGCGACGATAAGACATGACATGAGTAGTCGTTCTCCATTTTTTCTATATACCAGGATGGTAGCGGGTACAAACCCCGCTGCATTAATCGATTCTTTGGTGTGCTAAAAGCCTCATTGCACGAAAAAAGCGCCGATTTCTCGGCGCTTTATATTCTAAGAAGCTAATCGCAAACTTATAATTAGTAGCTACGGGTTCCCACTGAAGCACCAATGCCGCCAATGTTTGCCCCGATGCCAGTTCCGCCATCGTTAGAGTAAGCGCCTGCGCCTATTGCAGACTGCCCATTTACGTCTAAGCTGGCTCCCATTCCTGGGTTGTTATACTGCGGTGCAGGTGCACCATATTGTGGGCCGCCGTATTGTGGAGCGGGGGCACCGTATTGAGGCGCATAAGCCTGCTGTTGTGGTGCTGGAGCGTAGCCGTATGACGGCTGTGGCTGAGCATAGGCGTACTGGTCTTGCACTGAAACAGCAACAACGTTTGTGCCTTGGCCTGACTGCTGCGGGATTACGACGCAAGAATCACACGAGCTGCCGCCGCCCACGCCACCGAGTAGACCTAAAGCTGCTACACCGATAATTGCTGGGATAAGTATTGCGCACATAATGTTTCTCCTTCTAACCTCAAAAATTTTCATTTATGGGAACTGCTGGCATAGTACTCCAGCAGAATCTATGCCAACTCGCTTGCGCAGCCCCCATGACCTGATTTAATCTTATATCCCAATTTTCATTGATCAAGGTCAATGAAATTGTGTATTCGATACGTATGGCAAAGAGAAAACGCATAATATCCAGGGATTCTGAGCAGTGGCTTTTTTACAATATTGGTGTCCCGTTTATATGGGCCGTACTTCGTGCCCTTGCCCGCACTTGGAAGGTGACGAAGATTAATCCGGATCGCGCCAATGACCGTCCGGCTATATATGCTATTTATCACGGGGATCTCGTGGTTGGCGCGCAGGAACTACCTCACTTTGGCAAACGTCTGGAAGTTTTAACAAGCCGTAGTCGCGATGGCTGGATGGTCACCAGATACGTTCACCTGTTTAAACGCAGCACCATCCGAGGCGGATCCTCCAAAGGCGCAGAATCCGCATTGCGCCAGATGGCCCGGCGTCTTAAGCAGGGCTATGGCGTAATCATTCCGATCGACGGACCCCGCGGCCCGGAAGGCGATCCTAAAATAGGCGTCATTGCCATAGCCGCCATGTCCGGCTCCCCGATAATTCCTTGTGCTGTGCGATCAAACAGCGTGTGGCGGTTCAATCGTTCGTGGGATCGCATGATGGTGGCGAAGCCATTCGCTAAAGTTGAAATGCACTGGGGAGAGCCAATAATCATCCCGACAGATTCCACCCGCGAACAAATGGAGGTTCTGCGTGTGCAATTAAAAGATACGCTGCGAGAATTGCATGTAGGAACAAAGTAAAAAAGCCTCTAATCACTTCACGGGTTTTGTTGTCTCATGTGACGCGGCTTGTTCTTTTCCATTAAACATTGATGAAATCCTAATAACATCGGAGCAGAATTGCGATGAACAGACGACAATTTTTTACCGCATGTGCTGGCGCTGCAGGTGTGGCGGTTCTTCCAAAACACCTCTTTGCCTCGGACAGTCCTCGCCTTCACAGCGACCTTATCAAGCTGGGTCCAAAGCAAATTGAGCTTAGCCGGCTAGCCTTTGGCACCGGAACAAACGGGTGGGGCGGAAGCTCGAACCAGACTCGAAAGCTCGGCCTGAGGGGATTGGCGGATAGCCTTCATGCGGGGGTTGATCAGGGGATAAACTTTTGGGATAGTGCAGATATGTATGGATCTCATCCGCACATCCGTCAGGCGCTTAAATCCGTGCCCCGCGACAAAGTTGTTATTATGACGAAAACCACTTCCTCCACCGCCAAAGATATGCGGGCGGACCTGGATAGGTTTCGGCGCGAACTAGGCGTAGAAACGATAGATATCCTCCTCCTTCATTGCATGACGGATCCCGACTGGAACGTTAAACGCCGCGGCGCCATGGACGTTATTGAAGAAGCTCAACAAAAAGGTATTATTCGCACAAAAGGCGTATCCTGCCATAGCCTTGAGGCCCTGAAAACCGCGGCTGCAGAACCGTGGGTTGAGGTGGACCTGGCTCGATTGAATTCAAAGACCGTCGCCATGGACGCTTCGCCGGATGTCGTCATTCCAATCCTGCAACAGATGAAGTCTCAGGGAAAAGGCATCATCGGCATGAAAGTCTTTGGTGCCGGTAAAATGCGTCACCAGCAGGATGAGATGCTGAAATACACCCTCGCCCAAGGCGTCATCGACTGCTTCACCATCGGAATGGAAAATCAGGAAGAAATGAAAGATTGCGCCCGCCGTATAGCATCCGTCTCAGCTTAAGCATAGGCGTTAAAATTGCAACGGCAGAAAACCATATTTGTAAGAAAGGTATCACACAATGGCAAACGAAGTCAGAGCCTGTCACATACTTGTCCCAACTGAGCAGGAAGCAAAGGACCTGAAAACCCGCATTGATGGCGGGGAAGATTTTGCGCAGGTCGCCAAGCAGAGCAGCAAGTGCCCAAGCGGTCAATCCGGCGGCGACCTTGGCTTTTTTGGCAAAGGAATGATGGTTCCAGAGTTTGAAAAAGCGGCCTTTGGCTCATCCGTTAACCAGGTTTCCGAGCCCGTCAAAACTCAGTTTGGCTATCATTTGATAAAAGTAACTGAAGAACGTTAATTTCTGAAGTAGCATAGGCGTCCCGCCTGTGTTTTAAATTTGATGTAGCATAGGCATCCAGCCTGTGCATTTATTACCAACACGTTACCTAAACAACCCAGCGCGCGGCAAGCATTGCCGCGCGCTTTTTTTTGTCAACAACAGCCTGCTCATGATGCATTTCGCCTCGCGGCGGTATACTCGCTGTCGCATCCTATTAATAGTCCGATAAACCTACTCCAGGAGAACGCAGTATCATGGCAGAGAAAACCCTTATTTTTGTAAAACCCGACGGCGTCCGTCGCGCCCTTGTTGGTGAAATTATCGACCGTTTTGAGCGCAAAGGCCTTCGCCTGGTTGCCCTTAAAATGCTTACCATTTCTAAAGAGCTCGCCCAGAAGCATTACGACGAACACGTGAACAGATCGTTTTATCCGGAACTGGAAGAGTTCATACTCAGTGGTCCGGTAGTTGCCATGGTCCTTGAAGGGGACGACGCTGTCACCATGACCCGCGCCATGATAGGCAAGACTAAGCACACCGAAGCTGCCGCCGGCACCATCCGCGGTGACCTCGCTTTCTCAACGACAGAAAACCTGATTCACGGCAGCGACAGTCCTGAGCGCGCCGAAATTGAAATCGCTAACTTTTTCACAAAAGAAGAACTAGCCAGCTAGCCCAGGCAAATATATCGGGCCGGGTATTCGTACCCGGCTCAACTTCTTCCGCAGGTGAACATCGCTGATGAGTAAGAATCAATTCCTCTGCGACTCCTGTGACAAATTTTTCCTACCCGTTCAGCTACAGTTCTCTCATGACCTCATCCAATCTTGACGTCCTCATTATAGGTAGCGGCCCTGCCGGCATCGCGGTCGGTGCAACCCTTCAGCAGGCTGGCTTTACAGTGGCTATTTATGATAAGGGTGCAATGGCAGAGGCCGTAACTCAATGGCCCATCTACATGGAATTCTTTTCTACGGCCCACAACGTCGAACTCCCTGGCATGCCGCTCATCATCACTCATGAGAAACCTACCCGCGAAGAATACTTGAATTACATGCGCCGATACGTGCAGGAAAAAAATCTGCACATCATTACCGGCCACACTGTTGAGAAAATTGAAAAAGTTTTGTCCGCCGCTGAACCAGCTTTTCTCGTCTCCGGAACAGACGAATGGGGCACGCCGTTTCGCCGCGAAACCCGCTACGTCGTCGTCGCCACCGGCGCCTACGAGATCCCCAAAAAGCTCGACGTCCCAGGCGAACAACTGCACAAGGTCACTCATTATTACAAAGAAGTCCACCCCTACGCGGGCCGCGACGTCATAGTCGTTGGCGGGCGCAACGGCGCCGCCGAAGCCGCTTTGCTGTTATACCGAGCCGGAGCGAGAGTCACCATCGTGTATCGCGGCGCGGCAATGCAGCCCCTTAAGTGGTGGCTTCAGCCAGACCTCGATAACCGCATCGCCAACGGCGAGATTAAAGCCCACTTCGATTCAACTATCATCGAAATCACGCCCCATGCCGTCGAAATCGAATCTTCCAATGGCCATCGCCAAAAAATAAAGAACGAATTTGTCATCGCCATGACCGGCTACCGCCCGGAGACAAGTCTTCTCAGCGAAGCTGGGGTTCACATTGATCCTGAAACCAATCGTCCCTCCATTGACTCCAAGACTCTGGAGACTAACGTGTCCGGTTTGTTTGTCGCTGGAGTCATCGCAGCCGGCGACATCAGCAACGAGATTTTCATAGAAAACAGCCGCACTCACGGCTTAAATATTTTGCGCGGCATCGATCAAAAACCTGCTGTTGCAAATGCGTGACAGTGCCCAAACTTTTACACAGCTCAATCACAACAAAGGAGTGTCCAACCCATGCCATCCGTAGACGTAGTCAGTGAAGTAGATATGCAGGAAGTCGATAACGCCGTAAACACGGTGATCAAAGAGATCCAGACCCGCTATGATTTTCGCGGGTGCAAAACCGAGCTCGAACTGAACAAAAAAGACAAGACTATCCGTCTTGTTACAGAAGACGACATGAAATATAAGGCGGTCCGCGAGATGCTGGCGACCCGGTTTATTTCGCGAAAAGTCGATCCCAAAATTTTAGATTACAGCAAGGAGGAGGAAGCCAGCCTCGGGATGATCCGCGTCACAGTGAAGTTGAAAGAAGGCCTCACCGGAGACGACGCCCGCAAGGTTACACGCCTGGTAAAAGATAGCAAATTGAAAGTGCAGGCCAGCATTCAGGGAGAGCAGGTGCGCCTGCAGGGGACAAAAATAGATGATCTTCAGGAAGTCATGCAACTCCTGCGCCAAAACGAAGAGATCTCTGTGCCAATCCAGTTCACCAACATGAAGCGGTAGGCACAAGCCCGCCGCTCATCTCAACGCAATGAATGCCACCCGCCATCCATTGTTTCCCAACTAGGTTACTGGTCCAGCGCCGCCCCATGACCTCAAATCATGTCCAAAACCCGGAGACGACAGCCACCGCATGAGCCTGTTAGCAGCTACAAACGACGTAAAAACTAAACTTTCGGCTCACGATGTTAACGTGTACTATGGTGAAACCAAAGCCATAAAAAATGTGTCCCTGGACGTCTGCGAAAACCGTGTAACCGCTCTCATCGGCCCATCCGGCTGCGGCAAATCCACTTTTCTACGCAGCCTTAACCGCATGAACGACATTTATCCGAACGTCCGCCTGGAAGGGAAAATTCTTCTCGACGGGAAAGACATTTACTCGTCCCATACAGACGTCATTGATGTGCGTCGCCGCGTAGGAATGGTTTTTCAAAAATCTAATCCATTCCCTAAATCAATTTATGAAAACGTCGCTTACGGTTTGCGAATTAATGGCGTCCGCGATCGGAAAATCATCAACGAACAGGTCGAGAAAAGCCTGATAGACGCCGCCCTCTGGAAAGAGGTCAAGGACCGCCTGAACGCGTCCGCCTTGGATCTTAGCGGCGGACAGCAGCAGCGCCTATGTATCGCCCGCGCCCTCGCCATTGAGCCCGAAGTGGTCCTGATGGACGAACCCGCCAGCGCCCTCGATCCTATCGCTACCCAAAAAATCGAAGAATTGATTCACAACCTCAAAAGCGAATACACCATTGTTATCGTAACCCATAATATGCAGCAGGCCGCCCGTGTGTCAGACAACACCGCCTTCTTTTATATGGGCGAGCTGATCGAGGTCGACGAGACCGATAAGATCTTTACAACCCCGTCGAAGAAGCAAACCGAGGACTATATAACCGGTCGCTTCGGTTAATTTCCAGGCAGGGACGGCTCGCCGAGCCGTCTGCTTCACTTGCGCCCGTGACCGACCCGACTATTTATCTTCTATTGTGACCGTTGATTTTCATAGCCAAACACCCCAGCTCCCCGATACCTGTATCCAAATTCTGGTGTTGCGCACCGTCATCGAACCCCTTCGGCGGGAATGGCAGGCAGTCCATTCCGCTGCCATTAGCCAGCACATCGAGGGCAATTGGGAAGACGCCGTGCGGACCTGCCGCGATTTTATCCGTGAACTCTCACTAACGACAATCCTTGATCCCGCGTGCGGCGGTGGCGCTGTGCTCTGCGCCGTTCTCGACCAGATGATGCTGTTGGAAGCGGAAGTGCTCGACGCGATGGTGGGCTTCGCCGGCAACCAAGGCCTGGAAACCGCAGAGGAAAAATTTCGGGTTGGGCTCAATCAGTTTCTTGGAATCGAAATTGACCCTCAAGCCGCCGCCGCCGCCGAACTCGCTCTGCATAAAACTTATCTTAAATGGAGGCCAACCGCCCTCGGAGCTTCAAACGAGCCAGAGCCCGGTAACTCTTCCAACATCGAATGCCGTGACGCCCTTCTCGATTACGACACTGCGGAGGCGTTGCTCAACAAGGTCGGCTTGCCCATTACCCGCTGGGACGGCAAAACCCTCAAGCCCCACCCCACCACCGGCGAGCCCGTACCCGATCATAACTTTCGCTTGCCCGTCTGGCGCTATCTTCTTCCTCGAAAAGCCCAGTGGCCAGACGCTGATTTTATCATAGGGAGCCTTCCGTTTCTCACGCCAGACCGAGTCCGCGCGACCTTCGGCGACGCTTATTTTGCGACTTTTCAGAGGGTCCATCCTGAAGTCCCGGCGGCGGCTGACCACTCGATGTACTGGTGGAACCAAGCCGCCCAAATATTAAAAGAAACCGTGAACTTTGCTCAAGTATCCACACAGTCCACGAAGTGCAGTAATACCATCCGCAGGCTCCGCCGTTTCGGTTTCATCACTCCGAATCCCAACAGGAACAATCGAAACCTCCAGGTCCTCCAGCGCCATTTAAGCGACCCCCGGATTTCCCTCACTTTTGCTATACCCGAATACCTTTCAGTTGACCCCACTTCGGGCTCGCGCACGCGCATCGCCATCACAGTCGCCCGCTTTGGTCAACGCACCGGCCTCCTCCAGACCGTCCAGGCCCATGGCTATAGCAGCACGAAAGGCCGCATCCATCCAGACCTCACCACCGGCGCGTACGTTGCCTCCGCTATGGCACTCATCGCAAATCAAAACCTCGCTCACGGCGGCATTCACCTTGAAGGAAACGGCTTCATCGTCACCCAAAACGAAGCGCGGAAACTAGGTCTTCATCAAACCCCAGACATCGAAAACATCCTGCGCCCCTACTGCAATGGCACCGACCTGACCCAGGTATCCCGCAATGTGCTTGTGGTTGATCTCTTTGGCCACAGCGCAGAATCCATTGCTGCAAACTTTCCAATAATATACAAGCGGGTGTATGAACGGGTAAAGCCGGAGCGCGATAAAAACCGCGAGCCACGCCTAAGGGCCGATTGGTGGCTTCATGGCAACCCTCAGCCTCTGTTACGTGATGCCCTCGCAGGCCTTTCTCGCTATATTGCCACCGTTCGGACCATGAAACACCGTCTTTTCCTGTTTCTCGATGCCGCCGTTGTGCCCGACCATCAACTGATCGCCATCGCACTGACCGAGCCATACCATCTGGGAATATTGTCCAGCCGAATCCACACCACATGGTCCACCGCCGCCGGAAAAACCTATGACACTCAAAGCGCTTTCGATGGCAAGCCAACCCATTCCACCTACGACATCGATCGCTGCTTTAATTCTTTTCCATTTCCAACTCTCACCATCGGACAAGCCAGCCGCATCGGCGAGCTAGCCGAACGACTCGACGCTCACAGAAAACAGCAGCAAGCACTCCATCCACGGCTGACCCTAGCTATGATTTACAACGTCCTTGAAAAGATGCGAAGCCACCAAACCCTGACTGCAAGGGACCACGCCATCCACCGCGATAGCCAACTTGCCAGTCTCATTCAGATCCACGAGGAATTGGACGCGGCAGTCGCGGAGGCTTACGGATGGTCACCTGACATCTCGGAAGAAGAAATTCTGAGTCGACTGGTCGAACTGAACCATAAACAAACCACCGAGGAAGCGAGAGGTATGATTTCACACTTACGGCCACAATTTCAAAGTCTCGGAACTCTTACCGAAGCCTAAGATCTAAGGATGAACAATAACCTTGGTCTTACCGGTTTTGCTCAGGTCATAAATTAGTTCCCCGGCTTCCCAGTCCACGTGAATGCACCCGTGAGATTTGGTTTTCAGGCTTCCCACGTGTATAGCGCACTGTTCAGTGAAAAAGACGCTGCGGGGCATTTTGCTTTCGTATTTTCTCGAGTAAAACTCTTTGTGACGAGCTTTCACGGTAAACTTACCTTGAGGCGTGCGATGCGAAGACTTTCCACCGAGAGCAGGGAACCAGTAATCACCCCAGCGTCCAACCTGCTTGCCAAGCCAGATTTCAATCGGCTTGGATGAATCAGCTTCGCCGTTCGGATATGGAATTTTGTCATATGGGGCCTTGCGGACCGGCTGCTGCTGCTCATAATATTGTGGATATTGCTGTTGATATGGCTGCTGATACTGGGGATACTGTGGAGCAGAATATTGATAGCCATAGGGGTAAGCCTGCGGCTGCGGGTAATAATATTGTGCCGAGGCGGAAAGGGCGACCCCCAAGGTTGCCACCATAAACAAGACACGCTTAAAAGACAGGGTAAATGCAATATGCGGATTCATGAAAAGACTCCTTTGAGGGGGCTACAGGCATAGGCCCGGCGCATTGCAAAAAAAACCGGGAAAGCTTATTGTTCGGTTTCACCTTCCGTTATTTTTGTCTTTTCTCCCGCCTAAACAAAATCCCCCCTCCCGTAGCAGAAAGGGGGGATTTGTCAATCCAGGAGCTTTTGTTTACTGCCTGTAAGCTTAATACATTGTCCAGTTGTCCACAGCGGAATCTGGTGGAATTACCCCAATGCCATAGTAGGAGAAGCCACGGGGATCAGCAATGTTGATTCGGTGAAGCGCCGTATCAACGGTAACGGTGTTGCCTACATCCGTTGACCGTTCTTCATAAACATCGAACAACGAGTCGGCAATGGTAGCATATCGAGTGACCGTCAGGTCGGCCTCGTTCGTAATGTTTGCGTTTTGCAAATCACTTTGGCTGTAACCTGTCAGACCAAGCCCCGTTATCTGCGTTTGACGTTCCCAGGTTGCGGAAGTCAGGCTGACGTCGGAAGAAATATCAAAAAACGAAGTTAAACGAACAGCTCCGTTGCGCTTGGCGACAGGCAGGCCAGGAGGGTAATCGCGCAGTTGCATCGAATGAATGGTTCCAGCAGTCATCTGCTGTGTCCCGAATTTGATGTATCCGATTGGATCGCCGATAGTCGGCTGAAGCGCGATCGGTTGACCCGCCGCGTGGGGAGAACCCGGCCCGAATGGAAGTGAAGCAAATCGAACCTCACCACCCGGCAGAGGGTGAGCGACGATGACGCCGGCCGCTTTGGTGGCGCCAAATACTTTTTTGCCGGTGCAGTCGAACCCTGAGATGGTAAAGGTTGTTCCAAAAGATTGAGTAACGCCTGAGTTAGTGATGCTGAAAGGGCCAACTGGCACCTGGACATGATTCGTTCCCGGACCTAATTGCTGGTTAAGCGCAGGGCTGATGGGTCCAGCCTCGCCAGGCAATACAACATTACTGATGCCTTCCCCGACAATCGGCGCAGAGTCTCCACTCACCGTATAAGCCTCGACAACGGCGTAAGAGCCCGCTCCGCTTACTGTAACAATCATATCGATTACGCCCGACTGATCCTGATTAAGCATTAGGGTCGGAGGGTCAAATCTGACCTTGAACTCGCTCGCGCAAGTTTCTGCCGGCGGCGCAGGGATAAGGCAGACATCTGGCGCTAACGCTGAAAAAACCAGATAGTCTTCTGTCTCTCCGTGGGTAAAAGCGCCGCTGCCGTCCCAGCCACCCAATCCAGAAAATTGTTTTTTCTCAATCAGTCGATCCGTCAGCGTCATCCGCATCCACATGTCCGCGGCACGAGGAGCCGGATTTGTCGTAATCTGATCCAGCGGCAGGGTTATTGTCTGGCTGGTTCCGGGAGCAATGTTTACGGGATAATTAGAGACTACCCATTCCCGCCCCTCGTCCGTGTTTCGCCATTCCTGGTCACGGTTCGTGTCTAAGAGTATGTTAATGTACCGTGGACCTGCTGTAGCATCAGCCGAAAGTGATACGGCAACAGTAGCCTGCATCAGGTAGGTTTGCCCATCAACTCCGGAGAAGGGAACTCCGGAGTCGCCAATGGGAACAAAACTAACACCCAACAGACCATCATCGCTGTCATTATCTACCAGGTTAGGTATGCCGTCGGGATCCGCAAGGTCTCTCGCTCCAGCCTCTGAGGTCACAGAAGTGCCAAACATTTCTTTTCCAACTCTGAAATGGTGGACGCCCCGGGAACCGGCACGGCTATTGGAGGTAATGTCTTCTGTAGGAAAAGAGTGCGTGGAATCATCCGGTGCATCGCCATAGTCTGCATAGGGATCATTTGGCAAATTACCGCTTGTTCCGTTATAAACAACGCCCGCGTCAAACGCAAGTGCTCTGCCGTCCATCGAGCTGCTTGTTCTCATTGTGATGGCCTGGTCTGCCAGGATCGTCCCTTTAAATACAGAAAAGGTTTCAAGCACAGCAGAGGTGCCGACCTGCCAGAAAATATTTCTGGGTTGTGCGCCACCGGCCAGTATGACTTTAATTCCGCTGCCAACCTGAAGATCGGCGGCGCACTGAAAAATCCAGACATCGTTGGGTCCGCCAAAAAGCGTGACGTCTGAGCCGGTGATATAGGCGGTCGAGGTAAACTTATACAGTCCCGGCACCAGCACTGTTCCGCCGATATTGCCGGGATTTCCGGGAAGGCCGGGATTTAAAAATGGTCCGGAAGGAATAGGCGTCAACCCTGCTGCAAAGTTATACGCTGTAGTTAAATCGCCTTTCGCAACGCTCAATAAAACGGGGTCAACGACGGAGCCTGGAGGCCCTGCCGCGTCTACCGCATAGATTGTTCCGTCCACTTGTGCGTCCGTCAGGTGAATGGCGGTACCAGAAATCGGGCTCGCGCCCACATCGCCGCCAATGCTGCCGCCCCCGGTGGTCGTAATCCCGGCGCCGGAGAGGATTGTGAAGCTCGCGGCGGATCTTAGATCAACCGGCGGTGGACCGGCCGCCCACAGGGAGTGGGGTAAGCTTATTGAAACCGCGCCGACTACGACTGCGGTAATCAGGCTCCTGAATTTATATGAGCAGGCAGACTGCTTCTGCTGGGAAAAATGTTTCATTATGATTCCTTTCTGGATGCCAGCATCATCTTCAGGAATTCCTCCGCGTTGGCTGGTCCAAGGCGGCAAAAGACATCTCCATAGCTACTGTGAATCCTATTGGAGGATAGTCGGCTAATGAAAATGAGGATAGGTAAAGAATGAGAGTTAAGTTGAACTCGAAGCAGCGATCTTCGCGCACTGCAGTGATAGAAACTGTCGGCATTACGAGAACAGGGCTCTTGAGAGCTGGAGTGTTGCAATTGGGACTAACCGATTTAGACAGACGCATTCATTTTTATGTCAAAATGAATTGACTAAGCAGAATTCTGCGTTATTAAATTATCGATTTTGCCAGAAAAAATAATTTTTGTAGTGAGGTATTCCCAAGGGGGGAGAGCTCTGATCTTATCCTACCGGTTCCAGTTCCATCTCTTTTACGACTTCGCTGTCTTCGATCTCATCCAGGCGGATGCTTACAGCGCGGCTTATGCCTTGCTCTTCCATGGTGATTCCGTAGATGGTGTTGCCCAGGTGCATCGTTTGTTTATTATGGGTGATAATAATAAACTGGGTAGTGCCGGCAAACTCGTGAACCAGCTCTTTAAACCGTTCCACGTTTTTGTCATCCAGGGGGGCGTCGATTTCGTCGAGGATGCAGAAGGGGCTGGGTTTGCGCATGAAGATGGCGAAAAGTAGCGCAACAGCAGTAAGGGCTTTTTCTCCGCCTGAGAGCAGCGAGATGTGCTGTGGCTTTTTGCCGGGGGGCTGTGCCACGATGTCGATGCCGCTTTCCAGCACGCCGTTCTCTTCCGTCAGGATGAGATCAGCTCGGCCTCCACCAAACAGCCTGCGGTAAACCTGTTCAAAATTAGCCCGGATTTCTGTGAACGCTTTCGTAAACAGATCTTCCGTCGTTTCGTCGATTTTCGCGATGGTTTCGGACAGCATCCCCTTGGCGTCGTTTAGGTCTTTCTCCTGGGCGACGAGAAATTCCAGGCGCTCATTGAGCTCATTATACTCGTCGATGGCGCCGACGTGAACGGGACCAAGCGCCTCAACCTGACGCCGGATGTCCTGGACCAGCGAGGCGATCGTCTCGGGGTTGCGCAGGTTTTCGAGCCGCACCCGGGCCTCGTCGTGAAGTTCGGAAATATCGATAATCGACTCTTCGATCTCTTCCTGAATCGGTTCCAGGTCTGCCACCAGTTGGCCGTCCGCTTCGCCACCTTCAACGGTTTCTGACTCCTCGATTACCGGTGGGTTCGGCGGCGTGTTTTTTATATTCTCCGTCGCAGCGTCGTCCTCGACCACGAGTTCCGGCATCAGCACCCTGGTAATTACGTCGTTCAGGCCAAGGTTGAACTTTTCCCTGGTCTGGACTTTGATGTTTTTCAACTGCAGGGTAAATTCTGTCCGCCGGAGTTCAACTTCATGGAGTTCGTTTTGCGCTTCGTTGAAATCCCGCTGGAGCACCTGAGAGCGCTCGCCAATTTTGCGCAGGTCGAGTTGCACGACTTCCTTCTGCTGGTTCTCAAAGGTTATCTGGCTTTCCAATTCTTTCTGCTGGGCGCGATAAGCGTCAAGCTGCTGCTGTAGCCGCTGCATTTCGGCACCGGCTTCGCCAAGAGAGGCCTCCAGCGCCGCGATTTCCGCCCGGCGACCTTCCGCGGCTGCTTTCAGGCGCGACGCCTCGCCGC
>JBBSQY010000063.1:0-16108 GCA_038243585.1 Candidatus Sumerlaeales bacterium | reverse complement strand
ATGCCGTCTTTGAATCCTTCCACATAACAGCCCCAGCGGTAGCCGGTGATGTATTCCGCGCCGGGTTCCAGCTTGTCGTGAATCCAGGAGTTGAATGACCATTCGCCGCCGGCTCCGTGGCCGTCTATCGCCACAATTTCTGTAGCGCCAGCGCGTTTGCAACCGCGTATGACGGCGTTGGTTTCGTTGGTATAAAGGCGCCGCCCTTCCTCATACTGGGGCGCTCCGCCGTTTACTTGGTCCCACTTGGTAATTCCGGCGACGCCTTCCATGTCACACCACAGCTGCACTCGCATCTGGCAAAATCCTCCGTAACTTTCTAATATCGATTTGTTCTGCCGGAAAGAGAAACGCAAGTCCGACCTGTCTAAGTTCTTCATCCGTCAAACTTGTCCGAATTTTTCTCTAGCGCAGCCCGATCCCCGGATGTATCAGTCATATATGGTTAAGCAAAATTACGATGACTCCACGGCAGACGACGATAATTTCCCGCGACGGGTTCAGCTTTATTTCAGTGGCGAGGCGGAGACGCCCGCCGAACGAATGGCGGCCATACGGCAGCTTCGCAAGGGCCAAATCCTCAACCACCTTTTACACCACGGACCGGCCAGCCGGGTCGACGTGTCGCGGGCGCTGGGTTTTAATTTGCGTACGGTATCGCTGTTGGTTGCGGCTTTAGTCGCGGATAATGTCATTTCTGAAATGCCGGTGAAAATAAGCGCTCAAATGGGTCGCCGCCCCATACCTCTGCAACTGAACTCCAGCGCCGCCTGTGTGATGGGGATCGATGTCGGCCGCCATCGGACCGTAATCGCGTTACTGGATTTACAGGGAAAAGTGCTTGTTCGGACGGAACAGGCGTCGGATTTCGATGATTCCCCGGAACAGCAGGGGGATTGGCTGGTGTCCGCTGTAATTGACTTCCTTAAAACTCATCATGGCGATCTACCGCCGCTGGCCGGGGCAGGGTTGTCTTTCGAAGGATTTGTTTTTAAGCAATACGCCGCAAAAAGTCACGCGGTTGCCACCAAACCTATTTGTGCAGCTCTCGAAGCCGCGCTGAAGGTGCCTGTCAGTGCCGAAACCGATTCGCGCCTGGTTGCCATTGCCGAGCAATGGTTTGGGAATGCCAAAGGCATGAGAAACGCGGTGATTTTCAACCTGAGCGACGGCCTCGGCATTGGCTGTATTGTCGATGGCAAGATGTTGAGCGGAAACCACGGCCTTGCCGGGGAGATAGGTCATGTGCCCCTGGGACAGCCGGGCATCCCATGCCACTGCGGTTCTAGTGGCTGTCTGGAAAACATCGTCTCCGGCAGCGGCCTGGCGCGGCTGGCGGTGGAGGCCGGCCTGTTTCCCGATATCGAATCCGTAAGTATTGCGCAGCTGGCGGACCGGGCCCACAAAGAGGAGGCGGCCCGGGGGGTGCTGGAGCAGTTCAGCCAGCATCTGGCCTTGGGAATTGTCATGGCAGATAATCTATTCGATCCCGAAACCATCGTGCTTGGCGGCCCCATAGCTCCCCACGTCGCTTCGTTTCAGGATTTATTTATTAAAGCTGCGAAACGATCTGCCGTGCCTTTCATCATGGAAAAGACACGGATAAGATTTAGTAGCCTGGGAGAAGACGCTGTGTTGCTGGGGGCTGGCGGACAGATTCTAAATCACATCTACAGCGCCTCTCACGTGGCGGCGGAAACGCTGCTTTAAGGATTATCCTGCTTTCCCATCGCGTGGCTCTGCGCTGAAATTTCGCGGCACGCGTGAAATCTGTAATAGCTTTTCAACCTCAGAGGTAGCGTATAATCATGATAAAAAGTATGACAGGATTCGGATCGGCAATCACCTCCGATCCGGCGTTTGGCGAAATTTCCATTGATGTAAAATCGGTCAACAACCGGTTTCTCGATTTTTCTGTGCGGCTGCCCAGAGAGCTTAACTCCATCGAGCCGCGCATCCGCGACGAGGTCAAGCGCCGGCTGCGTCGAGGCAAGGTGGATATGTTTATCCGTTTTGTCCCTGCTGAGGAAGCTCAGGCGCTATATAATATCAACCCGACGGCGCTGCGCCATTACGCTGCCCAGGTAAAGGCCGCCCTGGCAGGGGTTGATTCCGCCGGCGCAGACAATATAGACCTTGGCGCGCTGCTGCAGCTTCCCGGAGTCGTCAGCCCCGGCACTGTCGCTGCGGAAGATGGCCCTCTTACCCAGCTGGTCATTACTGCCGTGCATGAGGCCGTAAACGCGTTGGAACAGGCCCGCCAGACCGAAGGACGCGAACTGGTAGACGCCATTAACGAACACCTGGATAACCTATCCGCCTTCCGAGGCGAGGTGGAGCAGGTTAAGGATGTTCTGCTTGAAGAGTATCGCAAGCGCCTGAAAGATCGAATCGAACTCCTCGGCAAGACCCTGGACGCGGCAATGGATCCGGTGCGGGTGGAAACTGAGATCATGCTTTTTGCGGACAAGAGCGACATTACGGAAGAGCTCGTGCGGCTGGACGCTCATCTGAAATCGTTTCGCGCGATGGCGAACCGTGATTCCGGCGAGCCGGTAGGCAAATCCATGGATTTTCTTGTGCAGGAGCTTCTGCGCGAAACCAACACAATTGGCAACAAGGCACGCGGCGTAGCGGTAGCGTCGCGCATAGTATCGATGAAGAGCGAGATTGAGAAAATCCGGGAACAGGTGCAGAATCTGGAATGAACGATTATCTTACAAAGATACCACTGATCCAAGGCCTTACGGATCTCGTTGTCTGGCTGTTGCTGTTTAACGCGCTCCTGATTGGAGGGGTGATTCTATTTGCGTCTCGGGCAACGCAGTATAAGCTGAAAGCCGAGGAGCTGGAATCGCAGCTGAACGATGCTATCGGCGCCACGATCACGAGAGAAAGTCCTGAACCGCCCCCGATAAACCGTCGCGCCACGCGGCGGTAGGCCTATCCTGAAAGATAGCATAGACAGCTGAGGTAGCATAGGCGTCCCGCCTGTGTCCGCGCAAGCTATTGAAGTAGCATAGGCGTCCCGCCTGTGCAAAGTATTTCTCCAGATGCATTTTGACGTAGTACAACAAGACGTTCCACGGGGGAACTGTATTAACTTCCCGCAATAAGCCTACACAGGCGGGACGCCTATGCTACTTCATTCAGGCTCTGGCTAGACGCCTTAGGGGTTAATTTGTAGAACATTTGTTCTAGTTTTAGTTGACAGCCCGGTTCATTATCTCGTATTCCACTACGCATGAACACTTACTCACTTACTCGCGATCCTCTGCCGGCGGGGCATCTGGCCGCTTATGGATTTGAACCTGAAGTCATTGCCTGCTGGGTAAACTCCGGCGTCGTGCAGCTTATGCCGCTACAGGTGGATGCGGTAATGCGCACGGGACTTCTGCGCGGCTCGAACGTTCTGGCGCTGGCGCCCACCTCTGCCGGTAAAACGTTCGTCGGCGAAATGGCGGCGGTGCGCCACTGGCAGGCGGGTCGCAAAGCGGTCTTTCTTTGTCCTACCCGTGCGCTGGTGGCTGAGCAGTTTCGGCATCTCGAAAGCCGTTATGCCCCATTGGGAATTCGCGTGGCGATGGCGACCGCCGATTACACCCGTCACGACGCCGCCATCCGGCGCGGCGATTACGATTTTGCCGTCATGGTTTACGAAAAGCTACGTGCGTTTCTGGTCTCGTGCCCGGACATGATATTTTCCATGGGGGTCGCGGTGGCAGATGAGTTGCAGATTTTGGGCGATCAGGAACGGGGTGAAACTGCGGACCTGCTGCTGACGCGACTGACCAGGGCGGAGCCTCGCGTTCAGGTGGTGGGGCTATCAGCGGTAGTGGAGAATGGAGACACACTCGCCGCCTGGCTGGACGCGGAACTGCTGATGTCGACAGTGCGCCCCGCGGAGTTGCGCGAAGGAATCTATTGCAGAGAGCATAACGCGTTTCATTATCGGACGGCGGCCCAACGGGAATGGACCGATGAGCTGCTGCCGGCCGACATCCGGGACCGGCAAACTGCTGCGGGCAATGACGGTGACGGCGATTGTTCTGCGGGAATAGTGGAACTTTGTACTGCCCTGGCGCTGGCGGGTGAGAATTGTCTGTTGTTTGTGCCCACCCGGGCCCTGAGCCGTCAGCTTTGTATAGCTGTGGCGTCGGAGATGGGCGTTCAGGCTGACGAAGTGAGTAGCCCGATGTGGGATGAACTGCGCCTGGCAGAGGATTCACTCGTCCGGCGCCAGCTGCTGGAGTGTATGCCGGCGGGGGTCGCGTTTCACAATTCCGAACTGACTGCGGAGTTGCGGTCGATGGTGGAAAAGTCTTTCGAAGCGGGCAGCATCCGTGTGCTGGTGGCAACGCCCACGCTGGCGCAGGGGGTCAATCTGCGGGCGAAAAACGTGATTCAAATCCCCATCATGTTGCGTGGTCATGGCAGTGGCAACACGCAGCGGGCGGCGCAGGCGCCGCTGAGCGTGAGCCGATACCGTAATCAGGCCGGGCGCGCTGGTCGGCTTGGGGCAGGCGAGCCGTTTGGCCGAAGTATCCTCATTGCTGGCAGTCATCTCGAGGCGGCGCGGCTGTCTCGCGCTTACGTTCAGGCTCAGCCGGAGAGTGTGTCGCGAGCGTTTACCGATCACAGCATGGATCATTTTGTCCTCGAATGCGTTCATTCCGGCCTCGCCGACAGCTATTCCGGAATCCACGCCGCGCTGGCCCATACCTTCGCGTGGCATTCCGGGGCGGTCACGGCGGATCGCGCGCTGGAAGACCGGCTGGGCGAGTGTATTAGGGGGCTTCTTGATCTGCAACTGATCGACGAGAGCGGGGGGCATCGGTTGCGCCTGACCGGATCTGGACAGGCCATGGCGGCAGGCGGATTTCGCGCGGAAACCATTCGGGAAATGATGAGCTTCTGCAGCGCCTGGAGAACGAGGACGCCGGCCGATTTTGAGATACTATGCTTATGCGCATTCACGGCGGACGGAGAAGCTTTTGCTTTGTCCGCCACGGCGGCGGAAATGAAGAGCAATCTTTGGCTGCGGGCCGCGCGGGAACGTATGGATCGTGGCGGAGAGCTACGGAGCGACGAGCTGCGGCGGCTGATGGAGCCGGCCGGCGGTCTGGCTCTGGCCGGCCACGGGGCGCTGAAAATGGCTGTAATTGCGGGGGAATGGGTTTCGAAAAAATCAACCGCTGAGGTGGAGGAGCAGTTTCGCGTGGTCGCCGGAACAGTTGCGGCTTTGGCGGCGCACCTGGCGTGGCTGGTCGGCGGGTTGGCGTCATGCGCCGCGGCGGCGCAGTGTCCGGAGGAGGTGGGAAACGCGATCAGGCGGCTGGCGGGGCGGTTGCCCCAGGGGCTTACGCAACGGGCCGCGCGGTTGTCCCAGTTGCAGGTTTCTGGTTTATCGCGCACGTTTTTAAATCGTCTCGCGGCCGATGGCTATGATTCCATGGCAGCCCTGAAAGCCGCGGGTGAACACGATCTGAAAAATCTGCTGCCTGATTTTCTAAGGCAGCGCCTATCGGAACGTCTGAAAGATCACAACGACAAAAGGGCATCAACGAAAGATGACGAAATGCGCCTGAGTAACGCGCCACCATCATCGATTAAATGTGAGACGCAGGAGCCACCGGCGGGAGCCGCAGATGAACCCAACACGGAAAATCTGGCGAACGCCGTCAGCAGGCGCGTAGACCGGTATGACCTGATCCTGAACTCTGCCGACCCCGGTTGCGTAATTTTTTACGGCAGGCGTCTGCGCCTGCCACCGAAACCTTATGCACTTCTCTGCCTGCTCGCGGAGAGGTGTGGAAACACGGTGACTTATCTGTCTATCGACGAAATCGTATGGCCGGGAGAAAAGGTGGAACCACAACAGATCAGCGCCCACAAAAGCACGCTAACCCGCGAACTAGGCAAGGCAGCAACGAAAGAACTGGCAGACACAGCCATTGTAACCGATCCGCGTTACGGGCTGCGAATGAACCTAAAACTTGAGCGGGTGTGCATTAAGCCACAAGCAAGGACAGGCACAAGCGGGCCATTTGTGTCTTCGCAGATACAACCTGAATCTCAACGAATTTGATGCAACTGCTCCGGGGCGGCAAGACACATTCCCGGTAAGACTACGGTGCTTGACAGCAAGACACTACGGCATTTGAAATTTTTTGTATGTGGACGCGCAGAGGGAATGTGTCACCTCTAAGCCGCCGCCTGCCAAATGAAATGAGATCATGAGCCGCTTAAGCTGGAACCAAATACGCGCGAACGCATCGCGCTTAGCAGAAGAATGGCGCGACGCCCATTATGAACGGGGCGAAACCCAGAGCTTCTATAATGACTTCTTCCAGGTGTTCGGCGTCCGGCGCCGGAAGGTCGCCACGTTTGAGCACCCGGTGAAAAACCTGTCGGAAGGCAGGCGCGGTTACCTTGATATGTTCTGGAAGGGCGTGCTGCTTGTCGAGCAAAAGAGCGCCGGGCGCAAGCTGGTTCCCGCCAAAACCCAGGCGTTCGACTACTTTCCGGGCCTCAAAGATGCTGAACTGCCGCGCTATCTGCTGTTGTCGGACTTCCAGACCTTCGAGCTTTATGATCTGGAGCTGGGCACGGAGGTCCGGTTTCCGCTTTCGGAACTATCCGCTAACGTTGAACACTTTGGTTTCATTCTCGGCATCGAAAAACGGGTATTCCGCGATCAGGACCCGGCCAACATCGAAGCGTCGGAACTCATGGGCCATCTGCATGATGCTTTAAAAGCGTCGGGCTATCTGGGCCACGATTTGGAACGGCTGCTGGTGCGCCTGCTGTTTTGTCTCTTCGCGGATGACACCGGCATCTTCGAACCCCGCGACATTTTCACGGATTTGATCGAACAGCGCACCTCGGAAGACGGGGCGGACGTGGGCCAGTGGCTTGCTATGCTGTTCGACGTGCTTAACCAGCCGGAGGATGAGCGCCAGACCAGCCTGGACGAAGACCTGAAGGCGTTTCCGTTTCTCAACGGCGATTTGTTCGCCGAGCGGCTGCGGGTGCCCGCGTTTACGGAGGTCATGCGCCGGCAACTGCTTTTGGCGTGCCGGTTCAACTGGAGCAAAATTTCTCCGGCTATTTTCGGAGCGCTTTTCCAAAGCGTGTTGGACGAAAAAGAACGGCGCAAACAGGGGGCGCATTACACCACGGAGAAGAACATTCTCAAGGTCATCGAACCGTTGTTCCTGGATGAACTTCGGGCGGAATTCGGGAGACTGAAGAGGCGGGGAACCAAGAACCGCCGGGAGGCGCTTCTCACGTTTCAGAACAAACTGGCCAGTCTCAAGTTTTTCGACCCGGCCTGCGGCTGCGGAAATTTCCTGATCATCGCCTACCGGGAACTGCGTGAGCTGGAATTGCAGGTGCTAATCGAACTGACCAGGGGCACCGATGAAAATCAGATGTGGCTGGTGCAGACGAACGTCGATCAGTTCTATGGCATAGAGATCGGCGAGTTCCCCGCCCGTATCGCCGAGGTTGCCATGTGGATGACTGACCACATCGCCAATAATAAAATCTCTCTCCACTTCGGAGAAGTCTTTCTTCGCATCCCCCTTAAAACTTCGCCACGTATTCACCACGCGGACGCGCTGGAGATGGACTGGAACGCGGTGCTGCCGGCGGATGAGTGCAATTATGTCTTCGGAAATCCACCGTTTATCGGCGCGAAATACCAGTCGGAACTGCAACGCGGACAGGTCCGCCGCATTGCCGACCTGGGCAAAACCGGGGGAACGCTGGACTACGTGACTGCCTGGTTTATAAAAGCCGGAGAGTTCGCGCGAGGGGGCATTCCGCGAATCGGTTTCGTGGCCACGAACTCCATTATTCAAGGTGAACAGGTGGCTCAGCTGTGGCCGCTTATGTTCAACCGGTGTGACCTGGAAATAGCCTATGGCCACCGCACCTTCGCCTGGGGCAGCGACGCCCGGGGCATGGCTCATGTCCATGTGGTGGTCCTTGGCCTTTCCCGCCGGGAAGATGAGCCGAAGGTAAAGCGGCTCTTCACCTATCCCGACATCAAGGGTGACCCGGTCGAGTCGACCCACGCGAAGCTGTCCCCGTACCTGATCGACGCTGGTAATCTGAACGACCCGCATATTGTGGTGCGTGAAGAGGCCCGCCCAATAAATGAATTACCCCAGTTGATCATCGGATCGAAACCTATTGACGGCGGACATCTGATATTTTCGGAGGAAGAACGCGCAGCATTTCTTATCCTCGAGCCGAAGGCTGAAATCTATTTACGTCCCTATGTTGGTGCTTACGAACTGATCAATGGAAGCGTCCGCTATATCCTTGCCTTACAAGACGCAACTCCTGCGGAGCTCAGAGCTATGCCATATGTGATGGAAAGGCTGAAGCGTGTCCGGGAATACCGATCGAAAAGTAGGAGCTCACCGACTCAAGCAATATCAGATTCACCCACTCGCTTCCATGTTAATGTATTGCCGACCGCTTCATTTTTAGCAGTCCCAAAAGTAAGCTCAGAAAGACGCGAGTATGCCCCAATAGCCTATTTGGACCCGCCGGTAGTGCCCAGTGATCTCCTGCAAGTTCTTCCCAATGCCTCCCCATGGCTGTTCGCTCTTTTGACCTCCCGTATGCACATGGCGTGGCTTCGGACAATAGGAGGCCGACTTAAAAGCGACTACCGATACACCATCGGAATCGTCTACAACACGTTCCCGCTTCCCGACATCACCGACGCGCAAAAGCTCAGGCTGGACGCCCACGCAAAAAAAGTTCTCGACGCCCGTGCCCGGTTCCCCGACTCCACCCTCGCCGATCTCTACGACCTAACGGCCATGCCGCCGGTGCTCAGAAAAGCACACCAAACCCTGGACCTCGCCGTCGACAAACTCTACAATCCAAAACCCTTCACCGACGACCGCCACCGGGCGGAGCACCTGCTAGGCCGATACGAAGCAATGCTGTCGCCCCTGCTTGCGGGTGTGGAACCCCTACGGAAAAAGACTTCAAAAAAGATGCTTGAAGGGATGTAGTGAGCGATAGCCTGTGTGACGAAAAGTATTGCAGAACTATAGTAAAGTTTGCACCCGATCTAGTTTCCAGACGGGATAAGATGGTAATACCGCTCTTCACAACTCGTTACCCACCGCTCTAGTAGAAGAACTTGTAAAGGCGGGCGCCGACGTAAACGTGCCCAACCGGGGTACTCCGCACTACGATGTGCTGAGCGGAGACTTGGTTTACCATCTGCCAATCAAAGCCATCTACTTACCTATTTCATGCTGGAAGGCATCGAGCAAGGTCGTCAAAATGGGCGTAGTAACTACGGTCACGGTATCCATTTGGAGCCGTAAAGTAAATGCACTAATAATATTAATTGGGCTGCTTTAAGATAACAAGGGTGGCAAGATTGCAATCTCAAGCGTTACCTGTCATAAACCTACAACCCGATAAGCAACCGTTCCGGAGCTGCTATTCTGTCTTTTACGTGGGCGAGGAACTGAACGGCTTCTTTGCCATCGATGAGACGGTGATCGTAGCTGAGAGCCAGATACATCATGGGTCGCACTTCCACCTTGCCGTCGATCACGACAGCTCTCTGGTCAATGGAGTGCATTCCGAGAATGGCCACCTGCGGTGGATTGATCAGCGGAGTGGACATCATACTGCCGAACACGCCGCCGTTGGTGATGGTAAACGTACCGCCCTTTAAATCTTCCAGAGGTATACGTCCAGTTTTGGCCTTTTGGGCGAGGCCCATCAAAGCGGATTCAATTTCTGCGAAGCTCATTGCATCCGCGTTACGGATAACCGGAACCGCCAGACCGCGCTCCGTGCTTACGGCTATGGCCATATTTACGTAGTGGTGATACTCGATATCGTTACCATCCAGCGACGCATTAACCAGGGGAAAGCGTTGAAGACCATCCGCGCATGCCTGAATGAAGAAGCTCATAAAGCCCAGTTTTATGCCGTGGCGCTTTAGGAAGGCTTCGCCGTGCTTTTTCCGCATTGCCATAATAGCCGACATATCCACCTCACTGAAGGTGGTCAGCATAGCAGTTTCCTGTTTTGCCTTTAGCAGATGTGCGGCGATAGTGCGGCGCATGCGGGTCATCGGTTCACGGGTTACGCGCTGATCCCCGTCATTGGTTGCGGACGCACGAGCGGGCTGGGCTGGGGCGGCTGACGGTTTGGTTGAGGCTGCTGATCTGTTCGCGTCCGCGACCTTTTCAGGATCGGCTCGGTTTTCCCCTTTTTCCGGAGCAATCGGGGGGCGATTTTCCATTTCAGCGTCCCGCGCTTCGGCAGCTGGCACCTGGTCGGGAGGCTGACTAGTTCCAGGTTGTGGAGTCGGAGAGGCGATATGAAGGGCCTGTTTTGATTCCTCCGCCTTTCTCCCGTCATCGGTCGCCTCATCGGTCGCCTCGATGCGCCCGATAACCTGACCAATTTTCACGTCTTCGCCGGTCGCGGCAAGGGTTCTCAAAATGCCGGAATGCTCTGCCTGACAATCACTAGACGCTTTTTCCGTGTCAATGACGACAATATCTTCGCCCTTTACAACGTGGTCGCCGTCTTTTTTAACCCACTGGGCGATGGTACCTTCGCTGATGGATTCGCCGGCAGATGGCACAACGATATCATAAGATTTACCGGACGTTTGCGCGGCGGAGGGAGAGGACGATTGTGCCTGGGCAACAGAAGCGTTATTTGTGTTGGAAGAGGATTTTTGCAGAGGTTCGGAGGACTCAGATTTCGCAGCGGGCACCGCGGTTTTGTCTGGCGCAGAATCACCCGCGGCATCGTCTTCAATATGGCCGATAACAGCGCCAATTTTGACATCGGTGCCTTCTTTCACCGTAATCCGCAAGCGACCGCTTACGTCGGCGGGCAGATCCTGGCTGGCCTTTTCCGTATCAATGACAACAATGTTCTCACCTTTTTTGACCAAATCGCCGTCGCTTTTCAGCCACTGTGCGAGGGTTCCTTCACTGACCGATTCACCGACCGACGGGATTTTGATTTCATGTGCCATAGTTTATCACCGAGCGTAAACGCGGTTACTCCGTCAACAAGCTCTGCAGCCAGGGGACCTGACTGCAGCGCATAATTTACGATCAATTCCTGCTGATGATCGTGGGCTCGTTTGCTGCCTGTGGCGGGAGACGCGGATCGCGCCCGCCCGACATACCAAAGGGAACCATCATACATGGATTCCAAATGCTGCCGTATAAACGCCCAAGCCCCATAGTTGACGGGTTCTTCGCTAACCCAGACCCATTCCTTTACGTTATCGTATTTTTCTGCGAGTTCTTTCCACTTTTCCGGATGAAACGGATAGAGT
Source organism: Candidatus Sumerlaeales bacterium (assembly GCA_038243585.1). Lineage (GTDB taxonomy): Bacteria > Sumerlaeota > Sumerlaeia > Sumerlaeales > Sumerlaeaceae > JAKFFN01. The sequence continues at coordinate 4,755 of JBBSQY010000063.1, read as the reverse complement.
TGCTCAATACGCACGATTGCCACATCATCCGCATTAACATCTTCAGACTTGGTCTTATCCATCAGATCATAATACACCTTGCCGCAACAAAGCACCAATCGGCGCACATTTGAGGGCTGGCGGGGATCATCGATGATTTCCTGAAAATGTCCTTCGGCCAGGTCCGTGACCGGGCTTGTCACGCCGGGACGCCGGAGCAGGCTCTTCGGTGTCATTACAACGAGAGGCGTACGGAAATCCCGTTTTACCTGACGACGCAACAGGTGAAAATATTGGGCGGGCGTGGTCGGATTCACCACCTGCAGGTTGTCTTCCGCACAGAGGGTAAGATATCGGCTGAGCCAGGCGTTCGAATGTTCCGGCCCCTGCCCTTCGTATCCGTGGGGCAGCAGCATCACTAAGCCGCTCATGCGACTCCATTTGCTCTGTCCCGCCGCGAGAAACTGGTCGATGATCACTTGGGCACCATTGGCGAAATCGCCAAACTGCGCTTCCCACATAATCAGCTTGCTGGGGTCTCCGAGAGAATAGCCGTACTCAAACGCGAGAACCGAGAGTTCTGCCAGGCTCGAATCGTAGCATTTAAATTCTACATTGCCCTTGTCCAGCTGGGCGAGAGGAACAAACTTTTCGCCGGTCTTTTGATCATACAGGATGGCGTGGCGCTGGCTGAAAGTTCCTCGTCCGCTGTCTTCGCCGCTCAGGCGTACTCCGGAGCCATCTATCAATAGGGTCCCAAACGAAAGCAGCTCCGCTTCTGCCCAGCGAAGTTCGCCTTCGCCCATGGTCGCCTGACGGATTTTTTCCATCTGGTCCCGGGGAACCCGGTGGATGTTCAATCCTTCGGGCAGATTCGCCAGGGTCTCGCCTGCGAGGCGAAGGTCTTCAATAGAGGCGCGGGTTTCCACAAGCTCGTGCGCGTATTGCCCGCGCAATTCACGCCACTTGCCCCCTTTGAAGCCGTCTGTCGAGTATTCCCGATCTTCAATTTTCGCGGCCTGACGCTTTGCTTCGTCCAGGCGTTTTTCAAACTCCAGGGCCAACGCTGTCGTCTCTTCCAGCGCGTCTTCCCCTTTTTTCGCCAACTCTTCTCCGTAGAGGTCGTCGACGCTGGGGTGCTTACGAATCCGATTATAAAGAAGCGGCTGTGTAAACGATGGCTCGTCGCCTTCATTATGACCATGGCGACGGTAACACCACATATCGATAACCACGTCTTTACCAAAGGTCTGACGATATTCCATGGCCATATCCATGCAGTGGAGCACATGCTCAGGCTGGTCGCCATTGACGTGAAATATGGGCACGGCCATCATCTTGGCTACGTCCGTGCAATAAAGGCCGCTCAGATAATCAATGGCTGTAGTGGTAAACCCTACTTGGTTGTTGATAATGAAATGCAAGGTACCGCCGGTGCGGTAGCCGCGCAGTTGAGAAAGATTGAAAGTTTCAGCCACTATTCCCTGACCTGCGAAGGCCGCATCGCCGTGGATGATAAAGGGCAGAACGGTTTTTCGTTCTTTGTCGAGGCGCATGGCCTGCTTCGCACGCACTTTGCCCGCCACAACTGGACCGACCATCTCAAGGTGGCTGGGGTTAGGGGTCAGAGAGACATGGATATCCTGACCGTTGACCCGGAGATCATTAGAAAAACCTTTATGATACTTAACGTCGCCATCGCCATGGATGGTGTCCTGTTGAAAGTTGTCTTCAAACTCGGAAAAGACGTCATTGTAACTTTTTTCAAGGATGTTGGCCAGCACGTTCAGTCGTCCGCGATGGGTCATTCCGAGAATTATTTCATGAATTCCGGCGGCTACCGACAGCTCAAGCAGGCGGTCCAGCGCGGGAATCAGAGTCTCCGCTCCTTCGAGAGAAAACCGCTTCTGCCCCCGGTAAGTCGTGTGCAGATATTGCTCAAACATCTCCGCTTTGCGCAGCTTCCAGAGGATCCGCAAATGCTGGTCGCGGGTGAAATTCGGCTGATTCCGCGTCCCTTCCATGCGTTCCTGGAGCCACTGGCGCTCCGCCATATCCTGGATGTGCATATACTCAACGCCAATAAAACCACAATAAGTGGCTTTCAGGTGGTCAATAATCTGACGCAGGGGCGCTACTTCAATACCAGGGATGTCGTCAGAATCAAAAACCGTATCAAGGTCTGCTTCGCTCAGCCCAAACTCTTCAAGATTCAGGTTGGGGGTATCTACTGGATTATCACCCAGGGGATTAATCTGGGCTACACGATGCCCGATATCCCGGTAGCTATATACCAGCCGGTCGACGGCGGACTGTTTCTGTCCGGATATCCCGCAACTGCTATTCTGCGCAAAATCAAACCCATCAAAAAAATGGGCCAAATCCGCCGGAACGCTTTCACGATCGCGTTTCCAGGCTTGATAACTTTGCTCCAAATAATCGGCGTTAGACGCCAGGGCCGAATCTATCGTCATCTTTATCTGTTCACCGTCGACTGTATTAGCGGTAATGCCACGGGGGATTCACTGGAAAAGAAAACAAAGTTTGACCGAAAACGTGACGCTTGCGGACAATAAGTGATGTTCAATTCCGGGTCAGGGTTGTCTATGGATAAACTGCACACGTTACAGGCTTTCCGCTAGGTGGCGTACGTAATGAATGGTGTAAAAAGCATACTACCGACAACACCGTCAAACGTTTGCATTTCCATCGCATTCGCTAATTAATTTTTTTAATAGTGAGGATTGTTTAGGTAATCACCTTAAGCAGGTATTGCGCCCGAAGGAGAAGTCAGCATGATTGGCATCCGTCCCAGCCCTGCTTATTTCTTATCCTTCATAGACTTCCGCGCGCGGGCTTTTACGCCCGCCAGGTAATTCATTTCCTCTGCAGGAGCCAAAGTCTCTTTAACTAATACAGGTTTCTCCAATGGCTCGGATGTCGGTACCTCACCCTCCTCCATCCTCGCGTTTACTTTTTTTACGGGTCTCGGTTTCTTACCACTTCTCAAACTTTTGGCAATAGTTTCCACCTTACCTTTCATCAACTGCGCCCCGCCAAACCTGCTTTCGGCGATTTCTGCCAGCAGCATCAGCACAAGCAGAATCAGCAACGGGTAGATAAGCGGCTGGCTCACAACGCTCGCATTCCTTCTCTCGAATAGCGGATTAATATCCAGCAGTTCCCGACCGTTGGTGAGCGCCGCCAGTTCCAACAGGGTTTCTCGCCCGCTACCGGCGTCTCCCCGCCACGCGAATTCTGGAGAAACCGGCATACTCACCGGCCCCACCCGGTACGATTGGTCGCCCACCTGAATGATACCCCGCCATGCGCCCGTCTGGGTCAGGCGAATGTCCGCTGACATCCGATTCCAGGTATCCCACTGGAGCGGCTGCTCTATGGTTGTTCCATCCGGCGCGAACATCGTCAACCGCGCCTGGCCCATCGCCGCCCGTTCCTCATCACTCACCTCCATCGTGATACGCGCGTAATTGCCGTTCGTCTCGCTCGCCACCTGAAAGTTGTCGTTCACATTGCTGCCCATGATCCACCGCGCCGCGCTCAGAACGACATCGGGGAAATCCGGTTGATCGCTAAAATCTCCACCAGCGTCCAGAGCCAGACTCGCGGTTCGTCCCACGCCTCTCTGCCAGAACGCCAACACCGGCGAATCGTCGCCGTTGGCCGTCATAATGGCCACCTCGGCGCCTTCCCTGGGGAACAACAAATTGTAATCCGCAGACGAGAAATCCCGCCAGGTCTGTTCCGGCGACATCGTAAAAGCGCCGGGCAGGACTTTCATGGGCGCAGGATCTTCGATGAAATTTTTGCGGGTGTACTGAATCGTATCGGCGGTAAAAAACTGGATGAGCTGGCCGGGATCCTGGGTAAAATAGACGTTGCCGCCGCCGCGCTTCGCCACGTCTTTCAGAAATTCCGCGTCCACATCCTGCTCCGTGCCCAGGCCCACCACGCTCACCGAGATTCCCGCCGCCACAAATTTTTCCAGCAGTTCTTCGTATTCGCCCGGCTCCTCAGCGTCGGCGGCGTCGGCAAACAGCAGCACGTGCTTGTTCGCCTGGGTCGCGCCGGCGATCTGCGTGGACGCTGCCACAAGGCCTGTATAGGTGTAAATACCGCCACCCATACTCTCAATGCCGCGAATCTGCGACGCGATTTGGCCCGGCTCTTCCACCGACTGCTGCGGCACGAAAATGTGCGCCGAACTATCGACAGCGATGACGGAAATGCTGTCTGCCGGCCCGAGCAGGCCGAGCGCTTCCACTGCGGCGGCGTTGGCCAGATCCATCTTCGTTCCGCCGGACGGCACCTCCATCGCCATACTCCCGCTGCGATCCAGCACGAAACAAAACGCTCCGCTGATCTTCTTGTTCTGGCGCCTGTCTTCCAGCGAAACCGGCAGCACATCTTCCAGCGCCGACCGATAGTATCCCCCGGCACCGAAACTGCGATTACCCCCCGACACGAGCAACCCGCCGCCCTCCTGCGTCACAAATCGGCCAAGGTCATCAATGACCTTTTTCGGCAGACCGGTTATTGAAACGTTGTTGAGGATCACGCCCTTATAGCCGGAAAGCTGGTTGATATCCATTTTGTACGCGCCGATGGAAACCAGGTGCAGAGGAATGCCTCCTGCGCGAAGAACCTCCGTTACGTTGTCCGCCTCGCCTGTATTGTTGACAACCAGCATGGGGCGCTCGCCCACCACACTCACAAATTTTTCCGCCACGTTGTCCGCGATAATCTTTTCCAGAT
>JBBSQY010000062.1:0-16829 GCA_038243585.1 Candidatus Sumerlaeales bacterium | reverse complement strand
TTTTCCAGATTCGCCGGAGTGGTTTCCACTTCGAGGCGATACCCGTGGATCCCGCTGACGGCTACGCTGTCAGAAAACGCGATGCGGTTTTCTCCCGCGCGAAAATTGTATGCGCGCCACCCGCTGGCCTCGCCATCGCCGACGATTTTTCCGTCACGATACACCCGGTAGTGCCCCGGCATGTCCACGGTGGAATTGACGCGAAAGATAACCCGGAACGGTTCGTTCGCCAATAGTTTTTCATCCGTATCAGCCCCGGACACGAAAAGGTTTCGTACGTCCAGACGTTTCAGATCCCGGACATGGATTGGCACATTTCTCTGACGCGCGGCCTGCGCCTGCTGCGTCGGATCCTGACCGGTATATTCGCCGTCGCTCAGCAGGAGAATGCGCGACTGGCGCTCATCCGAAACCATGGCGAGCGCCGTCGCCAGGCCGTCGGCCAGGTCGGATCCATCAGGGCTGAACGGGATGGTCATCTCTCGCTCCGCCGGGCCAGCTGACGGAGCTTGTTCCACATAGGCCTTTTCCGTAAACGTGACTACAGAGACACGGTCGCCAGGCAAAAGCTTGTCGCTTACCAACTCCAGCAGTTCAGACTCTTTCGCAATTCCTTCCGCCGATACAGACCGGCTCCGGTCAAGCACCACGAACAGGTCAAGACTCCGGGAACGGACCTCCAGCGACGGGTATGCGAGCAGCAAAACAACAAGTGCAACCATAGCGGTGCGCCAGATATTTTTGTTTCGGACAAACCGCCAGTAAAGAACAACAAGCAGGAGACCAACCAGAAGCGCTTCAGGGTAGAGAACGGTCAAATCCTGCTCCCAGGATCGTTAATTTTGAGTTCTGAAGACGCGGTTCCACACCTGCCCAAGGCACCACTTTTATTTGGGGTGAAATTCTTCATATCATCCGTTTCCTTCAATAGGGCCAATGGCCCGATCTATACCAGCCCAGGCCAACAGCCTGGGTTTAAATCGACCGGGATTCAGGGCCAAAGGCCCGATTTATAGCGGATCGACTAAGGTTGACGTAATTTGGGCTTGATCATCTTTGTCGGCGGTTAAATTTGATTCATCATCTTCTGGGAGCTTTAACATTTATGCCGCAGTCTTTAGCGTTTGTTTTGGTGCATATTATTTTCAGTACCAAGGATCGTGCACCTTTAATAACCAGTGCCCTTCAGCCAGAGTTACATGCCTATCTTTCAACTGTTGCGCGCAATGTCAATTGTGAGTGTTACCGTACAGGTGGTGTCGAAGACCATGTGCATCTGGCGATTCGTCTCGCTCGAACCATCAAGATCGCGGAGTTAATAGAGGAGTTGAAAACCTCGTCCTCGAAATGGATAAAAACGAAAGCGCCGGGCCTGCAAAATTTCGCCTGGCAGAAGGGCTATGGAGCATTTTCGCTCAGTCCAAATGACCGAGAGGATCTTATCAAATACATTGATCGACAGAAAGAACATCATGAAAAGGTGACGTTCCAGGAGGAATATCGCCGGTACCTCCAGGCGTACGGGATGGACTTTGATGAGCGGTATGTGTGGGACTGAGATATAAATCGGGCCGTTGGCCCTTAAATAAGGGCGCTAAAACCCAGGGCGTTGCCCTGGGCTGGTATAAAATCGCACCTTCGGCGCTATAAAGGGTGCTGTAATATCGCATCTTCAGGCTGTTTAAACTTTCTGGCTTTCTAAACCGCGACGCTCAACTTCGGCGCGTAGTTAGCACGATTGGGTAGTCCGCATAATAAGTTCTCCAATGAAACAGGTCATAATCCGGGTTGAGCTTAAAGCCGGCGTTGTCTGGATTAATGCCCTGCGTCATGATAAACCCACCCGAGGACGACACACCCGATCAATCCCGCCATCATGGCGTAATATAAAAGATAATTCCGCTCCGTGCGTTCCGTTTCATCTGCGGATAACCGGCTGAGATCCGGCTTCACCGTTGATAGCGGGCGTAAATCGCTCTCCGCCTGGCTAAACAAGTTAACACGAAACATCGCCAACGCAGGCGACTCCGCCGCATCCCCCTGCCTTATTCTGTACGTGCCCGGAGGCAGCCCCGCCAGCATCGCCGGCGGTTCACTTCGCCACGTTTGCGTAGGCTGCGCCTCCGCCTCGCGCCACAGGGTAAATACCTGGTCCACCGCCGGATCCGGTTCCAGGTTCAACCGTACCTCCTCGCCCGCCCGCAGGTTCACCCGCGACAGCCCCGGCAGCGCCGCCCGGCACTCTTCGATCATGTTCATAATTAGCACGGGCCACGCCGGCTGCCTGAAAATGTTAGTCGCATCCAGGGCCAGATTCACCCGGTAATGAACCGACGCGCTGGTGCTTCGCTCCGCGTAAACCAGGGGGATGCTGGTGTAAGAAATATCCGCACGCAGCGCCGTACGGGCGTCTGCAACGGCGTCGCCGTCGAACGGCCACGTCACTCCCGCCAGGCTCAAATTATTTGCGATGGCGGAATCCTCACCCGTTACCAGGTCGCGGCCCGTGGCGATGCGAAGGCTCTCCGTCGACTCCGCCGCTGCAAACAAATAACTCCGCCGCCCCCTCGCCGCTTCGTTCGCGTCATTGGTAAATACCAAGTCTGCCTCGGCCACCGTCGGCGCAAATAAAACGTCCTTTACCGCGCTTGCCGCTTTAACAAAGGTATCTCGTCGTGGCAGCCCCTCAGCTATGTAAACGTTTACCGGCTTGATCGTGACCGGCGCCAGGATAAGAGAGTCATCCACCGCCAGCGGATCGCCGGATGTAATGGCCAGGCGGAGCGAAGTATCCAGCGCAGGTAAATCCAGTTCCACAGAAACCGGTCTGCTTGTTTCAAGATCAATTTTTGTAGATGTGAGCGCCTGCTCGCCATGATAAACCGTCAGCGTTTCCTGCGCGGCTCCGCCGCCGAATCGTTGAACCGTCGCCACGATTTTTTCGGCGTCATCTGAAACGCGGAATCTGTCGGCGAAGATAATTCCGTTGTTCGGCGCCGCGCGGCCTACACCCCAGATAGTAACGCTATACTTCAGATGTTTTGCGCTTTCGGGGTTATCCGTGACCAGTAAAATGCGGCTGTTTTTCGCGCCAAACTTCGCTGCGATGTTAACCGCCTCGTCAAGATTGGCAGCGGTCGAACGAGGAGACCACTTTGCCAGCGCCCTGACCAGCTCCGCTTTGTTTGCCGAAGGCCCAGCCAAAACAACCGGCCTGTTCGACGCCGCCACCACCGTAAACCGATCACCTGGCTGCGCCCATTCCGTAAGCTCATCCACGGCTCGCCTCGCCGCCACGCTGCCATCAACTCGCGCCTGCATACTCACGCTGTCGTCGATAATGATGGAAAAATGTCGCGCGGAATTTTTGATGGGAAAGTCCAGTCCGGCAAGAAGCAGCGCCACCAGCAACGCTGCAAGAAGCTGATAAAGTAACGGCAGGCTGTTCCGGAGCCGTTCAAAACGACGACCCGCCGGTGTGGCGATTCGCGCAAAATCCCACAGATGCAGCCCGCCCACTCGACGGGATTTTTTCTGTTGTCGAAAAAAATGCAAACCCAGGATAATAGGAATGGCCAGAAGCGCCAGCAGGCCCAACGGATTCAGAAATATCATATCGCAAGCATTCCCACGCGGTGCAGATTGCGGCAGGCGGACTCCAGGGTTTCGTCGTCGCGGGTGATCGCCAGCGCGCCCCCACGCATCGCCAGCCGCTGGGATAAATCTGCCTGGAGCGCCAGCAGCCGTTTCCGGTATTGCGCCACTGTCGCGTCGTCCAGGCGCACGTCCAGATACTCGTCCGCCTCGGCGTTCATCAGCCGCACCATCCCCCCCGCCGTCAGTCCTTCGCCGGGGTTTTCTTCGAAAGCGGAAAGCACCTGTACCACCAACAAACGGTCGCACCGGCCAAGGGTCGTTTCAAGCTGCGCGGGATCAAAAGCGTAAAGCAGGTCGGAAATAAAGACGCGAATGCCGCCGGGCCGCGACACCTGACTGCCGCGCAGATTCGGCAGTGGATTTTCAAACTGGGAGGTGGGGAATTTTGCGATGTCCAGGGGGTGCGACAAAAGGCGCAGTGGTCCGTTGCCTGCGAGCCAGCATTGCGTTTGCCCGTGAAGATGCCGCGCCAGCAGCCAGAACAGATAGGCCATCTCCAGCCGCCGGAGGGCCTTACCGGGCGTAACTTCCATGGAGGCCGACCCGTCGATAACGATGTCGATGCGCGGCATAATTTCTTCGCGGTAGAGTTTGACGGTCATGCGATCGCTGCGGGCGTAGCCGCGCCAGTCCACGTGACGAAGATCGTCCCCGGCGGTGAAATCCTTACGGTCCTGATATTCGACAGAGCTGCCCGTCCGCCGTCCTGCCAGTTCGCCCGACCGCGGCGAATGAATGGCGTGCGGCAGCGCCAGCGTATATTTATCCGCCAGCGCCTCCACCTGCCCACGAGTGGGAAAATCAGGAAGTAGCATAGGCTCCCGCCCGATCGTAAAGAGCGACCGATATGCCCGCCCTGCCTCGCGTTGCATTATCCTCATTGAGCAGCATCACTTAATGCCTGATTTGTCGCTCCCCCGTCCGACGAATCCTCGCCCGTCGTCGGCCCCTGGTTGTCCTCAGTCGCGCGGGCTTCCTCTCGCACCACCCCGCGCATATGGGCCAACATGAGGAGGGCCCCTACAATGCCAGATCCAATTCTGATAAAGCTTCCGAATTCAAACAGCATAATATCTTCAGATCCAACTATCAGCAGCGATGGTAAGGGAGACAGCAGAGTGACCATAAATATATCCAGAAGGCTGTTTGGGTTTACTGAAGATACGAAAATAGAGGATTTTGTCCAGGCCAGAAAAATCATGACTAGGGCCCCCAGCACCACCCACCATGCCACGGCGATTGTCCGCTGCCCCGCATAGTTGTATCGCAGTTCGCGGTTCTTCGCAAAAAGCATATGAGGAATCGCCAGAAACCAGGGAATCTGCACAAGCAGCGAAAACCCGCTCCACAGCTCTCTCCCCAGCGTGGACCCGCCCCCCAAGGCACTGCCTCCAAGGGCGATCGGCATAAGGTAAACGGCACCTGCACCTGTAATAATCGCCAACGCTATCAGCGTAAACAGCGTGCGAACACTGCCTTGGATCCCCGGTTTTAACAACCAGAAAAATAAGGCGTTAAACCCTTTTGCCCCGGCATACTTCCTCGCGACTATTGGCGGCACGCTCGCGCGATTATAAAATGTTCGCGCCCCAAGGGCCAGCAGCGACAGGAACACAGGTGCGACCATATAATAAGCGTTCGCATTTCCCGTAAAGTTTATCTCAGCCCCGCAGAAGGCCATCCACGAAATCACCAGAAAACTAATCAGAACTTTAATGGGAATCTCTCGGCTATCGCTTTCGCGGGCGATACTGTCGCAACAGAAATAAAAAGTTAACAGGCAGACCTGCACATAAACTGCAATGCTGATCACAAACATAACCAGCGCCTCGACTGACCCGTTAAAAAGCTGCTTCAGGAAATCCGTAAGTTCCCGAACGATCTCTTGCATGATCGGCTCGTTCGTAAAAAACGAAACAACCGCAAACACACTAAACATGGTAATCGTAAATACCGATGCAAGCTTTGCCAAAATCGCAATCTGTTTAAAGCGACCGGTCAATGCCGCCAGCAGGCTCGCCAGGTACAGCGGCAATGCCAGAATCCCCATCATCACCACGCCCACCAGCATCTCGACAAAGTCAAGGCCACCCAGGAAGTACGCAAAAAACATAAATGGTACCAGGCAGAAAAAACCAAAGAAAAACTGGTAGAGCATGGACAGTATTTTGCCGCCGACCATCCGCTCAAGGCTCATCCCCGACAGTTCAAATAGTTCGAATGTGCGGTTTACGAATTCGCGCGACGTCAGGCCGTTCCCCATGTATGCGATCAGCAGCGCGTAGATGATCAGCACCAGGTAAAGCGTGTAAAACATCGACACGCCGGGGTTCGCAATATCATCGCTGCCGGCGATGATGAACAGCGACAACGCCTCTGCCACCAGAAGTAACCCGAAAAACAGCGAGGCAAATGTGCGGTTGCGCATCCACTGCGTGATGTCTTTGTAAAACATCGCGTTGTCGCCAAAGAAGTTTATAAGCGCCCTCATTCGGTGATCTCGCTTTCGGTGATCTGCATGAAAACTTCTTCCATGGAAAGCAGCACCGGCCGAAACTCAATAATGGGAAACCCGGCGGTCACGATGCCGGAAAGCAGGTCCGCGCAAAGATGGCGGTCGCCGGGATAGGCGAGGCGGATGTTGCCATTATCGCCGATTGTCAGCTCGGAGACGCGGGGCTGTTCCATCAGCCAGGTTTCCAGGCGTGTCGCGTGTATCCCCGGATCCAACAGCTTCATGCTGATTTCGACCGACTCCTGCATCCCCGCCTGGATCTGGTCAACGGTGCCGAACATCACCTGGCGACCCTTGTCGATGATCAACATTTCGTCGCACATCTCCGCCAGTTCCGTTAAGATGTGGGAACTGATAAAAATGGTGCGCCCCTGGGCGGCAAGCTGTTTCAGCAAAAACCGCAGTTCAATGCGCGCGCGCGGATCAAGGCCCGCCGCTGGCTCGTCCAGCACCAGGATTTTAGGATCATTCAGTAGGCCGCGACCCATGTTCAGCCGCTGCATCATCCCCTTGCTCAGCGCGTCCACCTTCTTGCCGTCGATGCGGTCCAAACCTGTAAACTCCATGATATTGTTGATCCGGCTCTGGCGAACGTCGCGCGGGATGGAATAGGCCCGTGCATAAAATTCCAGGTAATCCCGGATGGTCAGATCGGGGTAAATGCCATAGTGATCAGGCATATAACCGATCATCCGGCGAATGGCATACGGTTCTTCCTGCACCGATTTTCCGTCCACATAAATAGAACCGGATGTGGGCTCGTCCAGCGTGGCAATCATGCGCATGGTGGTGGTTTTGCCCGCACCATTCGGCCCCACAAAAGCATATATCCGACCAGGCGTCAGCGTGAAATCTAATCCATTGACCGCCCAGGTATTCCCAAACCGCTTCCGAAGATTCCGAACCTCAAGCATGGCGAACCGCCGGCTTGAGCCGGACTCCTTTCCCTGTTTTATCGAAACTCATGACTCGCAATATTATCATTTTGTTTCGCCCCCCTCGTCTTCAGGCAGCGTTCCGACCTCTCCGGCTCCCGGCCGCCCAATCACCAGGTGCAAATTGCGTCCATCAGAAATCTCAACACCAGATTCTGCGCTTTTCGGCAATCCGTCCAGCAGAGCCATATACAGGGTTTCGCTAGTCTCCTCGGGATAGTCCATCACCACGGCCGCCAGGCTTGCGGCCGCTTCCATCTCCTCGGTGTCCATTAACTGCCGACCCAGCAATCGCACCATACGCTCTGCTGCCGCGCTGTGCCCCTGCGTCTGCTCCTGCGGTTTCATTGCCGCTGCTTCGCTGTCATCCACGACTTCCAGTTTGACCTGTTCGCCAGAGGCTGCCGCGCCGCCTGTATAGTAATGTCCGCTATGCAACAGCGCCACCGCTTTTACCGGCAGTTCAAACCCGTTCCGCACCATTCCGGTGCCCGCATCGTAGATCATGCGCTCGCGCGTCGTGAACGGCTTGATCGTCGAGTAGTCAAACGGAATACCCGGTTGAAACAGTCCCGACTCCAACACGATTTCCCGTGTCAAATCCAACTGCGCAGAATCTCGCTGTTCATGATTTTTGGGAAGGAGATAAGTGTCCCTGCTGAAATGGAACCCTCCCAGGGGATAAAGGCCGGACAGGAGCGAATGCTTCGCTATGGTGACGGCGCGATTGGTTTTCTCGTCAACCGTTGTCACACTCAGCGACCCGCCTTTGCGATTGAACCCCTGGGTTATTACGAAATATCCCGCGATCAGCGAGCAGAAGCCCAGAGATAAAAGCGGCACGGTGACAAGAAGTTTACGTATGTCGTTTCGCCGCGAAAAATACCAGTAGTTGATGGGGCCCACCACGATAAGAAAAAGGGTCGCCAATATAAACGCCCCGGTTCTCCCTCCAGCCGTCGATACCCGGTACGGCATGGGAAGGCCGGAAACTTTTTCAGCGATGCCAAACGGTTCATGCGGCCACATAGCAATGTAGCCGTCGGCGAGAACAGGATTCGTGGTCGTTCGGATAATCTGACCCCGTTCCGCAGTCTTAGTTGTCAATTCCTCTTCGCCAAAAAGGATCAGGTTACCGCCCAGCGCGAGCCAGGTGTCTATGGCCTGCCGTCGGGGAGCCGTCAGTCGGTTATGAGCGGAAGCCGTCATTATTACTGTTTTAAACGGGGTATAACAAAGCCAGTTATCCGGCAAAGCATCTGTAGATGTCTGCGAAATCGCGCGCTCGGAAGACGATAGTGTTCTCGTAGTGCTGGAGGCACTTGGATAAGAAAGCGAGCTCGCGGTATCTGGCGCGATTGTGTAGGTGAAAGCGTCTAATTCATCATCGGTCAACTGGTTGGATGGATCGGATGCATAAAGGTAAGTGAGTCGATGAGGGCCGCCGTAATTGGAACTCAGATTGAGCGTGGATATGTCGCCGTTTTTTTACCGAAACACACCCCCGCTTACTGTAATAATCGGAATCGGAACATTCAGGGTCTGGGTTGACCCCGGTGGTATTAAGCCAACTTTTATGATGGCCATGCGGGTGCCACCTAATCCGTACCCGTTGAACTCAATCTGACCCTCCGCGGGCCGAGACGTGGTGTTGCTCAGGGTGACGGCAACCCAGGTAATCCCGCCCTGGCCACCCTGCCCCATGCCCAGAATTTCTGCCGACACCCGAACGACAGCGCCCGCAAAGGCGGTGTGACAAAGTAAAACGGTGACAAGCAACCATTGAAGCAATATTCCGCTCCGTCCGCGCCTCATGCGCCGCGCACTCCCGCCGGCAATGGTTTGCCATGAACATCAACAGATTCCAATACCTGCGCAATCACCTGATCCACGCGAACATCGTCCATGCGCGCGGAATAATCCAGCAGGATGCGGTGGTTCATCACGTGGGTAAACAGCTTCTTTACGGATTCAAACCCTGCATGGGACTTTCCTTCCATCAGCGCCCAGGCTCGGGCCGCTGTCCCCAGGGCTATTGCTGCCCGGGGGCTGGCGCCATACTTAACGTATCGGCGCACAAGATCCGGCGCGCCGGTCGCGTCCGGGTGCGTCGCCTCTACCAGCCGGGCGATGTAAGCCGCAACAGGTTCGCTTACGTGTACTTGACGGCAAAGCCCGATCGCGTCCCGCAGTTCATCCAAAGACAACACCGGCTGCATTTCCGGCGGTGCGCCGGTCACCCGGTCGCGCACAATATTTTTCAGCACGTCCGCGCTCGGGCGTCCCAGATGGAGCTTGAAAAGAAACCGGTCGACCTGCGCCTCCGGCAGGGGATACGTGCCTTCCAGTTCGATGGGATTCTGCGTCGCGATGGCGAAAAATGGATTCGGCAGCGGATGAGTCTCGCCCATCACCGTCACACAGCGCTCCGCCATGGCCTCCAGCAGGGCGCTCTGGGTTTTCGGCGATGCCCGGTTGATCTCGTCGCACAGCAAAATATTGCAGAAAACCGGGCCCCGTTGAAAAACAAAATCCCGGTGCCGGTGGCCGTCAGCCTCCGCTTCCCCCTCCTGTAAAATAAAACTACCCGTGATGTCGCTCGGCAGCAGATCCGGCGTAAATTGCACACGCCGGAATTCAATGGAGCACAGGCGAGCCAGCCCCTTCACCAGTTCCGTCTTGCCCAGCCCCGGAAGGCCCTCCAATAGCACATGGCCGCCCGCCAGCACCCCTGTCACCAGCGCGCGTGTCACATCCGGCTTGTCCAGTATCACCTGATCGAGTGCTTCCACGAGAAGGCGTATGGGCCCTCCTACCTCATCAACCCGCTGTTGCAGGTCTTCATCATTTACGATGTCCATCAGCCGTCCGCCTGCTATTGATAGGCAATTCATTTAACAGGACAATCACTTGTCAACGGGTCATACGGTTTTTTCAGACAAGACGCAATTGTCCGATTTTTCTGGCAAACCCGCTTGTCCCGTCCCCAGATCATCTTCATGCGTATTCTTGGAATTGACCCTGGCCTCTCCAACACTGGTTACGGCGTTATTGATCACGAAGCAAATCAGTCACGTCTGGTTGACCAGGGCTGCATTATCACCCGCCCCGGCGAAAGCACTGCCGCCCGCCTTAAGGCCATCTACGACGGCCTGAGCCTTGTCATTGCTCAAACCTGCCCCCATGTTGTCGCCATCGAAAAACTGTTTTTCAGCATTAACGTAAAAAGTGCCATGGCCGTGGCTGAAGGTCGTGGCGTGGCCATTCTGGCCACCGCCAATGCAGAACTCCCCTTATCCGAGTACACTCCCCAGCAGATCAAACAGGCCGTAAGCGGCAGCGGCAAGGCGGCCAAAGATCAGGTGCTGCGGATGGTGGGCGTCATCCTGGCCCTCCGCGATACCCCCGCCACGTCCCACGCCGCAGATGCTCTCGCCGTCGCCATCTGCCACGCCCACTCCAGCCATTTTCATCAGGCCGTAGAAAACTCTATAGCCAAACAACTGCTGGCCGCCGCCAGGATCCAAAAGCGCCGAAGAGCATAGTCACAAACCAAACAGTGCTGCCTGCCTTCTCACTTTCTCACAACCAGCCTCACCTTCCCCTTGATTTTATTAATCCCGCCACAATAGGTATCCCCTCATGAATGCACTGACCGTCGTTATAGGAATATTAGTGGCCAGCATCGCTGGCCCGTTTATAGTTCGGCTGCAAAAGCGCCCGCTTGTTTGGATCACCCTGGCAATTGTAAACCTTATTATAATATCGGTTTACATTGTGGTGCGCGATACCTGGCACCCGGAACTCCGCGGTGCAGAAAACTAAAATCGCGCTAAAAATGACGCAATTATAACGATTGTGCCGCAAATTATTAGAGTTGCTGCCTCCGCACCGTTGGCATTCTCAGGCTGAATGTCTGCGTTTTTCCTACTGATCTGCTTCATTCGGCACGCAGGTTGCTGAGTATACTCCCAGAAGCATCAACACTTATATTGAAAACTTGGGAGTTACAAGCTATGAAACAGTATTTCGCAGCTGCATGTATTGCAGTTATCAGTTGCAGCGCTTTTGCACAAACAACCGTTGAGACCCAGCGTCGTGAAACAACCGTCCGCACGGCGGACGGTGGCACAGTGACCACTATTGAGACGACCACCGTCGTACGTGAATATGTAGATTATCTTTACGCGACTTACCGGTCGGTCAATATACCCCCGGCTCAGATCAACCAGTTGATCGCTCTGGACCTGCAAATTATGGAAGCCCGCATCCGTGGCGACTTTGATCAGGTTCGGGTTTACGTAAACAACCAGGTGCAGATTGTCGGTGTGCCGGTAGTTCAGCGTATCCACACCTATGTCCGTTCCAATCCAGTTCCGTCAGGCTTTCCCGTTTATGCTCAGCCTGTCTGGTATAATAACGTCAACATTGTAAACAATGAAGTCAATGTGGATGTGGACGTTAACCGGGCTCAGATTCAGCAGGCCGTTAAGCAGAACAATGTGAACGTGCAGGAACTGAACATTGAAGAAAGCGTTAAGGCTGTGAAATCTGGCAATATTGAGCAGGTTCGCCGCAGCGAAAGCAAAGCCAGCAAAAAAGACGATGCCGCCGATAATAACGTTTCCACCAAAGAGGGCGGCTCCGTCAAACCTGATATCAAACAAACCCCTGGCGCAGGTGAAACTCCTAAAGCTGGTGAAACCCCGAAGGCCGGAGAGACTCCTAGGGCAGACGTGACACCTGGCGCAGGTGAAACGCCACGTGCCGGCGAAACACCTGTCGTCGGACAGACGCCACGCGTTGGAGAGACCCCTAACGCTGGACAGACTCCAGGCTCAACAGCAACACCGGTATCGGGCGAGACTCCGAAAGTGGGCGAAACCCCACGTTCATTGCAGACCCCGCAGACTGGTGAAACACCATCAGTAGATGGAAGTCCGGCTGTGCGTACCACTCCAGCTCCGGGTGCAAATGCCCCAACCGATGCAAACCCAACCCCGGGAGCCACACCGGTTTCCAGCACATCTGCAACTCCCGCTTCAGGCACATCCGTCACACCGCCTACGGCTTCATCCGCAACACCGCGTGCCGGTTCAGCTGCAACCCCACCTTCAAGCTCGGCCACCAAGCCTGCCAGTTCGACTATTCCTTCCGCTGGGAGCAGCAGCCAGTCGAACAAAGCAAAGAGCAAGGATGATGCAAGCGATTCGCCTCAGAGCAATGCGGCGAAGAGAAGCAACTCTGACAGCACCACTGAAGAGCCAAGCAAGGCACGTCCTGACTCTTCTTCAAGCACAGACAATACTAACTAAAGCAAATGATACAGTAAACTGTAGACAGGGCCAGAACATCGGCCCTGTTTTTTATTGGACCCCTAACACGCCGCTTGACCGTTCCGAACTCTGCGGGCATCTGCAGTTTTATACCTTTAATCTGTAAATCCGCGGAGTCCCCCACAAATGAAAACAGTCACAGGCCTTGCCCTCGCACTTAGTGCTTTGCTGCTACCCAGCCAGGGCAGTGCGACCACATCTGGTTCCCTGACTCTCACCACCTACAATATTCATAGCGGCATACCCGATGGCCTAAGCAGTGCGAATCACCAGCCCTCAATAATTGATCTGAAAAACATTTCCGATGTGCTCACCACGGCTGCAGCAGACATAATTGCATTGCAGGAAGTAAGAAATCTATGGGGTTTAAACGCGGGAGGAACGATCCAAACCTGTCCCCTAAACATGCCCCTATACCTTGCCAGTCTGATGAGCATGAACTACAGTTTCGGCAGCACCCTGGATTCCGATTCCGGTTATCCGGAAAACCGTGGCTATGCGGAATGGGGCAATACCGCCCGATGGAAAAACAACGGTGCGTCCCATGGAGAATTCGGTAATGCCGTTCTCACCCGCCTTGATATTCTACCTCCCACAATCGTAAAGCTCCCCAGAGGTGACGCCAAGGCCAGGGAAAATATGGACGAAGCCCGAAATGCGGTGCGTGTGCAGCTAGCGGAACAGATCCCGGCTCTCGGAATCGTCGTCATCTACAGCACCCACCTTCAGCACAACAACGGAAAAACCCGGCAGGCACAAATGACCGAACTGCTACGCCACGCAAAGATGGACGCCACAACGGCCACCGTTTTTATCCTTGGCGATATGAATCACCATCCGCACCCAGGGGAGCCCGATCTGCTTGGGATGGTAAAAGAAGCTGGGTTCCATGATCTGGCGGCCGAGTTCGCAGGCCAATCCGGCGACGAACCAAAACCGACAATGAACCACGGCAACAGTAAGCGCCGCATCGACTACATATTTTGCAGCCGCAAGGTTAGTATCACAGATGTCACCGTGCTCGACACCCCCGTTTCCGACCACCTGCCACTCACGGTAACCATAACCCTGAAGTAGCATAGGCATCCCGCCTGTGTTTTGAAATTTCACATTAACCCGCCATGGAACCAAAACCGAATCACGAGACCACAGATTATGTTTAAAGCCGTCGCCGTTACTTTTCTCTTCCTTGCCGCCGCATCCGTGTCCGCACAATCCGTAGTAGTCGATAATGCGGACCCCGGCTTTTCCGTAGAAGCCGGCACTTGGGAAACAGGAACCGCCACCGGTGGCAAGTTCGGTCCCGACTACCGTTTCACATTCGCCACATCCAGCCCCACGCCCACGGCCCGCGTCCGGTTCACCCCGACCCTGCCCATGGAAGGCTATTATTACGTCTCCGTCTGGTACAACACCGGGACCAATCGCGCAATCAACAGCCCCTACACCGTCCATGGCGACACCGCAACCAGCACTGTCCGGGTCAATCAGCAACTAAACGGATCTCAGTTCTTTTACATCGGGCAGATGCATTTTGCTGCGGGCACTGGCGGCTCCGTATCTGTCGCCAACGATGCGGCGAGCCCGGACTTCGCCACTCCCGTAGTCATGGCCGATGCCGTCGAGTTTGTATATGCCGGCCCCACCCCCGGCCCGGAGCCCGGCGACGAAAATCCCGTAGGTCCTCCCGAAGAACCGGAGCTGCGGGGTCTGTGGGTCAGTCGATTCGAATGGCCCAAGTCTACTCAGACGCAGACGAAGGGCCAGCTGGACACCATAATAAACCGTATGGCCGACGCAAACTTTAACGCCATCTTTTTGCAGGTTCGCGGCCAGATGGAGACGTTGTACCCGTCGCCCAACGAACCGTGGGCTAAGCAATTCTCTCATCAGCCTCAATCGTATGATCCAATGGCTTATGCCATAACAAAATCCCACCTGGCCGGCCTGCAATTCCACGCGTACATCAACACTCATGTCATCTACCAGGGCGCGACCCCTCCGGTGGTTCCCGGCGGCCAGCCTGTTCATCCGTTTTTTACCCACGGAAACCCTGACGACCCGGCCCACCGCGATTGGGTCTATCATACTTCCGACGGGCAACCCCAGGCTTTAGGGGCCGGAGAAGAACTTTATGACTGGGCAGCGCCCGGCGTGCCGACCTTTCAGCAGTGGACCCGCGATCAGGTTGTCTACGTGGCTCAAAATTATAACGTGGACGGCGTGCATTTCGACCGTATCCGATTTGCCGGCAACGGCAGCTATGACCCCATCAGCATGATCCGCAGCGCTGTGAACAGCCCGTCAAACCCTTCGAATCTCAGCTTTCGCAATTGGAGCCGCGATCAGATCACCCGCTTGCTCAACGACATCTACGGCGCAGTGGCAGAAATAAACTATAACCGTCCTGCCAGCAAACCAGAAATCACCGTCAGCAGCGCCCCTTATCGCGGGAAATCTCAGCAGGAATCGGTCAACCAGATGCTGGGCGCATGGACGGGTATCGGGGCTCAGGATTTCTTTGTCCCCCAGGTTTACGACAGCGGCCTTACAAATTTCTCAGCCAACCTGAACAGTAATTTCCCCTTGGCTAACGGTCGGCAGGTGGTGGCGGGCATGAGCCGAAACAGCACCGGTAATTTCGAAAACACTCGTGACCAGATATTAAGGGCCAGGGAACTCGGTGCCGCCGGAACCGTAATCTTTAGTTATACCGCGTTTCCATCGACAGAGTTTGCTCAGTATTCCGATACGATATACCGCACAAAAGTCTCCGTTCCCGCAATGGAATGGCTGACCACGCCCACTGAGTCCATCATCGTCGGCAATGTCACCGACTCCACCGGCGCTCCCATAGTGGACGCCCAGTTACAGCGCACCGGCAGCAGCTATAAATGGCTGAGCGGATCCGACGGCTTTTATGCAATGTTGAAATCCCCCGCCGCGACCCCCCTGACCCTTACCGTCACCAAAGCAGGATTGCCGGTGCGGACCGTCGCCGTTGATCCGTTGCTTCCGGGCGAAGTACGCCGCGTAAATATAGCCGTGGGCGAAACAGGAATTGACGAGTGGACGCTGTATTAGGCGATCAGCCCCATTTGCCAACCCTAACCGGTCAGAGTATTGCACACCGATATTTGAACCTGCTCCTGCATTGAATATGAAGTTTGTTATCCCAACGGATTACCCTAAACCATGACCACCCCGACCTCCGCATACGATCAGCTCATCGGCGAGCTGAAAGAAATTTCTCTTCTCGGCTCTACCGCTTCTGTACTTGGCTGGGACGAGCAAACCTATATGCCTGCGGGCGGCGGCGCTCAGCGTGCGGACCAGCTTTCCCTGCTCGCTCGTCTTTGCCACGAGCGCATGACCTCTCCTCGATTTTCAGACCTGCTGTCCAAAGCCGAGGAAGACTCCGCCGCCGATGCCACCGCGCCAGATCAAACGGCCGCATCTGATATTACCGTGAATCTGCGGGAAACCCGCCGCAGTTTCAGCCGCCAGTCCCGCCTTCCATCCGCGCTGGTTGAGGAACTCGCCCATGCCGGAAGCATGGCGCAGCAGGCGTGGATGCAGG
Source organism: Candidatus Sumerlaeales bacterium (assembly GCA_038243585.1). GTDB lineage: Bacteria > Sumerlaeota > Sumerlaeia > Sumerlaeales > Sumerlaeaceae > JAKFFN01. The sequence goes on along the minus strand of JBBSQY010000062.1, from coordinate 806 downwards.
CGCGGGAAACAGATTGCTTTGCGGACTTTCAGCCATGGCTTGAAAAGATAATCGCGCTGAAACGCCGGGAAGCGGACCATGTCGGGTCAGCGTCCGGCGATCCCTACGATGCTCTCTTGGATGAGTATGAACCCGGAATGACCGCCGCCGAACTGCGCCGCGTATTTGACGAACTCCGGGGTCCGCTGGTTGAGATTGTTTCGGCGGTAGCGGAAAGTGGCCGTAAGGCACCGTCGACAATCCTGCATCGCCGCTATCCCGCCCAGGCCCAGACAGCCCTGGCCTGGCAGGCGGCGCAGGCAGTGGGCTTTGATTTTGCCAAAGGCCGTCTCGATACAAGCACCCATCCGTTCTGCTCCATGATCGGCCCCGGCGACACGCGAATGACCACCCGGTATGACGAGCACAATATCGGCGACGCCTTTTTCAGCGTTCTCCATGAAACCGGTCATGGCCTTTACGATCAGGGGCTGCTCGCAGAACATTATGGCACGCCCTGTGGGGAATACGTGTCCCTGGGAATTCATGAGTCACAGTCGCGCCTTTGGGAAAATCTGGTGGGCCGCGGTGCGCCATTCTGGCAATGGATGCTGCCTCATTTTCGCACCCAGTTTCCGGAACAGCTCAGCGATGTATCAGATGCCGACTGGATGTTTGCCATCAATAATATCGAACCGTCCCTGATCCGCACCGAGAGCGATGAAGTGACATACAATCTTCATATCATCCTGCGTTTCGAACTGGAACAGGCGCTGCTTTCGGGCGAGCTGCCGGCGGCGGATCTGCCCGGCGCGTGGAGCGATGCC
>JBBSQY010000061.1:0-17285 GCA_038243585.1 Candidatus Sumerlaeales bacterium | reverse complement strand
TACCTGACCGACACGAACAACTATTCAGGTCTGCCGGCCTCCGCAAGTGGTAAAGTGAGCGGCGCAACCACCGATCACGTGGTTCGTTTCCCGGCCGGTTTCCAGCTACTGCCAGGCCAGGTCGCAGTAGTCACCGGTGGAGCAACAAATTTCTTTACGGAGTTTTTTGGCGGCCTGAAAAGTAACTATGATGTGCTACCCGGCGCTCCATTAATCTTTGAAGTTGGGCCGACAAACGCAGAAGTGCCTGACATGATCTCGCTCAACAATTCCGCCACAAGGCCAGTTAACTTTAACCTCACCAACCCCTCTGCGACTAATGGTGAATTCTCGATTCTCTTCTATTGGAATGGAATCAGAGACGTTGTCACAGACGTTGACATGGCATCGTGGGGAACCCCCACCACGGCAAATTCGGCCAATGGATTCGTCCCTAAAACAGACTTTCCGTATCAGCCTGACGCCGGAACAAACGGAAACTTATCCATAACAACTTCGGCAAATGTCGTGACGCGCGTCAGCCTGGCGGAAGACGCGGAAGTAAGCACAGGCGGCAGCGGGCTGACGGGCCATGATGAATCCACCGAGGTGACCGCTACCAACTGGACAGCCAGCCTGGATAGAGGCACGATGACCCCGGGTACCACAACCCTACCGCTATCAACCACTAATACCCCGCCTTTTGTAAACTCTGTCGAGCGGGATAAGCAGTTTCCGACATCTGCAGATCAAATTACGATCACAGCCAATGTCACCGACGGCGACGGCACTGTATCCGGAGTAAAATTTCTGGTGAATTCTGGTGCCGGTTTCGTAGAAACCGCAGCAACGGCAGTAGGCACAAGCTACTCCGTAACTGTCGGACCTTTTGTTGACGGCACTGTCGTCAAATACTACGTTGAGGCGACAGACGAAGATTCAAGTGTAACCAGGTTTCCGTCCGTAGGCGCGCGTCCTGACAATAAAGTTTTCGTGGTCGATAATAACCCAGCAACGTCGATCGTCATCAACGAAATCCAGTATGATATTATAGGCACCGATAGCTATGAATGGCTGGAACTGTATAATACCAGTAGCACAACCGTTACACTTTCCCAGTATCGCGTGGGTGACGCAAGCGCCGAATACTTTACGTTTCCGGACAATGCGGTTATCGCTGCTAACGGGTATGTTGTTCTATCGTTCAACCCAACGGCAATGGCGGCGGATTTTACTCTTCCGGCTGGGGTGCCAGTCTATCAATATCCATTCAGTCTGGGCAATAGTTCGGATCGGATATATGTGAGTCATCCAAACGGATTCCGTTTTAACGGTGTGACCACTTATGTGGATGACCTGACGTATTCGTCTACTGCAGACGGATGGCCGGTGACCACCAGCAACACCACGGGTCAGAGTATCGAACTGAACAGCCCTGACCTGGACAATGCTATCGGTAGCAACTGGCATGGTCATCCAGCGCTGGTTGTTGAAGGTACGCCTAAAAACTCTGGTACCCCTGGCGCCCAGAATACAATGGCTGACGTGTCTGACTGGGCTATTTACTAAAACAGCGTCGGAATCCAGGCTTCATTCATGTCGGGTAGCGCTAATTGTGCGCTACCCGATTTTTTTATTCCCATCACTTATGGCCCGGATTTTGTTAGCTTTTCAATGCGTACATGGTGATAGCGCCGGTGGCATCACCTGCCTCGCGTGCGCTCGAAGAATTTCCATGTTTGGCGATAGTTTGCAAACATAACTTTCTATTGAGTGTTCCTGGTAGCGCACCGCATCACCTGATTAACTGCATACGGTTTTTTGAAAGAGCGAGGTAACATGTCAGACACGAGTTCGATTACGACACGATTCACGACGACACGGCTTAAGCGGGTTGAGGTAAGAAACATCATTGTGATAGGCAGCGGCCCAGCTGGGCTTACCGCCGCACTGTATTCCGCCCGCGCCAACCTGGCGCCGCTGGTGTTTGAGGGAGACGGGTTCGAACAGACAACCCCCGGCGGTCAGCTGATGATGACCAGCGATGTGGAGAACTATCCTGGAGTTTATCAGCACAGCCTTTCCAAAGACGAAGTCGGTAATTCCGTTTCAAAAATAGAAAGTTTTCTCTCCGGTCCGGAAATGATGGCCATCCTGCGGGCCCAGGCTCAGCATTTTGGTGCCGACTGCCGTTTTAAGCGCGTCGAACAGGTAGATTTTAAATGTCGTCCTCTGCGCGTTGTGGTTGACGGAGAAAGCCATTTTGCAGAAGCGATCATCATCGCCACTGGCGCCAGCGCCCGTTGGCTGGGACTGCCTAGCGAAGAAGAGTACAAAAATTACGGCGTAAGCGCCTGCGCCACCTGCGATGGCAGCTTGTTTAAAGATAAAGATGTAATAGTAGTAGGCGGTGGAGATACCGCCATGGAAGAAGCCAATTATCTTACGCGCCATTGTCGCACAGTTACCGTTGTGCATAGGCGCGACGAATTCCGCGCCAGCGCCATTATGCTTGAGCGAGCCCGGGCCAATGATAAGGTCAAGTGGATCGTTAATTCGAAGATTACGGAAATTCTTGGACAGACAGAAGGCTTCCGCAAATCTGTCACAGGCGTCCGTCTCGAAGACGTAAAGACAGGCGAGCAGCGTGAAGTGCCTTGCGACGGAGTTTTTATGGCTATTGGCCATAAGCCAAACACCGATATTTTCAAGGGCCAGCTTGATATGGACGACCTCGGCTATATCCGCACTCGCGGTCGTTCGACTGTCGTCAACAATCCAAACGGCGAGATGCTCGCAGGAGTATTTGCCTGCGGCGATTGTCAGGATCACGTGTACCGCCAGGCCGTAACAGCAGCCGGAAGTGGATGCATGGCCGCCATTGATTCTGAAAGGTTTATAACTTCCAACCCAGTACTGTATGGCATCGAGAGCGAAGACAGCCAAAGCTATGTAAAGCTGATGGAACGGATGACCGAGCAGAGCGGCCGAGAAAAAGCCCAGGGTCCATTAACCTGAAGCTGATGGTTTTTTTGATTATTTGACCCAATAGCCAATATTGAACGTTCGAGTCCGTGATTTTTTTCACAAGTGAACCTTTCGAGGACCCAGATAAATATTTCTGCTTTTGGCGTCTGTCAGGAAGGATCTACGTGGCTGGTGAAAACGATAAGGACTCCGAGGACCGTTACCGGACCATGAGAACAGTTGGAGCCGGCATTTTGGTTCCAACCATGCTAATGGCTTGCGTTCTGGTTGGTTGTGTATTGGGCGCATTAATAGATAAATGGCTGCAAAGTTCCCCTTGGGGACTACTTGCGGGTTTGCTGTTTGGCTCTGCAGCGGGTATCCGTGAAATGATGAAACTGCTTAAAAAGATGCAAAAAGACGGTAAATGATGATTCCGCAGCGGATACGACAAATTGCAAAGACAACGGCCATCGCATGTGCAGTGGGCGTATTATGTTTCTTTGCATACAGCAGGGCCGCAGGCCTGGCCTTTGCCGTTACGTCTGCATGGATGATCGCCAATTTGCTTATATGGACCATTGTAATTCGTTTGGCCCTGAACCCGAAAGACGAAAAACCCTCCGTTGCCGTTCTTCTCCTTGCCCTCTCAGTTAAACTCTTACTGCTAATCGGCGGTGTTGTTGCCCTTCGTATTTTTGCTCCGTATCAGCATGAGGAGCTGTACGCCATTATAGCCGGCGTAAGTTCTGTATTAATAGTCGCCTTCTTAAAAGCTCTTGGATCAAAAGTAGCAGCCATGGCAACCTCATCATCGGTTCCGACAGAAAAAAAACGGGCGGCTAAAGTTTAGTATAATGGGACAGGTAATAGTGGGAAAATTAACAAGTCTGTTGTTGTTGGTGGCGCTGGTTTTCGCTGCGCCGGCTATCGTAAATGCTCGTGAAGCAGCGCCGGCTGTTGCTCATACGGGAGAACTTATTAATACGCCGGCTGAAGCGGCAACCCATGGGCCTAATGATGCTCACGCTGAGGAGCATCATGCACCCCACGCGCCGGAACTTCCCACGATAATTTATATCATTAATAAGATTCAGCTGGGCGACGGCCACACGGTTGGCCAAACAGCTTTCGGTAAGTTTCTGGCGGGTTATGAAAAGTCGATTTACCTGCTGCTTGTGCTCACTATTAGTGCCCTGGCGTTCTTTGGCTCTTTAAAGCTGGTCTCCTTGCGTCCTGGCAAACTGCAGGTTGGGCTTGAAATGCTTGTAGAGGGCGTGACAGACTTTTTCACAGGGATCGTCGGCAAAGAGCACAAGAAGCACGTGCCCTTTTTGTGCAGCTTGTTCCTATTTATCTGGATCAACAACCTTACTGCCCTTTTCCCCTTTCTGGCGCCTGCAACAGCAAAGTTCCAAACAACGGTTACTCTTGCTCTCATAGTGTTTTTCTACTTCATTTTCTATGGTATCTTTGAAGGCGGACTCGGCCACTTTCTGTGGCATTTGGCGGGCAGCCCCAAGGATGCTGTGGGGTGGGCGATTAGCCCGGTGCTTTTTGTGCTTGAAGTCGTGGGAACCCTTGCGAAACCACTTTCCCTGTCGCTACGTCTCTTTGGTAACATCATGGGTGAGGATATTCTGTTGGGCGTTTTCCTACTGCTAGGCATTATGATGGCCGGCGCTGTTGTTCCTGATCCAATTATTGGGGTGCCCCTCCACTTACCGTTTCTGTTCCTCGTGCTGCTTGGCGGCACAATCCAGGCGTTGGTTTTTTCGCTGCTTGCAGCAATTTATCTCTCGATGGTCTTGCCACACCATGATCACGAGGGTCACGCGCATGGCGAAGATGAGCACCCGCTAATGCCGGGCGCTGAAGAAAAGAATGAAAACAGTGGTCATGTAGACGCCGGCGTCGTGCCGTTCGCCTGATGAAGGCTGTTTCAGATAGTGATTTGAAATCAAGAAAGGTAGTTTAGCCGCGGCTTTGAACCCGTGGCAAAAACAAGGAGGTTAACATGGATAAGGCATCTATGATCGCGATGGGATACCCAATTGGACTTGGCTTGGCTGCGCTTGGCGCTGGTCTGGGCCTCGGCAACGCAGTGGGTTCCGCGATGGAAGCCATCGGCCGTCAGCCGGAAGCCGCAGGCAAAATTCAGATCAGCATGATCCTGGGTTGCGCTTTTATTGAGGCTCTTGCAATTTACGCGCTGATTTCGCCGTTTATCGCCGGCGCAACATTTATGGCCGAGTAAACAGTCACAAAGAGTTTCTGGTCCGGGCAGACCATACCGCCCGGACCCTTCTCTTCGTAACATGCCGCTCGCCGGCAAACTGTATTGCCGCCCCAATTTCCCTGTAAGTGGAAACGGGCAAAAACCGTTCTGATGGAAACTTTAAGGGTTAATCATGCTGGATAATACAACAATTGCGCAGATACTGACAACGCTACTTGCGTTTTTCATCTTCGCTTTCATCGCCAAAAAAATGTTCTGGGGGCCGATGCTTGATACCATTGCGCAGCGCCAGGCAAAAATCAAGGGCGAATTTGATAAGATTGATGCCATGCAACGCCAGGTGGACCAGCTTCAAGCTGACTACAGCAAACGTATGAGCGACATAGAGGCCGAGGCTCGCCTGAAACTTCAGGAAGCCATGGCTCAGGGAAAGCAGATTGCTGAACAAGTAGCAGACCAGGCTCGCCGCGACAGCGAAGCCACCCGCCTAAAAGCCGAACAGTCTATTGCAATTGAGTTAGACAAGGCCCGTGCGGAGCTGAAACAGGATGTCGTGAGAATGACCCTTTCCGCCACGGAAAAACTTATCCGTCAGAACATGGACGAGCCGCGCCAGCACGCGCTTGTTACCAATTTTGTTGAAGAGCTGGGCCGCCGGTGATCGTATACGATTCAACCGTAAGTGAGCGCTATGCCAAAGCTCTGTTTAATGTGGGCAAAGGCAAAAGCAATCTTGACGCCATTATAGATGATGCGCAGCAGCTTTTGATTCTCCTGAAAAGAGATTCAAAACTGGCCGTGTTTCTTGAAGGTCCCCAGTTCCCTACAGAGAACAAGCTCGCGCTGGTCCATAAACTCTTTGGTGGAAAAGTTCAGCCCGTCGTCGAACAGCTCCTCGTAATGCTTATTAATAAAGGCCGCATAGAGTACGCTCGTCCCATTTTTGAACGTTTTATCGAGCTGGCGGAAGCCGACCAGGGCCTGCATCACGCCCATGTAACAACGGCGGTTGTTTTGTCCCAAGAAGATCAGACCCGGGTTCAGCAGGCTCTGGAGACTTACACAAAATCCCGCCTGCGCCTCCGTTACACAGTTGAACCCGCGTTGATAGCAGGGGTTCGCTTTACCATGGGCGATTTACTAATCGACGACACGGTCAAAGGCAAGCTGGACCGGATGCGGTTTCAGTTGCAACGGAGCACAAGGTAATGAGGGGCGTGGCACAGGTCAATCCTGCGGGATTTTGTGATGACTTTATGCGCCAGGCCCTCTGGACTGCTCGTCTCGTTAAAAGTTTTAATGACGACGACCTTAAAGTTCGACCTGGCGAAGGCAGCATGACCGCCAGCGAACAGATTCAACAAATTTGCGCCAGCGACAACTTTACAAAGTCGGTTTTATCGGATGAACAAGTCGCACACTCCGCTTTTGAACGCCAATTTGATGTTTCTACCGTAAAGGCGGCTCTCGCCTCTATAAAACTAATGATTAGCGAAGTAACGGAAGCAGCGCAAAAGGCGACGCCGGAGTTCTGGCTCGAAGAAATTGAGCCGTTCGGACCAGAATGGCGCATGACGCGCGGTCAGGTAGCATACCTGATGATTGACCATGACGCACATCACCGCGGACAACTCACTGTTTATCTGCGGGTGGCCGGCAAGACGCCGCCCATGCTGTACGATCCGGTTAATGAAAACCAAATTTTCGAAGGCATCTGAAAAGGAATAAAGGGCAGAACATGGCAATTCGGGCAGAAGAAATCACGAGCGTCATTGAGCAGGAACTTGCCGGTTTCGATTCGTCTCTCGACGTCGAGAAGGTAGGCACCATCCTTCGGGTGGGCGACAGCATCGCCACCGTTTATGGCTTAAACGAAGCCATGGCCGGCGAGCTGCTGGAGTTTACCGGAGGCATGAAAGGCGTGGTACTTAACCTGGAAGAAGCCAGTGTAGGTGTTGCGCTATTTGGCAGCGATCAGCAGATTAAAGAGGGCGACGTCGTACGCCGCACTGGCAAAATTCTCAGCGTGCCTGTCGGGCCCGAACTTATTGGCCGGGTAGTCAACGCTCTCGGTGAACCTATCGACGGTAAAGGTCCGATTACTTCTACGGAATTTCGCCCGGTAGAAAGCACCGCGCCAAACGTTATTGCTCGCCAGAGCGTATATGAACCGCTGATGACCGGAATCAAGGCTATCGACGCGATGATTCCTGTCGGGCGCGGACAGCGCGAATTGATAATCGGCGATCGTCAGATCGGCAAGACGGCCATTGCTTTGGATGCCATCATCAATCAAAAGGGCAAAGACGTTATCTGCATTTACGTCGCCATCGGCCAAAAAGCATCTACTGTTGCCGGCATTCTTGAAACATTGACCCAGTTCGGCGCTATGGATTACACGATTATCGTAAGCGCAACTGCAGACGAAGCCGCAGCGCTTCAGTATATTGCTCCATACACCGGCTGCGCCATCGGCGAATACTTCCTTTACAACGGCGGTCACGCCCTGTGCATCTACGACGATCTTTCCAAACAGGCAGCCGCCTACCGTACCCTGTCGCTCCTGCTACGTCGGCCGCCAGGGCGCGAAGCCTACCCCGGAGACGTGTTCTACCTACACAGCAGGTTGCTTGAGCGCGCCTGCAAACTGAGCGAAGATATGAGCATCCTGCAGAACGCCTGCCCTGAAGCGAAAGCTGCCGGCGGTTCTCTAACGGCGCTCCCCTTCATCGAAACTCAGGCTGGCGACGTTTCCGCTTATATTCCGACAAACGTTATTTCCATCACCGATGGTCAGATCTTCCTCGAACCTGACCTTTTCTACTCAGGCGTTAAACCAGCCGTTAACGTAGGTCTCTCGGTTAGTCGTGTGGGTGGTAATGCGCAAACCAAAGCCATGAAGAAGGTCGGCGGCAAGCTACGCCTCGAACTCGCGCAATACCGTGAACTGGCAGCCTTCGCTCAGTTCGGTTCTGATCTCGATGCCGCAACCAAAGCGCAGCTAACCCGTGGTGAACGTCTGGTTGAAGTGCTGAAGCAGGATCAATACAGCCCATACCAGCTATGGCAGCAGGTCTCCATCATCTTCGCCGCAACTCAGGGCTATCTGGATGATATGGAAGTTAAACACCTCAAGCGTTTTGAGGCTGGCCTCTTCCCTTACATTGAAGCCGAATATGCCGACATCCCTCACACAATAGAAACGAAGAAGGATCTATCTCCGGAGCTTCAGGAAACCATGAAAAAAGCGATTGTCGCTTACAAAGCGGACTTCCTGAAGAACGTCAAGTAACTCCGTTAAACGCTTAAACCCAGATTCAATTGAAACACCCGTCCGGATCTCAGATCCAGACGGGTGTTTTTTTAATGCCCGCATCCCATTATAGGAAGGCTACTGCCCCGGCGGTAATATTGGGGCAGGCGTCATCTTTTTCCCATCAAACACGTAAGCCCGGGTTGTTTCGGGAATTGTGCGGTTACTGTAATAGTTGGCCAGCAGGGTGGGAAAATAGACTCGGAATATAGCGAGTCCATAGCCTTCGTCGAGGGTTCGACTCCCGTGTGGCGGCCCGGTGTACACGGTTACTGCCTGCATAGGCGGCCATTCCGGCGACAGACGCTCCATTTCCCCAATAAAGTTCTTCCATTCTCGCGCCGTCTCGTAGTAAGCTAGAGTCCCCGGCGACTTCCGAACCACCCAAACTTGCATTACCAGCCAGACGAACCAGACAGAAAACATCAGGTATTGCATCGCTCGGCGCGCCGGCCACCACGCCACCACGAGGCAGCCCAGGGCGAGCATAGACAGCGGAATTGCCGAATATAGAAACCGCCCGGTTGGAGAAAATGGCCCGGCAGACATGTTTAGCATAGACGTCGGCAAAAGCATTCCAGCCGCGGCGCAGTAGAACATGGCCGCGCGCAGAATCACCGGACGCGCCCGTCTTCGAACCACAACCCACACCGACGCCAAAAGACAAAAACCTGAGAGAGAGCGCAAAGCAAACACAAATGCGGTGCTAAGTTTGGTCGATGGGAACAGGGGATCCATAATGAAACTGCCAGGGAAAAAGACAGCAGTCAGATATCCAACTATACGCCTCGAGATTTCAATGGGATCATGGGAAACCCAGCCTGCATTCGCGTACGAAGCTTCATTAGAATCTTGTATTTTCGTTATCACAAGGCCGTAAACTACGCAAACACTAAAAACAATGCTTGTTATGAGCCAAGCCTTTGGGCGAACCGGACGCATTATCCAGGTTTGTAATACGATGATGCCGCCAATGGTGACTCCTGACTCTTTTCCACCAAACGCCACAAGAACAGACAATGCCAATAACCATAGATACTTAATCTGCCCTGTATGCAGCCACATAGCCCACCATGAAATTAACAAAAGAGCCGCGAGAGCGATGAGTGAGTCCCCGGCGTTACTTAACATAAAAACAACAGGGAATGCCGCAGAGGCAAAGGTTACTGATAGGCCAACCAGTGCCCCGACAGGCCGGGAGACGCCGACTAAAATACAGAATGCAACCCCCGCCGTGGCTGCCACCGCTGCATGGAGCCCCGCCGCACTGAGATGGTACCAGAATGGTGCGACGTTCACAGTTTCGTAAAGCAACTTAAAATGAAGCATCATTATAGCTCTGATAAAGCCGTTTCCCAGGGGAAGAACGCAGTCGACCCAGCCGAAATTCGGGTTCGTAAAATAGAGAGGTACCGCCACGTCATCAAAAATCAGATTGCTTCGAAGACTCTTAATATGAATCAGGAGCGTTAACGCGAGGAAAACAGGAAACAATAAGAGCCAATAGAGAAATTGATTTTTGGGATAATTGAAACGCGGGGCGTGAGTCGCGGCAAAGCTTGTCATAATTCGATAATTTTCCTATTTATTCGTGTTCGGCATCGGGAACTGCGTGCAGTTTAACTTCCGCCTGTACGCACCATTAAAGAAACAGTTAAAAGTCCTCTTTGGGATAAGTAAGAGCATGTAATTCCGTTGTAAATTAACACCAAGCGGGGAACCCGTACCCATGACCAGATTCTCCCAACAAAATTTCCCGCAACCGCGAGTTACGCAGCGTGTCAGCCAACTGTTTTTTTTCCGCAAATCATGCCGCTGGCTTTTGTGGGGGCTATTTGCGTTGGCGGTGGTCCATCGGTTGGCGTGGCTGGCGACCGTGCCTCCGCCTCAGGCTACCAATGACGAATACTTTTATCTCTGGAGTGGAATGTCGATGATAGAAGGCGAAGCTCCAATAGCCTGGACAATGCTGCACAAGCCAGAGACGCCTATCCTTGGCATCTTCAAATGGAAAAGCGCCGAATACACCATAATGCGTCCGGCGTTTGATCAGCCACCGGTGTTTTCCCTGCTCACGGGGCTGTCAGCAACGGCGGCCGGTGCAACCGCCATGGTCGCAAACCTGGAGCGCCCGGCATCCGTAACCACGCTCTGGGATGTTCCTCTAGGTCGATTGCGAATGCAGTCAGTGCTGCTGTTTGCGGCGTCATTCTGGCTCATGTGGGGCTGGCTGCGTCTGGCCATCGGACCTGTCGCGGCACTTGTCTCGTTGGTGATGTTTTCGTGTATTGATGTTCTCGTCATTCATCACCGTCTGGTGGTACCGGACACGTTGACCACTCCTTTGACCCTAGGCACTTTTTATGTATTGGAACGGTGGCGTCGCGGATGGATGCCGCATTCCCGCGCGGCTGGCATCATTACTGTCGCCGTCGGGTTAGCCGGCGGTGCAAAAATCGTCGCCTTGGCTACGGTCCCGGCGGCATTCGCCTGGTCGGCGACCCTGTTCCGCGGGCGAAGGGCCTTGTTCCCCTGCCTATGGACCTGCGCCGGAGCCGTTCTTGCCTTATTGATCGTATTTAGCTTTGCGATCACCTATGGCCTCCTGCAGTTCGTAGATACGATGCAGGCACAGGCAGCGAGGTTTGCGGATTTAGGGGGACTGTTTGACCTGATCCGGCGGCAATTAATGATCCAACAAGATTACGTCAATTCGTGGCTCTTATCAGGATGGCTCCTTGCGTTTATGGGGATTGCTTCGGCAAGAGGCCCTCAGCGTGCTGTCTATGCTGCACTCATTGGCTACGTAATCGGCTACACGTTTTTCGCCCAGGCCGACGTCTTCGGCTAGTACATTTTACCTTTTGCTCCGTTTTTATGCGCGGCATGGGGCTCCAGCATTCGCGGAGCACTGCGGAACCCGGAGTCTTTAAAAGCTGTTGCCATGATGCTGCTCTTGGCCGCCTGCGCAATGACCCGTTACGGTGAGGCGTATCTGGAGCTGGTTAACCCAACGCGCTACGGGTTCGCCTTATTTGCCGTGATTGCGCGGATACCCTGGGGTTTTAAGATCGATGCGTTGCGCGGCAGAATTCTCCGGTGGACGGTGATCGCTTTATTTCTATTGGGAATGTCAGGGGAAATCATGCACCTGGTGCGAGCCCAACGGGCGTTTCTGGATGCGGTCGCTTATAAAAAATGAGGTAAAATACCGGCCTAAAGTGGAATAGGCGTTCCGCCTGTTACCCGATTTGATTCCGATTTGGCCGGGAAGTTATTACTACCGCATAGTTATTGTTTACGCCAGAGGCCTATAACATTTGAGTGTACTGAAGTACCCTGCATCTTCAGATAGCGATACTTATGCACCCACGCCTCACATATACCTGAGCATCGCGGTCGCCCGACAGTCAGCTCCAGCCTTAAATCGAATCCAATACGCCTGGAATCCGCTGGGAAACTGAAACTCCTGTTTCACCCCACCCCCCATGGCAAAGCTCCGGTACTCCACCCAATCCCCGGCGCCCGTAATGTCAATTTCCGCTGTAATAGTTGTCGCCCGATCCGTCAACATCGTCAGCCGCTTATCATCAAATCCCGTTAGCAAAAACGGATCAGAAGCCTCCCCGGCTTTAACCGCGCTTTCTTTCCATGGTCCACCAGTTCCCCGCGGCTTACCCAGCTTCCAGATGTCATCAACAGCGCCCACCCACAGCGCCGCCTTACCGTCATCAGAACGCACAATATGCGAATCGTTAACACCTGTCTCAAGCGCCTCCGGCGTCAGGCCGCTCATGACCAGCAACCCCGCGTACGAACAAAAATCCTGGATCATCCTGTTATGCGTGGCCACCGCCCGCACCCGCGAAAATCCGCCGGCGTTGCGCGCAGGCAACTCATAAAAGGTTCCCCCGGCATTAAACAGGTCCCGCTCCGTCGCTACTTCGCGCGCCACCCTATAATCGACAAAGCCGCCCGCCGCCTCAAAATTCGCATTGCCAGGCGGCAACCGCCACCTGTGGCCATCATCATCCACAAACAGGATAGATGCCTCATCCGCAGCCAACACCTTCTGTGGGATCTGAGTATTCTCAACCAGGTCCGCCTGCGCCGCCGGATCATCTCGCCGCTGCAGTTTCAGCTCCTGGTTCAGCTCATAATATCCGACTACGTCACCGTCCACACCCATGGCTGCAAAGCCCAATGTCCGTTTGTTACCCGCCAGCGCCCGCACCAGTCCGCCGAGTGCATCACCATCGCCCGGTTGCGCCAACCCGTCAAAGATGGCATCTGCAGTCGTCGTGCGGTTATCTTCCGCTCGATAAGAAAACACCAGGCTCGCGGTGGTACAATCCCGCGAGGCCGTCGCCCGAATCCAAACGCCAGTCTCGGCCTCTTCAAATTCATGATAAAGCGCCTGCCCAGCTGGCACAGAAAGCGTATCCAGATGCGCCCAGGCTCCGTCTCCCTTCTGATCAACCTCCAAGCTCAAAATTCACAGTTTCCGCAGCCCCGTGCGCCAGGTGCAGACACCGCCTGGCGTATCCATTAAACAAGTACGCATCTGATGGCTCATCGGCCTTCAGATTGTCATTAAGCCACACAGCCCCGCGCCCAATTGCCGGCCCAACCTCATCCAGATACTCCGGTTCCACAAACCATAGGTTCGATTGCGATTGCGGCGCGGCTATCTTGCCCTTTGCTTTTCGCTTATTTAGGAATTCGTTTTTCGCCGTATCATCACAGCCAAAAACGACGCGATCCTTCCAGCGGCAAAAGTCACCGATCACCTTCAGGTAATTTGATCGTGGCGCAATCCCAGCCGAGTTACTCGCAGAAAATGTTTTCGGAAAGTGCCAGAACGTACCGTGCATGGTCATCAGGAGATCATCCTCGCCGATCTCCTGGATGCGTGGGCATTCGGTGTTCCAGCCATGGGCTCCATCATAAGAGTGAGACCCCTTGGGCAACCGCCACGAGTGCCACTTGCCATCGTCCAGACACATCAGGATCAGCGAACGATGATCCCAGCCAATCGTCCACAACGGATCATTCGCTGGATCCTCGTTGCCATAGATTCCGCCCGGCCCCGTCACCTCCGTAAACTGATTGCGCCGTACCACCGTCCACGAAGTAGCCTTGCCATCCCACTGCGCCAGCACCCCGCTGGCCGTATCGGGCCGTAGCATAGCCTCCTTGCCGTGCTCCCCGTTGTTGGCATACACCAAAGCCCCCTGGCCCGAATACAAGCCTTTGCCATGGTAGCCGGGTAAATCCGACTTGCGCCCATCCGCCTGCTGCTCATCGCGCCACAGTTCCGCCACCGCCAGGCTGTTTACGTCAACCTCGTACAACCCTTCTTCCATCGTCGAGTAATAAACTTTTTTGGCAGGCTCAAACAGATGTCGCGCATTCCCCGTGGGACGCCCAAACATTTTCGCGTAGGGAATGGCCCGCACATTTCGCTCTCCATCGATAGCATACGGCCCAATGAAAAGCTGGTTCGATTCTCGATGAATCATCCGATTCGCTGGAGTCCCCCCAATGCTTTCCGGGCGAACAATCAGATCAAGTCTCGGCGTTATTTCATACAATTTATCACTGGATCCCTTGGGCGAATGCGGCGCATAAGTCACAGCCCACAACCGATCAGCCCAAGGCACCACCGCCCCCGTCCCACACTCAGCCTCGTCATTGAAAAACGCCAGGTGCGGATAGATGCCGGATACATTAACGGGCTCGGCGCGAGCCATAGCAGCCCCTCCAATAAGCAAAACAATGAAACGCGAAATTAAACGAAGGGAAATCATCGGGTCATTGCCACCTGTCTATATAATGCCGGTGCGTACTATCTGATATGTTTCGGATCCAGTGCGTCGCGAAGACCATCGCCCAGGAAGTTAAATGCCATCACCGTCAGAAATATAGCGACGCCGGGCGCCAGCATCAGCCAGGGATTGTTTTGAAGTATCGACAGGCTGCGGGCTTGGTCCAGCATGTTGCCCCAGCTTACCGCCGGTTCCTGGATGCCAACGCCCAGAAAGCTGAGAGCCACCTCGCCCAGGATATAACCCGGAATCGCAATGGTCGCGCTGATGATAACGTAGCTCATGGTATTCGGAAGAATGTGTATCGCCAGAATGCGTAAGGTACTGGCTCCCATGGCCCGCTCGGCCATCACAAAGTCCTGTTCCTTGATGGAAAGCACCATTCCGCGAATTACCCGGGCCAGCCCCGCCCAGCCGATGAAGCTTAGGATAATGATGATAATCAGGTACATCTGACCCGACCCGATCGACGCGCCGCCAATGCCGAAGAACCCTTCTGACTGGAAATACGCCCGTAGCGCTATGATCATGTAAAGGCTGGGCACAGACATCAGGAATTCCACAAGGCGCATCGTCGCGGAATCCCAGATCCCGCCAAAATATCCAGCCATAGCCCCCAGGGCCATGCCGATAATCATGGAGACCGACAACGCCAGAATGCCGATGGATAGCGACACCTTGCCACCCTCAAGCGTACGCGAAAATACGTCGCGGCCTATGTTATCCGTCCCAACGGGTGCCAGGAGTCCGCCGTCGTCCACACCCATTAAATGGATGTCGCTATCAAATGTCCACCAGAGCTTGTAGGGGTCGCCCCGGACAAAAAACCGGATCGGATACTTCTCCGTCGTAAACTCCCACACCTGGCGTTCTACGTCAGTCATTTGCATTTTGTAAACGAAAGGCCTGAAATGGAATCTGCCAGTCTCGTCTACGAAGCGGGGCATGGTGGGGGGATGACTAACGATTTCATAATCCAGCTTCGACGGATCGCGGATCGCGAAAAAAGATCCAAAAATCGCTAGGGTATATAACAACAACAGGACAATACCGCCGATTAACGCGGTGCGGTTCTTCCGAAGGCGCCTCCACGCCAGGCGCGACGGCGAGGCTGGAATTCGGTCGCTGACGGCAATCTGGCCGGGAGTATCGGGGGATTCCATTGCCGGTTTGTTCGCTGCGTCAGTCATACCTGATCCTCGGATCGGCCAGCGCCAGGAGCACGTCTGCCACAAGATTTCCGACGATCAACATCGTAGTTCCCATCAGCACAGAGGCTGCCACTACAAACATATCTTTACTAAAATACGCCTCAATAATCAACCTGCCCAGTCCCGGCCAGACCATCACGTTTTCCACCAACACCGCGCCGGAAAGCAAATCGGCGAATGCAAATCCAAATAGCGTGATCAGGGGATTAACGGCGTTGCGCAGGGCGTGCTTCATTACCGCTTTGGGATAGCTGACGCCCTTTGCGCGGGCCGTTCGCATGTAGTCCATGTTCAGCGTTTCCAGCAGGTTGCTGCGCATCTGCCGGGTATAGATGGCCAAACCGCCCGTCCCCAAGACAATAGTCGGCAAAATCAGATGCCAAAGGATATCTTTAGTTCGATCCCACGACGACGTCATTTGCCAGGCATAGTCGCTGCGCATACCCGTGGTTGGAAACCAATTCGTTATAGCGGCAAAATAAACCGCAAGCAGCGCAAGCAGCACGCTGGGAATGGAAAGGCCTATAAACGCAATTGCCGACGTGAGTCTGTCGGTCCAACCGTTATGCTTCACCGCCGCAAGAATACCCAACGGCACCCCAATGCACCATGCGAAAATTGTGGAAGTAAACGCCAGAAGGAAGGTGGCGTAAAGCCGGGTTGCAACGAGCGAGCCTACTGGAACCTTGTAAGTGAAAGACTGCCCGAAATCCCCATGGCGCACGATGCCCCACAACCATTTGGCCCAAACGACGTGAAATGGTCGATCAAGCCCAAGGCGCGCAGCCTCTCTTTCGATGAGTTCCGTGCTGATTTTCGGATCAAGACGGAGGTGCGACAAGTAATCCCCGGGACTGTGGAACAGGAGGAAAAATGTAATAAAGGACACTGCCAGCAGTAAGGGAATCGCCTGGAGCACACGGCGAAGTATCAGCTTAAGCACAGGCTTTAACCACGCCTTGGATGGCTAATATTTTTCGAATGCGGTTCATCATACAAGAGGCAGTATTCAGTTCACATAAACCGGCCTGAGCAACAAAAAAAGACAACATCGTGCACAGGAATGCCGGTCCTAAAGAAACGATTTTGAGTGGGCCGCGCATTGTTCAAACCTTACTCGGCGATTTGGGTCGGTTGAAGGCCATGTTGACTGCCCGCGAATTGGGGATATAATGAGCACTCAGTACGCAAAGGTATCCTCCATTCCCGCTTTGTTTCTGATGATCGTTGGATGGACGGCTCATGGCGTTTATAACTATTTCTTTTTGTGAGATTAAGAAGATAAGGCATCCTTGGCCAGCGGCCTTAGTCCTTTTAATTTCTCCTTGCATCGACAGGCTCTCGGCGTCACTTCCATGCTCATGTCCATGTCTAAAACTGATCACGAAATAAATCGCATGTCTGCCCTGCCAGACCTTGCCCATCAAAGGGAAAGTCTATTTAGGCGGCTCCTGCCCTACCTTGTCATTTCTCTGCTGACCATCCTTTTTAATTACCCGCTCATATTGCCCGGAATGGGCAACGTGCGTGAAGGCGACTTTGCGATATTTTATGCGCCTTACCGCATTTACTCCTCTCTGCAACTCCACGCGGGCGACCTCCCATTTCGCACGAACGCCATATTTGGCGGATTCCCCATCTGGCAGGACAACCAATTCGCTTTACTTTACCCAATAAATCTGCTCTTCGCTTTGCTGGTCCCGAACTTCGCCATGGAGCGATTTATTGACCTCTATATGCTTGTTAAC
>JBBSQY010000060.1:0-18302 GCA_038243585.1 Candidatus Sumerlaeales bacterium | reverse complement strand
GTCTTCGAAGGCAACGAGACCAACAACCTGATCATCTACGGCCCGCTGCCATAACCCGGCAAACAGGTCAAAGCTGACACCACCGGCGGGAAGAAACCAAAACTCTTCCCGCCGGTTTTTTTGTGCCCGGAACCAGCAGGCACATACGACAAAGATTCAGGGACCGGCCATCCGCAAATCCACCCCGCAATTGCCAGCATTCGCTTGCGAACTTTATAGACTTTATATCTATCTGAGTTGCTCCAGCACCGGGCACATTGTTTGCCTACCTTAGATGAATCTCAAATTTATACCGGAGTTTAAATGCCCATGTTGTATAAAAAAGGAATTACAGTTTTGGCTGCTGGCCTGATATGCACGACTCTTATCCCCGGCGGTGAAGCGGCCTCCGTTGAGCCAACCGCCGATTCCCCCAAGGCTACCGGTTGGAAAAAGACGATGATCGTTGGCAACTTAGAGAATCCTTGGGGTTTAGCTTTTCTTCCTAGTGGCGACATTTTGGTTACGGAACGTCCTGGTCGCCTCCGACTGATAAAGGATAACAAGCTGGTTGAGGAACCGATTAAAGGTGTGCCGGAAGTCTTTGCAAAAGGGCAGGGAGGGCTGTTAGATATTGCGCTTCACCCCCAGTTCGAACAGAATAAGCTCATCTACTTCACCTATGCCGCCGGCGATGAGTCGGCGAATCACACGGTGCTTGCTCGCGCCAAATTTGACGGCACACAACTTACGCAGGTCGAAGAAATCTTTAAAGGCAACAAAATGAAATCTGGAGGACAGCACTTTGGTTCGGTGTTAGAGTGGCTGCCGGATAATACTTTGCTGATGAGCATCGGCGACGGCGGAAATCCGCCCCTTAAAATTGACGGCATGTTAGCCCGTGATCAGGCTCAAAATCTGGGTAGCGCTAACGGATCTGTAGTGCGCGTTAAAGATGATGGCACCGTGCCGAAGGACAATCCTTTCGTCAACAAAGACGGCGCGCTGCCTGAAATATATTCTTTTGGACACCGGAACATCCAAGGCATTACCGTCGACCCGACTACTACACGTACATGGGTTACGGAGCACGGCCCCCGTGGCGGTGATGAGTTGAACGAGATTAAGCCCGGAGAAAATTTCGGATGGCCTAAGGCGAGCTTTGGCCGCGATTACGGCACAAATGAACTTATTACCCCTTCAAAATCACTCCCAGGTATGGTAGATCCTATCGTCGTATGGGTACCCTCTACTGGCACCTCTGGCCTGGCGTACTACACGGGCGACAAGTTTCCGAACTGGAAAGGCAGCTTGTTTTCCGGCGGACTTGTGACGCAGGATGTCAGACGAATTCAATTGGACAACAACAAAATCACCAAACAAGAAAGCCTACCTATTGGCCGCCGGGTCCGCGCGGTAGTTCAGGGGCCAGACGAAAATCTTTATGTGTTAACCGACCATGCAGTAGGCGAACTGCTTCGGATAGAGCCGGAGTAACAACTAACGTAAGGAAACAAATGAGAAATACGCGCAGAGGCGCGGCGTTTGACCCAGGAGGTTTTTGCTGACGTTTGCCCCGGCGGTCCTTTCGAGGACCGCCGAGGCGTTTGCAGTAATAAATGGTTCGCGGTGCAGGTTGCGGCGACTGCCAGGGGACAGGCACCGTGGTTGTTAAAGTATTACTTTGCGTATTCGACTATCCGCTTTTCTCTTAGAACAGTGACTTTAATTTGTCCCGGATACTCGAGTTCATTTTCGATTCGTTTTGTAACGTCGCGGGCAAGGGCGGCAGCTTCACCGTCATTGAGTATCTCAGGTTCCACCATGATTCGGACTTCACGTCCGGCCTGAAGAGCATATGTTTTTTCAACTCCCGGGAAACTGTTTGCAATTTCTTCCAGCTTCTCCAGTCGTTTTACATAGCTTTCGAGACTTTCGCGGCGGGCTCCAGGCCTGGATGCAGAAATGGCATCGGCAGCCTGAACGAGAATTGCGACGAGGGTTCTTGGTTCTTCTTCGTTATGATGTGCCGCGATGGCGTGAACCACCGGGGCGCTTTCGCCGTACTTCTTGCAAAGATCGGCTCCTATGAGAGCGTGCGTGCCCTGAACTTCGTGACTTACAGCTTTTCCGATATCATGCAGCAGACCGGCCCGTTTAGCCAGTCCTATATCGGCACCAATTTCAGCTGCCATGGAAGCGCATAGGAATGCAACCTCGGCCACGTGGAGAAGGATGTTTTGGCCATACGAGGTGCGGAATTTGAGACGCCCGAGCAGTTTAATAATCTCGGGATGTAGATCATGGATTCCCAGGTCAAAAGCGACCTGCTCACCTTCCTGCCGTAAATGTTCCAGCAGTTCTTTTTCAGTTTTCTTTACAACTTCTTCGATTCTAGCGGGATGAATGCGTCCATCGGCCAGAAGCTTTTCCAGCGAGAGTCGTGCAATTTCCCGACGGAGCGGATCAAAGCATGACAGCACAACGGCTTCAGGGGTGTCGTCGATAATAAGATTAACGCCCGTTGCCGCTTCCAAGGCCCGAATGTTGCGACCTTCTCGCCCGATGATACGTCCCTTTACATCTTCCGAGGGGAGCGTAAGCACAGAGCACGTGGATTCGGAAACCTGCTCGGAAGAACATTTCTGAATAGCGAGGGTTATGATCTGACGGGCTTTTTTTGCAGCCTGTTCTTTTGTTTCCCCTTCAACCCGTCGTATTACAACTGCCTGTTCCTGCCTAAGTGTGGATTCCAGACTGTCGAGAAGCATTTTTTTTGCTTCCTCAGCGGTCATTCCGCTTATTTGCTCAGCCTTTCGCCGCGTTTCGTCTTCCAGCTTAGCCAGTTCCCCATCGCGTTTTTTTACATCGGCGGTGCGGTCGTCAAGTTGCAGCTCTTTGTCCGCAATTTGACGTTCCCGGCGCTCATACTGCTCGATTTTAGTATCGAGCGTTCGTTCTTTGCTCTTTAAGCGGTTTTCGATCCGTTCAACCTCGCCTTTTCGGCGCTGGCTGTCTTTATCGGCTTGCCGCTCTTTCTGATTGATGCGTTCGTTTGACTCCAATTCAGCGGTCTTGCGGATATTATCAGCTTCAATTTCCGCTTTTTCTACAACCTGACGGGCTGTTCTCTCCGCCGAGCTGATCAAGTCCTCGTTACGCTTCTTCATTACCCAATATATTGCCGCAGCTATGATCAGCACAACGATCACGCTCACGACAACGGTAATTATTACACCGTTTTCCATGGAAACGTTTTCTACCTCCTGGTTGTCAAAGAGCACATTCGCGCGGGGCCCTTGATGTTGCCGGGCTGCGCTTTTTCATGCAAAAAGATTAATGTGTTAAGTTCGATGATACAGTTCGAACTACCACGACAAAACTTTAATGATTTACCTGTTGTCAATATAAAAATAACAGTATACGGTTGGTACGGCCTAAGCGGCCCGATTACTGTTAAGGAAGTGGACCATAAGCGGCTATGTTATTTAGTTCATTTCCTTCCGCGACAGTGTTTCCAATGTCGGCCACCGCGATTAAAAACAATCCGGTCGCTACCTGGTTAAGGGGCAGCTTAACCTGAACTTTTGCTTTCTTCGCTTTCCCTGCTTTTAACTTTTTCACATTGATCGTTTTGCCCACGGCAAGATCTCCGGCATCAAATATGGAATCGACAGAAAGATAAAACTGGATACTAAAGGGCGAGGCAGTGGCTTCAGATCCGACGTTTGCTACAACTGCGTTTCCTACAATTTGTGTCTTCAGTTTTGGAAAAGCTTTCTTATATTTCGTTTTCACTATGCCCCACTGGGTGGCGAGGTCAATGTTAGCTGGAACAAACTCATCGGCTCCTATATCGAAGTTTGATCCGTCTCCACGAGTAACGGCGGAACCATCATAAGGTCGTGCATCTCCATCATAGTCAACGAATAACCCAGGTATAAATTTGCCGGCGTCGACACAAGGGGAGGACGCAAGAAGCTTGAAACGTTTCGCGGTCGCGTCTTCAAATTGCGGATACTCTGTGATGATGTCTGTCTGTCCACCTGTCCATCCCTGGACGCAGGAATATGTGGGCGAATTATCACCCGACCATTGTGCTCCGGCCGGTGCGCTATTGCCATAGATAATGCAATTTGCGACAAGGGTGCCCATGTTCAGACAACCGCCACCTAACGTGACACCTCCGTTACCCCAGATAGTGTTGTTTTCAACCCGGCCCTTGCATCCAACCATACCCCCGCCGCGGCGAGCGCTGTTATTTGTGATAATATTGTTTTGAATCAGTGCATCGGAATTAGAAATGCCGCCTCCGTCACCGTTGCTGGTGTTTTCAAAAATCATGTTAAGAGTCATCGTACCGCTACAATCGTTAATGCCGCCTCCGGAACTGGCAGGGGTGTCAGTTGGGCCGGTAGCGGTAACGACATTGGCTTTGATTACGTTTTCAGAAACCACCGCGTCTATCTGGTGAAGACCGCCGCCGGCAGTGACTGCCTCATTTTTTGATATCTCAGACCTTTTGATTACGCCTTTTGTGTCGAATATGCCGCCCCCGGCCCCACTGGCTTTATTAAGGGTGATTTTGCATTTGTCTATTAAGCCGTCACAGCCCGCTATGCCGCCCCCGTCGACTGCCTGATTTAACGTAATAACACAATTTTGCATTAATCCTGAAAGGCCGTGTACGCCGCCACCGGATCCCGATGCGATGTTTCCTCCGATAGTGCAGTTTTTAATGGTCGCCATGGTGAAGTTGCCAGTAACCCCTGCCCCCTGAGCGGCTTTGCCGTTCCGAAGAATTAAATTACGCAGCACGCATTCTGAGGTTTCGCTGCCTTGAAAAGTTACAACAGGACCTTTCGCTCCGCCGTCGATAATCGTATCGAAATTGGTATTAAAAGCTTCAATGGTAACATTTTTCCCTCCGAGTGAGATGTTTTCACTATAGGTGCCAGGAGCTATTTTTATGATGTCGCGGATACCCGCAGCGTTTATAGCGGACTGGATAGTTGTGTAGGGCAAAGGCACCATTAACTCAGCTGCTGCAGATGAGGCTGGAATGGCCACAATAATTGAGAAAACGGAAAGCGTGATCTTTTTTGTTATTTGGTCTAACATATATGGCTCCTGTACGAATTTCGATGCAAATAGACACTGTTTCGGTTGCCCCGGGCAATGAAAATCGCATAATGGTTATATCGATTGTGAAAGAGTAGCACATTGTGTAGCGCAAATCGACATCGTATAAGGAAATCCGCAAAGCTATGATGAACCTTGAGCCGGTTATTGGTATGGAAGTACACGTTGAACTGTGTACGGAATCGAAAGTATTCTGCGGGTGTCCCACTCGCTTTGGCGCTCCTCCTAATACTCAAGTGTGCCCAATTTGCCTTGGAATGCCAGGGGTTCTGCCGGTGCTTAACCGCAAGGCCGTCGAGTATACGATTCGAGCTGCGCTCGCGTTGAATTGCGATATTACCGAACATACCAACTTTGACCGCAAGAATTATTATTACCCTGACCTGCCGAAGAATTACCAAATTTCGCAAAACTACGCGGCCTTGGGGATGGGTGGTTTTTTGGATATGCAGGTGGGGGAGGAGACGCGGCGTATCCGTATCAACAACGTCCATCTGGAGGAAGACGCCGGCAAGCTTATTCATCCGGAAACTATGGGAGCAGATTATTCGCTGGTGGACTTGAACCGGGCGGGAACCCCGCTGATGGAAATCGTGAGCGAACCCGATCTGACGGGGGTAGAGGACGCCCTTGCATATATGAACACTCTAAAGAACTTACTCGAGTACACGGAAGTGAGCGACTGCAAGATGCAGGAGGGGCGGCTCCGTTTTGAGGTTAATATCTCCGTGCGAGAAAAGGGAACTACGAAGCTGGGGACAAAGGTTGAAATTAAAAATCTTAATTCTATGAGAACGGCTATCAAATGCATCGAGCATGAGTTTTCTCGCCAGAGCGAAATGGTGAAACGGGGCGAAACGATCCTTCCCGAGACGCGCCTGTGGGATGAGCCGGCCTCGTGCACCCGCGCCATGCGCAACAAGGAAGTGGCAAATGATTATCGATATTTTCCCGACCCGGACCTTGTGGAGGTCCATATCACAGAGGAATGGCGAGAGGATGTAAGAGCGCATCTTCCGGAACTGCAGGGCGCAAAGTACAGGCGATTTATTGAAGAGTATGCGTTGCCGGAATATGACGCAAAGGTTTTGACGCAGAGCAAGCCAGTGGCGTCTTATTTTGAAAAAGCTGTCGCGACTCACGCTAATCCGAAGGGCATCTCTAACTGGATGATGACGGAGTTTTTACGGGAGTTGAAAGACAGGGATGCTGAGCCGGATGATGTGGAACTGAAGCCAGAGGGACTGGCTTCGATCGTGCGGATGATCGATGAGAAAAAGATCAATGGCAAGACTGGCAAAACGATACTTGTCAAGGCGCTGGAGGGCGGCGGCGAGCCGGAGGAGATTGTGAAGCGGGAGGGTCTGCTTCAGGTTTCAGATACTGGAGAAATTGAAGCGTTTGTGGACCAAGTTATTACAGAAAACCCTGATATGGCGGAAAAAGTTAAAGCAGGACAGACGAAAACAATTCAGGCGATGGTTGGTTTAGTCATGAAAGTAAGCCGCGGGAAGGCAAATCCGCAGATGGTGAACGAACTGCTGGCGAAAAAACTGGGGTAATCAATTCCGTTAATGTCATCTATTCTGGTTACTATTACACCTGATGAGTACCATGCCGAGAATGTCGGTCGCACTCTGGATGGTCGCCAGTTTTTCCTGACGACTCCCTTTGTGGCTGCTAGCCGTGAAGAAAGCGGTCGGGAGTTTGCTGCTCTGTACATTTTCGACGCCGCAGGGGCGCTGGTAAGTTCTCAAATAGAAGACCTTGGCCTTAACTGCCACGCAGCGGCAGAAAGTGCAAAGGCATATCCGACGAAATTTCTTTCCCTGCTGGGTAAGATCAGCATCGAGACCATTAAAATCCAACCGTTCCAGGTTGAACAGTTTGGGCTTGTTTTCGGGCTTATTCTTCGGCCAGGTGAGACCGATGATGATCCGTGGTGGGCGCATTTTGAGCCTGGAAATTACATGGCGTTTCCTGAGCCTTTCGATAGCGGAGAGTATGACACTTAATCTCTTTTACAACCAGCAAAATCTCCTGGTATTGAAAGACAACAAAAATGCTGTTGATAAGCGACGGACTAACCGTGCTACGGTGACTCCTTCGCGCTTACTGTGTAAGAGCTTTATGGGACGTCCGTACAGATATTACAATTCTGAATTGCGTCGGTCGTGAACAGAACCCGCTGACCTGACCGATCCTTCTCTGTTTCTGGTCTTTTTTTACGCAATCCTCCTAATATCTACCGAATATATAGACATTGTCGTTGGTTAGAAAACGGCGATGAGATTGAGCAAAAAAGGAGAGTATGCTTTGCGTGCGATGATCGCGCTGGCTCGCAACAGTGAGTCGGCCATGACGATTACGCAGGTGGCTACCTCTCAGGATTTGCCGAAAAAATTTCTAGAGCAGATTCTGCTAGCGTTAAAATCAGCCGGACTGGTGAAAAGCAAGGCTGGGCCAAAGGGTGGATACGAGCTGTCGGGCAATCCAAAGCTTGTCTCAGTGGGAAGAATACTTTCGGCGGTGGAAGAGCCTATGTCTCATGATCGGTCGGGGATAGGCTCGGCTGAAAATATGGCGCCTTCCGGCGTCCTTGTTTTAATGGAAGACATCCGCATTTATGTGCGCAACAAGCTAGAGACGGTATCATTGCAGGAGATGGCTGATGAGGCGCTTAGCGAGCAGGATATAGAAGCGCTGATGTGGTACATATAACGTAGTAGAGTAATAGAGATACAGGCGGAATGCCTGTTCTACTTCTGATAAAGGGAGCATCGCATGGCAAAAATTTATAACAACATTCTGGAGACGATTGGTCGTACTCCGCTAGTTAAGTTAAACCGGATTACGGACGGCGCCAAGGCTACGGTGCTTCTGAAACTTGAGTTTTTTAACCCGCTGGGAAGCGTGAAAGATCGCATCGGGCTTGCAATGATCGAACACCTGGAAAAGACTAAGGGGATTGAACCAGGTAAAACAACTCTTATTGAAGCGACCAGTGGCAACACTGGAATCGCACTGGCATTTGTGGCTGCTGCGAAAGGTTATACTTTGATTATAACCATGCCAGAGACAGCCAGCACGGAGCGTAAGAAACTTCTCAAGATCCTCGGTGCACGGCTTGTTTTGACAGATGGTTCCAAAGGGATGAAAGGTGCTATCGCACGGTCGGAAGAGCTTCAGAAACAGATTCCAGGCGCCGTTATCGCACAGCAGTTTGAAAGTCCCGCTAATCCGGCAATCCACCAGGCGACTACAGGGCCGGAAATCTGGGAAGATACCGATGGCGCGGTTGATATTTTAATCAGCGGCGTTGGCACTGGCGGAACCATCAGCGGCGTTTCCGCGTATATCAAGCCTCTTAAGCCGTCGTTTAAGGCTATTGCACTTGAGCCAGCGGGGTCGCCTGTCATCTCCGGGGGCGAGCCGGGCAAGCACCGCCTGCAAGGGCTTGGAGCTGGATTTATTCCAGGCACGCTTGACGTCAGCATGATTGATGAGACAATTTTGGTGAACGAAGAAGACTCCTCAACTTATGCGAAGCGCGCCTGCAGCGAAGAGGGGCTTCCTGTGGGAATCAGCAGCGGCTCCGCCATCTGGGCTGCTTGCCAAGTAGCCAAACGTCCGGAAAATGAGGGCAAAACCATCGTAGTCATTATACCGTCCTCCGCAGAACGTTACCTCAGCACATGGCTGTATGAAGACATAAGCTCCGAAAGCGATGACGTCTCCGATCTTATAAAGAACTGATCAGACGCTGATAGAAGTAGAATAGGCGTCGCGCCTCTTTTACTGTATTGAACTTCCTTACCTGTTTCACACTTACCTGTCTCACAGCGCAGTAATTTTTTGCTTTTGCGTTTCCGAAAGTATTACTATGACAATCCATTTTCATGATGTGAGCAAATCATTCGCGCGGGCTGCCAACGGAGCTAACGGACGGCGGACGCAGGCGCTAAACCCTGTCCGTCTGGATATAAAGGAGGGGGAGTTTTTCTGTATCATCGGACCCTCCGGTTGCGGTAAAAGTACGCTGCTCAATATTCTGGCGGGCTTGGAAACTCCAACCACCGGGCACGTGACGCTGGAAGACCAGATGGTTTACGAGCCGGGACCTGATCGCGTGGTAGTATTTCAAGAGGCAGGACTTATGCCGTGGATGAACGTGCAAAGCAACATAGAGTATGGGCTGAAGCTACAGGGCCTGCCGAAAGAAGTAAGACGCGAACGGGCTGACAAATATCTTAAAATGGTGCATCTTTCAAAATATGCCATGGCCATGCCTCATGAATTGAGCGGCGGGATGCGGCAGCGGGTCAGCATTGCCCGGGCTCTGGCGCTTGAACCCAAGGTATTGCTGATGGATGAGCCATTTAGTGCCTTGGACGCACAAACGCGGGATCTTTTGCATGATGAATTGCAGCGAATTTGGCAGGAGACGGGAAAGACCGTGCTTTTCGTAACGCACAACCTGCGCGAAGCTGTTTATCTGGCGGACCGGGTAATGATCATGACTGCGGCACCGGGGAGTATTAAGAAAATTGTTTCTGTTCCCTTTCCGCACCCGAGGAGCAAGTCTTCTACCGAGATTAGTGGATTTACGGCGCAGCTTCACGAGCTGATAAAGTCTGAGGTGGACAAGGTGGCGGCGCGGGAGTTGGATCCGGATTGGGAGCCGGAAGCTTCTACTGTTGCGGCGGATGTTAGCGATTATGCCGGCGGTATCTAACGGGCGTAGTCCCGGCATTCCTGGCACTTACACTCCCGTCGCACTCGCGTTCCCGCTCCTGTTTAAGAAAATCGCTCGACAGGCAGGAATGCCTATCCTGCTTTCTTTATCCATTATTTTTTGCGGTTGCGCCAGCGAGCCGAAAATTGGTGTTAATGGTGAACCGGTTGAGATGCGAGTCGGGTATTTTCCGAATGTTACTCATGCACAGGCTCTGATTGGGATGCAACGAGGAGATTTTCAAAAGAGCGTCGGACCTGAAGTAAAAGTTACTGGCCAGACGTTTAACGCCGGTCCTGCAGTGATCGAAGCTGTTTATGCCGGACATGTTGATATCGCCTACGTAGGGCCTTCGCCTATTTTAAATGGCTTTATTCAAAGCAAAGGGGAAGAGGTTCGCGTAATTGCCGGTTCTGCTATAAACGGCGTAATGGTGGTGGGGAATAAGAAGCGGGGAATTGCGAAACTGCAGCAGTTAAAAGGAGGCCGGGTTGCAACTCCGCAATACGCCAATACGCAGGATATCTCAGCCCGATATTACCTGACGCACGATCTTGGAGCAACCCTTTCCTCTAAGGGTGGTGAGACCGATCTTATTCCTATACCGAACCCGGACATTGAAACTCTCTTTGCAAAGAACCAGATCGATGCTGCGTGGGTCCCGGAACCGTGGGGATCGCGATTGCTGCATAAGGACTTGGTTTTGTTAGTTGCGGAAGAAAAGGATCTCTGGCCGGAGGGGGCTTTTGCGAACACGAGCGTAATTGCCAGGCGCGCGTTCGTTGAGAAACATCCTGCACTTGTGCAGCGATTCCTGGAGGCACATATCCGCCTGACGCGCGAGTTGCAGCACGACCCCCAGCGTTTTGCCGTAACGATAAATGATGAGTTAAAACGCATTACGACCAAGTCACTACCTATTGAGGTTGTGACGGGAGCTCTGCAGCGGACAGGGTTTGACATCGATCCGGCGATTAGGTCATTCGAACGATTTTTTAAGATGGGTAAAGAAGTGGGCATTATAAAAGCAGATCAACTTGATACCGCAACGTTATTTGTAAGCGGCCCGCTGGACAGGGCGCTGGCAAAACTAGACGCTGCACAGGGAGTCTCTCAAGGTCAGTTAATTGATGAGATTTCTACCTCGACATCCGAAACAAGCGCGGGGTTGGAACAATGAACTCAGCTAAATTAAGTTCCAGTAAGTCAAATTCCAGAATGTCGCAGATGTTTTCGGACCAGCGACCGGCACGGTGGAAACGGATCGTTGCCAAACTTATCTTTTTTGTACTGTTGATCGGGATATGGCAGGGGGTATATTTGCTGCGACTGGTGCCGCCTTATCTGTTTCCTGGACCGGGCGCAGTACTAGGTAAACTGGTGGAGCTTGCGAGGTCGGGCGAGTTACTCCATAGCATTGGACTAAGTATGAAGCGCATGTTTTTGGGGTATGGAGTCAGCGTCGTGGGCGGTTTGACGATTGGGGTGCTGGCGGCTCGGAGCTGGATTTTTAAGGAGACGGTCGGATCACTGATTCTTTCGCTGCAGTCGCTCCCTAGCATCGTATGGTTGCCGCTGGCGTTGATATGGTTTGGACTGGGCGAGGGTGCGATCTTGGCGGTGCTTATTCTTGGAGCCTTGTTCAGTATTGCCGTTGCGACAGAGGGGGCGATTCGCAACGTGCCACCTATTTACCTGAAGGTGGGGCGGGTGATGGGCGCGCGAGGATATGTGTTCGCAAAGGATATTTTATTTTTTGCGGCGCTACCGGAATTGATCGGAGGACTGAAACTTGGCTGGACGTTCGCGTGGCGCAGCCTTATGGCGGCGGAGCTTATCCGACAGGATGTGTTTGGGGTCGGGCGCCTGCTCGAAACGGGGCGCAGCCTTAATGACGTGGCGCTGATGCTGGCGGCAATTATTTCAATTCTGGTCATCGGGCTGGTTGTGGATGGCTTGGTCTTTGGAACGTTGGAACGAAAGATTCGGATTCGATATGGGTTGGAACGTTAAAAGATTTAAAAGAACATTGATCAGTTACGGTGCAAAGAACCATAAGTCGCAAAGGGATTTATGCCTGAAGTAACCCTGGAAGATTTGATGCCCTATGCCGTTCGCGTAACTCAGTTTCCGCAGAATGAAAACGCGCGATCGAATCTGGTGCTGCGGGTTCAGCTTACGGCGGATTCGGAAATGCTGCGGAGTCTCGCAAACCGGTTTGCGTTAAATCCCGAAGTTGCCGTTCCAGTGTGGCGCAGATTGGCGTCGCTGCGATCTGATGATATGCAGCTGAAACTGGAGGCTGCCTATTATTTTTATAGCAACGGGCTGGATGTCGATGCGCTGAGGCTGCTGGATGATGTGCTTGCGGCGGATGAGAACTTCGTGCCGGCGTGGGAACTTAAAGCAGCGCTGTGCGCAGACGCAAAAGACCGCCGCAATATTTTCGAGCACATATTGAAAATTGAGCCAGGCAACCGAACCGCCGTGGATAACCTGATTATTCTTGGCCGCCCCATTGACTGAGAACGCGCTTGTATCCGCGCAGGCGACTTTGCAATAATGTATTATTTCTACGAAAAAGTTGAAGCGGCGACAGGATGGCGAGGCGGAGAAGCATGTCTGTGATGACAACGCCGTACATTGAACTTTTTCTGAGGCCTGTGTAGTTTAAATCGACAAAGCGTTTCATGCCGTCAAAAAGTCTGACGATGCCTGTCTCTCGCGCCCCGGCCGCGGGATCGCCCTGGCTGTGCCAGATATGCACAGTGGGATCGTAAATAACGGGAAGGCTCATTTGGCCGCATCGCCAGCACAAGTCCGTATCTTCTGAATAGAGAAAGTACTGGTCGCTGAAACCGTTTAGTTTCTTCCACGTCGACCGATCAATCAGTAGTGCCGCTCCCATCAGCCAGTCGGTATCTTTGGCTGACAGATTGGCTGACGCTGCATTTGTCTTGCTCAGACCCTGCGGCGTCTGAGCGTCAGAAAATCCACGCCCTCTGCCGCCCGTCCATGATCCCTTTTTAACATTGATGAGAAATCCGGCGAGAAGTGAATGGGTGAGCCAGTAGTTGCCGGCGTTAAAGAAACGGTAGTGTGATTTTTGAACGGCACCATTATCATTGTGAAGCGCAGGACCAACGACGCCGCCGTTTGGGCAATGCAGCTGGTGTGAAGCCACCCAGCGCCGCAGTTCGCCGTCCGGCACAGCCGTGTCTGGATTAAGAATGCAGATGTATTCGCTGTTTGTTGAAACCCTCTCGGCGCCGAGGTTGCAGCCTGGACCGTACCCGACATTTTCCTGAGAACGCACCACCTGTACCTGCGGCTCATCAGGTAGATTTTCAAAGTCGTTTTCGGGTGACGGATTGTCGACAATAAATGCTTCCCAGGGGTAATCCTGCGCACGAAGGGATGCGACGCAGCGCTTCACGTAAGCGCTCGTTTCGTAGTTAACAATAACGATGGAAACGAGTTTGTCTTCTTCCATAGACAGTTGTTCATTCACAGTCGGCACTGTCGGGTTATCCCAGGTCGTTGAATAAAAGCTTTTCGCTTCAAGTGATTCATTGAGAATAACATTAGCATATTACGGAGTTCGTTACAGCGAATTACTAATGGCAACGGAGATTTCGCTCCAGCACTTCCGCCACAAAAATATCCATCGAAAAGGCATACAGAAAAGATGAAAAATAACAGTCTCAGGCAATTATTGGAATTTGGGCAAAGCTTCTGGATGGACACCATCAGCCGTTCCATGATTCAGGATGGCACCCTGCGCCGCATGATAAAGGAAGATGGTCTTCGTGGCGTCACTTCAAATCCAGACATTTTTCAAAAAGCCATTTCCGGCAGCGATCTTTATGACGCGCAGCTAAAGAAACTGGCCATGGCGGGCAAAGACGCCGAGTCCATTTACGAAGCGATCGCTGTTGAGGATATTCGCAAGGCCGCCGATGTTCTGCGCCCCGTGTATGACGACTCGAATGGCGTCGACGGATACATCAGCCTGGAGGTTTCTCCGTACCTGGCTTTCGATACAGACGGTACCCTGGTGGAAGCGCATCGCCTTTGGGAGGCCGTCAACAAGCCTAACGTCATGATAAAGGTGCCTGCGACTCCGGAAGGCATTCCCGTTATCAGGAAGCTTATCGCCGACGGCATTAACGTAAACGTGACGTTAATCTTTTCCCGCAATGCATACAGGGACGTCATGGAAGCTTATCTTTCCGGTCTGGAAGATCGGAAAAAGGCAAAAGAGCCGATAGACAATGTCGCATCCGTCGCCAGCTTTTTCATCAGTCGAATTGACGTGCAGGTGGACAAGCTGATCAGCGCGCGCGTTGATTCAAAAGCGCACGCACTTTTGGGACAGGTAGCGCTGGCTTCGGGAAAAATGGCGTATCAGGATTTTAAGGAGGTGTTTGCAGGCGGACGCTGGGAGGCCCTTAAAAAAGCCGGAGCACGGGTGCAGCGCCCTTTGTGGGCCAGCACAAGCAGCAAGAATCCACTCTATGACGAACTGGTTTACGTTGCGCCGCTTATCGGCAGCGACACCGTTAACACCATGCCAATGCCTACCATCAATGCTTGGCGCGCCAGGGGTGAGGTGACAGAGGCAACTCTTGAAACGAACCTGGAACAGGAACGCCAGATTCTGGATGACCTGGCGGCGGTGGGTATCGACCTAAACGCTGTTACGACGCAGCTGGTGGAAGAGGGCGTCGGCAAATTCAATGCGCCGTTTGACAAGTTGCTGGCCAGCATTTCTGAGAAGCGACTGGCGCATCTGGGCTGGGCAGACACGCAAACAGAAGCTCTTGGAGATCACGAAAAATCCGTTAAAGCCGTCATGGAGAGTATGAGCGAAGCCCGTTACGCGCGGCGACTTGCCGCTAAGGATCCGTCGCTTTTTTCTGAAGACAAGAGCCTGTTTAAAGAGATCAGCAATCGATTGGGTTGGCTGGATGTTCCGCAGGACATGCTAGGGCGCCTGACAGAAATTCGTAAGGTAGCCGACGCCGCGCGGCGTGAGAAGATCGCTCATGTCGTATTGTTGGGTATGGGCGGCAGCAGCCTGTGTCCGGAGGTATGCGAAAAGGTTTTTGGCAACCAGGCGGGCTTCCCGCAACTGGTTGTTCTGGATACAACTTCGCCCGATGCCATTCGCGCTGCTCGCAAGCGCATGGACCTCGGGAAAACATGGTTTATCGTCGCCAGTAAGTCCGGTGGCACGCTCGAAACCATGAGCCTGTATAAGTATTTTTGCCAGGAGCTCGAAAGCGCGGGCAGCAAGGCGCCGGGAGCCCATTTCATCGCAATCACCGATCCAGGAACCAGCCTTGAAAGCCTTGCCCGCGAAAAAGGCTTCCGTGCCGTATTTATTAATCCACCTGACATTGGCGGCAGGTATAGCGCTCTTTCCATGTTTGGGCTTGTTCCGATGGCGCTTATCGGAATCGATGTCGAGAAAGTTCTTCGGCGCGCCGTTGCCTTTACTGCGGATCTGGCCACCCTGGTTCTTGTCCAACATGAGCCGTCGGTGAGGCTGGGAGCCGTGCTGGGCACTCTTGCGCAGGAAGGCCGCGACAAGGTCACATTTGTTGCATCAGATCGCCTGGCACCGTTGGGCGCGTGGATTGAACAACTGATTGCGGAAAGCACCGGGAAACAGGGAAAAGGCATATTACCCGTTACCGGAGAAAAACCCGCCGCGCCGCGCAAATATGGTAAGGACCGCCTGTTCGTCGGAATAGAGTTTGAAGGAGATCAGGGCGTGAAGGACCGGCTCGACGCTCTGCAGGAGGCGGGGCATCCCGTTGTCCGAATCCGGGTTAACGATGTGTACGATCTGGGCGCGGAATTCATGCGATGGGAAATAGCGACAGCCGTCACCGGGGCCCTGTTAAAGATAAATCCGTTTGATGAGCCAAATGTCAGCGAGGCCAAGGCCAACACTAATACTCTGCTTGACGAATATCAGGACCAGGGCGAACTGCCGGCGCCGGAGGCGGCGTTTTCAGAAAATGGCGTTGCAGTGTCCTTTAGTACCGCTGCCGGAAAAGCGGGCGTAAAAAGCAAATCAGTCAAGCAAGCGGTGCAGGCACTGATCTCGACGGCTTCGGACGGGGATTACATTGCGATTTTGTCATTTGCGACCCCTTCAGACGCAATGCGCAAGTCGCTGGACCGGGCAGCTGCGGCTTTACGGGATTCGACCGGGTGCGCCGTTACGGTTGGCATAGGCCCGCGCTATCTGCACAGCACGGGCCAGCTTCATAAGGGCGGCGCGAACAACGGCATCTTCATTGTTATAGTGGATGAGCCTCGCAATGATCTGGAAATCCCCGAAGCGGATTATTCTTTCGGCACATTGATTCGCGCCCAGGGAATTGGTGATTTCCGAACGCTGGATCAGCATGACTGTCGCGCTATTTTGATTGATCTGGGAGACTCAAAGCCCGGATCGGTGGCTTTAGTTTAATAGTAAGCAGGGAACCGGGGGATACCGGCGCTCTCAGACGAGAGCGTTCCGGAGCCTGCGGTCGTCCCGGATTAATACTGTAAGAGGCTTTTAAGTCGGAATCATTGAGGCTGAAAAAACCGCATTTTCCATCATCATTTCGTGAATGAAACAGCCCTATTTCTGATATAGGTGCGTGGTTCAGCCAGACCGGAGGAAATAATCATGCCAGTACCAAGACGGCGACACTGCCCCGCACGGCGGGATCGCAGGCGCGCCAACCATAAGATGACAGCCATTCAGGGTTTCAGTGATTGTGCAAACTGCTCGCAGCCGCGTTTGTCTCACCGTATTTGCCAAAGCTGTGGCGAGTTTAAAGGCCGTATCTACGGCAAGAAAAACGCGGAACAGGCTTAACAGCCAGGTCAGGTCGAGGTAATCGACCGCCACGCAAGAAGGCGTCAAATTTGTCGCCCGGTTTTTCGGAGTTTTCCGGATAAACCGGGCGATTTTGCGTTTAGCCCGAAATCCCCTTTAATCTTTTTTCACTTTCCGTGTAGTAACATGCTTGTGCGACGGGCACGTTAAATAGCGGACCCGTCGGAATTTTGCAGCGATAAGCAGGAGAATGGCCAGTAGATTCAGCCGATTGAGAGAAGAAGTTCGTATTCGCCGCCAGGGCCGTTATCGCGGGCCCGTGACGGTTGCCCTGGACGTTATGGGCACCGAGGTCGGGGTGGACGAGATGCTTCGGGGGGCCTTGCAGGCCGTGGAAGACTTCCCGCTGGTCACTGTGATTTGTGTAGGCGACGAGAAACTGATCGAAACCCACATGCTCCGTCTGGCAATTTCTCATTCAAGAATAGCCATCGAACATGCCGATGATGTGATCGGGATGGGCGAGCAGCCACATCAGTCTCTTAAAAAAAAGAACAGCAGCATAGCCGTGGCCGCGCGACTTGTGCAGGATAAGATCGCAGACGCTGTTGTTTCGCCGGGCAATACAGGGGCCACCATGGCCACTTGCATGGTGCAGTGGCGGCGCCTGCCAGGGATTTCAAGGCCCGCCATTGCCACGGTTTTGCCGCATCCAAAGCGTCCGTGCCTGTTGCTCGACGTGGGTGCAAATATCGACTGCAAGGGACGCAATCTGCTCCACTTTGCAATTATGGGTTCCACATATGCCCGTTTCGTGCTTCATAGGCGCAAACCCCGGGTGGGGGTTCTATCTAATGGCGAAGAGGACTGCAAGGGCACGGAGATGGTTAAAGAGGCCGCAGGACTTTTGCGGGCTTCCACGCTCAATTTTTCCGGCAACGCCGAAGGCCGCGATTTGATGAACGGCACCTTTGATGTCGTCGTGTGCGATGGATTTGTAGGAAACGTGGTGCTTAAGTTTGGCGAGGCCCTGGCCGAGTTCATCATGACCAATTTAAAAGACGAAGTTCGCCGGAGCGTTATTTCGCAGGTGGGCGCTTTGGCTATGCTCCCTGCCTTGCAACGGTTTCGCAAACAGGTGGACCATGCAGAGTACGGCGGCGCTCCGCTGCTTGGCCTGAACGGCGTATGCATAATATGCCATGGATCATCTCGTGCGAAAGCGATACGTAACGCTGTTCGCGTGGCAGCCGAGCAGGTTTCGCTTAAGGTTAATGAGCATATCCTTGAAGAACTGCGAGCAAATCCGGAAGTTCAGGCTGAGCCTGTGGAATGCTCTGTGAGATGAGTAAAGGCGCTCAAATAATTTGCGGATAAACAGGGTAAGGTTTTCTGCGGCAAATCCAGCAATTGGTAATAAGTCTGCAATGTAAGACGACCGCTTCTGTTCCACAGGATAGAGGGGCGGTCTATTTGAAAGGGTTACGTAAACCGGCATGATGAAAAATTTTCTCGGCAAAGTCTTCGGAAACAAGCAACTCCGAGATATGAAACGCATTCGCCCCATCATTGATGAGATAAATGCCTACTACGACGAGTATC
>JBBSQY010000059.1:0-19465 GCA_038243585.1 Candidatus Sumerlaeales bacterium | reverse complement strand
CGTTCGTTTTTCTCCCGGCACCAGAATAGCTGATATGACTTCGCCGTTGTCTTCCGGCGTCAAAGACAAAGTCACAACCGCATCCTTCAAATCGTTCACAATGGCAACCGAGGCATACGCCCCGGCGGCTTTGGCAACATTAAAGAAAGCGGCGGCCCGGGGGGATTCGTGGGCCGGGGTTTGCTTGGTGAAAACAACTTTTTGTTCGGGAGTGGCCCTGGCCGGCGGGGGAGGGTTTTCGGACCGGACAGACCTGTCCGATCTTACCGACTCATCCGACCTGTCCACCTGGATTTCTGCCGATTCCGAGACACTCCCTTTGCTGAATGCGTTTGCCAGAAGCGCGTCCTCATCCGGCGGGCGAGGGGTTGCGCTGGCATACACCGAAGCCTGGGTCGCAGGCGCCGCCGCGGTTTTTGGTCGAGGTGGGGCCGGGGTAGTCG
This sequence comes from Candidatus Sumerlaeales bacterium, assembly GCA_038243585.1. Taxonomy (GTDB): domain Bacteria; phylum Sumerlaeota; class Sumerlaeia; order Sumerlaeales; family Sumerlaeaceae; genus JAKFFN01. The sequence goes on along the minus strand of JBBSQY010000059.1, from coordinate 19,022 downwards.
TGTAGGCCGGCGACGGCGTTTGTCGAGGTGGCGTTTGCCTCCGCGGCGTTTCTTGCGGCTGGGCCGTTTCGTGAGCTACGGTCGCCGTCAGTTGCGGCGGAAGAACAATCGCCGGCGCGGACGTGGGGACGGGAGTCGATGGGGCAGTCTGCGGCACGCCCTGTCTCTGGAGACGCTCCAGATCCTTTTCGCTGTTAATGGGAACCCTGCTGCCGTCTTTTGCTTCCGTAACCAGCTGTCGCTCAATTTTTGGAGCCGGGGTAGCCAGGGCCACAGTTGTCTCGCCCATTTCGCGAGCGGCTTTTTCCGCTTCGGCATCAGCGCCCGCCATAAGCTCAAGGCTGGAAACCCGCTCCACCGCAATATCGCGGGAGCGGGGGCCAGCCTGTTTAATGTATCGGCGATAATAAAACAACGCGTAGCCAGCGCGGTTAAGGGTGTCGTTTATCTGGGCCAGACGCAGACTGATGGCCGGCTGGTTCGGGTGCTGTTTATCAAGACTTTTAAAAACCGCAATAGCTTTTTCCGGTTCATTGGCGGCAAGATGCTGCTCGGCCTGCTGAGCAAGCTTCAGCGCCTCATCCGGCAGCGACGATCGCCGCGCCGGAGCCGGCGCAGAGGTCTCCTGGGCGGCGACAGGTAACAGTGAGGAACCGGACAACGCAACGGCCGCAACTGCCGAAACGATAATAGTGAGCTTTTGTGGCGACCGCATAAAAAACGTTAGTCCTCTGCCAAATCTGGTGCTGGTGTGGAGGGTCCGTGGGCAGCTTGTCAACGAGAAGGTTAATATATGGTATTTTGCCATTTCCCTTCGTGCCTTGCCATGGTAAAGGTTACCTATGGGACCTTGCCCACGACCTTTTTCTCCGCTCTCAAAAATGGAGGGTTTAAGTAAATTGTGGTTGACTTGCTCGTGATTCCACCGCCTAAGCACTAACATTGGTGCCAGTCTTGGTTCCTGTTGACCCGTTTACACTTTCATCTGAGAGCAGGTGAAAACGAATGAAACGACAATCTAATAGAGCAATCGTTTGTGTAATGCTGGGACTATACCTAGTTGCGCATGCGCCCGTAGCTGATGCTTGTGGCGCTGCATGGGTATTAATCTGGTACTGCAATAGTAAATCAAAATGTCCCCCCGGGACGACGTGCGTCGGCCCCTACGCAAATGGGCAAGGCGATATGACTTGCTTTTGTCACCCAGGATGATCAAACATTGGTTGCCAACTAAAAATGCGGCAGTTGGCAACCAATGCACACTACGATCCCAAAGGAAACCTCGTGCTAAACAATACGGTATCTACAACCGTTCCTGATGTTGTGGTGGAGTCCAAGATTGCAATCGAGACTAACCAAGACTTTTTATCAAGCCCCATGTTTGGAATCAGCCCCAGGACGGAAATAGAGGCAAGTGTTAAAGCCATCTACCATCAGTCAGTTATCCTTATTAAAGTGGAAACAGACTCCGGTGAAGCTTTTGTTTCATATGATTATAGTAGCGATAGCGCGAAATATTGGTTGGGTGGAAGCAATGAACTGTTTACCGGCTATCTCAATGTTGGGCTAGATTTAAATGTTTCTCTGATGAGCCCCTATTATTACTTTTACGTTCCGAAACTTCTGGCTCAAAATCCCAAAATGGTGATGAATAAAAATTCTTCTAAACCTGGCGAAGAATTGATTACAATGACAGTGCCTGGGAAAGGTGGCAATGGACCAACTATTTCACGAGAACTGATGTTGCGGGTAGTAAATGGGCAAATTCATAACGTAGATATGTCGATGACCATAAATGGCAACATTCAAAAACTATTCAGCATTCAGTGCTCGCACTTCGATCAGCAATTTCCTACGCTGCCTCGGAAATTAAAATCTCAATACTACTCGCAGACACCCACCGGCGACATAAAATTGGCTAGAGCCTTTGACGTTCAGGTGAAAAGCTTAACAGCTTTTCCTGACAGTCGAACAACAGAATCATATTCGGAAGAAATGCAAGCGGGGCTTCATCCATACGCTCAGGTGGCTACGTTAACAGGTCGTGAGAGGCAGGCAAGTCCAAATTTCAATAGTGCTTCCTACCTGAAGTGGGGTGGGGCGCTTGTATTGGTTTTCGTATTGGGAGTGTCTGTTTTCAAAAAAATGAAGTCGACGTGAAGCAAAATCGATCGCTTCAAACAGGTACAAAAAAAGAATGGAACGTCAAATTAAAATTTATCAGATTTAACCGCAATATTATTCCCATTGCGGTAACATTTGGCGTAGTATCGTTGATATTGCTTATGATAATTCAGTTATTAACTGCTACCGAGATAAAGCCAGGCTATACAGCGCCTGATAAGATTATTGTTAAGCCCCAGTTTTTGAGTAAAAACAATATGTCGGCGAGTATTGGCGAAGTGTCTCAAAACTCAACGATTATCGTGCCGGTTAACTATATAAATAGTTCGAACCATGAATTCCAGATTTATTCAATAAGGACTTCTTGTGGCTGTACTACAGTACAGGATTTCGCACCATGTAATCTGAAGCCAGATGAAGAACTACTTATAAATGTTAAGGTAAGTTTGAAGGCCAAGCCTTTGGGGCTCTTTACTGAACTGGTTGAAGGCCTGAACTCTGCCGGTGAAACAGTACTTAATTTTTCCATAACGGGCTCTATAGTTCCGCTTATTTCAACTGATAAAACGTTATATAAATTGCACTATGATTCGCATTCAGGACTATTAGACCTAGCAGAAGGTGTTGCTGTCATATTAAAAAATTCGGCTGTGCCATTAAAAAACATTTCGGTAAGGGTGCCCGCCCCATGGGCTGATCTTGTTCGTTTTTCGCTACCAACTTCGTTAGAAGCAGACGAAGTAGTTACCGCGACATTAAGCATAACCGCGCTCCCGTCCGGCGACAAAGAATATTTCGATATAAACATCTTGGGAAGTCAATCTGTTGTTACTGCAGCTAAGGTTAAAATTGAGTGTCACCCGGCCGATAATCTTCCTTCGGAAATTCTATTCCGGCGCGGAACCGGCCTTTTATCTCACCGTATTCTAAGTAATTATCGGGACGGGACTGTGAAAGCCGTGGGCAAAGATATTATAGTGGATGTAGATGCAGCGGACAATTATTTTGTAAAAATTAATAACTTAGAAAGTCTGAATATGATTAGTGAAACAATCGGGGGTGTTGTCGTCAATCCCTCGAACGGTATGCCACGCGTTATACCCGTTCGTGTGAAATAGAGGTTGATGTGCAATGGTAATTTCCAGGCGACATAAAGTTATTGCGTTAATTTATGTATTCGCGGCGGTAATGGCAGTAGTGTTGCCAAGAGTCGTGGCGAAATTTGAAGCGTCAAAACATTTAAAAATAAACGTAAATGTTTCCGAGGCTCCCAAATGCACCAGCATCGTTTTGCTTGGGCGTCGGGCGGAACGCAGTTCCGAGTTCGATGTAGGTATCCCTTTTCGAAATTCAATATTGGCTATATATAAGCGTAGTGGAAATACATGGTCTATGACTGGTCGACAATATTTTTGTAGATCTGAAACTACGGCCTTACAAAAGCCAGAAATATCGGACGCTGAGACTTTGCAACGTTATGTTGAAAGTAGCGGTAGAAAGTATAGATACGGCTATCAAAGCGTTCCTATTGGCTTTTTCCACCTTGCCAGGACTCTAATGCATACAGGTTCAGGTCTTCTTGTTTCAGAATGGGGACGAGCAGACAGTAAGTTGAATTTGAAACAACCGCAAGTATTATACGAGGCTGATGTGATAACTAGTGGGGCAGTTTCGGTTGGATTATCATCTTCTGGTATTGTTGTAAATAGCAGCCATTTTAAAAAAGATTGTTTTATCCACGGGACAGAAACGGTAGAGTGGTCTCATCGCGATACGCTTGGATGCATCACATTGTACGATCCAAATGAATTCACTTCGCAGGCGTCTGACATTAAGACCCTCATGGGCCAACTGCAGGTAGACGGAGCTTTTAATAATGATTCTGAGCTTGGCCTTATTGTTGTGCCTTTTGTGGAGCTGACGGGCGCTGATGATGATCTCTTGCCAAAGTCATTCTTTTTTGATGTAATTGAGTGGAGTAAAAGTAGAGATCCAGATATCGCAAAATATCTTCGAAAGGTCGGGACGTGAACCAATCATCATCGAATGGATTTACTATTTTGGAATTACTTGTAGCCGCTTCTCTATTGATTATTTTGACTGGCGTCGCCTTGGAAAGTTATCAATCCGCGATCGTTAACGCAAAGACCAGTAGAATTAAGTCCGAATTTCGCACATATGCAGGTGCGATCGTAGCGTATACGGTAGATCATAATCAAATGCCGCGAATGGCGCACGCGTCATTTTATCTGGACCCAGAATTTGATCTTATGTTAGGCGCGCCAGTCAACGGTGTTCTTTCAAAAGTTCTTACAACCCCAGTTGCCTATCTGACCGCCATCAATAAAATTGATCCGTTTATGGTGGATCTTTCAGGTGCTCCTGTCGACGAAATGCTGTATTCTTATAACGTTATGCAAGTGTATAAGGAACGCGTTCCGGATTCCCTGTTTTGGCCAAGCGCCTTTCAATTTTACGGAGAATGGCGGCTAGGGTCTGTGGGTCCCGATAAAAAATATGATCACTCATTCATAAATAGTGCTCAATTACCCTATGATCCAACTAATGGATTAATATCACTCGGAAATATTTGGCATTCACCCAAATCAACATTTGGTGCATTGCCGCCAATTCCATCTGTGTTAGGAACTCATCAATAGTGTCATTTACACATAAAAACTTGAGAACTCAACCACCACCAAATAGCGTTTTATTTTTATATTTCTATGCAATATTGAGCCGGTGGTGCTTATTACCCTGCTCCAGCTATCTCTTTCACCCGTTCCTTATACGCGTCCATCTCACAGGTGTACACATGGCTGATAATCTGGTCGGTCAGCATCGCGCTGCGGTCGTGGAAGTGAAGCTTCCTGTTGAGGCAGGCAATCTGATCGGCGTAATGGGAAAGCTGACCCACATCGTGACTCACCATAATGACAGTCAGTTTCAGCTCCGCTTTCAGCTGCTGCACCAGTTGAAGAAATTGTTTCTGGCTGGCGGAATCCAGACCAACGGTCGGCTCGTCCAAAATCAGGAGTCGGGGGTCGTTAATCAGCGCCCGGGCGATATACACCCGCTGCTGCTGACCGCCCGACATACGACCGATAGGCCGGCTCGCCAGGTCGGCGATACCCGTCGTTTCCAATAGATGCATAGCGCGGTCCCGCGCCTCGCGCGGGATGCGGCGCAGGAGGCCCGTCTTTGCAACCGCCCCCATGAGAACAACATCCAGAGCGCTCGCGGGAAAATTCTGATCCACATCGCTGCGCTGAGAAACATAACCAATGCGCGACCGGGCTGCGCGGCTGTGAGACAGGCTTTCTCCAAAAATTTCGATGCGGCCCGCCTGCATGGGAAGCACTCCCAGTATCAGCTTGAGCAGCGTAGTTTTGCCGCCACCATTAGGGCCGATAACCCCCAGGAAAATGCCCTGGTCGATACAGAACGTAATATCGTCCAGAATGACCTTGTCGCCCCGGTGAAACGTCACGTGCTTCAGACAAACAACCCCAGTGCTGCAGTTGCACTCTTCCTTGTTCTCACATTGACAGTTCAGCATAAAATCAGGCGCCTTCCGTCCTACTCCCGCGAATCGATCCAGCCGCCGCCAAGCACGCTGTCGCCATCATAGAAAACGACCGCCTGCCCCGGCGCTACGCTGCGCTGAGGCTCATCGAACCGGACCTCAAACTTGTCATCGCCCAGCGGAATGATCTCGCACGCGGCCGGCTGATGGCGATACCGAATCTGCGCCGCCGCCCTCACCGGCACCTCAGGCTTTTCAATGGCGATCCAGTTCGTGCGCGAGCAATAAAGCGCGGGGCTGGTCGTCTGATCCGCCGTGCCGACAACCACAAGATTCTCCGTCGGCAAAATATCGATGACATATAGAGGCAGCGGACTGCTGAGGCCAATGCCTTTGCGCTGCCCGATGGTATAATACGCCGTGCCTTCATGCGTTCCGAGAACCCGGCCATCCATCGTGACAATATTTCCTGGCGTAATGGCTCCCGCCTCCACCCGCTGCCGCAGAAAATGCCGATAATCATTTCCCGGCACAAAACAGATTTCCATACTGTCCGGCTTTTCAGCCACCGAAATATTATAATCCCGAGCCAGATCCCGCACCTGCGGCTTCGTCATCGCGCCCAGCGGACACAGGAAACGCCGAAGCTGATCCTGCCGCAGGCCGAACAAATAATAAGTCTGATCTTTGCCGCGATCCGCCGCCCGGTGCATTTCCATGCGTCCGGTTTCCGTATTTTCCAGAATGCGCGCATAGTGACCCGTCGCGACGAACTGACAACCATACAGCCGCGCCTTTTCAATAAGAACGCCCAGCTTCAGGTGATTATTACAAAGAACGCACGGGTTCGGCGTGCGACCGTGCAGGTAATCATTGATAAAAGGCTCAACGACCGCGGCATGAAACTGCTTTTCCAGGTCGAGCACATAAAACGGAAACTCTTCATCCAGGGCAACCGCCCGCGCATCGCCCGCGTCTTCCGGCGAGCAACAAGTCTGAAACTTCCGCCCACTGGCGACATCCGCCTCGTTAGGGTGATAAGTTCGCATATTGATACCCACGCACTCAAACCCCGCCCGCCGCAACAGCACAGCCGTAAGCGCGCTGTCCACGCCGCCGCTCATAGCCACGAGAATCCGAGCGTCCGGCGCCATAACACGGCCATAGTCCAGTTCGATCGGATTTGTTGTGGTGGTCGACATCTCATGGGCCTACAGCGGGGCGCGCGCTTTTAATTATAATAGCCGTGCCTCGTAGCAGTAGGATAGACATTCCGGTCTGTCCTGGAGACTTTCTCTTTCCCTTTTGCCTCACCTGGCAGGGGACAAACAGGATGTCATCCCACTAAATGGGCCAGGCACACGATCAAATTTTATCCAGCATACGACAGGCATTACCGTAAATGACTAATTTCTTAGATGGCGGCGTTTCGCAATGGGGTCCCATCGTCTACTCAGGCGTAATGTGGGGCGCGTGCGGCCTCGCGCTGGCAGAAGGTGCGGCAAAAGCTTTCTCCGGCGCCGACAAAGCCCTGTTTCGCCAACAGATCATTCGAACCCTCCCGTGGGGCCTTGGCCTGGCAGCGGCGCAGCTCGCGGCGATATTGGCGGCAGATCATTTCGCCGGCTTTAATCTCCTCGCCGGTCCGGCCGTCCTGTATTTTCTTTTCGCCCTATTGCTGCCGGTGCTGTGGGCGACAGGCCACGTGTGGGCAGTCAAAAGCGGGATTCCGGTAAAAGAAGGCGGTTGGTCCCCGAAGGCTAAATCCCTTCTGATGGCCGGCATGGCCGTAGCCGGCGTCGCCATAAGTCTGCTGCTGGTGTTGCTGGTCGATATCCAAACCGGAGAAGCCGTTCTAGAATTGACCGATGGCGGATCCGATCTGGCAGTCGGACTGCTCGTCGCGTGGCTCATGCTGAACGCCCCGTGGCAGGAAGAGCTACTATTTCGCCATTACCTGGTTGCCCGACTCTCAGCCATCGGCGGCCGCCGCTCCCGCCCCGTCATGATACTGGCCGTCATAGTGACAGCCCTGGTTTTCGCCCTCGGTCACGCCGGCCATTTCGATCCCGCCTGGCCAAAACTGGCACAGACATTCACCTGGGGCCTCATGCTCGGCGCCGTGCGCATCTGGCTGGGCACCACCTACGCCATCAGCCTGCACCTCCTGTTCAATCTGTCGGCGCCACTGGCTGCACCATTTCTTTCAACCTGAAAGTATGGTTTTCCATTGCGAATACCCCTTTAGCACGGCGGTGGATTGCCCCCAATGAATGACGAAAAGATATACAGCGAAGTTCGCCCCCTCCGTTTGGCCGAGGCCCCGGACACCCCCCCTGCCAGAGTAAGGGCCGCGCTTCGCAGCCCCTTCACCTGGATGGCACTGCTCATCACCTACGTGCTGTTCTCCCGCCTTTGGGGCCTGTCAGCCAAGGTCATGCACCACGACGAAAGCCTGTTCGCCTACTATGGATACTGGCTTTTTCGCGGCAACGGCTACGACTATCAGCCCATACTTCACGGGCCGGTACTTCAATGGCTGAGCGCATTCTTCTTTTTCCTCTTCGGTGATGATCAATGGACGATGCGCATCCCATCCATGCTCGGCGGACTGTTGATGTTCCCCGTCGCCTGGTGCTGGCGGCGCTATCTCGGCGGAGCAGCAGGGGCCGTAGCGGTCACCGGCCTCATCGCCCTCTCCCCATCCATCGCATTCTACGCCCGCTTTCTACGAAACGACGTCCCATACCTAACCGCCACCATGTGGACTGCGCTATGCCTGGTTCGCGCCATGCAGACCGCCCGCCCTAAATACGTTTGGGGAGCCATCCTGGGCGCAACCCTCATGTTCTGCATGATGGAAAGCTCCATCTTCTTCTTCGCCGCGTGCATTGGTTATTTAACCACTATGTTGCTGGCAGACCTGATCATCTGGCGGAATCGCAAACAGGAAGACGAAAAAACCTGGCCACGATGGCTCCGCGACGAAACGCGCCGCTGGTCCGGTTCATGGCCCGACACCAGAAAGACCCTCCGCCCCAGCGACTACCTCTACTGCGCCCTCGTCGCCCTGACAATCACCGCCGCTGCCGGCTGGCTGTTCCACCGGATATTCTACGCCACCCTCCACATCTACACGCCCATCCAGGTGCTCCTCGCAAAAGCCGGACTCGACGTAACCCCCCGCGCCGCCAACTGGATGATTGCATTTGTCATCCTCGTCACCGCCTACCTTCTCAGCCTCCTGGTCCTGTCAAACATCCGCCGCCCCCGCGGACGCTACGGCATCGCCGGCTGGTTCAGCCGCGTCGTCTGGCTCAATCGCTGGCACGCCGTCGCCGCCATCGCCGTCGCCGTCATCATCTACACCGCCATCTTTACCACCCTCTTCACCAACACCAAAGCCGTCAGCTTCGACCATCAGCTCCGCGATTTTAAAGGCCCGGAAATGGCCCTCACTCCGGTGCAGATATACAAAAACACCTGGGATTACTGGTGGGATCAGCACAAGCTCCACCGCATCAAGGGCCCTTTCCACTATTATTTGCCCATTTTGCTCCTGTACGAGTTGCCAATCATCGGCCTGGCCCTGCTGGGCTGGCTCCGCGCACTAAAAAACACCCGTCGTCCGTGGCTCCACTCCGCCCTCCTGCTGGCCATGCACGCCCTGCTCGGCCTGCTGATCTGGGTCATTCCCCCTATCGACTGGGAAAAGATGGACAAGCTGTTCCACCTGACCCATCCTCTCCACCTGTTCCTGATAATGTTCTACGCGCAATTGCTGGTCTACATCTCTCCCATGCTGTTCCGCCAGGGCCGCCGCGCCGAATCGTTCATCACCTATTGGGGCGTCACCAGCCTGTTCGCCTATAGCTACGCCGGCGAAAAGGTGCCTTGGCTGACCGTGCATACGGTCGGACCACTGGCACTACTGGCAGGCACCGAGCTGGTAAGGCTGGCTTCCTCATGTGCGGCGTTTGTTCGAGACAAACAAAGCCAAAAGGCCAGTGCGACATCACTTCGCCGCACCGTTTTCTTAATTATCGCCTGCGCGGCTGTACTCTACCAGGTTCGAAACAACCATCTGCTGCTGTTCGTCCACCCATGGAGCCCCGCCGAGCGGCTCGTCTATAATCACACATCCCCAGACATTAACGAAGCCGCCGCAATGATAGACAACATCGCCCAAACCACCAATTTCGGTAACAAGCTCCCCGTGCTGATGCAGGGAGAGATGGGTTGGCCGCTCCATTGGTATTTGCGCGACTACAACAATATAATCGCCCCCGTTGGAGAATCCGCCGAAAACACAACCCGTCCGGTTGTGATGGTCGACTGGCAGATGGCAGGCGTGCCCAACCTCCGCGACAACTACAGCATCCGACGAATGAAAGTCCGCGAATGGTGGGAGCCGGAAATGCTGGACATCTCAGCTATGGCTGATCTTTACCTGCTTCTGACACCCCTCGAAAGCCGGGATACAGGCATCAATGCCGACCGCTACAAACTCGCCAGGCAGGAATGGGCAAAACTATGGCGTTACCTGGCCTACCGCGAAATATGGATCGATCCCGCCAACTCCGGGTGGAGCAACGGCGCGAACGAATTCGCCTTTTGCGTTAGAAACGACATCGACGAGCGGTTGATGACCTACGAATGGCTTGCCGTCACCCCAAAAAGACCCGACATACCCGCATTCGTTCCCTATTGACAATCGCCGCCGCGCGAGAAAACTTTTAAACAATTAAAAATGTTGGTGGCCAGTTTACGAAATCGGTCCTATAATATAGAACGTTTGATTTATCAAACAACTCGCACTCGGCGGGAGGTAATGGGGAGTCATGATATCGATTAAAATGAGTTTGTACGGCTTTTGCTTGACGAACCCCTATGCAGACCCGTGGGTTGCACCGTTGTGATTAATCCAGTGCGCGCCTTTACCCTTATTGAACTTCTTATCGTGGTGGCTATCATCGCGATATTAGCCGCAATCGCTGTGCCTAATTTCCTCGAAGCTCAGACCCGCGCAAAAGTGGCGAGAGTCATGGCGGATATGCGAACCATGCAGACTGCCGTAGAGCTATATCGCGTAGACAATAACAAAGTGATTACTCGTAACGGAGACTGGCAGGGTGACCCGCCCAAACCCGCACTTCCTTATCCCCTTGGCGATACAAAAGTTTTTGACCCGGCTGCTCCGGATGCGCGAGTCGGATTGCGAGGCATTACCACCCCGCTCTCTTATCTCTCATCGCTGCCCCGGGATGTCTTTAATCTGCCGGTTCAACAGCTCATTTCAGACGGGATACCCGGCATTTCGACAGCTCTGGATTACTGGGACCCAGTTCAGGTATTAACCCTGCGCAGAGTTGGCAAGCACCCCATCATCGCCAACGGCATGAGCCTGAGTGGCTATTGTTTTTTGTCCGTTGGTCCAGACCAGTACACGGGGATCAACGCCGCAAACTCCACATATCCCGTGGAACCAGCATATTTACGCAACACGAACAAATGGTTCTACGACCCCACCAACGGAACAACAAGTGCCGGGAACGTCTACCGTTTTTCTGACGACCTCGGACAAAAAGATATATAGAAACAAATTGAAATCGTTAAACTTAACGCTACACAGATAACCGTAAGCCTGCCCAAAGAGGAACTTTATATGAAACCTTCAGTATTTGCTAATTTGCCGATGGCCCGGGTGCTTTCTTGCGCAATGGCCGCCGCTATTGCCGTCTCGGGGTACTCCTTCTCCACCACCGTTCCGGCTATTTCCCTCGAACAAATGACTAAGGAGGCGGACGAGATCGTCGTCGGCAACGTCATAAGTGAGGAAGCGAAGATTGTTGGCGGACATTTTGAGACCGATTATCAGGTGCAGGTGCACGACAGTCTAAAGTCAAACAGCGAAATAAGCCCCGGGAAAACGTTCACTTTCACCCTCGCGGGCGGGGTGCTGCAAGAGCCACCGCTGACCCAATACGTTATGGGATCGCCCTATCTCTTTAAGGGCGAAGAAGTATTCCTGTTTCTCCAGAAGGGCTCCGGGGAGCAGCCGGAAGAACCAAAATCATCGAGATCGACCCCGTCTGCAAAAAGCAACCTGGGCAATACTTTTAAAGTTATGGGCTGGAACCAGGGGCGGTTTAGCGTAGTCACGCGGGACCAGGACGGGAAAAAATTTGTAACTCGGGTGAATCTGGAAAACTTTGGTGTCACCAACGGCTCTGATGAGATGCGTCAGGTAATGAAAGCTATGGCTCAGGGCAGTATTCCAACTGTGAACCAGCCGATTGTTCGGCCAAAAGATATTGCCGCTGATACCCGGTCAAAAGACCCGCTGGAATTTACAGGCAGCGACGGCAAAAAGATCAAAGTAGAACGGAATGCCCAGAAGGCGGCAGCTTTGAAGGAAATTCGCGCCGGTGGTAAAGCCCTTCCCGTTCAGGACTTCGACGAGTTCAAAGCGCAGGTTCAGTCCATCATGAGTTCCGGTAATTAAATATGAAAAGTTTGACACAGCGGCTTAATCAGGTGGATTTGATGAAATCATTTAAAAGCGTATCTAAAGCGGGATTAATTCGGCGCGGAACCCTGGTACTGGCCGTAGCCTGTACCTTGCCCAATATCTTCGGAGCAGGCTACTTCCGTTTCCTTAGGGAAGATGCCGGTGCCCGAGCAAACACTTCCACCGACGATAAACTTGTCGCCACTAAGATTAAGTGGGCGGATCAGTTCCGTCCACCGTCTTGGACGCTTTACCGGGAACCGGCTGATACTAATAATTTTAACCAGCGAATCATTCCGCCCTTTATGAACTTCGGATCGTTTGGCCCCGTGACCGACGACGAGGTGCGGCAAGCACTTCTGGAAGTCGTAACCGGGGACAATATGGACGGACCCACTGGCTGGAACGAGGCTGGCAGCAATTTCCAGTTCTCCCCACAAATCACTTACAGCGACCAGTTCGCCGGGCAAAATCCTGAGCGTCCTTTAGGTCCTGAGGGCGCCGAAGTAGATTTGCACAACGTTATATTCTTTAACCCAAAATTTGGACTTGGCTTCGATGGCCTGGGCGATGGCCCTCTTGCTGTAGCGGTATTCTCCTACTTCAACCGTGATATCGACCTGTCAGATCAGACGACATTTCCGCCTTACATTGAGACTGGCGCCACTGGCCAGGAGTTTACCATTACGTCCAATACCCTTGCTTTTGGACCTTTGCCGCTGGGCAAGTACGACGCCGGAGACATACTCGATGCCGATATTGTTTTTAACAACCTTGTTATACAATGGGTCCAGCCCGAAGCTGTGGATGATCTGCCCCCTGGTGAACGCCGATCCGATTACGCTTTCCAGTTTGACGTTCAGGCAATTCTACTCCACGAAATGGGCCACTGCGCAAGCCTGACCCACTCACAGCTTATTTATCCAACTATGGCTCCCGTCATACAGGAAGATCCATTCCTCGGACGCGAGCTGGATTTTGACGATCGTATTTCTCTCCAAATGACATATCAAAAGGTTTTCAATCGCCTGGGTAAAGGCGCAATCGAAGGCAAAATCATTAATGGTGCCGCTGTTGACGGCATACCTGATCCAACGCCTTTGGTAGAAGAGGTCATGAATACCCCTGTATTCGTGGGCCGTCCCACGGATGATCCGTATGATTTGGCGGATGACGTGTTTGGTACTGACGAAACCACAAGCCTTACCAGAAAAATTCGTCTCGCCAGCGTAGTGTTTAACAGCCCCAAATTCAATATTGGAAACATTAACTCTAATGCGTTTAACGACAATCGTTACTTTCTGCCTGGTCTGCCGGCTTCCGATAAGGACCTAAATATCGGTTACGGGCCAAATCTTCCGCCGAATGATTACGCCGTTTACATCCGGCCTGGTTTCGGAGTAGATGAAGTAACCGGATTTTTCCTCGCCGACGCGGCAACTGTTCCGCCGGAATTCTATGGCGGCTCCGTCCCGTTTTTACAGCCGGGATCCACAAACGTGCCCGATCCGAACACGCCGAACGACGGCAGGATTCAGGATAATTACCTGGTCGCCACCTACAATCCATCCGGACAATTTGGTCTGCATTTTCCCGCAACCACCACGACCCTCGTGGAGCGTACCAGTGCGCCTCCGACAGAATCTTATATCACCTACCGCGTCGTCAAAAACGGCTTCCCGCAGGATGTCATAAACACCGAGACATCCAACTTTATCTCCAGCGTAATCGCCGAGGATGATCTCAACAACGTTGTGGCTGGAAGCTTTAATATAAACAATGATGTTGTTGCAACAGAGACGTTGCGCCTTGGCAGATACCGTTCCTTCGATTTCCAGAGCAGCGGCCCGCAGTCGGACCTTCTCCTGACGGTTCGTATGCAAAACGTGACAACCCAACCTCTTGAAGCAGGACTGCGATACCTCGTTCGCACCTACACCGGACAGGACGGGCAGACAAAATTCCTTCTTCCGAACGAAGGCGAAATATCCAATGAGACCACTTTAACCGGCGCGGATATTCCGAACACTTTTACTTTCGGCACCGGAAAGTTCGCAAACTATTCTGGCCTGGCTACGCTGAACAACCCTCTAACCGGAGTAACCATGCCGGATAAGCTCCAGTTTGGTAACTATTTCCAAATGCACCAGATCGGATTTCCTCAGCCCAAATTCTTTAACTATGAGACCGACTCCGGTATGCGCCTGACGGATGGCTGCTACGCAGTACAATTTGATCCGCGCCTGCTGCAACCTGGTGAGATCGTCACCTTTAGTACTGACATCGGTTTTCTGTTTCAAGAGCCTGGACGGGATGGTCCTGTGCCTTTCCTTACCGGTACTCAACCCGGTGAAGATGATCCCAACGTCTACACTCCAGTCCGCGTGAATGAAAATAGTATTACCAGCGGAATTGATATTCTCACGAATACCGGCGCTCCCGGCGGCCTTATCGGCACTGGCGGAGGACCTGGACCCGGCGTAGACGGAGACATCGACGGCGATGGCATTCTAGACGGAGTGGACAACTGCATCAATGTTCCAAACCCTGACCAGACCGACACCGACGGCAACGGCGTTGGCGACGTTTGCGAAGGCAACTTTGATCGGGACGACGACGGTATTCCAAACATACTGGACAACTGCGTAGATATCCCGAACCCGGATCAGTTCGACTCCGACGGAGATGGAATCGGCAACGCGTGCGATCAGGATTTCGTGACATTTACAGACATTTCCCCTGCATCACCGGGACCTGATCGTAAAGACGGCGTGCCCGTGACGCCATTGTTCGCATTGGGTGTTACTTTCGGTGATGTCGACAATGATGGCTATCCCGATCTTGCCGTGGCCACCAGCGCGGAGTTGGGCGGATCAGGCGCCGCATCGGTGAACCGCTTGTATATGAACGTGCCGGCCGCACCCACGGAGTTTGAGCCCCAGGGCGGACGCAAGTTCATCGACCTGAGCTTCGGTAAAGACGGTATCGCCAACACATTGGATGACCGTATGCCGTATCATCAGGTTTCGAGCTCCAAAATCCTCTTGGCTGATTTCGACAACGACGGCGATCTTGACATGTTTATTACGAATTTCGCTTCGCCAGGTTTCACTGGAGAAGGTTATCAAAATTTCTTCTACCGGAACGATGACGTTGATGGGATAGAAAACCCTACGCCAGACACCGACGGTTTTGGAGACGGATTCTTCGTGGACGTCACAATGGAGTGGGATCCGGGAATCCTTAATACGGGCGCCATGGTTCCTTATGACTTTTTCTCATTTGACCGATCCACTTCCGCCGAATTCGGAGATATTGATCTGGACGGCGATCTGGATATCATCATAGGAAACGCCAATACCTTCTTTGATCTCGAGACAACCGGAACTCTTCGCCCTGACGGGGATAACGTGACTACCGCCACCGGAAATCTTCTCCCCCGGTTCAGCGAGCGAGTTCTTATCAACACAACACGTATGCCCGCCAATATGAATAGGTTGGAAACTTTCACTACCCTTACTAAGTTTCGTGATGAGACTCTCGGAAATGACGGCGTGTTCGGATTCGATCAGGATCGCATGCCACCGCTAAAGCCAGAGTGGGATTCTAATCCGGTGTTTCCGACATCTATAGATTTCAGTAACACGCAGGATATAAAATTGGCACCGACCTACTGGGGACCAAGCAATGCTTTAAGTATCTATGTTTTTGATCTGGAGAACAACCTTGTACCCAACAATCAGTGGGACGGTAGTGAGATGGTCTACAGCAATGTTGATGTAAACTTTGATAGCATTGCTGACGGGGTATTTGGCAACATCACCTATGGTACAGAAACATACTATTCGACCCGTGAGTTTAACGGGGTAACCACCGTATCCAGACCACTTTGGCTGGGTCTTCCAGACGGAATTCCCGGAGATATTACGGCGTCCCCCGAGTTCGACCAGATCGAGAATATTAAGGATGACACCGTAGCTGGGCTCGTTTTTGACACAGATTATTCTGCGGTCCCGGAAATGATGGTTTTCAACGCCGGCGATGCAAGCATCATGCACGGCAGTGATGATAGCCGAAACACGCAGGAAGTGCGGCGGGGAATGTTAGGCAACTTCAATGCCCCCTCCTCGCAGTTAACCGGAAACGACATGGAAGAAGTTATTACTGGGCGTCCGTTTGCTTACAATACGAACACCCGATACAGAGTCAACCTTGTCAACCAGCAAGCCTTTGGACGACCTCGCGCTGCTGTAACAGAAGACTTCAATCTTGACGGACTGCCGGATATGGTGGTTGCCTATGACACTAATGTGACCGCGAGTGTCGAACAAACAGGCCTTCCTCCAGGCTTTAACGCTCTCCACCTGAACACCGATGTGGGGCCCGGTCAAACGCAGGTCAATTGGGCCGTTCAACATGCAAGCCTTCTGCCGTATGTAACTAATGAAGTTCCGCACTTTGCCCGTACAGTCGCAGCGGATGACTTTGACTTGGACGGCGACATCGATTTTGTGACGGGAAATTCAGGGCAGGCCCTGACTCTTTACCGGAATAATCTGAGAACAGCCGGCATTGGGCCGACAGTTCCTGGAAATGTTATCACAGAAGCAAATCAGCAAGATCTGCCATTGTTCATCGATCAGACCTTTGACCTTATCGCCCCTTATCTCAGCGGAACATTCACGTCGCTTCTAAATCCATCCTACGGACGAATCGCCAATGGATCGCTCGGCGTGGCTCTGGCCGATTTTAACAGTGACGGCGATCTTGACCTGACGTTTGCAAACGGCGGATTGTTTAATCCAGTGGGCGAATTCCAGGTTCTTTATAAGAACAATCAGAGAGTAAATAATAAGGGCGAAAAAGTCTTTACGCCGGTTGGATCCAGCTTCGGCGCGCCTGCGGTTCAATCTGAAATGGGTTTCTCAATCTTCTCAACCCGCGCATTTACGGCCGCAGATGTCGCATTCGTTGACTTTAATGGTGATGGGTCTGCTGATATCTTCTATGCCGTCAACGGCGCTGTTCCGGATCCAATCTTTCCAACTCTGCCGTTTCAGCATCGTTTATACATAAACAACGATGAAGATAATGAAGCTTTCACGCTGGATCCATTATTTGGCACTCCATTGAATTCTCAACCGGATGATAACGCTGCGGGAGACGGAGCCTTTTATGAATCTCCGGATCGTATTCCATTGCTATCACCCGAACAGGCAAACGCCCGAACGGTAGCCGTTGGCGATATTAATCTCGATGGTCACCCGGACATTGTACTTGGCAACGCCGACAGCACCAACGGTGCTCCTAATGTGGTCCTGATTAACATAAACGTGGCCGGAGAATGGGGGTATTTTGTAGACGCTTCAGCTCAATGGCTTGGCGCAGCAAAATACGACGATACGGTTGATTCCGCGCTTTTTGATGCGGACAACGACGGCGATCTGGACCTCGTATTTGTAAACCGCAGCACGGGCATAGGCGAACAGTCACCGAATTTCTACCACAACTGTCGCCTGCTTCTGAACCAGAAGACACAAGGATCTGATAACTTTGTAGAAGTGACCGATCCCGCCGTGTGGCCTATGATTAACCTCCCCGGAGTCTATGAAGGCGTTATCGTTGCCGACTTCACTAACCGCGGAGAATCCGGAGAAGATATCAACGGAAACTCTACAAAGACATCCGGCGGTTCCTATCTCCTGATCGAAGAGACGGAGGACCTGAACGACAATGGGATTGTCGGCTTCACTGACGCCAATGGTAACGGTACCCGCGACCTCAACATGGATCTGTTTATTACCTCAGGTCGTATCGGCCTGCCTCACGCTTTTCTGGCAAACCGTGGCGGATCTGGAATTGGGGCTGGTGTTTTCGTCAATGAAACGGCTAACCGTTTCCCAATTAATACGAACTTCCCGGCTTATGGCGGCGACGCAGGCGATCTCAACAATGATGGTTTGATTGATCTCGTCCTCGCCCTGGATACCCAAACCACGGATTCGGCTTTGGGACCCGATGCGCCGGCTGCCAAGATTCCTGTTGGTCTGTACATGAACACAACGCCGCAGTCCGAGGGACTTCAGCCCGGGTTCTTTGTGGACGCCAGCGGTAATGACCTGCTGACAAGCAACACGGTTCAGTCCAGCCGCGGTGAACTGCCAGTTCTTAAAGTGCAGTTTGCTTATACAAACGAATCGCGCAGCGTGCCAGGTAATGCCAGAGCCATCAAGCTTGCTGATATTGACCGCGATGGCGATCTGGATATGGTCATTGCCCAGCTTGGACGTGAGCGCGGCGAAGGCGTAGATGCTGTTGGTTGGTTTAACAATATCTTGGTGAACATGACCAATCCGGCGAACTTCCGCTTTATCAATCCGAATATCCTGACCTATCGACCCGTGGGAGCACCAATACTACGGTCCGTTATGCCGCCTGCAGCCGCGCCGGCTCAGTCGCTGATGGTGGAACTCAACGGCCAGTACTTTGCCGGAATGCCCACAGTAGACTTTGGCGACGGTATCACGGTTGTAAGAGTAATGCCGGCCAGCGCCGACGGGAAAAAGCTGAAAGTGCAGATATCAATTGCACCAGACGCTGAACTGGGTTCCCGGATCGTTACCGTCACCAATCCTGATGGCCGGTCTGCCTTCGGCAGCCAGTCAATGTTCCGTGTGACTAATGACGTATCAATCCCCGAAACCGCAGTCGACACCGGTTGGGAACTCTACGAGTAAACTAAGCAAACCAGAAAAACGAAAAGCGGTGCAGGCGCAAGCCGGCACCGCTTTTATAATATGGTAATAACCAGAAGAAAACTAAGAGGCCCGCGCAAAAATTAATAAACCAATGCGTACCGCT
>JBBSQY010000058.1:0-19764 GCA_038243585.1 Candidatus Sumerlaeales bacterium | reverse complement strand
TGACGGGTGCTGTTAAGCGCCACGACGTACATTTGTAGCCTGAAGACCCTTAGGTCCATCAGCCACTTCAAACGTAACAGGCTCACCTTCGCTCAAGGTTTTGAAACCCTGACCGTCGATGTTGGAGTGATGCACGAACAAGTCCGGGCCACCCTCCTGCGTAATAAAGCCGTAGCCCTTCGCATCGTTGAACCACTTCACGGTTCCGTTAGGCATGATATGCCTCTCCTTCTGAAAGCAACTTCTTGCTTCCACTGTTTATTGTTACGGGGAACACCGAATATGTGCTGCATGCCGGGAACCCTGCTTCAACCGGCAAGCCACATGTCTTGGTTCAGTTGCTACAGATGCTACCAGAGGCAATCATAATCACCGCCGGTGCCCTGGCGATTTTTCCTCACGCTATACAAAACGACCAGAGCCGCTGTTAATTCAATATTCAAGTGCAAAATGTAATTTAATGCATTTTTATGGGCTTTAAGTTACAAGCGGCTATAAATGCTCAACTCGCCACCCCGTCTCCGCGTTAAACATTTACATCTACGGCTGCTGTTCTACCTTTTAACAACATGCACAAGGACACCAGCCGCTAACGCCACCAGGCTGTAGCAATAATAAAGTATGTGTAATGGCAAACATCGCATCGCAAACCACCAACCCCTCCGCGTTGCGAGGAACATGTAAAATTCCTTCTGCACGAGAAGAAGAAACAGTATCAACGCCGCCACAGCGATAATACCCGAGCGCCAAAGGATAGAAGACATTAGCGTTGCTACGATACCCACCACAGTAGCTGCGCTGACTCGATGTCTCCATCCCAGGTTCAGATCGCTGTCCACCCTGCCCCGCCGCAGCATCATTACCGTCCACGGTATCCCCCGCTGCATCACGTCCGTCCGCACCATATTCCACAGCGTCCACCGTTTAAGGTGCTTGCATTGGATGTCGCACCGCAGCCAGACGTGGTATCCAGCGTCGCGCAGGCGGTGGCCATAGTCAATGTCTTCCGCGCAAACCAGACTGGCATGGTTAAAGGGGCCGATGGCGTGAAAAACCTCACGGCGAACCGCCCCGCACCCGGTCCAGAAGGTAGCGGCGTCTGCATTGCCGTGTTGATGGACATAATGGTGCATCAGATTTTTAAATGTTGAAACGGTATGACGATCGACCGGCTTATCGTCATAAGATCCAAAAACCGCGGCGATGTCCGGGCGCGCGTCCAGCGAGCTTAGAAGCAGGCGCAGCGTATCCGGATGCACCTCAACGTCCGCATCCAGAAAGAGTAGCACATCTCCCCGCGTCGCCGCCACCCCGGCGTTCCTCGCCGCAGATGCCCCCCAAGCCGGGTAGGGATGGCTCGCCGAGCCGTCCTCCGCCGCCGAAGCCAGGCCCGCCTCGAGCCGCACCACCTTCGCGCCATATTGCTCAGCTACCTGCGCCGTCTCATCCGTGCTGTGATCATCTACGACAATCAGTTCATAATCGTCTGCCCACGCGCTCTTCAGCGCCGGCAGCGTCTGCGCCAGATAATGCGCCGCGTTGCGGGCAGGGATGATTACGCTTAATCGAGGAGGCGGCATCATGGCTGATGACTTTGCACAGTTGCCGTAAAACATAAATTCGCCGCCGCCAGGACAATAGATTATCGGGCAGCGAAACCGAAGTCACAGGGGATCTTCTTTTGCCATCGACCAACGACACCGTCATTCTTCACCTGCCCGAAGGCATGGCCTACACCTGTCACAACGAGGGCGTGTGCTGTAACGTTTTCGACACGATTCCTGTAGATGCCGGAGTAGCGGCGACACTCTCCTCCTTTGATTCGGCTAACATCAATCGCGTCGCCAATAACCCGGCGGATTTCATGATTGCCGTCGATAATCCCGCCGCCCCGCCTCCGCAAAAGATCGCCCGGAAGGCGTGCGGCGAGTGTTCAATGCTGACTTCTGAGAAACTCTGTGCCATCCACGCCCTGGCTGGCGAAGCGGCCAAGCCGCGGGTATGCCAGGATTTCCCCTGGCGTTATGTGGAAACCCCCGACGGTGTCTACGTCGGGCTGTCATTCGTCTGTCCCTCAGTGCGCGGCAACAGGGGCGTCCTCGTTACAGAACAATCGGATCAGTTGCAAACCCGATACCGCGCCACCGGAAGCATCCGCGCCACACCGAACGCGATCCCGCTTAACGCCCGCGTTACGCTTTCATGGGCGGATTACCTCGAAATAGAATCGACGCTGACCGATCTGCTTTCAATACAGGACGAACCGCTACCGGTGCGTATCATCGCCTGCTGCCTCATCCCCGGCTTCATTGATCAAATGCTTGCCGGACAGGCGAACGAGTCCGCAGAACCAATATCTATTTTGCAGATAACAACCGCCATGCGCGCCGGCAATTACGCGCCGATTCTGCGTCTCGCCCACAAACAAACGCCCCCCGCCGCGCGGTCGCGGCGCATGTTTCTGGGGATGTTCACCAGCTTCGCCAACACCCTGCACCGGCGCGGGCAGGGTCGACTGAGCACTGTTGCCGGAGTCGTGGGGCAATACGTCCGACACGCAGCGGGTCTGGGCCGGGTGACGTTGCAGCCCATTGACGCAACCCTCAACCGCGTGCAAATCGACCAGGCGGTTGTGCCGGACACTGGCTACGCCGCTAACCAGATTTCCCGCTATCTCAGCCACTGCGTCTTCCGAAAAGATCTCGCCCTGTCCGGCGATCTGACCCGGCGAGTCCGACTGCTGGCTCTCAACGCCGCTCTCATCCCCTGGTACGCCGCCGCCCTGGCCGGTGGAGATAAACCGCCCACCGATGCTCAATGGGATGAAGCCATCGGCCACGTGGAACGCCTCTACGGTTTCCACTCCGCCTTCTACCGGTTCTTTGAGCAAAACAAAGCATTCTCCGACATCGTAGACAGCTTCATCCTGAAGCCCGGCTACCCCTACGCGCTGTTTCGATAAGCGAAAATACCTTAACGAGAAATTTCTGGTAGGGATGGCTCGCCGAGCCGTCCGCAACCCTCGCGAAGCATAAAATCAAAAATACAACCGATTGCTTTCCAGTGAGATTTGACATTGCTTCATGTGATATGAAAACGTATGGACCCTGTAATTATATGAATGCATCAACTGACACTGCCGATGACGCAGTAACGCCTACGCCCGATACAAGACCCGTATCCAGGTTTAAAAATTTCCCCATTGCTACTGCTCTGTCATGCTTTGTAATGATTCTGATTTTTATCGGGATATACGCAAGCGGAACGGACACCGACTCCGAGGAAGAACTGCTGGCATGGGTTTACGTATCGGCCTACGACATCTGGCAAAAGCATTACTGGTGGGGGCTTCTCACCAGCGTTTTCCTGCATTTGGAACCTATACATTTGCTGTTAAACGTCTACTGGTTCTGGGTGCTCGGTAGTCCGATAGAAAAGGTGTTTGGTACTGGGAAATGGCTATTGTTTCTTATCGCGGCAGCGGCCGTCAGCTCAGCGGCGCAACTGGCTCATACCGACTCCACCGGGATTGGCGCCAGCGGCGTAGGCTACGCGCTTTTCGGGTTAGTGTGGTTTGGAAGAAAGCGTTATTCGGGGTTGGATGGTGTGCTCAATCGAAAGCTGATTTTTGCTTTTCTTGTCTGGCTTTTAATTTGTTCCTTTGATCCTGAAATAGGGAATGCCGCCCACTTGGCAGGGCTGTTTTTCGGAACCGCAGCAGGCGCAGCTGTGATTTATCCTGGAGTCAAATCGCGCATGGCATGGGCTTTCTGCGCTATGCTGCTCACGACCACTTTTCTTATCTTACTTTGGTGCCCGTGGTCTTCCGAATGGAATGCCGCAAAAGCCTACAACGCGCAATCAAGCGGCGATTTTGCTACTGCGATTCGGCACTACAAAAAAACCATTTACATCGACGACTCATCATATAACGCAGCATGGGCATGGAACAACCTTGCCGACATTTCAGAGTTCAACGGAGACGTTAAGGCAGCGGAGCACGCGAGGCAAATGGCACTTAAACTGGAGAACCTTAAACCTGTTTCTCCCGACTAATGGGGTGGTTCTTGCCCCCGCCACTGCGCCTCCGTGTTTAAGGCTTCTAATCCGTACTTGGTTCCGCCAAAAACTCCAGAAGCTCCTTATGATATTCCTCCGGCGCTTCAAGGTGCGGAATATGATCCACGTTGTCCATCTCCACCAGACGCGCATTGGGAATAGCCTCAGCGGTTTTCTTCCCAAGTTCCGGATAGTTTCCCATGGTGGCAATCACCTCCGGGGCCACGAAACCACGGCCAAGCGTCGTCGTATCCTTTTGACCAATAACCACCAGCGTCGTCGCCTTGATCAGCGGAAACTCATGCACCACCGGCTGCTGATAAATCATCTGATACGTCAGTGCCGCCGCCATTGCCCAGCGGGGATATTCGCCACCCAGGGCGATGCGGCTGCGAACTTCCACGAACCGCTCGAAAACGTCGGGTTTCCAATCCACCACGTAATTCTTCGTGAAGTTACGGATGCCCCCCGTGCTGGTAGTCGCCAACTCCTTCTTATAAACCTGCTCCGTCGGCAACGGCGGAACCTTAAACCGGTAATCTTCCAATCCAATCGGATTTTCAAAAACCAGCTTTGTCACCCGATCCGGATAATTTAGCGCAATACGCGCGGCCACCATCCCGCCCATGCTGTGGCCGACAACGGCGAACTTGTCCACCCCAAGCTCGTTCAAAAGCGTCGCCGTATTAGTCGCAAGCAGATCAAAGCTGTAGTTGATGGCCGGTTTGGAAGATTTGCCGAATCCAATCTGGTCAGGGATGACCACGCGATACCCAGCGTCTGAAAGCACATTGGCCGTGTTTTCAAAGTAGCTTCCATAGAAGTTCTTACCGTGCAGCAGCACCACGGTCTGCGTTGCTTCGGCGGAATCGGACTTCACATCCATATACGCCATGCGCACATCCTGGCCCTCGATTGTGAGAGGCAGAAATTTGACCGGGAACGGGTATTCGTAGCTTTCCATGGCGATGCCGAGCGGCACGTCGTAGGTCGGTCCTTGCGCGACCGCCAACTGCGGCGTCAAGCCTGCCGCCAAAATCAATGCCGGTCCGAAGCCAAATATTGATCGCATCATCATCTCCAAATCTCCAATTTTTCGGTATGACTATGCACCACGCACAGGCCGTGCCCACACGAAATTAAAGCAAATGTAAACCGACAACCAATTCCAAAGCGATCAATTTTGAAGTCTTGCTACTCCTGCTTATCTTTTAAGACAGCGCCCGGCCCATAGCTACTTTCGTCGCTTAAAAGCCGCGGGACCCCATACACTTTGCGCTCGTCGCCCTGCTTTTCCATCCAGGCTTCTACTTCGGCCTGCATTTCCTTCACGCGGCTCACATGTTCCGGGTCCGCGGCCAGATTCTTTTGTTCATGCGGGTCAGACGACAGCTCATAAAGCTCATCCGCAGGCCGGGCATGGTAACGTTTTACAATTTCCGCTGCGTTTGGATCTGACTTCGCTGCCTCTTCCCAGGACTCCCAATACTTTGTTCGTCCCAGGTCCGCTGGAAGATCAATATGCGTGGCGAAAGCAAATTCCGGATGCAGGTTCATGATATACTTCCAGTTGCCAACGCGCAATGCGCGAATGGGATAGATGTTCAGATTCCCGTCGCCGCTGTGGGTGGTGAAGATCCGATCCCGGTGCTTATCGCTCTCCCCGCGAAGCACGGAGGTAAACGATTCTCCGTCGATATCCGCAGGGGCCTGCCCGCCCACGGCTTCCAGCAGAGTGGGTAAAAAATCAATCCAGCTTACGACTGCGTCACTGCGTGAGCCCGGCTTAGTCACGCCCGGCCAATCGACGATAAGAGGGACCCGGACACCCTCTTCGTAACAGTTCCACTTGCCGAAAGGCCACTGGGTGCCGTGGTCGCTGCTCCAAAGAAAAATCGCTTTGTCGTCCAGAGATTTGCGGGCAGCGTCATAAATTGTGCCCAGGTCGTCGTCCGCGTTTTTTACCGCAGCGGCCAGTTTCGTCCGCGCCTCGCGGGTGGCGGTTGTGTCCACCGAAGTCTCCGGCAGACGGAGCGCCGCTGGATCAAACGCGCTCTCCTTCGGCCACGGCACATGAGGCCAGTTGCTGCCAACCATCAGACAAAGCGGCCGCGTCGATTCCCGGTCGCGGTCGGCCAAAAACTTTACCGCTGCCGGTATGGCTTCATGATC
This sequence comes from Candidatus Sumerlaeales bacterium, assembly GCA_038243585.1. Lineage (GTDB taxonomy): Bacteria > Sumerlaeota > Sumerlaeia > Sumerlaeales > Sumerlaeaceae > JAKFFN01. The sequence continues at coordinate 13,533 of JBBSQY010000058.1, read as the reverse complement.
ATGGAAAGTGTCATGGGCAAAGCTGTCGAACCCATAATCAACCGTGTGCTTATAATGAGAAACCTTACCATACGCCACCACCTCATACCCAAGCTCTTGAAAATACGCAGGCCACTTCTTTATCTCTGGCCGGGGCCGGGCATGATTTGGTTCAGCGCCATTACGCGCGGGCATAAGTCCCGTCAGCAGGGCCGCCCGACTCGGCGCGCAAGTGGGAGAGGCCACGTAGGCGTTGTTAAAAGTAACACCCGCCGCTGCCAGTCGCTCCGCGTTCGGAGTTTTCATCCCCCGTTTTCCATAAATCGACGTATCAAGCTGACTCTGGTCGTCCGTTAGAAACACGACAATATCAGGCTTTGCGGCGGCCTGGAGAGTATTAGGCACCAAAACCGCCGCCAGGACGGAAAGACACAGTATGAAGCGAAGAGGAGCAATCGGCATTTTAAAATAATCCTTTGGCTAACAAAGAAAATTTCGCTTCCAACGACCCCGTAAAGCAAGGATTTTTCGAATTCTATATCCGCTAATATAGAGCGCGGTGGCCTGACGCCGCAAAGAGGAATCCTGCCATATACCTATTCCGTTTCCATCTGCATTAGCTGCCCGCCCGTAACAGGAACCTCTTCCACGTCCCGCCTTGCTCCGGTCTTACGAGCCGCAAAATAAGACCCGCCCACAAGCGCCATCGCAAACGCCTGGAGCGACAGCCCCTCCACGTTCGGGAACAGCGCGAACCACATTCCCATCCACCCTGGAATAATCTTCGCAGCCACCGGAATTTCCGTCGTGCTCAGCCATCCCGCAAGCTGCATCTCCTGCACCTGCTCCCCCACCATAACCATCAGCACCACGGCAAGCATCACGCCCGTAAGCACCAGCATCTTCCGATAGGGTAGCCTGTGATGGGCCACGAAGGTGAGCACCGCCACGATGCTGCTGAGGTACAGACCAAATAAAGCGCCTCCCAGCACCACATCCCCGCCCATTTTGAGATTATAGCTCTGCAGAAACAACACCACCTCAAAGCCTTCCCGATAGAATGAGGCGAACCCAAGCAGCGCCAGGCCATACAACAATTTCCAGCGGCTGATGGAGGCATCCTGATCGCTGTTCAGCAGTTCCCGTTTTTTCCGGTTATGCAGACTGATCCATCCGCCCCAGTATACTTTGTGAAAAAACCAGTTCATTACTATTAGAAGAACCACAATGGCCAGTAGCCCGGTCGCCGCCTGCATATGTAGCGCCGAAACGTTTTCCAGCAGATCGTTTACAATGGCCACGGCCACAAACCACGTGCCGATAGTCGCAAAAAAGCCTAGCACTGCGCCCCAGGTAACCGGTTTCCGGTAATGAGCTTTTGTGCCCACCATGTTAGCCATAATCGCGGCAAGAACGAGGATACATTCCAGCCCTTCCCGAAAAACCAGTAGCGAGATATTTAGTAATGCGACAGCCTCAGGCTGATGCTCCGACGGATCGGGGACCCCACTATTCGAGATCGCCTGCCATATCATTACCGCCACCAGGACCATCGCCGAGGCCAGCAACATCCAACGCACCCCGGATTTCGAGTTCTTCAGCACAGTTTGTTTCTCCAGACAAATAATATCGTCTCGCGGTAGCGCAAACGCTATTCCAGAAAATTGATAAGTCGCATGACATTGATATCATTATTTTTGTGCGGCGCAGTTACAAGAAACAAAGCTCTGGAATGGCTGATATGCGCCACCGTGCTGGTGGAGATAATACACTCTGCGGATATCAAGGAAACTGCAGTAGAAGACGAACATGTACGTAATTCGAATCTGCACTTACCTCTTAAACGAAGGAGGCCCGTTTTGCACCATTAGCCCCGCTTCACCCCAGGTTGCTACGGCTTCCGTGTTAAATGGCCGACGCTCCAGAGCGGCTTTCACCATGCGTTCCGCGCGGCCTTTGTATTCCGCTTTGTTAGCAGCAGCGGATAGCTGATACCAGACCATCGCAGCCACCGCGTTGGGCGACCTTGAAATGTCGTCTTCAATAGGCAGGCGCTTCAGCTTTAGCAGGCCTGCCTGTTCCCAGGCTGCACTGTTTGCAACGTCCTGATATAGTCCGGAATCTGAGTCGAGAAAACGCTCTTCCACAAACTCCATCAGGGATTGAGCGCTATCCAGATATTCCTGTTGATTGGTAACCTGATAGCATTTGAGCAGCGCTGAAGCCACCTTGACGTTGTCGGCGAGGAATCCGTAGCCCGATGCCTTCCCCTTATAAAGGACGCGCGCCACGCCATCCTGTTCGGAAACCATGGATTTCACGATCATGTCCGCCGTCTTAAGCGCAAATTCCCGGGCCGTTTCGTCACCCACAAGCTCAGCCGCTTCTAAATACGCGACCACCATATCGGCGTTCCATCCGGCGAGTATGCTTTTATCCACCATAGGCACCTGTTCCGCGCCTATGCGAAAGTTTCGAAGTTTGACCCGCACCGCGTCCAGCCCCTTTAAGGCTTCCGCGTAAGAAACCCCGGCCGTGTCGGCGGCCTGTTGAAGTTTGCCGGTAACGTGCAGGTTTGTTTTTTCACCCGCCTGGGCGTTAAGGTATTCAGAAAAGACAGTGGCCGATTTTTCGTCTTCCGCAATCTGGTTAATCTCTTCCCTGCTCCACGTAAAATAGCCGCCAGAGTCTTCATTACCGATATCCGGCGCCTGGCAGGCGAAGAACCCACCGTCTGGAGATTCGAGCCAGTCTCTGCAAAACCGCAGAACCTCTGTAACGCCTTCTTTATGTAGCCCTTTTCCGGTGGCGGCGAACGCGCGGGCGTTGGCGCTGATCATTTCCGCCTGAACCGGCAGAAGCTTTCCATACTGGATATCGCCACTGCCGGGAATGCGGAGAAAGTATCCCCCCATTACGTGGTCGCGCTGGCCGCTACGAAACCGGTTCAGCAAAAGCTCCGATGCGGCCTCTCGAGATTTTCCAGAGGACTTATCTGTCGCGTGATGCAGTAAAAATCCGCCCACGCGCCCCGCGCGCAGCGCTTCTGAGTCGTTGCCGGTGGATGCCGACGCCAGCCCGTCCGCCATGGAGTCCAGGAGTTCCGCAGATAAATCCGCACTTTCAGCCCGCGGAGCCGCAAGAAGCTGAGCCAGCACGGTTTCAATAGAGGCTGCCTGGGCTGTAACATCCGCCTGGCGGTCTTTGTACATTTCCGATGCCTGACTCATAAGCTCAAGCATTCCGGAATTGCCTTCGGAACCTCGGGCCGGCACGGGACCCACCACGTCAAACGGACGGCCATCCGCTAGCGCGAACACCATCAGCGGCGGGCGCGCTAACTGTTTATTGATTGCTTCATATGCCATTCGGTAACGGGACCAGATGTCGGGTCGCTCGTCCGCGTCCACCCGGATTGGTACATAATCCGTGTTGAGCTTGGCGCTGATTTCGGGATCTGTGAATACCTGGTTATCCATCGCGGCCGCATCATGACTCCATGCGCTTCCTATCATGATGAGCACCGGCAAACCGCGGGCTTCGGCTTCGCGAAATGCATCTGGCGACCATGATCGCCAGAATACGGAAGAATTTTGAGCCTGACGAAGAAAGAGTCCGGGCGACTCTGCCAGGGCGGGGTCGGGGGCAGTTAGCGCGTTAGGGATTGGTCCGGTCGGAGCAGCGGGGGCGGTAGTCGGCAAATCGGCGTTTGCCAGCGGGGGCGTTGTTATGGCGGCATTCTTTTCGGCAAAGGTGTTTTGCGCCACCTCATTCCATGCGCTGCCCGGTGAGGCAACAGGCGTTGCGGATGGTTTAGAGGCGTGCGCCGCATCTGCGACTGGAGTCGCTTTATCATCAGAAACAATTTTAGGGCTTTCGCCCGTCAGGTTATCACAGCCGGTGAAAATAAGTGCTGCACCCACTATTACGGTCACTTTCGAAACAGAAAAACAACGGCTCATTGATACAAAGACTTCCCTTCGGCTTACAAATCATTGATGCGGCTTAAATTGTGATATCAACGCCACCGGATTTGTTCCGTATCCACAGGAGAAGAGTAAGATGGCGCAATAAATAATATTTAAAAAGGATGAGTAAGTTGTGCGTGACCGTATTATAAATCATGTCGGCGGATAGAAGGCGTGGAATACAACTAATGTTTCGACCTTCTCACCTGTTGCCAACATCTCCACATTCTACGTTATCACACCTTTTCTGCGCGCCACGTTAGACTATTTCCGCGAGTGTGGAATAGAGAAAAACCTGCCTTACCAAATAGTTTACCGAGGAACATACGTTGCCGAATATTAAATCAGCCAAAAAGCGGGTCAAAACCAACAAGCGTGACGAGATTAAAAATCGCACGGCTAAAGCGACGCTAAAAACGGCGCTAAAGAAGACCGCGGCCGCCATCGCTGCAGGCGACAATGATGCTGCTAAAATGATTCCAGAAACCCAAGGCATGATTGCACGCACCTGGAAGCGTGGCATTATCCATAAGAATAAAGCCGCCCGTCTGCAGTCGCGCATGATGAAGCAGGCTTCAAAGTCCGCTCAGAAATAAATGTCAGTGCTTCACGAACAAGACCCTAATTTATCTGTCGGCACACCGCGCGCTAGCGCTGGTTTGCCGGCATTTTTATTTGCGCTAAGCATTACGTGCTTCCTTACAGGTTGCATTGGGGTTTCGGGAATTCCAGCCGATCCCATGGGTGTGCAATATGAAGATCGCTGCTATATAGAAGACAGCCAGTTTGCATTTGCTGATCAGTTGTACGATAAAGTGGGATCGCTTCAACTGGTTGATCAGGAATTATGCAATTTTTATGAGTGGAAACGCTGTGAAATCAACGAAGCGCTTTATCGGCTGCGCAAAGTACACGATTTGCCATAGTTCTTGCTTCCGTAATAGTGCCTGAGTCACATCTTTCAGGTTACAGCCGTAAACGGAAAAGGAAATTTTAAAAATGTTACAACTCCTGTTAATCCCTGCCCTTGTTCTTGCAACTCTGGTGGTATCACGCCCAGTTTACGCCGGCGGCGAGGTCAGCGAAGGTTATGTGAGAAGCTCAAGCGTGTCTAACAGTTCCATCCAAACCCGTCAGCGTATTGCTAACCTGCAGGCGGGCCTGGCGCAGATGGAAATGAGCGCGGCAATGGCCGCCCAGGCGGCTCTCGATGAGCAAGCGAAAAAAGTTTCGGTTGTACGTCCCGTGCAAGACAAGTATGGGGATCCAATGTATACGTGGTATGGTCCGCTCGCGGTCGAACCCGGAACCCCGATGTATGACGGCCCACGTTACGGTGCCAGCTTTGATCGTGGCTACATGGAACCTTCACCGGACGGCGAGTATCGCGGATATGCTCGCGGGAGATACAGTCAGCCCGGTTTGGTTTCACATTCAGGTAGTTCACTTGGCTCCGCTGCCAACAACTCGTATATGCAGCATGGGATGCAGGTCTCTCCCGGCAGCATGTCACCTTCAGCAGCCCGTGTAATGATTAACAATCCTTAACGTGGTTTTCTCGCACTTTGCATCGCTGATTTAAAAAAATCTTTCTTTAACTTATATCGACATTACTTCTCCCGTTCGATTTCTCGACTCCCTCCACAATTCCTGACATACTCTATGGAGTCCTGTCTTGTATCGCGGGGTCTGAGTAGGCCTATTGGCTACGCATGATCGCTGAATATTGGCGCGTTGTGGGTCTAGTCTAGTCTGCCCGTACGGGGCAGAAGGTGTCAGTAGTGCTGGCAACAGGAGAGTGGGCTTATCGCCCACTTTTTGTTTTATAGGCACTTATAGCGGCGGCTTCTCGACCGATGCGGGACGCATCGAAAACCGGGAGAGCCTGCAATATGAATGCTACAGAACTGAAAGCTTTCATCCGCCAAATCAGCAAGGAGAAAGACCTTGATGTCGAGGTTGTTAAAGAGGCTATCCAGCAGGCAATCATAAGTGCGTCTAAAAAGAACTTAAGTCAGTTTGAAGATGCTCGCCCGGAACTGGATGTAGAGACGGGGGAACTCCATCTTTTCGTTTCCAAATCGGTTGTAAAAATAGCTACTAATCCGCGCACACAGATTTCATTGCGCGATGCGCAAAAAATCAAGCCCGATGTTGAAGCCGGTGAACGCGTCGAACTGGAAATTGATCCCGCTATTTTTGGGAGAATCGCCGCTCAATCCGCGCGGCAGGTTGTAATGCAGAAACTGAAAGAAGCTGAGCGGAACAAAGTCTACGGCGAGTATGAAACCCGAAAGGGAGAAATTTTCTCGGGGATCGTTCAGCGGTTTGAGAAAAGGGATTTTATCCTGAGCCTGGGTAAAACCGAGGCCATTCTCCCCCTAACGGAAACTCCGATGGGCACCCGGTATCGAGTTGGCGACCGTGTGAAGGTTGTATTAATCGCCATTGATCCTGAAGCGCGGGGACCGGTTTTGAAGGTCTCGCGAAACAGCGAGCAACTGGTAGCGAAATTATTTGAGCAGGAAGTACCGGAAATTGCCGACGGCACAGTTCGAATCCACAGCATCGTGCGCGAGCCGGGCGCTCGGACGAAGCTTGCCGTCGAAAGCACAAGCAACGACGTGGATCCAGTGGGCGCGTGCGTGGGTGTAAAGGGTTCACGGGTTCAGATGATCGTCCGCGAACTTGAAAATGAAAAAATCGACATTGTGCCGTATAGCGACAATATCAAGGAGTTCATCCGGGCCGCCCTGGTGCCGGCCCAGATACAGTCCATTGAAATTGATGAGGATACCCGCAAGGCCGACGTGATTGTCAAGCAGGGAAACCTGTCTCTTGCTATTGGAAAACGGGGCCAGAACGCAAAGCTTGCGGCGCGGTTAACCGGGTGGAAGCTGGACATCCACAGCGAAGGCGAGGATGAGAAAATGGCTAACGTCAATCAGGCTCACGTCCAGCGCCAGTACCTGGAAGATTTTCTCACGCAGATCGACTGGATCACGGATGAGGCGCGTCAATCCATTTATGAAGCCGGTGTCTATGATAATGTGGAACAACTCGCTCAGGCTGACGCTGAAGAACTTGGCAGTACCGCTGACATTGAAGCCGGATCTGCACAGGAAATTATTGACGGCGCTCGCGAATACATGGATGCTCTGGCGGAGATGACCCGCAGCAACTATGGGGAAGATGCTGCAGCTGCGGCCGCAGAAGCAGCGGACGAGGCACTTGGCAAATCTGAGGAATCTGACGAAGTTGACGACGCGGACTCAACTGAAGATGCGGAGTCTGCGAACCCTGAAGATGCAGATGGTGAAAAGGCTGAATCCGGGGAAGATGACGACGCTAAAGAAGTCGCTTCCGATGAAAAACAGGATATAGCTGATTCAGGTTCGGATGAAGATGAAGTTGCAGGCGAAGATGATTCTGATTTAGCGCCTGAAGTTGTAGCGGAAGATTCTGATAAAAGCTGACCGACAAATCGGCATAAAGACTGCTATTAACAGTCTACCTCGAAAGGGTGTATTTATAAGATGTTTATGAAATTGGGTCTGACTGTAGCGAGCTTATGTTGTGCCGTGGTCGCGTTTACTGCCTGTGCGGGCATTAAAGATCATGTTCGAAGCAAAGATTTTCGTGATAACTCCCCGGCCGCCAGAGCAACTGGAACGCCCTCACCTGTCGCAAATGTGCCTGATATGTCTGGCTGGACTACAGATGTTGACGCTGCTTTGGCTTTTGCTACCGAAAATCCGCAGAAAACCGTGTTGTTTGTGCAGCAAAGCGGCGCTCCCCAGACGGAATCCATTAAACAAATACTTAGCTCTGCCGAGGCGGAATCCGCCATGGCTAATAAGCAAAAAGTTACATTGAACATGCTAACTGCCGCCGATGTGGTGGGCAGCTACGGAATCACCCAAGGACCTGCGGTTGTTCTTCTTGGACCTGACGGAATTCCGGAAAGCCAATTGCCTCCCAATGCTTCTAAAGCTGAATTGCTGGCTTACTTAAAGTAAACATGGCTATCGGTGGCATAGCTGTGAAGCGACCCTCCGTAACAGGCTTGTAATGATAGCAGGTTCGAACTCTTCTGCCCGCCCACGGGTCCTACACGTATATAAAGATTTCTATCCGCCGGTTATCGGCGGCGTTGAAATGACCATCAACATGATGGCTGAAGGTTGTCGTGACGAGTACGATGTTTCGGTCCTGGTTAATTCGGGTACTAGACGCACCAGCGAAGAGGTTATAAATGGAACACGGGTTATCCGTGTGGCAGAATGGGGCCGCGCGGCCAGCGCACCGTTCAGCCCAGCATTCGTTTCTGCCCTCGCGCGAGAAGCCAAAAACGCCGACATTCTCCATTTCCACCACCCAAACCCAACAGGCGATCTCGCCAGGTTTATGTCCCGCCCCGCCCCTCCCGCCGTAATGACCTACCATAGCGACGTTGTTCGGCAGCAAAAGGCCATGGCTGTATATGGACCACTTCAAAACTGGATGATGTCGCGATGCCAGGTGATCATGCCTACTTCTCCTAATTATATGGAGTCGAGCCCGTGGCTGGCGCGTCATCGCGAGCGTTGCGCGGTCGTCCCTTTAGGGATTCGCATTGAAGAATTTACTGAGTCGCCCGTCGTGCAAACACGCGCCGCTGAAATAAGAGCGGGAATTCTGGGAAAATCAGAATCTTCGCTTCCACTGATACTGTTTGTGGGGCGGCTTCGCTACTACAAGGGACTGCAATTTCTTATCGCAGCCATGCGGGATATCGATGCGCAGTTGATCCTGGCGGGGTCTGGGCCAATGGAATCAGAACTGAGACGCCTGGCTGCGGAATTGCGCGTAGCGGATCGAATTCATTTTCTTGGTAATATTGTGGACGATGAAAAACTGGCCTGCTATTATGCGGCAGACGTATTTTGTATGCCGAGCCACCTGCGAAGCGAGGCATTTGGGATAAGCCAGGTTGAGGCAATGGCGACGGGTCTTCCGGTTGTCAGCACCCGAATTGCTTCTGGGGTACCGTACGTAAATGCGGACGGAATAAGCGGTCTGACTGTGGAGCCGGAAAATCCCCTTGCCCTCGCGGAAGCCATTAACCGAATTATCACAAACGATGACCTGCGAAAAAGATTGGGAGATGGAGCGCGCACGCGGGCGCGGGTGGAGTTTAGCGCTGGTCGGATGTGTTCCGACGTCAAACGAGTCTACCGAAGCGTTCTGGAAACGCCTCTCTCGGAAACGTAACCGCCGGGTGACTCATTCCCGACGCGCCGTCAGCACACGATAATTTTCCTTATGGCTGCTTCCGTCAGGATCTGACCAGGTTCGGATTGGTACCGTTGTTCAGGCGCGCCGAGAATGCGTAACCCGGCGAACTGCAAGGTGGAATAGCGATTTGATACAGAGCATATTCACCGGCAGGCGGAAGTCGCATGGACGTCAGGGTTTTGTTTCGCAGCGAGACTGTTTTACACAGGCGGGACGCCTATGCTACTTCAAGAGGCTAGTTTGACTCCTGCCGCATTTTTTTAAATCGTTCGAGATTTTCCGCAACCTCTTGATAGGGCTCCCTGGAAGTACGTTCTAAGCGTGGAAGTGCTGGTTCGCTTTGGAAAAAACCTGATACTCCGCGCGTCATTTGTCGGCCCAGTTCCGTAGCGGGGGTGGCGGTATAGGCGGCGCCGCCCAGCCAACGCGTATGGATAACAATGGGATCCCGAGGCACCGGGTCTGTTCGCAGTATTTCCTTAACCAGCCTGGCCTTGGCTTTCAACAGCCCGTGCGCAGCCAGCACTTCATCTATTGCGGAGGCGTCGCACGCGCCTATTTCATGTATACCGTTTATCACTGCTTTGACCACTTCGCTGGAACTGTTCCAAAAAACCGAACGCGCATTTATCACTGGAACAGTGGTCGTCAGGCGGTCAAGGGCCAGGTATGGATAGACATAGCCTGCGGCACTGCTGCTGCCAACCATTGCCATTTCGTGCGCCATAACGTACTCAGGAAGGGCGGCGATGGCGGCGGCATCACTCAGGGAGAACAGCGGGCTCTCTCTGTTGACGAATATCACGCCGCTATGCCACACACGCCGATCGCCCGTCGAGCTGTGGGGATCGCCGGGGCGGCGAAGCTGAAATACGGGTTCATAGCTGCCGCGCTGATAGGCGAAATCAAGCACGGAGCAAAACGCCATGTCTATTTGTTCAGCGTCCATCGCTTCAATGAGCAGGCTATGAGTATCGAAGGACTGAGGGATAATACCGGAAACCCCTGCCGCACTCATTGCGGCTTGAATATCGGGTTGAGAAACCAGAAACTCCAGCAGTCGCTGGTACACGCCGCTGGTGGTTGCAGTATCAGGATCAACTCTGATGTATCCGATGCGAAAGCTGCTACCGGGATCCGATGGGGTCAGGCCAGGCTGAGCTTGCAAAATTCCCGCCACGGAAAGAACAAGCAGCAATACCGAGACCCGTTTCATTAATAAGTCCATAAAGCAGCTAGTAACGCGCGGAATGTTGTATCAAGACTTTCCTGACGTCTCATAGTCATAGTGCGCCGTATAGGGGTGGCACGCTGTTCGCTGCCTTCAAACACTCAATCTTAAAGTTTTAAGGACTCACACGATTTATGTCTGCATGGGAACACGGGGCCTTGTTAGCTGCCGATGGTAAAAGTACGCGTTTCAGGGTTTGGGCTCCGCTTTCGAACACAGCTTCTCTCGTCCTTCCTGATCGAGATGTTGAGAATGTGCCTATGGTGCGACAGTCATCCGGCTATTACGAACTGACACTGGCGGACTGTCCGGCCGGAACACGCTATCTTTTCGAAATTGACGGCACGACACCACGACCAGATCCCGCCAGCCGCTGGCAACCAGATGGCGTACATGGCCCCAGTGCCGTACTGAATACCCATTTTGACTGGACAGCCTCTGAATGGACAGGGCGTCCGCTGGAAGAATATGTAATCTATGAGTTTCACGTAGGCACACTAACTGCTGACGGAACCTTTGACGCCGCCATAGCAGAGCTGCCCCGCCTTAAAGAGCTGGGAATTACCGCTGTGGAAGTCATGCCTATCGCCGAGTTTCCCGGAGATCGCAACTGGGGCTATGACGGTGTATTCATGTATGCCGCGCAGCAAAGTTACGGCGGCCTGTCTGGCTTTCAGCGTTTTGTAGACGCCGCTCACAAACTGCAATTGGCGGTGGTGCTGGATGTGGTCTATAATCATCTTGGGCCGGAGGGGAACTATCTGTCCTGTTTCGGTCCCTACTTCACGGAAAAGTACCATACCCCCTGGGGCTCCAGCCTCAACTTTGATGGCGCGCACAGCGACGGCGTTCGCGATTTTTTCGTAGGCAACGCCATCTTCTGGACTGAGCATTGCCAGGTTGATGCTCTGCGCCTGGACGCGGTTCACGCAATCATTGATGAGAGCGCTTACCCATTCCTGCGCCGGCTTTCCGACGAGTGTCACGCTCTGGGCAGGCACCTTCGTAAACCTATTTACGTCATTGGCGAAAATGAGCGAAATGATCCTCTGTTCGTAACCGCGACGGAGATGGGTGGAGTAGGCGCGGACTCGCAATGGAACGACGACTTTCACCATGCACTCCACACGGTGCTCACCGGCGAAAGCCATGGCTATTACAAAGATTATGGCAAGGTATCGCAGCTGGCCAAAGCCTATACCGATGGCTTTATCTTTGACGGCTGCTATTCCACAAATAGAGCCTGTCATTATGGGGCCGACAGCCGACACCTTGATGGCATCCGTTTTGTGATCTGCTCACAAAATCACGATCAGGTGGGCAATCGTCCTATTGGCGAGCGCCTGAGCATGATTCTGGAATTCCCTCAGCTTAAGCTGGCCGCGGTTGCGCTTCTTACCGCTCCTGCTGTGCCTCTCATCTTTATGGGAGAAGAAACCGCCGCCAAGTCCCCATTTCTCTACTTTGTAAGTCACAGCGACCCATCCCTTATCGATGGAGTTCGTGAAGGGCGGAAAAAAGAATTTCGTGAGTTTTTCGCGACCGGGGGCGATCCCCCTGACCCGCAAGCGGAAAAAACGTTTCTTCAATCCAAAGTCAAACCGGATACAAGCAAGCAAGGCAAGGCGATAACCGACCTTTACACTACGCTGTTGCGCCTCCGAAAAGAGATTTCGGCCTTGCGGCCGGGCAACAAGCGGCGCACGTTCGCTGAGGCGAACGATCATCGGCGAACCTTGGTAATCAGTCGACATGACGATGAGTCCACAGTGCTTTGTCTTTTCAATTTTGCCGAGGCGGAACAGATTGTGACAGTGCCGGCCGCCGAGGGCGAATGGAGCGTTCTTCTGGACACGGATTCCAAAAAATATGAAGGCAGCGGAAACAGAGCTGCGAGCGCAATGAAATCTTCCGGTGAAATGCGCATCCCGATGCCCGGAGGCTCAGCTGTTTTGCTGCAACTTTGCCACACGACCGCTTTAACTAACACAAAAACCATGAAATCAGGATAATGACCCACCCACGCTACGTTTGCATACACGGACATTTTTATCAGCCACCCCGAGAAAACCCCTGGCTCGAAGCAATCGAACTCCAGGAATCAGCCGAACCCTACCATGACTGGAACGAGCGGATAACCGCGGAATGTTACAGTCCTAACAGCGCGTCCCGAATCCAGACGAACGATGGCCACATTGTCGGAATCATCAACAATTACGCCCGTATGAGCTTCAACTTTGGACCCACGTTGCTCTCGTGGATGGAATATCACAGCCCGTTGACTTACCAGGCCATTTTGGATGCGGACCGGGAAAGCATGGAACGTTTTGGCGGCCACGGATCCGCAATGGCGCAGGTATACAACCACATCATCATGCCCCTTGCCAACCGCCGCGATCAGGAAACTCAGATTGTCTGGGGCATCCGCGATTTTGAGCATAGATTCAAGCGGAAACCGGACGGCATGTGGCTGGCAGAGGCAGCGGTAAGTGTGGAAACCCTCGAGCTGCTCGCCAACCACGGGATTAAATTTACCGTACTAGCGCCGAACCAGGCCGCTGGTGTAAGGCCAAAGGCTCACAATGGCTTTAAGCTGCCCGATGTCGGCTGGGAAGATGTAAGCGGAGGCCGGGTTGATCCTGCCCGAGCCTATCAGTGTCCCCTGCCCAATGGAAAAAGCATTGCCCTGTTTTTTTATGACGGGCCGATCAGCCAGGCGGTTGCTTTTGAGGGGATTCTGAAAAGCGGTGAAACTTTTGCGGAGCGCCTGCTTTCCGGATTCTCCGACAGCCGCGACTTCCCGCAGCTACTTCATATCGCCACCGACGGAGAAACTTACGGGCATCATCATAAATTTGGCGATATGGCGCTCGCCTATGCCCTGCATTATATTGAAACAAACAATCTCGCGCAGCTCACAAACTACTCTCAGTTCCTTGAGCTCGAACCTCCTGCCTGGGAAGCGCGCATCGTAAACAATTCAAGCTGGAGCTGCGCTCACGGCATTGAACGCTGGGCGTCGGACTGTGGATGCAGCAGCGGCATGCACCAGGGATGGAGCCAACAGTGGCGCGATCC
>JBBSQY010000057.1:0-19810 GCA_038243585.1 Candidatus Sumerlaeales bacterium | reverse complement strand
GTCTTCGAAGGCAACGAGACCAACAACCTGATCATCTACGGCCCGCTGCCATAACCCGGCAAACAGGTCAAAGCTGACACCACCGGCGGGAAGAAACCAAAACTCTTCCCGCCGGTTTTTTTGTGCCCGGAACCAGCAGGCGCACTGAGGGCAGAGGTTACCCGACTAAACGTGAATCGGTTTAATCAAAAGCGAACGCTGCGATAAAGGTTGAGTTATCAATTTGTCCAAATAGTGATTTGCTTTATAATTGGTACGTCAGCGAGCAGCACATTTTGGTTCCCCGGGAGAACCCCATGCATCAGTTTGTTCCATGGATGTCCGTTGTTGTTACGTTTTCACTAGTGCTGCCACCGGAAGCTTCATTTGGTGCGCCGCCAATCCCTGCGACACCGCGAGATTTTCGAGGCGCTTGGTGTGCCACTGTTACCAATATCGACTGGCCTCCCCAAGCGGGAGTTACAGCTTCTATTGTAACGGCACAAAAAGCGCGGCTCATCCAGCATCTGGATGCGCTAGCCGATGCGAATATGAACGCTATGTATCTACAGGTGCGGCCTGCGGGGGATGCCATGTACGCATCTACTATTGAGCCTTGGAGCCAGTGGCTCACTGGGTCGCAAAATACCAGTGCTACTTATGATCCTCTGGCGTTCGCAATCACAGAGGCCCATAACCGGGGGATTGAACTCCATGCTTGGGTGAATCCTTATAGGGTTGCCTTGGACAAGTCCACAACCAACAAGGCAGCGAACCATGTGATGCGAGTTAGTCCGAACCTGTGTGTAGGCCATACTGACGGGAAAACATATTTGGATCCAGGTAAAGCTGGCAGCATTACATGGATTAAGAATGTGCTGTCTGACATTGTGACCCGGTATGATGTAGACGGAGTAGTTTTTGACGACTATTTTTATCCCGGCACAAACTTTAACGACAGCGCAACTTATCAAGCGTATGTGGATGGCAACGGCACTATGAGCCGTGACAACTGGCGCCGCGAACATGTGAACACACTTATCAGTCAGTGCCACGACCTGGTTCACGGAATTCGGCAAAGTTGCGAATTTGGTGTGGGCCCATTTGGCATCTGGCGGCCCGGGTATCCTACGGGTGTGACCGGGGCGGATTACTATGCAACGCATTACTGCGACAGCCGGAAATGGCTGCAGCAGGGGTGGGTGGATTCTCTTTCCCCACAGCTGTACTGGACGATGGCTTCACCAGGACAGCCTTTTGGCAACCTGATTGACTGGTGGGTTCAGCAAAACCCACAGCGGCATGTGATGGCTTCAACAGCAGACTATCGCGTGGGAGCTTCCGTCCATGCAGGTTGGGGCGGCACAACCGCCAACGAAATTGTAAACCAGGTAAATCGCGCTGCTCAGGGCAGTGCTGCGGGGACTGTGCATTATAGCATAAAATGGCTGACGGATAATCCTAAAGGGGTGCGAACAGCGTTAAAAGCGGGGCCTTATGCCCAAGATGCTTTGCGCCCCGCGTCGACGTGGCTGGACAATTCGCCACCACCGCCTCCTATAGCAACCATGGGGCCTGCAACCGGAAACCCATCAAAACGAACGATTACTTTTTCTCAGAATAGCAATGATGAGGAAGCTTCCTGGTGGTGCGTAAACACCTATAATGGTATAGAGTGGAAGCTGGCTGTTCTTCCGGGATCGGCCACCAATCTGGTGGTGGATGGGAATGTGCAGGAGTTCGGAGTATCTGCTGTGGATAGAGTGGGCAACGAGAGCGCTCACACCCTGGCAGTTCCTGCGGATCTTATCCTCGACACAAACGCGTTGCAAGCGTCAAACCAATGGGCTACTGGAACGTCGGCGTCAGACAAGTATGGGCCAAATTACCGGTTCCATCTGACAGAGGCAGTAAGCGATTCAGCCACATGGACGTGGAACGCCA
This sequence comes from Candidatus Sumerlaeales bacterium, assembly GCA_038243585.1. GTDB lineage: Bacteria > Sumerlaeota > Sumerlaeia > Sumerlaeales > Sumerlaeaceae > JAKFFN01. Next base: position 17,887 of record JBBSQY010000057.1, on the reverse strand, counting down.
CTCAGACTCGAAATTACGAAGTTTATGCCTGGTGGTGCCAGGGGAGCAACCGTTCCGCAACTACTCCTTATGTAATAAGTCGCGCAGGGGGGACGACCACGGTAAATCGAAACCAGCGGGCTAATGGGGGCAGTTGGCAGACGCTTGGGATTTATCAGATAAATGCCGGAACAAATACCGTCAAGGTGTCGTGCTGGACTACACCGGGATATGTCGTAATTGCCGATGCGATTAAGGTGGTTCCACGGTAACTGGTTCTTGAATTTCCAGCTTTCAATAAGTTGGTGCCGAAACCGTGTTCACGTTCCGGATAAGACGTTCCCACTAATGTGAACGTCTTATCCGGGTTTCAAGAGATTTGCAATTAAGTAATCATACTTTTTGGTCAGGGGGATACAAGCTTTAACGTAATAACTTGTGTAAGCATTTAGGATTCTCATTAGATCCAAGTACGTAAGCTGTAAATGTAGCATGAGCAGGAGCTATTTGATTAAGTTGGACATCTAGCTAGATTACTTAGGTACGTCGCATCGACAGTCAATAATCCTGGTTATAAGATTGAAACCCCTCCTTTTACGGTCGGGTGTCATTGGCCCTCGACTGCGGAGGGATGATCAGTGAACATGTAGCCTTACCAACGTGCGCAATCACTGTATCTTTATGTATCTTGGGATACTTCTCATCTTATATTATTGCGACGCTGTAAAAATTAAACGGAGTCGGGATGAACGGGAATATAAAGATGTTTATCTTACAGTTGTGTACTTTGCTCCAGATCCTGATTGGTGCCCTTGTTATAATCACCGGGGCCCTATGCTATGGGGTTACTGATTTACCTGTCGGAGCGGCTCCTCCTGCAATTGCCGACCCTCACTTTCCATCGCGTCTGCACGCAGTTGTATGGCGTAATTGGGAGCTTGTTCCAAAAGAGCGAATTGCCTCAATCGTAAAAGCAACGCCAAAGCAGGTTAGCGATATTGCGACTTCAATGGGTTTACCACCGCAGCAGTCGGTGCCATTAAATATTAAGGAGCGGGGGTATATTTCTATTGTCCGCCGCAACTGGCATCTGCTTCCTTATGATCAACTGTTAACGATGGTTGACATGACCCCTGAGGAATTGGCAGTGCGTTTGCGCGAGGACGACTTTCTTTTTATAAAGCTCGGCAACCTGAAACCCAAATGTGACCCGGTTACCTATATCGAACCTGGTCCAACAGAACTCAAACGTGCTGCTCAAATCCGGGATCTGGTACAAAAGGAATTTGGCGCGACAATATCAGAACCAGGGGAGTCGCGTTTTGCATTTCTAAAAGAATTTGCAAAGGTGCCACCTACCAGCAAAGCCGCTACCTGCTCAACAACGGAAAGTCTGAGATTTATCTATTCATATTTTGCCCCGTTTGGAGATCCGCTGCTCAACGCAGATCTGGATCCCTATCCAAGCGGATTGCTCGCGCAACTGCAGGAGCAGGGAGTAAATGGAGTTTGGCTTCACGCAGTATTGCGCGACCTGGCACCGGGCGGTGTCGATTTTCCTGAGTTTGGCAAAGACAGCGAAATTCGGATAAGAAATCTTCGTCTGCTTACTCAGCGCTGCGCTCAGTACGGTATTAAGGTTTTTCTATATATTAATGAGCCTCGCTCCATGCCGTCCTCTTTCTTTGCCAGCAGGCCGGATATGGAAGGTGTGAAAGACGGCGACTATCGCTCCATGTGTACGTCCGATCCGAAAGTGCTCAGATGGGTACGCGATGCGCTGACACACGTATTCCGGGAAGCTCCTGACTTGGGTGGCGTATTCACAATAACAGCTTCGGAAAATATGACGAACTGTGCTTCACACGGTCGGCAGAAGGAATGTCCGCGATGCTCGAAACGCACTGCTGCTAGTATAATAGCAGAGGTAAACACGGCAATTCGCGACGGCGTACGCCAAAGTGCGCCAAAGGCTCGGGTCATCTGTTATGACTGGGGTTGGAACGGGCACGGCGATGCGCCGGAGACCATCACAGCGTTGCCTGGCGGCGTCGATCTGATGTCTGTTAGCGAATGGGCTTTGCCGCTGACGCGTGGGGGTGTCAACACCACGGTAGGGGAGTATTCCGTATCCGCAGTGGGGCCAGGCCCACGGGCGATGCGCCACTGGAAGCTGGCCAAGGAGCGGGGTCTGGGTGCTATTGCCAAGGTACAATTAAACAATTCGTGGGAATTGTCTGCGGTTCCGTGGCTGCCTGTAGAGGATCTTGTCGCTGAACATTGCGTCAACCTCGCTAAAGCAGGAGTCGACGGGATGATGTTAAGCTGGTCGCTTGGCGGATATCCATCACCCAATCTGCAATTAGCACAACTTATTGCAGACACACCAGACATCACAGCAGACGAAGCGCTTGATCGCGTCGCGAGGTCTAGGTATGGTTCAGATGCGGCAGCCGCGGTTCGCGTCGCGTGGACAGGTTTCAGCAACGCATTCGCGGAGTTCCCATACCACGGCCAGGTACTCTACAACGCCCCCCAGCAGGTGGGCCCCGCGAACCTTCTCCATGCGAAGCCCACCGGCTACAGTGCTACGATGGTAGGCTTTCCGTACGATGATTTGAAATCATGGTGTGGACCTTATTCTGCCAAAGTATGGATACAACAGTTTGAAAAGGTTTCTACAGGATGGGAAGTCGCAATGACTCAATTACGCACGGCATTGGATAAATGCGCGTTTGCAAATCTCAAGATTCTGGAATCCGACATCGGACTTGCAGAAGCTGCCGGAATTCACTTCGCAAGTTGTGCGAACCAGGCAAGTTTCGTCACTGCCCGCGATAATAATGATATAACCGGGATGACCAAAGCCGTTGATGACGAATGTGAGCTTGCCAAGCGCCTCTACCGTCTGACAAAAGCCGATTCAAGGATTGGATTTGAAGCGTCGAACCATTACTATTATTTACCGCTCGACCTGGTCGAAAAAGTAATCAGCTGCCGGTGGATTGCCGACAGGTCAGGGAACTAATATCGCAGGAAACAAATTATGAACGGGTTATGTTAACAGTGATGACTAGTCGCCTGTAGACAACCTGCTCCACTTGGGACCGGCAGCCGTTAATAATACAGCATTTGCTTGCCGTTACGTCGCCATCAATTATTATATAGAGCATATTTAGTCCCGAAACAGCTAAAATTACTAAATCTGGAACTTTAAAAATAGTTAGAGGAGATCTTAATGAAATGTAATATATTGATAGCGGTTTGTGCGGTTATTGGAGTCACAACAGCAGAGACGTTGCACGCGGCAGAATTTACAGAATACTTGGGAAAAATCCCCGTCGCGAGCGGAGCGGCTCCTGTGGCTGCCGGGCCGAGTGGTCAGCTTTTTTATGCTACGCTGCGAGCTGCAACTTCCGAAGTACGCGTCATAGAAAATCCGGCAGCCGAGATCGGCTCAGCGGCAACAAATGTTGGTACGGTCATTGCCGCTTATCCTTTAACTAGTACCCGCGGGTTTCAGGGGCTGTCTGTATCTAACAGTGGTGTACTCTTTGCCGCCGCGGATAACGCCGGAGGCTCCAGCTATTTGGGTAGCCTCTTTAAGTTTAATCCCGTTGTATCTGGCGCAACGACCACGTACCAGGAAGACACGGCCTTTAGAAGTAACATCGAAACGAACAATGCTGGCCGTCGGTCGGGTGTAGCAGTTGTTAGTGAAGCGGGTTCTGGACTAGTTGCCGCTAGTGGTTTTAGCACTGGATCAACGATAGATTACTTCGACTTTAGTGGTAGCCGGGTGGGCAGCCAGCTAACCGAACCCCTGCTATACTATCGGGAATTGCAGTACAATACGGTCAATAAGTTGATTTATCCGCTTCGTGCGGGCAAATCCAATAATGACATGCTCCGCTCGTATGTTGACAATGTGGATCCTGTAATCGGTGGCGGTGTTATCACTCAAAAGATCCTGATCGATGACGGGGCTAACAACCCGGGCACTGTCTCTCCAATTCAAAATGGATTTTACTATGCCGCGGAACATCAATTAATAACGTGTGATCAGCTCGCAACGACCAGCACAGAGTTCACGGGTAGCCGCCATCAGGTAAGGGTATGGGATATCATTGAAAACGGGACCAGTCTGACTCTTGCGTAGGCTGTCTCCCATGATCCCGCAGATCCCGTAATATCGGGTCATGCTATTCCTTTTGATGCCACTGTTATTGGCGACAAGCTATATGTAACGCGCGGCTCATCAACCAGTTCAGGTGGAGCGTCCATTTTTGCTTACGGCATACCGGCCTCAGTTACAAAATGGGACTCGTATTAATTAATCACAAATACTTGTCATATAATGCTACCTGGAGCCTCAGGGCTCCAGGGTTTTTCCGTTCACTGAAACAAGAAGCGTAACTTTAAGAAAAGGCTGTCGGTATGAAAAATAAGTTGTCTTTAACACGGCAATTCCGGGCCGGCTTTACGCTGATCGAGTTATTGATCGTGGTCGCGATTATAGCCATATTAGCTGCCATTGCGGTTCCCAACTTTCTTGAAGCTCAAACCCGTGCAAAAATTTCTCGGGTTGCCGCTGATCTTCGCACTTTCGATACCGCGATGTCAACCTATCGGATAGATCATAATAAATTACCTCCTACGTATCGATCCAGCGCCACGTATACTCGAAAGTGGATTACAAACTATCTAACGACACCGATCGCGTACCTTAACATGGCTCTTCCCGATCCGTTTAACGCGGATATAAATCATTCACAAAACCGTGACGCAACCGGACAGGGAAACCGTGATAATATGGTCATTATCGCTTGGGGGCCGGATCATTACCTTCATCCTAGTAATGTGTCGTCGTACCCTGCGTATTTTCAGATGTACCCCGAACTGTCAGACGGTACACGTTTAGTCCGAAAGGATTTCGCGTATATGTACAGCCTTGGTCCAGATAAGCAGTTTGATATTCTCGACGGTAAAACTCCGAAGGCAGTGCACCCGTATGACGCCACGAACGGCACACTTAGCAGGGGAGAAATTGCCCGAATCGCTGGATGATTTGAGTGCCGGAACAGACAGGGCTAGTAAGTTTTCAACTCGCGATAATTACATCTTGTTTTGGGGCACTCTAAACTCGCAAATCGCTGCTCTGGACGGAAACTCGGCGGACACTCATGCGACTGCTTAATGCGTTTATTTTCCTGTGTCTCGGTATGATCCCAATATGCTCGTTAGCGGCTGAAACAAGTCCTTCGCTTACGGTATGCTGTAAGGATGATCACGAACTGTATCGAGCAATGGTTGCAAGCGGGATAAAAGTTCGTCGCACCGAAACTTTTCACGATGCAGTTAACATTGCTCCCGAAGGTTCCGGGGTCCTGCTGCTCGCGGATAACTACCCGCACCAGCGAACAAACGCAGACGATGCTGCCCTTGAGCGCTCGTTAACAAAGCAGTTGCGCCTTTACTTGGAATTTCCAGAGAAAGTGCCGGGAAACACTTTCGATTCGCTGAAAACAACAACCTGGGAACGTGCCGTCCTGACGACATCCACATTGTTTCCCAAACTTCGTCCGTTACAGATCCTCTCTGTCTCGGGGGCAAAATATCTGCCGACAACTTCGTCACATCCGTTACTATCAATCGCACGCGTCGCAGGATTTGACCACGCTCTATTCGGGTTGCCATCCTCTGCCCAACCGTTATTGTATGAGGTTCCGGAGTGGAATGCATTGGTGGCAACTACAGGCCTTAGTAACTTCATCGTTGGCCGATATGGACCCTCAGATGCCTGGGGGGAGTTATGGAAGGGGATACTGTCGCACCTGGCGGGCGCGCCGGTCCCTGAACTGCACTGGACGCCCGCCGTCCGCCCGGCATACCGACGAGATGATAAGTTGCGTGTGAACTCAGAACTCCAGGCGTTGCAGGCTGCTTCAAGCTGGCTTACTGATTCCCGACTGTTAGTTTCAGCAAAGCGCCAGCCCGAGGTACTAGAGCAGTTGCGGTCGGGAGCACAGAATATCGCATTACCTGATCCCGGCGATAATTCGGGCGATGGGTCTTTGGGAATATTGGAGGGTTTCGCATCACAAATCGACCACGACGGAACCCAGCGCCAATGTCTTTCTCTGCGGGCAGACTGCCAGGCTGAGAGCGCCATGTTGCTGGCAATGGATTCCGCAGTTTCCAGTAATTCCCGCCATTCCTCTATTTCCCATAATCTGCTGAATTACACCTACGGCTCGTCAGGAATGACCGGGGGAGTACGGGCAGATCCACTCCATGGCGCATACGGTTTGATAAGCTGGGGGGCTGTTGCGCCTGCATGGGAAGTCGCAAACTATGGAGACGATAACGCCCGAACTATTTTAGGTACTTGGGCGGCCGCCGCGCTTCTCAATACGACAGAATGGGACGAGCCGCTTCTGCGTGCCGTTGCAGCAAACTTCCGCACAACAGGGCGCAAAGGGTTTCGTGGAGACCGCATTGATAATCCCCAACTGGCAGCGCTGGGGTGGAAACATTTCTACGATAGCGAACCAGAAAACTTTGCGCCAAATTTTGAAGCCTGGCTATGGAACTGTTACCTGGCCGCGTACCAGCAGACCGGGTACAGGCCATTCCTAGAGCGAACCCGAGAAGGCGTGCACCGCATGATGTCTGCCTATCCGCAAGGTTGGCGCTGGCAAGACAGCAACGAGAGATCGCGAATGCTGTTTACAATGGCATGGATGGTCCGAATCGAAGATACTCCACAACATCGCGAATGGCTGGCAACGATAGCCGACGATCTTTTAAAAAATATGCAGCCATGCGGGGCTATCGCAGACCGACTGGCCGGCACTGGCGGCGGACATTACCAGGTACCCCAGTCAAACGAGACATACGGAACCGGCGAATCACCGTTGCTCCAGCAAAACGGAGATCCAGTCAGCGACCAGCTCTACACAAGCGGATTTGCACTCCTTGGGTTACACGAAGCTGCCGCAGTGACCGGAGATGGTTACCTCAAAGAAGCCGAAGACCGTCTTGCAGAATACCTCGTTCGCATCCAGGTGCAGTCGGCCAAACACCCATACCTGGCAGGTGCCTGGCTGCGCGCCTTTGATTTTGATCGATGGGATTACTGGGCAAGCGCAGGCGACATCGGCTGGGGGCCGTGGTGTGCCGAGACAGGGTGGGGACACACATGGATAGGAACCGTACTGGGTCTTCGCCAAAGAAATGAGACGTTATGGGACTTACTCGCGTCCCATCGGATTAGTCCCAAGTGGGGCGTCATTCAGCAGGAGATGCTGTCTGAGATTGGCGAAACCAAGACCAAGGATTAAATAGCAGTTTATTAGCAATTTCATAGTCTTATTCGGTTGACAAATCCCTGTTGTTCAGCTTGCCGTTGTGTTTTAAACTTATTGAAAAAAGCCGACTCTCAGTAGCTACTCTGTTCCATCTCCAGAACAAACTTTCGATTCTCAGAATCTGACCAGGTGGGAGGCTACCGACAAGTAACTTTCGCAAAGCTGCACACTCCATTCCGTCACATACTAGCGTGTTTCCGCACCCACCCAAGACTATCGCCAATTGGAGGCGAATAAGCCATGAACAAACGCTTCAGCAACAACGGACGCACCCGAATAAGGTTTGGTGCAGTTCTAGGAATATTGGCAGTTGCCGCTTTGACTTTATGCTTCGGAGTCAATCAAGCTAGTGCTCAGACCCGGACTCCCGGCATTGACGTTTCCCGCTGGCAGGGATCAATAAACTGGACTAGCGTCCGGAATTCTGGTGTCCGCTACGCCTTCGCACAGGCCACCCGCGGTATGACTTCTCCCAACGACAATTTCGTAGCAAACATGAACAACGGCAAGTCCGCCGGAGTTTACATGGCCGCCTACCATTTCGCTTTCCCTGCGGAAACCACCCCGGAAGTTCAGGCAGACTACTTCTGGAGTCTGGCTGGCCCTCATATCAAAGCCGACGGCAAATCGTTAATGCCGCTGCTTGACATGGAAGCTTGGACCGGTCACATGGGCGCGACCAGTTATACCGACTGGGCAAATAAGTGGTGCAACCGCGTTATTGCCAAAGCCGCAGCCCAGGGCGTTACGGTCAAGCCAATCATCTACTCAAGCGCGTGCTTTATGTGCAATTTCGATGGTGGCATCTCACAATGGGGTGCCTTCATTGCAAACTATAATGGTCAGAGTTCAAGCACCGGAAATCCCTGGAGCGCCTGCTCAAGTTGCAATCATTGGGGCACCTGGCACTTCTGGCAATACACCGACGCCGGCTCCGTGCCTGGAGTTAGCGGAGCTTGCGATAAAGATGTGTTCAATGGTAGCGTAACTACTCTGGTAAATAACTGGGTAGCTAAGGCAGTGACTACTCCACCGTCAGGTCCAATAATTGTAGACAATAACAGTGCTGGGTTCTCGGCCTCCAGCGCTTGGTTGACCGGCACCTCGGGGACTGATAAATACGGTGCCGATTACCGTTTCCGCAGCACCCAGGCCGTCAGCGATTTAGCTGTATGGACTGCAAACCTCCCTACCACTAAATCTTATAAGGTTTATGCATGGTGGAGCCAGGGCTCAAATCGTGCCGCCAGCGCCTCTTACACTGTGACAAATTCATCAGGATCCACAACAGTGCAAAAGAACCAACAGATGAATGGTGGTTCCTGGCAACTGCTCGGTACCTATCCCATGACCGCCGGTAGCAACCAGGTTCGCCTGTCCTGCTGGACGACCGCCGGTTTCGTAGTAGTAGCCGATGCCATTAAGTGGGAATAGTGACCATAGGCCGCTAGAGACCTAAAAAAAGTATTATATGCGCCAGCTTCAGAAAACCGAAGCTGGCGCTTTTTTCCGTCGCTAAGGTTTTACAGTGGATTTAAAATTAACAGGGACTGCTTCAACCAAGCCTCCTCAGTTAAGGCTAATAATTCATCGTGCCAGAGGGGAAAGCAACAAACAGGCCCTGCCCAGAACGACTCTCGTCAGCGAATGGACGGTCTTGCTCGCAGAAAAATGTCACGGTGCATTATTGTCGATACCAAAGCGATCCCGAGTTGTATCGCATCAGAGACACTACAGCGATTCGCTGTAAGCGCCACCCAAAACAAGACTCTAGTAAACCTGGCTATAGGACAAAGATATGACGAAACTCGCAGTCCACGGTGGAGCGCCACTTCGCACCACCCCGTTCCCGGCACGGAAGCCCTACGACCAGGAAGATCTCAACTATCTGAAAGAAGCTCTCGACTCGCAGGATCTTTTCTATACGTCTGGAAACAAGATTGCGAGCCTCGAGCGTGAGTTCGCATCCATGTATAATGCAAAACACGCTCACGCATGTTCTTCCGGAACTGCTGCCGTGCATATGGCCGTGGCTGCGCTCAATAGCGATCCAGGCGGTGAGATCATCACCGCACCAGTGACAGACTTTGGCTCCATTGCTGGAATTCTGTTCCAGGGACAGATTCCCGTTTTCGCGGACTGGAAAGAAGGTTCCATGAACATGGATCCGGACTCGATTGAAGCCAGAATCACAGAGCGTACCCGGGCTATCCTGATTGTTCATCTCTTCGGCAATCCATGCAACATGTCCCGCATCATGGAGATCGCACGTAAACATCAACTCCCCGTCATTGAGGATTGCGCCCAGGCATACTGTACCACATACCAGGGACGCTACGTCGGCACCTTCGGCGATATCGCCACCTTCTCGATGCAGCAATCCAAGCACCTTCCAGCGGGCGAGGGAGGGCTGACCATAACCAATAACGACGGCTACTCAATGCGAATGGCGCTTTTCCGCGACAAAGGCTGGGAAAACCGCGGGCGCTGGGGCGCGCGATCTTACACGTTCCTCGGACTCAATTACAGGATGAACGAGCTGACCGGCGCCGTGGCGCTTGCGCAGTTGCATAAGGTAGAGTCCGTCGTTGCCACCATGCATCGCCTCGGCACCCTCCTTACGCAAAAACTGAGTGATTTGCCTGGTATAACGCCGGGTCCCGCCGAGCCTAAAGCAGATCCTTCATACTGGCTTTACGCATTTATGATCACAGGCTATGACCCGCAGGAATTCGTAGAAGCACTGGCGGCGGAAGGTGTGCCGGCCAGTTGGGGGTACACTGTCGACCCAGTATATCTCTGCACTGGCGCGCTCAAAAACAAGCGTACATTCGGCTCAGCAAGCTACCCATTCGATTCCCACTATTACAACGGGGAAATAGAATATGGGCCCGGCCTCTGCCCAGTTGCTGAGCGCGAGCTAAAGCAGATCGGGACCCTACGGATCTTCGAGACATGGTCAGAATCGGATATCGAGGATATCGCACAAGCATTCCGAAAAGTGGCAGCAGGCCTGCAACAATCGCTAACAACCCAAGCATGAGTGAGCCGGGGGCAGAAGGCACCGGATCGTTGTTTCGTGTTGGAACTGCGATCCGCGACATTACGCCTCCGCTTTCTGTGCCTTATCTGAGCTTCTCACCGCGGCATCGTCCGTTCTCTGGAATACATGACCGGCTGTTCCTGCGCGCTGTTGTCATAGGCGCAGGAGCAGATACTGATGTGGCATTGATCTCAGCAGAGACCATTGGCTTTGCGGATTCGCTGTTTGGACCCGGGCGCAGCTTTATAGACGAAGTAAGAATCCGCATATCACAGATATCCGGGATAGATGCATCCCGTGTAATGTTGACAGCGACTCATAGCCACTCCACTCCCGACACAATCAATTTTCGTCCTTTGCGTGAGTCCCCGGGTGCAATGCAATGGCTCGAGTCTCTGATCGATCAGGCTGCCGAGTGCGTTTTAGAAGCTTCCACTTCTCGATTCGACGCCCAGCTGCGAGTCGTATCCGGACCCCTGAAAGGAGTCGCAGAAAACCGGCGCGGCGAAAATCATATAGCCAATACAATGACGCTGCTCAGCTTCACATCGCCGGATCCCAAACAAGCCATATTTCTTGTCCATTGGGCATGTCATCCCGTCATCGTGCAAAATCAGCCGCTTATATCAGGGGACTTCGCCAGCGAATTCATACGCCTGCTGGAAAGCACTCCGATGTGCCAGCGTGCGTTATTTCTACAAGGCGCGTGCGGAGACGTAAACCCGGTTTTTGGCGACAAAGGCAACTTCGAAATGGTCGATTCCGCAGCGACCCTTATCGCCTCTAAATGCGCCCAGTTATCGGCAGACATCTTTCTCCAACAAGTTCCCGTTCAGCCCGCGATCTGTGAATGCAGGAGCGAAAAGTTAATGCTACCCTCACGCGAGCTTCCGCCTGTCGGGACAGACGACGAAGAAGAGCTCGTCCATCGCCGGATGGAAGGAACAAACCCATTCCAGGCAGAAGTCCAGGTCATCCGTCTGGGTGACGTAACTCTCGTCGGTGTGTCCGGAGAATTGTTCTCAGAATTCGACTCCGAGCTGCGTCTGCGTACTGCTCCACTTTGCGCCCTGCTCGTCGGATTTTCAAATGGTTATATTGGTTACATAGTCCCACCCGAATCATGGGCGCGCGGTGGCTATGAGGCCTCACCAGGAATGTGGTCCAAGGTGGGCCCTGAATCCCATGAACTGCTGCTCGCCACCGCAACACGGCTATGTCTGCAGGAAGTCTGAAAGGTCAACTGCAAAGCTCTTTCCAAATCGGTGCTCGACCCGCAGATTAGTATCGAATGCCACCCTTGACTACGGCGTTGTGACGTGCCCAATTTCTTTTATGAGATTCATTCCAATTCCATTTAAAACACGCCAGTTTTTGGCCGGGCTCGTAATGGCTGTAATGGCGTCAGGCGTGCTATACGCCGCCGAGGTCAGCGACCAGAAAACATCAGAGACAACTGGGACGCTTTCTAGCCTGGCATACACGAATCCCGTGTACAGCGGTTCCATGCCGGATCCCTCGGTCATTCGCCATGGCGACTGGTATTACGCCTACGGTACCAGTGGCCGCCTGGAAAATGACCGGATTTTCACCACGCTTCGTTCGCGCGATCTCTTAAATTGGGAGAAGCTTGGCGGTGCGCTTGTGCCGCCTTCCCCTGAGCGCAAATATAACTACTGGGCTCCCGAAGTGATCGAATCCAAAGGGAAGTTTTACCTCTACTACTCAATGGGCCAGGCGAAAGAGGAAAAGTTTGAGCTGCGAGTAGCGACCAGCAATGTGCCTGAGGGCCCCTTCACGGATGTAGCCCGTTTAACGGATTGTGAAAACAACCGGTTTACGATCGATGCCTTTCCGTTTCAGGACTCAGACGGCCAATGGTATATGTTCTACGCGCGTAACTTTACCACGTCTGCGTCAGGAGAACACCCTGGCACCGCGCTGGTAGTCGACCGCCTGCTGGATATGACACGCATGGCAGGGGAGTGCAAAGTGGTTGTGCGTGCCCGTCATGACTGGACATTGTATGAGGCGAATCGCCGCATGGACGCATACGACGCCACCTTCGACTGGCACACAATCGAAGGGCCATGTGTGGTAAAACACGACGGGAAATATTACTGCTTCTACAGCGGCGCCAACTACAAGACACCCAGATATGGGGTGGATTTCGTAGTCGCAGATACCCCCATGGGACCCTACGCGGATCAGGGAGATCATGCGAGAGTTCTCTCAGCCATCCCCGAAAAGGTGCGCGGTCCCGGCCATCATTCCATCGTCACCGGCCCCGATAATAAAACGCCTTATATCGTTTACCATGCCTGGGATCCTGAAATGAAAACACGCTGGATGTGCGTAGACGAATTGAAGTGGACCCCCGAAGGCCCGCACTGCCAGCCGACATTTACGACGCAGACGATTTCGCTGTTGAACCGGTAAACCACGTACGGGATTGCTCAACAAAAACACCGGTCAACGTCCTAAATGGAAACTTACTTTTATCCGCGTTTACTAGCCACTGCCATCTTGCCGGTCGTTTATAAATGTTCCTTTTTTTCGTCATAATAAATCGTGTTTCGAGGAGTCCAAACTGTGGCATATGATGTGGATTATATACGCGAGCAGTTTCCGGCATTAAACCTGGAGGTCAATGGCCATGCTGCGGCATTCTTTGACGGCCCGGGAGGGACTCAGACTCCGCAACGCGTGATTAACCGGATTACTGATTATCTGATTCATTCTAACGCGAATAGCGGCGGGGTATTTCTTACGAGTCAGCGTAACGATGATATGATGTTGGATACGAGGAAATCGTTCGCGGACTACTTTGGCTGTCAGTGGGAAGAAGTGTCGTTCTGTCATAATTCCACCACCATCAGCTTCAAACTGGCCAATGCCATCGTGCGAGATCTGGCGCCGGGAGACGAAATCATCCTGACAGACATGGATCACGAAGCCAATCGGGGTCCTTGGGAGATGATGTCCGAACGGGGTATGGTGATTAAAAGTGTGCGGATAAATCCTGAAACATGCTTGCTCGACATGGATCATTACAAAAGCCTGCTGTCCGATAGGACCAAAGTTGTTGCCTTCAACTACGGCTCCAACGCTGTGGGCACGATTACCGACGCGAAAGAAGTTGTCCGCCTGGCTCGCGAGGTAGGCGCAATGACCATAGTGGATGCTGTGCACTATGCACTTCATGGCGTAATCGATGTGGAAGACGTCGGCATGGATTTTCTCTTCTGTTCGGCATACAAGTTTTTTGGTCCGCATCTTGGTGTGCTTTATGCGCGGGCCGCAACTGCAGATTCGCTTCGTACGTTGCGGGTCGGAGCCCAAAAGCCCTATTCCCCTGATAAATTTGAAATCGGGACGTTAAATCACGAGGCAATCGCCGGGGCTGGTGAAGCCGTCGAATTTATCGCGGATATCGGGAAAAAGTTGGGCGGCCCGGTTCCTTCGCGTTGGTCTGGATGCAGTGAACGTCGTCAGAATATCATCGCCGGTATGTTCGCTATCGAGGAGTACGAGCTTCCGCTGGCGAGCTATTTTAAGGATGAACTTGAAAAGATTGAGGGCGTAAAACTTTACGGTCCCCCTCGGGATCATCCCTGCACTTCCACGATTGCGTTCCGCCTCGGTGATCAGACGCCCCAGGATGTCTCGACCGCCCTGGCCGAAAAGGGAATCTTCACCTGGGCCGGCGACTTCTACGCAGTCGAGCTGATCAAAACCCTCGGACTAAGCGAGACCGGGGGCGTAGTAAGAATCGGTCTGGCTCCGTACAACACCAAACCGGAAATCGATCGCACGCTGGAAGAGATCCGTCGATTAGCATAGCCTAACAAAAATCTGCAAACGGTCTAGGTATGATACATTTCAGGTGCTGCCCCAATAGGGCTAAAGAGCGGAAGTCGGTGGTCAGAGTCAAAGCGAACTGCCCACCAGCTATGACCGCCCCGATTCCGTGCTCCGGGAGGGTCACCAGAGTTAGCAGATTGCGAACAGAGGTTAGTCCACATTACCGATAACTACCTTAATTCCGTCCGAAAGCAAACCACCAGCGTCGATTGATGTTAACGATCGTACAGCGCAAACTCATAAGATATAATACCGCGAGTCCCAATTTTTCCAGCGGCCAGCGCCCCAATTTACTGACCTTCTTTGATAGATATCTTATATGGATGCCCGGGGGTGGTGCCTTTTCTGCCAGGCAACCAATCAGATGATCATTGGTAAAGTGACCAATCCCTTGCGGCTGTATAGGGCATTAACCCGTTCACATCCACCTTGAAAAGTTCTTGTCCGCTGGCGCCGTTATCTGCAAACATAAACAATGTGTTTCCGTCTGTAGAAACGTGTAGCCTGTTCGGAGTCGATGGTGCCCGGCCACTATTTAAATCGTCTACCATCCATGGCTTAGTATCAGTTTGACGCATAGCAAAAAGTTCGTAGCCGAACTCCGGGTGGTCCATTGCCAAAAAGAGAATATCTTGAATGACGGTCAATTGTGTGGGAAATGATGAATTACTTCCAGGCATAAAATCATCTACCATGAACGTGCCGCCGACTGTGCCATCACTCTGCCACAGTTCTACACCATGCACCCCGTCGTTTCCGGCAAAATATATTAGGTCGTTAAAAACAACTGCAGAGCCTGTTGGGAAGACGGTCTGCAGATTTGTGAAGCTGTTGCCGACAATATCGTAGGACCATAACACAGAAGTACCAGTTTCCGGATCAACAGACGCAAACAAAACGTGGCTGGAATTGGCTTTTATAGATTCGACATTATAAAAATCAGGAGATCCGGAAATTTCCGATGTGCCGACCTGTGTTCCATTGGTTTTCCAGAGCTTCGCTGGTCCTTGACCGTTATCTCGATCCGTGTAAACAGGCATATATCCGTAACCTGACGATGATACCATGACCGCGCCAATATCTGGATCATCACGCAAATCAGTTATCTTCACTGTTCCAGCAACCGAGCCATCGGTAGCCCACAACTGTTTTGAATAGCCTATCTCACCGCTGTAGATACTATAATCCTGCTTTCGCAAGACAGCAATGGAATCATTCAATGGCGTCATATCCCACCGAAAGGAACTCTGTGAAGAACTAAAGAGTTGGATGGAGCCCGACGCAGTCCCATCCGTAACATAAACACTATTACCACGGATTAAGGCCCGGTTACCCCATGGAACAAAAGCAGCCAAGCCTCCATTAAGGTAAGTACTATACTTCATACCTAACGATTCCTCGTCACCAGTCACTCCAGAAGCTGATGATAAGACAGATTCATAGTCATCTGTGATAAACAAATGACCATTCACCGACCCCACGAGATGGGAGGGATTATCAGAATAGAACGCCGTACCTGCCGCTGATCCATTGGTAACAGATATCCCAGATCTAGATTTTCCCGGTATCTTCGAACGGTCAGTAAAATAATACTTGCCTTTAAAGGCAACTCCGACATCCCCCGAATCTATTCCTGGTTCTCCTTCTACACCCAGTTTCTGAAATAAACTCGGCATGCCTGTCGTGACCGGAATCGACCATAACTCGGGGATACCGCCCCACCCTTGGGTTCTCCCGCCAAAAAAAAGACGATCCCCAAGTATACCAAATCCCGCGTCTCCAGTATACATATTCTCATCCACACGCATAGTGCCCTGTTGCGTACCGTTTGTTTTGTACATGACCGGATAATGATCACCGGATCTGACAATATCAGTCATATAATATAATTCCCCATTAAACCACGTAAAGTATTCTCCCTGCGGCGAGCTTACGACCAGATGAGTTCCAGCAACAGTTCCATCAGATAATCCGATAGAGCCGGACCCGTTAGATGCAGTTGCATTAAAAATGAGTAATCCATTTACTATTGTAAGTGGTCCGCCAATCCCAACGTCTGCGGGTTCCAATAAGGGGATTGTGCCAGCCGGCGTGCCGTCGCTCATCCAGATTCCAGAACGCTCGCTGCCAAGGCGCCTTGCGGTAAACACAAGTTTACCGTCGAATTCGGTAAAACTCGAAACTCGATCCATCGTATCCGTCAGCAACACGCTACTGTGAGTTGTGGTACCCACCTTCGCTAATGCCTTGTTCCGGTCAATTGCGCAGTACAATGTTCCACCTGCATTTGTCAGTTCCGGCGTCCCAGTCCAGTCCAGAATCTCTAAAACCTGGATTAGCTTGACAGGTCCATCATCAAAACGCCAAATACCAGGACCATAACTTCCTTTAGAATGGAAATAGAGATAATCTCCGGCAACTTCGACATCAGCGACACTTGAAAGAGGCGACGTCGGTCCATCATCTTTACCAAGTTGTACGGTTCCCTCCGGCGTTCCATCTGTTTTAAACAGCCCCCTGTTCGCTATGAAATAAAGCTCATTACGATAAACCACAAAATGCGGATCAAATACAATCCCTGCCTTAGGCCCCGGCGTTGTATCTTTCACCATAACGGTACCCGCATTTGTACCGTCACTCTTCCAGAGTTCACGTCCCGTTTCTGGTGTCACAGCCGTAAAGTATAAAGTGCCATTCCAATTAAACAGATTGAGTGGGTCAGACCCGCTTTTTAAATCCCACTGAGTTCCTCTCGGATCAATTTCTCGCACCACATGAGTGCCAGCATTTGTTCCGTCTGTACGCCAAAGCTCTGTATTCTTACTGCTGCCACGCGCCGTAAAATAGAGCATATCATTAATTGTGACAAACTGGGAAGGGGCAGACCCACTATCAATTTGCGCAGGCATACGATCAATGACCAAATCCGCTGCCATCCCGGCACCGGCAAAATCACCACCCAACAGTCCTATACTAATACCTATCATTTTCAGCGAAACCCGCGACATTTGTCACCTCAGTTTATTAACTTAGCAATAACACGCCAGGCTATTGGCTTAATGCCGGCGCCGGCATTCTATTAATTAGGATACTACAAGAAACAAGATACACCTGGATTTTGGCTATGGAGGCAGTCGAAAGGTGTCAAGAAGTTAATGCCAATGGATTTTTGGAGCGCGACCTTCCAATGACTCCGTCATCTGTTCAGGTATCGCTTGCGACCCAGACGTTTCCGCCTTCTCGCTCGATTTTTCTGACATCGCCCGCTTATCCGGCAGGCCCCCGGCCGCACCGCACCCGCTGGAAGTGTTTCGATCGTATGCTCGTCCGCAATTCTGTGCTTAATTTTGGTCGCCGATGAAGACCAGTCCTGTCTTGATGCTACCGGGACCGACGTTCACCAGCACACACTCCCATAGAAGTGATCTCATAGAGGTGGCTGATTGCTTAAAAAACGCCGCTACGTATTAGATTTCGGCACACTACCCACAGCCATTACACAACGGTGCTTGTACACATCTTGCAAATGCAGGATGGGCATTCAAGAGAATATTGATCATGAAAATGTGATCTGGAACGATATGGTAAAAACCTCATGGAAGCAACTGGATTAAAAAAAATTGCAGAAGCC
>JBBSQY010000056.1:0-20041 GCA_038243585.1 Candidatus Sumerlaeales bacterium | reverse complement strand
CCATGGCGTAATGAACGCCGTCAAGTTCACGCCCTGGGGCGGGAAGATCGCGGGGCTTTGTTGAACCACCGCAGAGGGCTATGGCGTCAAATTGCTCTCGCAGTTCCTCTGCAGTTACAGTTACTCCCACATTGACGTTGGTACGAAACTCCACACCTTCATCGCGCATCTGGTCTACGCGGCGTTCAACAACCCATTTTTCCAGTTTGAAATCAGGAATGCCGTAGCGAAGCAGACCGCCGATGCGGTCAGCCCGCTCAAATACTGTAACTGTATGACCGGCCCTGTTTAGCTGCTGCGCGCACGCCAGACCGGAAGGACCGCTTCCGACAACTGCTACCTTTTTGCCAGTCCGCCTTTTTGGGGGCATCGGAACAATCCAGCCCTCTTTCCAGGCGTGTTCCACGATAGCCAGTTCAATTTGTTTGATCGTCACGGGATCGTCGTTAATTCCCAGTACGCAGCTGGCTTCACATGGGGCGGGGCATACCCAGCCTGTAAATTCCGGGAAATTGTTAGTGGCGTGAAGGGTGTCGATAGCTTCTTTCCAGCGGCTCCGATAGACAAGATCGTTCCAGTCGGGGATAACATTGCCCACAGGACAACCGGTATGGCAGAAAGGGATACCGCAGTCCATACATCTTGCGCCCTGCTTTTTCACAAGCTCCTCTGGAGCCTGATGGTAAACCTGGTTGTAATCCTCTAGTCTTACCAGCGGATCGCGCCGTTCGGTTAATTCCCGCTGAATCTCAAGAAAGCCAGTCGCCTTTCCCATAACGTCATTTTCTCCAACATTTAGAAACTGTGCCGGACGCAGATTTTTTTACGCCGGTTTCCCCCACCCAGTTTCTATCAGCAGCAGGTTTTTGTTCATAAGGCTGGGCTGATAAAACCGAAAAAAACAATTCACATCTAGTCTGCCAAATCCGCCAGGTGGCGCTCCGCCCGATTCGCGTGCTTGGTGTCATCGCGCTCGCGGCTTAGTTCCAGTACTTTATTCCATATATCAACAGCCAAAGGCCGCCACACAGGTTGTTTCTCGTAGACGATGGCTAGATTGTTTAGCGCCGGTAGATAGTTTGGATCTAAAGCCAATGCGCTTTTATAAGCCTCAATAGAATTTTCGTAGTTACCCTGGCGCATGGCTTCTACCGCATTGCGGCATTGCTCTTCTACCAATTCATGGACCCTCACCGCCTCGCTCTTGACGTCTTGAAATGCGCCTTCGGAGCTTACCTGTGGAAAAGATTGACCTTCCTCTCGGAACGGGGAGGAGACATCTTCGCTGGACGACAATTGCTGATCTACCCATTCATTGGACGGTTGCCTGATGCGTTTTCGTAAAACATCGGCATCGGGGCCAGATACCATATCAAAAATTCCGTCTACCCGAGAAATGGCTAGCACCTCCGCCACGTTGTCGACAGGATCTACAAGCGTTGTTCCCGCGTTGTGCATTTTGGCGGTCATCTTAAATTTCATTAAGAGTCCAATGCCTGCGCTATCCATATTATCAATCGATTTTAAATCCACGTAAACTCGTTGAACGCCACGTGTGATCGCTGGCAATACAGCTTTTTTTAACGCTTCAATATCTTCTACCGCAAGGGGACCTCTCAACGACACCCAAACCTCATCGTCAGCACGATAAATCTCAGTGTTTCGAGCCGTTTTTGCACGGGGACTCATCCAGAGACACCTCTATCTAAAGGTATCGCGTCTTCGATGATCAGATTAGGAATGTCGTCGACTACCATGTAGCGCAGAAGGCATTGATTGCATATCAGCTCACCGTTCTTCTCATCAGCCGCAACCTTATAGTCAAGCTCCCCTTTACATTTGGGGCAGGCAAGAATGTCCAGAAGTTCATTATCAATCATGATTAAATTGCTCCCTCTGCAGGTGCCGCGCCGGCGGTGCCCTGTGTATTAATATCCGTTATTACTTCAACAGTCGCGGTGGTAAACACTCCCTGGGGAGAGCTATAAACATACAGATCATCGATTCCGTAAGTGCGGGTAACGTGACTTAGCTGATAGTAGAACCGCGTTAAGCTGGCGTTGTCTGCTTTTAAGACCAGTTCTATTCCAGCCCCGGTACCAACACGTTCCGCGTCTGGGATTGGAGTTACCATCGGCTGGGCATTCGGGCCGCCCATTCCGCCCATCAATCCCATTTCCATCATACCCATACCCATTCCACCCATAGCATTTGCCGGAGTAGGCGCTGGTGTAGTCACGGGTGGCAGCGCTCCCGGCACTCTCAATGTTGCCTTGCCCACATTTATTGGGCGCATGAAGCGAACCTGTTGTATTTCCTGAATGCCGGTCTGGCCTGCAATCGCTATAATATCCAGCAGGGCGGTCAATTGCTTATTAATGCTGTTGAGGGGTTCATCCTCTAGCGGAACGCCTATCTGGAGCGCCTCACCAAACCGCGGAAGAATATTCGGATCAACGCGAACCGTTTCCGGGTTCTGGGCTTGCATCGCGCGGCTGACAAGCGCATAAAGCCATATCTTCTTTAGCACCGGAATTGCCTGCCCAAAACGCTGCAAACCATAAATGTTATAATAAGGCTGCAAGTCGTTAGACGTAGCCATCCGGCTCGCGCCAGACTGACTTAATACCGCCTTAATCCATTCCTCATTATTGAAAAACAGCCCACCACCTGCCGGGTAATAGAAGTTGGAAACCTGCTGCGGGTTTACGCCCAGTGCTGTCAGGCGGGCATTATAGTTTTTCAGCACCTGCCACTCTGCCTGGACGTTGCCTTTGGCGACCTGCAATTCCTGATAGGTGCCATTTAACTGGCTGACTCGATCTGCCAGGGCCCCCGCACCCCCCACCGCCGGCAATTGCGCCGACAGGTCCCAGCCATCTTTTCCAAGAAACGGCAATTGCAGATTGGCTGGCGGCGCTGCCGTCAGCTTTGTGAGCAATTCAATTGTCCCGGAAGCCCACCGGTCGACTGCTCCCACCGGTGGTGAGGTAGGCAGGTCCAGCTTAACAAGGTTTAACTCGTCGACTACGCTAGTCACCAGGTCCGAGTATTGACTGGTGCGTTGCTTATACTCTTCAAATGCTTGCTGGTTCCGTATGAATTCTGCCGTCGACAGTTGCTCTACCGCGGCCGTATATTCCTGGCTTGTCTGGTTATACGTCTCGGCTTTTTTCTGAAATATCAGAAAATGAATAGTCGCCGCAAGGGCTACGATGCCGATGACGACCGCCACCATGCGCTCTGTTTTTCCAAAAGTCATAAATTAAAACTGGCTCTCCAAGAGATGTTAACAGTGCGGTTAAGGCTTGTTTGTTTATCCGCCGCAAGGAATTTTTGCAATAGATGTAACAGTTTGCCGTTCAAGGTAAAAAATGATTAGTTTGGAAGAGAGAATACAAATGAACAGGAACCCCCTGTTAAGTAGCATAATGACTGTCTGTGCAGTCGCAGTTATCAGCGCGGAAAGTCACGCCCAGCCTCGCGCAAACAACTGGTATCAACAGCCGGCGGCGCAAAGCACATACGCCAACTACCCGCAGGCCGGGCAGTATCCGAGCTATCAGTATCCCGCGCAACAACGACAAGTTCCCCAGCCTCCCGCCCAACA
The DNA here is from genome assembly GCA_038243585.1 of Candidatus Sumerlaeales bacterium. Taxonomy (GTDB): domain Bacteria; phylum Sumerlaeota; class Sumerlaeia; order Sumerlaeales; family Sumerlaeaceae; genus JAKFFN01. Next base: position 16,431 of record JBBSQY010000056.1, on the reverse strand, counting down.
AAGGCCTGTTCAACCATCGCAACAAATCCAGCAGCTGCCCCAGGCAAGTCAATCGAACGTAAATTTGCGTATGAGAGAAAGCCAGAACAGCAATCAGCTATGGCTGAGTGACTTTGACACCGCCCGTGCCCAAGCTCAACAGCAGGGAAGGCCGCTGGTTGCCCTTTTTGTGCATCACGGCTGTCCTGAGTGCGACCGATTTGATGCGATTCTTGCCCAGCCAGGCTCCATGCAAGTGTTTGATAATGCAGTGAAAGCCCGTATCGAGTTTACTCAAAATCCGGAAGTAGTTAATCGCCTCGGCCTTAAGTTCACCCCGACGTTGTTGGTCTTTACCCCAGCTGGCGACAGCGAAGTATATCGTGAAGTTGGTGCAGTTAGCCAGGATCGTCTACGCCAGTTAAAACCAAGTATCGACTCCTTGGTTACAGGACCTGCGCCTGAACCCCCGACTCGGAAACAAAAGTCAAAACGGTCCTAGACCTAAACTTATGGCACCAGCGCCAGCGATAAAATCTTTTTTGCTGTCGCTTCCGCGCCGCGGCATTCGCTTCAACACAAAACTGAGCAATTTGGAGATAATAAATTGGCAAAAAAAACCATTCGCGATCTCAATGATATTTCCGGGAAACGCGTTTTCGTTCGAGTAGACTTCAATATCCCCATGGAAAATGGAAAAATTACCGATGATAGCCGTATCCAAGGGGCGCTACCCACGATCCGGTATCTCATTGAAAACAACGCCAAAGTGATTCTTGCGTCCCACATGGGTCGCCCCAAAGGCTCTGTAAAGCCGGAATTCAGTCTGAAGCCCGCGGCGGAACGCTTGTCTGAGCTGCTTGGAGCGCCTGTCGCTTTCGCAACGGACTGCATCGGACCAGAAGCAGAAAACGCCGTGGCTAATCTTCAGCCGGGAAACGTTCTATTGCTGGAAAACGTCCGGTTTCATCCGGAAGAGGAAAAGAACGACGATGCGTTTGCGGCAAAGCTGGCAAGTTTGGCGGATATTTTTGTGCAAGACGCTTTTGGATCCGTCCATCGCGCTCATGCCAGCACCGTGGGCATTACAAAGCACGTGCCTGAAAGCGTCGGCGGACTTCTAGTGGAAAAGGAACTCCGTTACCTGGGGGAAGCCCTTGGGAAGCCAGAGCGGCCGTATGTGGGCATTTTGGGTGGCTCGAAAGTTTCGTCTAAGATCAACGTCATAGACAGCCTGCTTCAGCAGGTGGACGTGTTGATGCTGGGCGGCGGAATGACTTACACCTTTGTAAAGGCACAGGGCGGCTCCATCGGCAATTCCCTATTCGAAGAAGATACACTGGAAGACGCAAAAAAGGCCTTGGAGCAGGCGAAAACTCTGGGCAAGAAACTCTTGCTTCCGGTGGACTGCGTTGCCTGCCAGTCAGACGATCGCCCGGATGCCAGCGCACCTACGAAAATCGTTCCCGCAAATGAAATTCCCGATGGCTGGATGGGCGTGGATATAGGCCCGGAAAGCGTGAAACTGTTTACGGCTGAGATTGAAAAAGCTAAAACAATTGTCTGGAATGGTCCTGTTGGTGTGTTTGAACTGGAACCGTTTGCAAATGGAACCCGCAAAGTGGCCGAGGCCATGGCGGCCAGTGATGCCGTAACAGTAATTGGCGGCGGCGACAGTGCAGCTGCCGCACTTAAATTCGGTTTTGCCGACAAAATGACTCACATCAGCACCGGTGGCGGAGCCTCTCTGGAATACTTGGAAGGCAAAACTCTGCCCGGAATTGAAGCGCTTTCGGAGGCGTGATCGAAACATCCCCTATCCGTAATATATGGAACAACGTACTGGATTTTCTGCTTCCGCGGCTTTGCTGCGGTTGCGGAGAACGAATTCTCGACGAGGCATGGCTTGTTTGCAGGCCATGCCTCGATTCCATCCCGCCGCTTCTGCTTCCCATCTGTGCACGGTGCGGTTGCCCCGATGCGAAAATAAAAGAAGAAGGCCGCTGCGCAAACTGCCCTCCCGGCACCGCCTATTTTATCAAGGCCCAGGGCGTCGCCCGGTTTTCCGGCATCGCCCAAGTCCTCGTCCATAGGCTAAAATATCAGCGAAGAATCGAATACGCGCCCCTGCTATCCCGAGAAATGGCGCGGATATACAGAGAAGCCGTAAATGACGGCGCTCCCATAGCCGACATTGTCCTGCCTGTTCCCCTTCATTCCACCCGGCTGCGCGATCGCGGCTTTAATCAATCAGCGCTGATCGCCAGACCATTCGGAGAAAGTTTGACCATTCCCGTCTCAGAAAAGGCCCTGGTACGAACCAGACCAACCTCGTCCCAAACCAGCCTGAAAAAAAGTCAAAGGCGCAAAAACGTCGCAGGTGCCTTTGCGTGTAAGGATTCTGCGGCCGTGGCGGGTAAAAAGGTGCTGCTGATTGATGATGTTTACACGACCGGTAGCACACTAAACGAATGCGCCCGGACCTTGCGCGAAGCCGGCGCGGAATCCGTAGAATGCCTGGCTTACGCGCGGACAGTTATAGATTAACCATTTACCGCAAGATTTATCCCCGCTGAGGCATATGGTGAAAACTATTGAAATACGCGGCGTGGAGCGAAAAGGATTACGTTTATGATCGTTGTCTGCCCCAAATGCGATGTTGCGCTGATCCTTCTTGAGTTTAAAGGGGTAGAGGTGGATTACTGCCCATCCTGCGAGGGTTTGTGGCTGGACCATGGCGAGATTGAGAGATTGCTGGAGCGCACAGGCGGCGTCGGTACCGATTGTTTTCAGGAATTTGTGGAAGCGGACGTGCGCTCTGAAACCGGACGCCCTGCCTACTTATGTCCACGCTGCGACCGCGCCTTAAAGGAAGTCGTCCGCAGGGGCGCAGATGGCGAGGAATTGCGCCTTGACCGATGCCCCGGCAATGACGGCGTGTGGTTTGACAAAAATGAGTTGCTTCTGCTGTTGAAATCGTTACCGGATTCCATGTCGGCCACAGGAGCCTTGGCTCTGCTCAGCGAAGTTCTTGGCTGTTACGCCGTGGAGCCCCACGCGCCATCTGAAAAGTTTATCATAAATAATAAGGGAGACGGCAAAGCATGACTGGTGGAATAATCGCATTACTGATAATTGCCGCAATATTAATCATTTTGGCTCTTTGGGCCGTAGGGATTTTCAATAGCCTCGTTCGGCTGCGAAACGAAATACAAAATTCATGGGCGCAGATTGATGTGCAGCTAAAACGCCGCACCGACCTGATTCCAAACCTGGTTGAGACCGTGAAAGGCTATGCGTCCCACGAGCGAGAAACCCTCGAGCGCGTAATACAGGCGAGAAACATGGCGGTGGGGGCGACAAATCTGGAAGAGCGGATGGCGGGAGAGAATATGCTCACCGGCGCGCTGAAAAGTTTGTTTGCGGTATCGGAAGCCTACCCGGACTTGAAGGCCAACCAAAACTTTCTGGCTTTGCAAGAGGAGCTTACAAGCACGGAGAACAAGGTTGCTTTCGCGCGTCAGTTTTTCAACGACCGCGTATTGCAGTATAATAACCAGCGCGAGACCTTCCCGGCCAACATTGTCGCTGGGATGTTCAATTTTGAGCGCAAGCCGTTTTTCGAGGTAATCGAACCGGAACAGCGTGAAGCCCCGAAAGTGACCTTTTGAGCTTTATGCGGAACCGAACTTCCTGAATCATGTGGGAGCAGATACGCGCGAACCAGCGTAAATCTTTCTGGCTGATTGTGCTGATGGGCCTGATTCTGTTGTCCATTGGTTATTTTGCAGCGGAAGCCTTCCAACCCGGTGCGGGGCCGGTCGGTCTGCTTATAGGGCTGATCGTGCTCTTGGTGCAGTTGGCGGTTTATGCCGTCGCAGGCGAATCCGTATTAATGGCGGGAATGGGCGCGCGAGAACTGACGCGGGACGAGAGTCCACGGCTTTTCAACATCGTCGAAGAAATGCAACTGGCTTCCGGCCTGACCTTCATGCCAAAGATTTACATTGTCGATTCGGACTCGCCCAACGCCTTCGCCGTAGGACGGAAACCGGAAACCAGCGCAGTGGCGGTAACGCGGGGCCTCATGTACCGGCTAAATCGCGACGAGCTGCAAGGTGTCATTGCCCACGAGATTGCCCACCTGAAAAACATGGATACGAAATTCATGACCCTGGCCGGGGTCATGCTCGGGTCTATCATCATCCTGTCGGATATGGCCATGCGGATGTTTTTCTATGGCGGACGAGGTCGGCGCAGGTCCGACAGCCGTGGCGGTGACGGCGGCGGTCAGGCGCAGATAATCTTTCTCGTAGTGGCTGTGCTGTTGATTGTCCTGGGACCAATTTTGGCCCGGGTACTCTATTTTGCCATGTCGAGAGTCCGCGAATATCTCGCCGATGCTTCTGCGGCGGTGTACACGCGCTATCCCGAAGGGTTGGCGTCGGCACTGCTGCAGATCGCTGGGTCGGGAACCCCCATGGGAGAAGTCAATCGCGCGGTAGCACCCATGTTTATCGTAAACCCGTTAGCGGCGGATGGCGGCTCAGACAGCATGTTCTCCACCCATCCGCCCCTGTTTGATCGCGTGCAGGTGTTGCGTGGTATGGGCGGCGCGTCTTTTCTGGACTACAACAAATCTTACGGCGCGGTAAAAAAACGGGAATCCATTATCGGGACCCATACTCTGCATGAGAGCAAGGCACAGGCGATCCGCCAGGCATCCAACGAGCCGCCGCTGGAGACCAGGGCAGAATCAAAGGCTGTCGTCCATCGTCTATTTGGGTACACTGACATCCATTGCCAATGCGGTGCGACGCTGAAGGTGCCGAGCACCTATAACGAGGCAACGGTTCGGTGCATCCGATGCGGCGTGGCGAACGATGTGCCGGCGACTGGTGCAACCGCAAACGCCCCTGGGTACGATGGCGATACAGCGTTGAATCTGGAACTGAAGCCGGAGCCCGTCTTTATGGATCACACACGAAGCGCCCTGAACACATGGGAAAGCTTTCCCTGCCAGTGCGGAAACATCCTTCAGCTAAGCCCAATGTTTTCAGCCCCGATGATCCAGTGCCGAAAGTGCGGCACCCAGGTCCGGGTGCATTAGTAAACAGACTTAACATAGGCGTCCCGACTGTGAGAACATCACCTCACCTGAACCGAAAAAACTTATAAGCGCCCAGCCCATCAAATCAATGTTATGCGCTGAGCCTTTATGACCCTGAGCTTTTTCCGTACTAAGCTGTAAAGTAATCATAATGACCAAGCCAGTCCATACCCCATACGGACCCTTTCTGGAATCCGTATACGAACGTTACCACCAGCCCGTATACCTGGGCAGCGATCCGCTGGTTATGGTTCGCGAATTCACGTGCACAGAAGACCGGGAGATAGCGGCCCTTTTCGCCGCTCTTCTGGCCTATGGGAATGTGAAGCAAATCAACGCCAGTCTGGCGCGGCTGTTTTCTGCGATGGGCAGCAGGCCAGGGCAGTTCATCCGGAATTTTGAAATCCTTTCCGCGCGACAGGCGCTGGCGGGCTTCAAGCATCGATTCTCGGACGAAGAGGACATTCTGTGCCTGTGCTGGCTATTGCATCAGGCCGTACAGCGACAATCGCTGGAGTCCGGTTTCTGCGAAGGTATTCGCGACCAGGAAACAGACCTCGCGCAGGCCGCCGGACGTTTCTTCGATTACCTGCATTCTTTTTCTTTCGAGCCCCATTTTGACCGCTCAGTAATGACAACAAGATCCTCATTCAAGCATCTGATGCCGAGGGCTGACAAAGGCAGCGCATGCAAGCGCATCCATCTGTTTTTGCGCTGGATGATCCGCGCAGACGATGGGATCGACCTGGGTCTGTGGAACACAATTCCCACGTCGCTGCTGCTGGTGCCCGTAGATACCCATATTATGCGGCTAAGTACAAACCTCGGCTTCAGCACCCGCAAAGCGGCATCGCTGGAGTTCGCACGAGACGTGACTCGGAAGCTGCGATTAATAGACCCAATCGATCCAACGCGGTTCGATTTTTCTCTGTGCCGCCTGGGAATCTTAAAATTGTGTCCGACTAAATCAGACTTGCGACAATGTGATAAATGCGAACTGCACGGCGCCTGTCAGAAGCGGCGCAGCCTGGAACAGCACGCATCGTGTCTGAACTGATGCTAATGCTCTAGGACTTTTACTGGTTTTGCGAGTTAGTAATTTCAAAGGCGCTTCAACACTATTTATTGCTGAGCATTTTAACGATTTGCTTCGCCAGCATTTCATTTATTTCACGGTGTCGCGGCACCGGTTGTGATTGCTTAGTTGCTGGATTCTGAAACCAATCATGTTTTCCACCATGTCGAATTAAAACGCATCCAGCTTCTTCCAAAGCCCTGATTAAGTCTTTCCGTTTCACGCGACGCTTAGTTCCGCCACTTTCCGTATACTTGGAATTGCTCCACTGGTCAGATCTTTATAAAGGTCAACGAGATGTTCCTTGAGATCAACCTCGCTTTCCCCCTGCGTCCAGTAATCCGGAAATTCTACCAGGTATCCGAGCCAGGCCTCGTCTTCTTTCCAAAAGACATATTTTAAACTAGTCATAAATGGTAGCTCCTTATCACGTAATCCAGATACTATATTGTTGGTTCATTAGAAAAATCCGTTGAAAAGCAAGTCTGTACCAACCGCAACTAATAATCTCAGGAGCAACAGTTTGGCTACGAAGCAGAAGATTCAGTTTGTGTGTCAGGAATGCGGCGACAGTTTTCCCCGTTGGGAAGGCAAGTGCAGCTCATGCGGCCAGTGGAATACGCTGGTGGAAGAAAAAGTGGCCTCTGAGAAAAGCAAGACGGCGACCAAAAATCTATTTAGAGGCGGGGGAGTGGGCGGCGTTCGCCCCGGACCGATTCCGCTGAATCAGGTCGACGTGCTTGCGGAGACGCGCCGCATGACCGGCATCGATGAATTTGACCGCATCCTCGGCGGAGGAATCGTGGCCGGTTCCGTAACGCTGATCGGCGGCGAGCCCGGCATCGGCAAAAGCACGCTGATGTTACAGGTTGCTCTGCAAATGGCCGGTGCCGGTTCGCCGTCTTTATACGTAAGCGGTGAAGAAAGCCTTGAACAGACGCGCCTGCGGGCAGGTCGCCTCGGCGCGGTATCTGAACACTTGCTTTGTCTGGGCGAAACCCAGGTAGAAACCATCGGCGAACACATCCAGGCGGTACGCCCCTCCTGCGTCATTCTTGATTCCATTCAAACCGCCTGGAGCGAGGAATCCGGAAGCGCGCCCGGCAGCGTTTCGCAAATAAGGGATTCCGCAGCGCACCTTATCACGCTGTGCAAACACATCCATGTGCCGCTGTTCCTGGTAGGTCACGTAACGAAAAGCGGTGTGGTCGCGGGTCCACGAGTGCTGGAACACATGGTGGATACAGTGCTCTACTTTGAGGGCGATCAGCACCACAATTTCCGAATTCTGCGGGCCGTAAAAAATCGCTTCGGATCAACAAACGAAATCGGGATTTTTGAAATGGGCGGCAGCGGCCTGGCGGAAGTAAAAAACCCGAGCGAATTATTTCTCCAGGAACGCCCGGAAGGCGCAAGCGGAAGCGTAGTGGTTCCCGCGTTGGAAGGCACGCGTCCGCTGCTGGTGGAGATACAGGCGCTCACTGCCCCCAACGGCGGTTTCGGCGCGGCGCGTCGGTCCGCCAACGGCCTGGACCAGCGCCGCGTGGCCCTGCTTATCGCCGTGCTGGAAAAGCGGATCGGCCTGAGGATGTTTGATCAGGACGTCTACGTCAATATCGCCGGTGGCGTAAAAGTGGAAGAACCCGCCGCCGATCTGGCAGCCCTCAGCGCCATGGTCAGTAGCTTTCAGGGAGTGGCGATTGATCAAAAAACAGTAGTGTTGGGAGAGGTCGGCCTGGCCGGAGAAATCCGCAGCGTCAGCCACCTCGACAAACGCCTCGCCGAAGCCGCAAGGCTGGGATTTACGCGCGCCGTGACAGCGCCGTGGCAAAAAAACCGCGCCCCCGCGGGCATTAAAATCATCGGAGTAAAAAATGTCGGCGACGCACTAAAGGCCCTGGAGATATATTAAAAGTATCAAAATGTAGGATGGGCATTCCTGCCCGTCTCAGTGGGCGAAACCACCAAAGAAAACGGTCAAACCCACCGCCAATCGCCACCGTAACAACCACAAACCCGCGCAAAGATAACAGCACAATTAGCTTCCTCGTTTTGCCAGACGGGCAAAAATGCCCATCCCACCATCCCGACTTAAAAGTTTAACCACTTCTAACGAATCTTCTGATAGTTCGCCAGCGCCTGTTTGCGCGCCTCGTCATGATCTACAATCGGCTTCGGATAATTATCCCCCAGCTTAACGTCCGCTCCCTCCAGCACCTCTCCCGGTGCATCAAAAGGCGCATGAATCCACTTAGCCGGCATGTCCTTCAGCTCCGGCACATATCGCCGAACATACTCGCCCTCAGGATCGAACTTCTTTCCCTGCGTGACCGGATTAAAGATCCGAAAAAACGGCGATGCGTCCGCGCCTGAGCCCGCAACCCACTGCCAGTTCATGGCATTTTGCGCCAGGTCCGCGTCCACCAGGGAATCCCAAAACCATTCCTCACCCGTCTGCCATTCGATACCCAGATCTTTGATCAGGAACGACCCGACAATCATGCGAACGCGATTGTGCATCCACCCAGTCTCCCAAAGTTGCCGCATACCCGCGTCGACGATGGGGTACCCGGTTTGCCCACGCTGCCAGGCCTTCAATTGAGTGCCCGACGTGGCCCAACGATACCGGGAAAACTCTTCCCGAAGCGGCTTATCCGGCATGGTCGGAAAATGAAATAGCAGATGATGGCTGAACTCCCGCCAAAGCAATTCCTTAAGATAAACGTCCGCCGATTTCTGTTCCGCCCCCGACAGTTTCGCGCGGGCTTTTGATACGTCCGCCCAAACGTGCCTGATACTGATCTCGCCAAAATGCAGATACGGAGATAACCGCGACACCCCATCCTCCATCGCGGGCAAATTACGGGTTTTGCTATAACCGCCAAGCCCGTTCTGTATAAAATCCTTAAGCGCCGCCTGCCCTCCCGCTTCGCCAAACGTCCATGCTTCTTGAATTCCCCCTGCCCGCTCGATCTTCGGCAGAAGATCGAACGACTCAAGGTCGTCCGAGTAAATTTCCGGCGGTACCGCCGACATCACACCAGGCGCCGGGTCCGCTTTGATGTCATCCAGCTTTTCTTTAAGGGCGTTCGCAAAAGGCGTAAACACCCGGTACGCTGTATCATCTTTCTTTCTGGAATCCCATGGCTCCAGCAAAAGATTCCCCGGAAAAATTTCACACTCGACCCCGTCGCTTCGCAGCGCCTTTTCCACGCCTGCATCCTGCTCATTAACCGAAGGTTCATACAGTCGGTTCCAAAAAACCGCCGTCGCCCCAGTGTCCTTAATCAAGGTTTGAAGCGCCGGCAGCGCCTCTCCCCGGCGCAAAATAAGCCTGCTTTGTTTTTCTGCCATGGCATTAGCCAAAGCTTCCAGTGAATGATAAAGCCAAACCCGACTGGCCGCCCCAGGTGCCCAGCGAGAATCCTCCTCGGGCGACCAAATGTAGACGGGCACGACCGTCTCAAAAAGCTTCAGCGCTTCAAAAAAAGCGGGGTTATCAGCTAGGCGCAAGTCCCGTCGAAACCATACTATGGCGGTCGTATTAGTCATGCCAGTCACCGTAACGATTTCCGTTCCCAGCTGAAAAACAACTCGTTTTTCACTCAACTTTTTATCAACCAGGGACCAGCCATTTCAGGTCATGAGATCCTTATGCTAATAATTTTCGATCTTAATTTCTGCGGAATAACTTGATCCTCAACCCAAAAAACTATTGCCCGTCCGCGCGTATGTCATATCATGATCAGGTAGATTGAAATTAACAGGGGACAAAAACTTTGCGCACGAACCAGCTTTTTCGATACATTCGTCTTTTAGCAGTAACAGGAATAGTCCTGGCATTTTCGGCCACAGCCCGCTCACAGCCTATAAATCTCCTGTCACATAAGCTAAGTTACTGGCAGAATGATGCAAGAGTCGTGTCGCAAATAAGAACCACCACCGACAGCATCTACGTGGTATCGCGTCGTGGAAACTTGAATCCTAATACCATTGACGGCTATTACATGAATTTCCCAAACCTTATCAGCCCTGATCAGGGAATTGGAATGCGTATGGGATCCGCGGCCACATTCGGAGATACAGGACAACCGGGCCCGCGCGATGCCGTCGGCTTGGCAGACCATCCTTTTTTTGCTGTTGTCGATGGAAAGGCCATTTTTCCTCAGAGTCCCGATGATCTGGTTTTTCGTTACGCGAAACTTGATGGCGCCACCGGCAAAACCGAATATGCATCCGACGAAATCGAAGGGACTTCCCCCTTCGCCACCTGGTCAGGCAGTGGAGGCAATATTTGCTTCGTCCGAAAAGCTCGTTATTCCTCGGGGTATGAGGTCGGTCGACTGCAAACCGCCACCAGTGACGGCACAGAGATCACCACCTTCATCTCATTTATGCGGCCAGAAGCGACGGCCATCCCGGCCGTTGGTCCCACGCGTCTGCTGGGCGATGTTCTTCTTTTTTTTATATATGAGGATGCCGGCAAAACAGCGAGCCTTTACAGAACCGATGGCACTGCCACAGGAACCCAGCTATTATACACCCTCACTTCCCCCTCCACCAAAAAGGTAGAAATGGTTCGTGCGTTGGGACAATGTTTTTTCGGTGTTAACGGGAGCGACGGTGTAACCCCATTCTTTGTGACGGACGGCACGTTAACCGGCACCCGTACCCTCTCTCTCGATCTCCCGGTTTCTTTCGACATGAGCCAGGGCGGCGCCCGCACCGAATCCAGCACAGACTTCTTTTGGGTAAAGCAGCAAACCGGTTCCACCATCCACGCCAGTGATGGCGTCACCACCCGCGTACTCCCTAATCTGCCAGATTCTCAAGCAATACCGGCCGAACTGGCCTGGGTAAATGATAGTCTGTATATCTCTGGCTTTAATCAGGCAAATAGCACGATGGTGTTATACGTCTCAGATGGTTACTCTGTTCCGGTTGCCGTCCCGCCCGGCTTGCCGTTCGCGGATATCGGAGCCGCCTTTCCGACTCCGGCTGGGACATACCTGTCTACCACGAGCGGGATTTTTCGCATTAACGGTCCTCTGGCCAGCGCAATACTAGTCGCTAAGACCTCACCCTATGCCAGATTTTCGAGCGGTCAACTCCCACTGTTCAACGGAAATCCGGTCTTTAACTTGTTGTCTTTTGATCAAAACCAGACGGAAAATATCTTTATCGCAAATTCCCAGAACTCCAATGCACCGATAAGACTGACGCGTTTTAATAATATCCCGTTAAGCATAAACCCAACGAATTTCATCAAAGCCGGCAATCGGTTATTCTTTACCGAAGGCCTGCCTCAAACCCAATCGACTCGAGCATCCTATAGAATTGATAATCCTTATACAGCGATGAAGATACAGGCGCCCAACGCCGAATGGCTGGGTGTCACTCCGAACGGCCCCCTATTCTACAGCGACTACAGCCACTGGGAGGACGGGCGATACTATGGGGATGGCAAGGTCTATATAACAAGCGGAAACTCAACCAGCGCCCCACCAACGGAGATTGTGCAAAGCTCGCCGGCACACGCGCCCAAACGCCCAACTAAACTTTTTGAACTGGGCGACTATTGTTACTTCGGTGGCGCAACGGGAGATGATTATCCAGTCCTATACAAAAGCAATGGAACTGTCGCCGGAACAGAAGACATCCCGGCGACGGCTCTGGTCACATCATCCTACCCGCTGCGCCTCATCGGCGCCAGCGGATCATGGGGTCTCTTTTATGCTCCGGACAGCAACCCCTCCCCACCGAATTACCGGGTAATCACGACCGACGGGACAGCTGCAGGCACCAGCGAAATCTTGCAATCCTCCACGCCGCCAACCGAAGGAGCTGCGCTGCCTGACGGACGCATTGTCTTTGGCGCTACCGGAACCGGAACCGGGGAAGAAATCATGATATCCGATGGCACTCCCCAGGGAACCTCATTACTAGCTGACATAGTGCCGGGCATCACCGGATCATCGCCCAGCCACTTTACCAGTGCGGGAAACCGTGTCTATTTCTTCGCCAGCGATTCCAGCACCACCACCAGTTTATGGATGACAGACGGAACCGTAGCCGGAACCACCCAGGTATCATCCATCATGCCGGCCTTTATTAACGGTGACGGGCTAGACTTACTGCAGAGCCAGCACGGAGGGGTTTATTACATGGGCGTCAGTCTCAGTGGCTTAAATCCCTCGCAATACAAATACCATTTGAACTACAGTAATGGAACTGTCCCAGGGACCCGGAATGTTTTCCAGGGCCCCCTGTCTTCAGAGCCACAATTGCTGGCAGAGGTAAACGGGTTTATGTACCTGGCAAGTACAACAGCAAGTCTCGGTCGCGAACTCTATCGCACTGTTGGTTATGCCGGCGGCATAAATCTCATCCAGGATTTCGCGCCTGGAGCCAAATCCGGTGCCACCATGAACGAAGCCGGCGTCCTCGGCAATCGCCTGTTCTTTTCCGCAGACTCGCATTCAGCAGAACCACTTGGGCAGGAGGTTTACTACATCGAAGTTCTCGACAGCAAAGTGAACGACTGGACCCTGTACTAATCACAAGACCCCGTCGATTCGCTGAGACCCCGTCGATTAGCCGAGAGTCCGTCTGAAAAGCTCCAACTTAGGGCTGAAAGCCCGTTCCATACCAGCCCAGGCCGCAGGCCTGGGTTTCGTCATACCCTATTATCAAGGGCTGAAAGTCCGTCCCATACCCCCAACTATTAGTTCGCAGACACGTTATAAATAACTGATTTAGGAGCAGTCCAACTCGAACTTAACTTAACCAGAGCGGTGATTGTCCGATGTTTAGCCCCAAGATGCCCGCGGGGGCGGGCGCAACTCAGTTCCGTGCATCCTGCATTCTGTAAGGAATTGTCCAGTTTTAACTGAGTGGCTTACTTCAGAGACTCCTGGACACATAAAAAGCAACGATATGACTGTTGCCGTGTTCACGGCTGGCTTTAGCCCGCTATTCTTTGCACCCTCATTTATGAGGGGTGACCATAGCGAAAACAAAGAAAAGCGCGCTTCAGCGTGGCTTCACAACCGCTTCAGCAGCAATTTCCTCCCATGCCACCACTGGCGCATCGGTCAAGTTTTTGAATCTGGCTAAGTGTGATTCACTTGGTTTTGTTTTCATCACCAAATTTGCGTTTGCATACCAGCCTGGTCCACCAACCCAGCATGGTAGTATTAAAAATGCGCCACGGCTGAAAGCCCGAAGCATCTCTACAAATCAATACATCACAACGCCACGCAATTAATCGAAAAGCGACCAGTCACGCGCGGCTGTGGGATTACCGAAGCGTTTCGTCCATGCGTAGATATCGCCTTCATCCTGAGAGCCATAAATCCCGGGCGTTTCGCCCTTCTGCCAGCCAACAATGATGTTGTTACCGGCTGCCGTCAAAGTAGCTTCGTACCTCTGAGTAGCTCGGCTGGTTTTTACAACCGGAGTCGGTATCGACCAAGTGTTACCGCCATTACTAGATTCCGCTATATAGAGATTAAAGGTTTGGAGCCTGTTAACATCGTACGGTAAATCTCGGCCTTCAAATATGTTCTGCACGAGGACCGCAAATCGCATATCACCGAGATAGACCACGGCAGGCTCATCGCGATTTTGGGATGTCCACTGCATGAATGGACCGGATTCCGACAATACATTTACTTTAGAGTGCCATGTGGCTCCACTGTCGGTGGACAGTTCGGTGTATGTATTTACAGTGTCCGTTCTTGTATTGGAATCAAAGATCGTTTCAGATCGCGCCCTCACCATATTGCCACTTCCGTCGCTAGCTACTGAAGGATCTCGGACAGGAAGACCTTCTACTGCGACGGGCGCAGACCAGGTCAATCCGTCGTCAATTGATTTTACTTTTTTGTAGGTATAAGGAGACCAGTTGCTGACTTGCCAGGTGCATTCCCAGGTGCCAGGGCTGATATGACGAATGGAGGTATTAAGCCAAGTTCCGCTATAGTCCATTAAAAAGCTACCGGGGATTTCCATAGCCGGACCCCACGTTTTGCCGTGATCGAACGAACGGCTGACCATCACTGTGCTACTACTGCTGATACCCGGCGGATAGGTGAAATTGGTCAACCAGGAGGCCATAACGATGTTTTCGGCGGCGTCTATATCGTGACCCGTATCATGGACCTTCCCTAAGTCTGAAGCCGCGGAGGAATTGACGTAAACAGGAGCCGACCAGGTGGTGCCATTGTCGTCAGTACCTAGGGACATGATGTCCACATCGGCGTTAAAGAAAGTCGCGGGCGAGTCATAATGCTCCGTAAGCAGCACAAATTCCCCATTTCCAGACCCGGCAACTACCGCGTTGGTATTGCCGATTTGTGGCACCACGTTCGAGAGGGTCCAGGTAGTCTCTGGTGAAGACGATTTCCAAATGCTGACGTTGTCGTCAGTAAAGCGTGTATCGTTTGGAGATATCGATAACAGCCAGTTGCCTGACGCATCGGTAGCGAGGCTTGGAATGCTGTTCCATGTCGAGCGCGGCACCCACAGCGGGCCGGTAAAAGTCGTGCCACTGTCATTGCTGTTATAGATCGCCACTGAGTACGCCATCCCGCCCGGTGGACGAGGATCAGAAACATTCATCGAGGCAATAACCACTTTGCCGTCCCGCGCCGCTATATCAAAAAGAGACTCTTCAAAATCAGAAGCGGTGCCCCGGTAAAGCCGTCCAACCGTGTTCCAGCTGACGCCCATATTATCGGATTGCGCAACAGCATTCGTATTTCTCCCGTCAACATCCGCAAAAGTATATACAATAACCCACATGCCGTCGCCGGCGTAAGCAATTTTGGCGTCTTTACCCCGACGATCGTAATTGGGATAGATGCCGTAACCATCTGCCGGGACAGACCAGGTCTGCCCGTAATCTGTCGAGTGGGAAAACACCAGGTCATAACGCACCCCCTCACTAAATTGCAGCCACTTGGCCAGCAGTTTTCCGTTTCCGTCAGACACCACCTGCAGCTGATTGAAGGGAAATGGCTGAGACGAAGCAGCTTGGGTTAATACTTTTGGATTTATTGTTGGTTGGTCACCGTTAGTGACGATAAAACTAACTTTCCGAAAGGCATTAGGGCTTGCAGGGTCTTCGCTGATACCCATAATTACCCATTTGTTATTACCCGCATAGGCAACATCTGCACTAATCATGTTATGGCCTGGCATCAGGGTGTGGCCAGAATTAGCGCCCCATGTTGCGCCTGTGTCGTTACTCAGAGAGAACTTAACGCCGCCTCCTGCAGGGTTGGTTAGCCAGGGACTCATCCATAGTCCGCCCCACGTTCCAGCACCATCCGTATCTATTCGAGGGGCTAGGTCGTCGGCTGGAGTGCTATCTTTATGAGCATAAGAATTGACCGCCTTCGTCGATACCCCGGAAGTTGCCGCATTTGGATTTAAAACAAGAAAAGCAGCAGCAATAAGCGCCGCGGCAGCTCTATGAGAACCTGCTGTGATTGTGAGGTTAAGCATTTATTTTCTCCAGAGTTTTTTAAGCGCGGACCCCATTCCTGCGGCCACAGGGTTTCTTATTAAGTTTAAGTTGCAATTAATCAAGGCATTATTACGACAACTTTCTAGATGATATTATATAACAATTGCAATCCTCCCCCCGCGCCGCAGATTACACATATCTGAACCAACTGGAGCCCGACCATGATAAAAACCGTTTTCATCACCGTTACAGCCCTATCCATGCTGCTTTTCCCCATCGCCGGTGCGGCTGGCGCCGCCACCAGCAGCGCCATCGCTCTCAGCACCAGCGCCAGCGCCAGTATGACCGCCAGCGCAACTTCCGGCAGCCTTCCCAAAGCCCTTGATCCAGTTCCACGCAAAGGGAAGTTCGAGCAGCGTCACGCCGAAAACCTCAAGCGCCTTAAAAAGGGCCCGATAGACCTTCTGTTCCTCGGCGATTCCATCACCGACCGATGGTCCAGGTTTCCCAAAGTTTGGAACGCCAGCTTTGACAAATGGAACCCGGCTAATTTCGGTGTCGGCGGTGACCGCACTCAAAACGTTCTTTGGCGCATTACCAAAGGTGGAGAGCTGGAAGGCATTTCTCCTAAAGTCGTTGTCATCATGATCGGAACCAACAACACCCACTCCGACAGCCCCGCAGACATAGTAGCCGGCATCTCCCGCATAGTTGAGGTGATACAGGAAAAGCTGCCGAACACCAAAATCCTGTTACATGGCGTCTTCCCCCGCGAAGCTCGAATGAAAAAAGGTG
>JBBSQY010000055.1:0-20516 GCA_038243585.1 Candidatus Sumerlaeales bacterium | reverse complement strand
TACCGTTGAACGTGATGTTTCCAGGTGCTTCGTGGGAAAGACCCGTACCCACATTTCGAATTATGTTAGCCTGGAAAAGAAGGTTGTTCGAAAGTGTAGCTACGTTATTGACGCGTATACCATTAGACGTAGGAGCATTGGTTCCGTCGATGATATTGGAGCTCAGCGTTCCACCAGCGCCTGCGCGGATAGTCTGAACATAGATACCATCCCACACCACGCTTGGGCCGCCTGAAGGCAAGGAAGCTACCGTGATCGTGTTGGGATGTCCCAATGAGCCGACGATCCAAGGTGAAGATTCGGCATCAGCATAGTTGTAATAAATACCCGTTCGCCATCCTGAGACAATATTATCAATTGCTTCGTTTTCACCTGCAACAACCGTTGAGACCTTATACGGCTGAATCTGCATTCCGTTCCGGACATTACGGATCGTGTTTCCACTTACGATGCCAGAAGCGGCCTGAAGATACAATCCGAAACCATAACCAATGCTCAAGTCCTGCACGTTTTCAACCAGGTTATTCTGTACGCGCAATCCGTGATACTGGACGCCAAGAGGGTTGTTATGAGCGTCAAAGAAGACACCAATATACGTCAAGTTAGTCACCACGTTGTTCTGTATTACAACATTGTCTGCCGCAGGATCGACAAGATCGGTAGCGACACGGATACCGGTGGCAGCATCAACGTTCATACCCGCATGGTTAAATCCAGAAATGTTCGTGTTGTCCCCACTGATAGCGAAGCCTTTTAAAACGACCCCTGCAACAGTAACCGTAATTACGGCATTATCACTAGCCACGTCAGTGCCATTATTAAGCAGCACTCCCGGAACAATTTTAGCCTCTGCGGCGCGCGACAAGCTTGCGCCGGCGTTTGCGGAGTTAGGTCCCAGCACTGTTACCTGTTTGTTAATAACTAGACCCTGGTCTACTCCGTTTGACTCAGGATACAGTCCAGCTTGCACGTTAATGGTTCCAGCGACATTTGAAACGTCAACTGCGCGCTGGATGCTGGAGTCTGTTGAACTAGTAACTCCAGTAGGCAGAACTGATAAGTCAGCAGGATCTGTGACAAAGACCTGGTTTGGAGTCCAGTAAGCGATACCGGTGCCTGCCGCACGGTTGCTGTCCATACCATGCGTGATACGATTTTCCAGCAGGAATGATTCCGGAAGAGTAACATTGGCGGAATTAGCTACACCGCTAAAATTGTTGTTGCTGATATCTATATCTTGATTAAAATTATTGTCAATTTTGAAAAACTGGTCTTCCCCACCCGGAGCCTCAAACGTGTTGCCCGTAAAGGTTAGATCGAAGTTGTTTCCCCTGGTGTTCTTCAGGTTGATTGCGGTTCCGACAGTCCAAACGTCTTTAAACGTGTTGTTCGTCACATCCACTTCAACATCAGCTCCTGGTTCATTACTTGTAACTGGCCGGGAGTCGATCAGGATGTGGGTATATTCTGTAGCTGATAGTGCAAGAGCAGGCTCATTAGCAAAATCAAGATCACCTAAATCAATGGTGAAGCCATACATGGGCATGAAGTCATTGCCGTCAATTGTGACGTTTTTTGAAGCGCCAACCCAGATTCCACGACCGGTATGTTTAAAGTGATTCGTATTAACCTGGACATCTGCGTTCACATTTTGCGCTCCGCGAATGGTCAGTGCCGCTTCGTTATGTAAAGGAGCACCATCCCCCCCTGCGCCGAAATCATTTTCTTCAAGCTCAACCAAACCGTAGGCATTGCTTACATCCACGTTTGTACCGAACTTGTTATATTTGATCTGGCCTTTGCCCTGAGTGAATTCCAGATCGCGATATGCGCCACCGGCAATAGTCGTGTTTGCAAGAATGGAACTTCCACCAATGGTGGCTTCTGACAAATAAACCTGCATGGCATACATAAAGGCTGCTCCACCTGCAGAGGTGAAGTCATTTCCGGTCAGGACTACGTGACTTGTGTTTACTCCAGTGCCGCCAAACGTAATACCACGTGAGCCCCAGTTAGAACCCAGAGATCCGATAAGCGAGGAGGGCAACTTACCCCCAAAGCCAGCCGCGCCGCTCCTGTGAAAAAAACAATCGATTACTGACAGGTTGGTTTTGGCATAGGCGTAGATCGCTGATCCAACTTGTGGAGTGACCTGAAAGGTCAGATCGGAAATGTGAACGTCGTTCGCATTTACTGTGAGCAAAACCTGAGTTGTTTCAGCGTCATCATTCGTAAGATTTGTGTTAGGCCCGTTACCAACAAGGTTTAGCGCCTTCGCAATAATCACGTTTTCTGGGTAAGTTCCGTCAGCAACGTTAACTAGTTTGGTGGCGTTAACTTTATCAACGCCGCCCGCGATTGTCGCAAAAGCGTTAGCACCAAAATATTGATTAGGAGTTCCAGAAGCGATAAACTGCCCTTCGCTGTAATTTCCGGCGTATGTGTCGTCCACGTAGACAATGTCTCGGTTAACAATTTCAACGATTTCGGAAGTTGCAGACTGGTTAACTTGGGAACCAGAGTTCGCCACAGAGACGGCCTTGTTCCCTAGCGTCACCAGGTTGTCATCAACATCTAAAGTCAGTTGGTTGAAGGAAACATAGGTGCTCGAATAGACGAGGCCATCGATGACGATCTGCGACAATGGCTGGCCATTGGATCCGTCATAAAAACCGCTGCCGTTGACCGTCACAACCAGATCGTCGTTGGCAACCCAGCTGCCGTCCGGTGTTACTGAGGTTACAACTGGAGAATCATAGACGAGAGGAGGTTCAGTAACGTCAGTGATTACTATTTCAGCTTGGTTTTCATCCATAAACCCGTCTGGGGCATCGTACGGACGAATATCCAGCTTCATGGGTCCGGAATAACCGCTTTTGGTTAAAAACTCGATTTCAACAAGGTCACCGTTAACAGCAGTATATGGGTTCACATCATCGATGCCATCCACGACTTTGTAGGCATTATAACCCGGGATCATGCCGCCACCAGTAGTTATGTTGCTGGCAGTCTGGCTGACATTAGCATTATTAGCAGAGTTTGAATCAAAATCGTCGGCACCAACCAATTCCACCTGGGTTGAATCGAAACTGACCTGAAACGAAAATGCTGAAAACTGTTGTTCTGGCGCTCCATCGTAATGAAGCTTCACTTTCACAGGCGTTCCAGGCCCTGTCGGTGCCTGCGTTATAATAGTCTGGAAACCCGCCGCGTCTGCGCTGCCGGCGGCCATTGAAAAGGCTGCGGCGGCTAATAATCCTATACTTCTTTTAAAACTGGCCATCGTAAGTGTGGCTCCTCCTGAATAAGGGGTTGAATTTTCGCCTGGTGTGTGCCAGGCCGTTTTGGTTTGAATCTTGCCTTCTCAGGAGTACCCGCCAAGGTGTCCTGAAGACAGTTATAAGCTTTTTACTTCCCCGGCTTATGCCGAAAATGGAGCATCTAGACCTTTCTCTCTATCGAATCTATAGAAGTGATCAAACCTCGTCACTTACCCCGACGGCCCTTTACTGACGTCCGTGGCTGGAGCAGTGATCTGTCATGTTTTGCAATAGCTGGTGGATAGAATGCAACATCTAAATGCACATTTTTTATGCTTACAATTAATTCCTACAGGATCAAGCTCCCTCAAATCCGCTACCTATCGGGTTAACCCTCACTCGTTCAACATTGTAAGGGACTTGGGCTGCTGGAGAAAAAAGCTCTAAAGGGGATTTTTTCTTACAAGTTTGGTCAATCAAGATCACCCGATATCTGCAGAAATGCCAAAAAAAACAGCGCCGCGAAGATTCGCGGCGCTGTTTTACGAAATGTGCGCGACTTTACATGCTTGAGAATTTGCGGATAATATTTTAACGGGTGTAAAACGAGCCTTCCAACGAGCTCCGCAACATGAACTATCGTATACCCATCACACAACAGTGAGTATATAGATCAGCCTTCTTCCGCTCCTTACGTGGTGTCGCTGTGCTTAACGTTAAACGCTCAGCGGCTCAGATATCTCCGCTTTCAAAACGTCATCGAGGTTTTCCCGGCGGCTGATTTGCGTGGTTGAACCGTCTTCTTCCAGCCATACCTGCGGGGCGCGGCCAATGGAATTATAGTTAGACGCCATGGCATAGCCATAAGCGCCGCCGTCATGCAGGCACATCAAATCGCCGGGAACGGGGCGCGGAAACTGGCGGGGGGCGAGAAGTTCGTCGGCGTCACGTGTAAAAACATCGCCGGATTCGCAAAGGGGTCCCGCGATAACGAAAGGTTCCCGAGGCTGATCTTCTTTTCCCGGAACGGATATGCGATGATAACTGCCGTACATAGCCGGGCGCACAAGATCGACAAATCCAGCATCGACCATTACGAACTCATGGCCTTTGCCTTTTTCGTTGGATTCCGTTTTCTTGATGTCAGCGACGCGGGTAACAAGGGTTCCCATTGGCGCGACGTAGTAGCGGCCTGGCTCAATTTCTATGCGGATAGAGCGTCCGACAGCGCGGTTAAGCGCTGTACGCGCATGAGCAAAAACGTCGGCTAGCTTTGTCAGGTCAGGCTCGGGCTGATCCTCCCGATAGTTATGGGGGATGCCCCCACCCAGGCTGATAGCCTCCAGGTCTGGAAAATCGGAGGCCACCTGGGCGAATTCCTCTGCGAGGCGAGTGAGATTGCTTACCAGTTCTTCCATTGTGGGGCCGCTGCCGATGTGGGCGTGAAGGACGTTGATCTTAATACCGTGTTTTTTGGCAAGATTAACGGTCTGGGCAACATGTGACCACCAGATACCATGCTTTGAGCTGGGTCCCCCGGTGTCGCAGGCGTTTACATGGCCATGCCCAAAGCCTGGGTTTAGGCGGACCGCTATACTCCCGGTGTATCCGGCCTCCGCCAACTCGCGAACCATGCCGGGCGAGCCGATGTTCACTTGGAACTGATGTTCGCGGATGACGTCGAGGGCATTGTCGCGGAAGACATCGGCGGTAAGCATTACCTCCGGGGGGTTTGCTCCGGACTTATACCCGGCGTGGAGGGCGCGAAGGCATTCATTTGCGCTGACGGCGTCGATCCACACACCCTTGGCGCGCATCTCTTGCAGGACCCTCGTGGCGCTGTTTGCCTTCATGGCAAAACGCGGCTGCACATCTCCCGGCTTGCACACCGCCAACACATTGTCAATCCGACGCCGGAGCGTTGCAGCGTCATACAGCCAGAACGGCGTCCCGACTTTAGCGGCAATGGCTTCGAGCTGATCTATGGGATGTGCAGACAAGGCAGGGCTCCGAGGGAAATAAACGTTAAAAACTGATACATTAATAGGCATAGGATCATCGCCAATTCATTTTTTGCCTTGCCATGGTTTTGCTTGATTTTTCAATTGGAGATTCCCTAATTAATATAATCTTTTAAATACTTATACAAAAACAGGCGCCGATAAACAACTGATGCCTGCAGAAACGGGAAAAGAAATCATGCATGGGAAAACGCTCAGAACAAACCGGTTTTGCAGGGCTTTCACACTGATTGAATTGCTTATCGTCGTGGCGATAATTGCGATCCTGGCGGCCATTGCGGTGCCTAATTTCCTGGAAGCCCAAACGCGCGCTAAAATAGCGCGAAATTACGCAGACATAAGAACCTGTGTAACCGGAATCGAAACCTACAGGATTGATTACAACGTGTGTGCATACGATGGATATTTTCACATCCGCGGTGCAAATGGCTACCCAGTCCCAACGGAATATAACCACAATAGAATTTCAAAAAATTTAACGACACCGGTTGCCTACCTTAATACGTGCCGGATTCCTGACCCATTTAATAAAGCAATGCCCACTGTTGGAGGTCAACCTGCTCCTTACTGGCAGTGGAATGACATTAAATACTGGAATACCGAATCGATCTACGGGACTAAATTCGATCCTGTGGAGGACCCGGCCCGCGCGGGACGAAATGCAAATTTTATAAATTTCCAAACAGAATTTGGGGATTACCTCCTCTTTGCCGTAGGCCCTGACGGCGTCGATCCAGGCGCACCCACACCTCATCGTGGCTGGCAAGGCGTCAGCAACTCTAATCCTCTGATCTTGTGGCAACCCTACGATCCTACGAATGGAACCTTGAGCTGGGGCAATATCATGTATTCCCAACGCTCCCCCAAGGGATATACTAACGCATTGTAGTGGTTCAATGCCCATTGCCATATAAGCCCCCCCACTGGCACTCCTAAAAATATCCGTAAGGCCGTTCCCGTTCCCCCGGAATATGACGTATTCCGGTCATCTAAATAATACGAATGGCAGTGTCTTCACAGTTATCTTTCGGAACAGTTCCGCTTTCCTAAGTTCTCCGACCCCATTTGGCCTTTCTCTGCGGATATAAGTAGATTTGCGTTAAGTCGGAAACACTATAACTTTATTGATTTTCTAAAAACAATAGATCATTTACCAACTTGAACTTCGCAGCAAACGACTTCACGCCCCAATTATTATAAAGAAATCTCAATCAATATAGGAGAGGTATCATGCGAACGAGTGCTAGATGCTGCTTGAAGTTTCAGACAGGCTTTACTTTGATCGAGCTGCTGATTGTAGTGGCTATAATTGCAATCCTCGCTGCGATTGCGGTGCCGAACTTTTTGGAAGCGCAAACACGGGCAAAAATTAGCAGAGCACGGGCCGACATGCGAACCGAGTCCACAGCCCTGGAAACCTACAAGATTGACAATAACAAATACCCTCGCCCTTATGATGCTTTTGCTGATACTGGCGGGGTGTATTATACCAGAGCCGACTGGCATGAGCACGTGCCGTCCACGCTGACCACTCCGCTTTCATATCTGAGCAATATTCCTCTTGATCCGTTTAAGCCCGTAAGTCCACCGCACCGCGCGACACCTGGCTCGGCCATTTTAGCAGTACAGGGGCGGCACTTTTACCACAATTCCGAGTTTGCTCTTAAGTGTTTACCAGGCTATGGATTCTACTTGGATACCCTGAAGTATGCTGGGGAATATGCCATGTTCTCCTATGGCCCGGATCGCAGTTACTACAACGAACCCGTAACAGGAACCGGCATGAAAAGCCAGGGCCAATGGATTGATTATGATTCAACAAACGGCACGATTAGTCGGGGAAACATAATCAGGACCCAGAAGAACGGCGAAGTCTTTGGCGTCGTCCCGAGCTATCTGTATTAAACTGCGGCATAATTGCCGCTCATTACTAAAGTGCTTTCACAGAAATTTTTAACTGAGTTCCGTAAGGTTCCGACAGTTTTTGGCCTGCCGGAAAGGCGATTCAGAAATACTGTTCAAGCTGAACAAATTGCAAATTCTCTCTAGGCCCTCCCACCAAAAAAAAAGCCCCCCAGTCATCTTACGAATGACCGGGGGTTTATTAATTTAAGTTGTTATAAATCAGATATGCGAGAAAAGGTTACGCTTCTTTTGCAGTATCTTCGAATGCTTCATCCTGGTCGTAACCATCGTCGTCGCCGCTGTAGTCTTCGTCGTTACCGTCCGGACCAATTTCATCCTCGTGAGGTTTCACGTGGATGTTACGGTATGCCGGTAAGCCAGTTCCTGCAGGAATCAACAGACCCATGATAACGTTTTCCTTCAGACCGCGGAGGAAGTCGTAGCGTCCACGCACGGCCGCGTCGGTAAGCACGCGGGTTGTTTCCTGGAAGGAAGCTGCCGAGATAAAGGATTCCGTCTCAAGAGATGCCTTGGTAAGACCGAGAAGTTTCGGTTTGCCCTTGGCCTGTGTTCCACCTTTTTCTTCGGTGAGACGGTTCTCTTCAATGAACTCCCAGCGATCGACCTGCTGCCCGTACAGGAAGCGGGTGTTGCCGACCTCTTCGACTACCACTTTTTTCAACATCTGACGGATGATGCTCTCGATGTGCTTATCGTTAATGTTCACCTTCTGGAGGCGATACACTTCCTGAACTTCGCCGAGCAGGAATTCCATTACCGCTTTCTCGCCCTTAACCGCCAACACATCATGCGGGCTTGGGGTTCCGTCAGTTATGATATCGCCTGCATTGACGCGTTCGCCATCTCGAACCACCAGATGGCGGCTCACCGGGATCGACTCCAGTATCTCGTCACCGTTTTCCGCAGTGATTGTGAACTTTCTCGCTCCCTTGGCGCTGCCTTTGATGCGGATCACGCCGTCGATTTTAGCGATGACTGCTGAATCCTTAGGCTTGCGGCCTTCAAAGAGTTCGTCAATGCGCGGCAGACCACCGGTGATGTCCTTGCTCTTCGTGTGAGACCGCGGAATACGGGCCAGCACTTCGCCAGCGCCCACCGCACGACCGTCTTCCACTTCGCGGCTAAGAATTGTTCCAGAGCTCAGCGCATACTGGGCCAGCAATTCGCCCTTCTTGTCCATGATCTGAACGGAAGGATGACGCTCGTCCTTATGCTCGGAAATAATACGCTGCGTCATTTCCGTTTGTGTGTCGAACTCTTCTTTCAAGGTGATGCCAGTTACAATGTCGGACAGATGAAGGATACCAGCCTGTTCGGACAGGATTGGTGTAAAGTGAGGATCCCATTCCACCAGACGATCACCACGGCTGATCTGCGCGCCCTCTGCTACGAGGATGCGAGCACCATAAGGAATCATAGGTAGAGTCTGCAGGACGTTCCCGCCTTCATCCTCAACAACCATCGAACCACCGCGACCAATTACGATTGCGATATCTTCCGTATTGCTGACCGTTTTCATATCGCGGAACTTAATGATGCCGTCCGCGGATGACTGGTACCAACCCTCAACGTCGACCGATGCTGTACCACCGATGTGGAACGTACGCAAGGTCAGCTGAGTGCCTGGTTCACCGATGGACTGAGCCGCGATAATTCCGACGGCTTCGCCCAATTCGACGACGCGTCCTGTCGACAGGTTGCGGCCATAACATTTGCAACAAACGCCGCGCTTTGTCTGACAGGTCAGAACACTACGAATTGCAACCGTTCCGATGCCGGACCGCTCAATCTGTTTGGCCTGTTCGTCAGTGATGATTTCGTTCTTTTTAACGATTTCCTTGCCGGTTTCCGGATCTTTGATCCGGTTACAAGCCACACGTCCTGCGATACGATCGCTCAGTGGTTCAAGCTCCCGTTCACCCGTACGCGTTACTTCGATGATTGCGCCGACGGTAATGCCGTCCTGCGTGCCGCAGTCTTCCTGGGTAATGATCAGATCCTGGGCCACATCGCAAAGCCGACGTGTCAGATATCCAGCGTCGGATGTTTTCAGCGCCGTATCAGCCAGACCCTTTCGTGCACCGTGGGTGGAGATGAAGTATTCAAGAACTGTTAGGCCTTCGCGGAAGTTCGAGATGATCGGGCTTTCAATAATTTCACCCACCTCACCAGTGATCTTCTTGGTTGGCTTCTGCATCAGACCGCGCATACCGGCAAGCTGACGAATCTGGGCTTCGTTACCACGAGCACCGGACTGCGACATGATATATACCGGGTTCAGACCCTTCTGATCCTTCTGCATCAAGCTCATCATTTCGCTGGCTACGGCATCCGTGGCAAGCGACCATTCATGAATGATCTTCGAGTAGCGTTCGCCGTATGTGATCAGACCTTTTGAGTAATGCTTCATGACCTGATCGACTTTTTTGCGGGCTGCTTCAAGAATCTCGCCTTTACGGGGCGGGATGACCATGTCGCTGATGCAGATAGAAATACCGGCCACCTTAGCCTGCTGGTATCCAAGGTTCTTCATGGCATCGAGCATGCGGGCCGTACGCTTTGGACCGACCAGCTTATGCGCAACCGCAGCAACCTGACCCAGGAGACCCTTGGTCATAACGGTATTGGCGATAGGTGACTTTTCGTCGAAAAAGTCGATTTCATCTGGCAGGATGGATGCGAACATCACGCGGCCGGGCGTTGTTTTGACCTTACGGCCATCCGCCAGTCGAACGATTACTTCCTCCTGCAGAGTTACCACCTTATGGTTCAGCGCCATAATGGCTTCATCGCGAGATGAGAAGCGCGGCATCAGGCGTTGCTTTTCTTCGTCGGTCTTTACGCCAGTGTAGCGCTTTTCATTAATAACAAGCTTGGTAATGTAGAAAAGTCCGAGAACCATGTCCTGTGCGGGCGTAGAGATCGGCTTGCCGTTTGCAGGGGAGAGAATGTTGTTCTCCGCAAGCATCAGGTTCATCGCTTCCAGCTTCGCTTCCGTGCTCAAAGGCACGTGGACAGCCATCTGATCGCCGTCAAAGTCAGCGTTAAAGGCCGTACATGACAGTGGGTGCAGACGGATCGCCTTACCTTCAACCAGGCGCGGCATGAAAGCCTGAACGCCCAGACGGTGAAGTGTCGGTGCGCGGTTTAGCAAGACCGGATGGTCTTTAATAATATCGTCAAGGATATCGTAGACTTCCGGAGCTTCACGCTCCATCATCTTCTTTGCTGCCTTGATAGTATTAACGTAACCGCGGGACTCAAGCTCTCTAATGATAAAGGGGTCAAACAGCTCAAGAGCCATCTTCTTAGGCAGGCCGCATTCGTTGAAATTCAGCTCGGGTCCGACCACGATAACAGAACGGCCAGAGTAATCAACGCGCTTTCCGAGCAGATTCTGACGGAACCGGCCCTGTTTGCCTTTGAGCATATCGCTCAAAGATTTTAGAGGACGGTTGTTGTGACCCTTCGTAGGACGTGTGCGACGGCTGTTGTCAAACAGAGCATCTACAGCTTCCTGAAGCATGCGCTTTTCGTTACGCAGAATCACTTCAGGAGCTTTAAGTTCCATAAGTTTCTTCAAGCGATTATTACGGTTGATAACGCGGCGGTACAAGTCGTTAAGATCTGACGTGGCGAAACGCCCACCATCCAGATGAACAAGAGGACGCAATTCCGGCGGGATAACCGGCAAGATTTCCATAACCATCCACTGCGGATCGTTATCAGAACCACGGAAGGCTTCAACAATCTTTAGGCGCTTGATAATTTTATTACGTCGCTGAGCGCTGGTGGCCTGGCGCATTTCAATAGCCAGGCGGGTGGACAACTCGTCGATGTCAATTTTGCGAAGCATCTCGCGAACAGCCTCTGCACCGATGCGCAAATCGATCTTGTCACCATAAACTTCGCGGTACTTACGCACTTCGTCATCTGTAAGAATCTGTTTTTCTTTCAGAGGGGAATCACCAGGATCAATAACGATGAAATTCTGAAAGTAGATGACCTTGCCGAGATCCTTTACAGAAACATCAAGCAGGCTGGAGATGCGGCTGGACGTGCCTTTATAGAACCAGATATGGCAGACCGGCGCAGCAAGTTTGATGTGCCCCATGCGGGTACGACGGACTTTGCTCTCGATAACTTCAACGCCACAACGGTCACAAACGATACCCTTGTACTTGATGCGCTTGTATTTGCCGCAGGCACATTCCCAGTCTTTTGTAGGCCCAAAAATACGCTCGCAGAACAAACCATCTTTTTCCGGCTTAAACGTACGATAGTTGATCGTTTCAGGCTTTTTCACTTCACCAAAGCTGGACAAGTCCATATCATCAAAGCGGTTGCTGCTCAGACCGATACGGCGTTCTGCAGCGCGGCTGTTGCGACGAGACCATTGCAGGATTCGCTCAGGCGACGCAATTGTGATACGCGCCACCGCATTCAGAGAGTTCAGATCAACCTGGTCGTCGCGCTCAGTCCCCAGAGGAATCGAGCGGTAGTGAGTTTTTATTTTTTCTTCATGGGTGCGTACGCCTTCAAACGCCAGCACCTCCCGAGGAGTTTTGGATTCTCGCTTCGTTACGCGGGCCTTTGTGGCCTTGGCTTTTGCTATTTTTACCGGTGAATCCGCCGCAGCGGTCGCCGCTTTAGTTGTCTTCTTGATAGCGATGGTAGTAGTCCTGCCTTTCCGAGTCGCCTATATAACTGTTGGGTTTATTCAGTGAAACAGTGGAAGTAACGAGCTGCAGATTCTTAAGTTACAGCTCTTCGTCGTCGAGGTCGTCGCCGCCGCGCTCTGCAAATGAAACGTCGTCTTCGACGCTGCTAAGCAGAGAATCGTACGGGCTTTCTTCTTCGTCTTCGTCCACTATTGAGTCATCCTCAGTCAGCAGTTCCATGTTAAGCCCCAGCGCTTGTAGTTCTTTCACAAGCACGTTGAAGCTTTCCGGGATACCAGGCTGCAGATGGTTTTCGCCTTTGATGATCGATTCGTAGATTTTTGTACGGCCCTGCACATCGTCGGATTTAACAGTTAGCAGTTCCTGAAGAGTGTAAGCAGCACCGTAAGCTTCCAGCGCCCAAACTTCCATTTCTCCGAAACGCTGACCGCCGAACTGTGCCTTACCACCCAGCGGCTGCTGGGTAACAAGTGAGTACGGACCAATGGAACGCGCGTGCATCTTATCGTCAACCAGATGGGCAAGTTTAAGGATGTACATAACGCCAACTGTTACAAGGCGATCAAAGGGTTCACCAGTGGCGGCATCATACAGAAGAACCTGACCTGTAGGATTTACGTCCATTAGTTTCTCTTCGTCCGATAGGTCCGCAAACTTCCGCTTATCGCCATTGTTTTTAAGAATGTGTTCGCGTGCGCGGATCAGCTCTTCCTGGATTTCCTTTTCCTCGGCGCCGTCAAACACCGGCGTCGCGTAGGCCACACCAAGAGCCATTGCTGCCCAGCCAAGATGAGTTTCAAGGAGCTGACCGATGTTCATGCGGCTAGGTACGCCCAGCGGGTTCAACACGATGTCGACCGCCGTGCCATCCGCCATGTAAGGCATATCTTCAACAGGCATAATCTTCGCCACGACGCCCTTGTTACCATGGCGTCCGGCCATCTTATCACCCACCTGAAGCTTACGCTTCACGGCCACATACACCTTTACCAGCTTGATCACGCCCGGCGGCAATTCGTCGCCAGTCTTAATCCTGTCAACTTTGTTGCGTGCGATATCATCGATTTCTGCGACTCGCGCCGTATGCTTCTGATAAAGACGCTTCACCTCAGCACCGGCTGCCCCTTCGACAGGCAACATTCCAGTACGAAGACTGCGTTTAACGTAGTTGACAGACGAATCAGAAACCTTCTGCCCAGGCTTCAATTCCACCTGACCAGTTTCAAAGTTTGTAACTGGTTTTTCAATCGTCTTGAGAAGTTCTTTCAGACTTTCTGTGAACTCAATTTCAACATTCGACAGTTCGTTGTCGCGGTCTTTTTCGATAGATTCAATGCGGTTCTTGTCGTCGCGGTCGCTCTTGACGCCCCGTTCCTTGCGGCTGAAGGCTTTAATGTCGACAACCGTTCCGTAGGTTCCAGGAGGAACTTTCAGGGACGCATCGCGAACATCGCCGGCTTTTTCACCGAAAATCGCGCGGAGCAATTTCTCTTCCGCCGTAAGTTCAGTTTCACCCTTAGGGGTGACTTTACCCACAAGGATGTCGCCGGGAGTTACTTCAGTACCAATAAGAACATGGCCGCTTTCGTCCAGCTTGGCCAGGGATTCTTCGCTTACGTTTGGAATATCGCGGGTGATTTCTTCCTTGCCCAGCTTAGTATCGCGGGCGTCCACTTCAAACTCTTCGATGTGGATGGAAGTAAATACATCCTCTTTCACGACACGTTCAGAGATCAGAATAGCATCTTCGAAGTTGTAACCACCAAAAGGCATAAGGGCTACGCGCAGGTTCTGACCAATGGCCAGCTCCCCTTTTTCGATGCCCGGGCCATCGGCGATGACCTCGTTCATGCTGACCTTCTGGCCCTGATCCACGATCGGCTTTTGATTAATACACGTGTTCTGGTTTGAACGCTTGTATTTGGTCAGGCGGTAGGTGTCCATCTGCCCGTTTTCATTGCGAATGACAATTTCATTGGCTGTTACCCGCTCAACGACACCGTCGTTCTTCGATACGACACACGAACCACTGTCGATGGCACACTTATGCTCGATACCAGTACCCACTACAGGGGAACGGGTAAACAGCAATGGAACGCCCTGACGCTGCATGTTCGAACCCATCAATGCGCGGTTGGCGTCATCGTGTTCAAGAAACGGGATAAGAGCGGCGGAGACCGATACGAGCTGTTTCGGGCTCACATCAACGTAAGCAACGTCGTTAACAGTAACTTTTGGAAAATCGCCCTGATGGCGGCTCAAAACGCTTTCGCTCTTAAAGCCAGTTCCATCTTCAGAGACTTCTGACGCCTGGGCCACGATGAAATCATCTTCAACGTCGGCTGTCAGGTAGAACTTGTCGTTGGTCACCACACCGTTGTTTACCTTGCGGTAAGGCGATTCGATGAATCCGAATTCGTTAATGCGGGCATAACTGGCAAGCGACGAAATCAGACCAATGTTTGGACCTTCAGGCGTTTCAACCGGGCAGACTCGGCCGTAGTGGGTATGATGCACATCGCGCACCTCGAAACCGGCGCGATCGCGACTCAAACCACCGGGCCCTAATGCAGATAGACGACGCTTATGCGTCAGCTCGCTGAGAGGGTTTGTCTGATCCATAAACTGGCTCAGCTGGCTGCGACCAAAGAAATCCTTGACCGAGCTGACAAGCGGTTTGGCGTTGATAAGATTGTGCGGAAGAAGGTTTTCCAGATCCACAATGGCCATACGCTCGCGGGCGGTTTTTTCCATTTCGGTCAGACCCAGGCGAACCTGGTTCTGCAGGAGCTCACCAACACTACGCACCCGGCGGTTACCAAGGTGATCGATATCGTCGATGTCCAGATCTTCCTGGGCGATCTTTGAAAGGTGCTTAACAATAGCCACAACGTCCGACAGGATCAGCGTGCGCGAAGTCTCGTCTTCCAGCTTAAACCGGCGGCTGATCTTATGACGACCAACAGCTCCCAGATCATAACGCTTCTCGTTAAAGAACATATCATCAAACAGGCGACGGGCGCTCTGCAGGCTGATAGGATTGCCGGGACGCATGCGCTTAAAGAACTCAATAAGGCTCTCCTCGTAGGTGCGCACTTTGTCTTTCGACATCGTGCTCATCACCACGTTCGGCTCTTCTTCGTTCACTTCAACCAGATAGATCTTACGCGCGCCGGCCTGGCCGAACTTGCGCAGCATCGTCGTCGTGATGCGCTCGAATACTTCAGACATGATCTCGCCAGTGTCCTGGTCGACAACATCACGGCCAAGGATACGGCCGATCAGATGCTCATACCCGACAGCAACGTTCAGATGAACCTCGGTGATACCATGGCTCTTAAGAGCTTCAGTCGCTTTTTTGGTGACCTTTGCGCCCTTCAGCACAAGCATCTTGCCGGTTTCAGGATCAAGCACTTCTTCGATAAACTCATTGCCTAGAAACTTCTCAACCAGGTCGCTCACTTTAGAGGCGCCCTTGCTGAAATCGTCCAGTTTGATTTCCTTGGTCTCAAAGAACTCCTGAACGATCTGCTCGTCATCCATCAAACCAAAGCAGCGCATGAAAGTGGTCGCCGGCAGTTTGCGCTTACGGTCAACCATGACATACATCACGTTGTTGATGTCGACTTCAAATTCTACCCATGCGCCGCGATAAGGAATGACCCGCGCGCTGAAAAGGGTTTTGCCGTTCGGGTGGATCGAGGAGGAAAAGCTAACGCCCGGTGAACGGTGAAGCTGGGAAACGATAACACGCTCAGCGCCGTTTACAATAAACGTGCCCTGGTCAGTCATCAGGGGGATTTCCCCCATATATGTTTCCTGTTCCTTAATGTCTTTAATGTCGGTTTCTTCGGTCTCGACGTTCGTCTCGCGCACGATCAACTGAAGTTTTACCTTCAAGGGCGCCGCGAAGGTCATGCCGCGGTCGATACATTCTTTTTCCGAGTACTTAGGCGCACCAAAGCTATACTCAACAAACTCAAGCGTCGATGGCGTGCTGGCGCTGGTTACCGGGAATACGCTGGTAAAGGCCTCCTGCAGACCCATGTTCTCGCGAACATCCGGCGGAAGGTTAAACTGTAGAAACTGCTCGTAGCTCTTCTTTTGGGTCTCCAAAAGATAAGGCATCTCCATTGTATCGGGGATGCGGGCGAAATTGATGCGATAGTTGCTGTTGGGGTCGCGATGGTTGCCATTTTTCGAAGCCATATTAATACAGATTCCTCCTTGGCTGTCTGGTTATAACCAGAACAGCACGGGCGCAGCGGGTTTTTGCAGTGGACATTGGATAAGCGCCTGCCGTTACGCATAAGCGTGTAAACGCACGTCTCCCATGGCAGGCCGATTCCAAAGCAAGTAACCTTACCCGCGACACCGTCAGAGTATTCTTAAGAAACTCGCTGGCACAGACAATGCGTACCACAACCCCCCAGCTGCTGATAAGAACCAGCAGCCCTCAGTTCGGCTCGATGTCGATTAAATTACACCGGACATTTCCGTCAAAGCCAAGGAAACGCAAGCATTTATTTGGTCAAACCAAATCCGTTCTGTAAACAATGGATTTCCGGTCCTGATTGCACAAGCCGGGCTGATCGTCCTGATGAAGCTTGCCATACGGCATTCAAAATGATTCCCGAATGAAATTTAAGGTGGGCTGCGCTCCGAAATGGGAGGGGCGGTTACTTTACATTAGTTACAGCGGAATTTGCAGACAGCCGAAGCGCTGGCCATACCAGTCACAAATTTTTTCCGTAGCCGTTGTGATTTTCCACTTGTATTTGTCACGTGTCCTGTTGCGATTTCAAAACTATCATACCTTGAGGTCTGCAAATGCAAGTTAAGAAGATTTCCGCCGCCATATATCTGGCCCTGCTTATCCTTCTCCCCTTCTCCGCCGCCCGCGCCGCCGAGACCACATCCTCTAAACCCAATATCCTGCTTATCATCTCCGATGACCTCAACGACTGGATCGGGCCCATGAACGGCAATCCCCAAACAAAGACCCCCAATATCGACAAACTGGCCGCCCGCGGGATGACCTTCCGCAACAACCAGTGTGCCGCCCCCCTCTGCAATCCCTCCCGAGCCGCCTTAATGAGCGGCCTGCGTCCCTCGACCACCGGGATCTACGACAACAACCACACATGGATGCCCCACATCCCCGTTGGCCTCTGCATCAACGACTACATCCGCAAAGGCGGCTACCAGTCTTTCGGTGCCGGCAAGATCTTCCACTACCGCAACTATCGCACAGAAGAATGGGACAAACTCGATTACACCACCGACGACACCCTGCCAAACCACCCCGTGCCCAACCGCAAGCCCGGCCCTCTCGGCTACCGCGAGTTTACCGAAGGCAAACCCGAGAAACCCTGGGAGGAACAGCGCCAGGAAAGCAAACTCACTGACTCTAAAAGCGTAAAATGGTGCTCCGATCGCCTCAACGAAGAAACCACCGCCCCATTCTTCATGGTCTGCGGCATACATCGCCCCCACACCCCATGGGATATCCCCAAAAAATACTTTGACCAGTTTCCCCTCGAATCCATCCAGCTCCCCGAAGCCCCGCCAGGCGACCTGGACGACGTACCCGCCCAGGGCAAAGAGTTTGCAGTCTACAAGGGCAGCAACTCAAGCCACGAGAAAATCATCGAGCTGGGCCTCTGGAAAGACCGCGTTCGCGCTTACCTGGCCGCCGTATCCTTTGCCGATGCCAAAGTAGGCCAGCTCCTCGATGCCCTCAATAAGTCTGCCCACAAAGACAACACCATCATCATATTCATCGGCGACCACGGCTGGCACCTCGGCGAGAAACAACACTGGGGCAAAGTAACCCTGTGGAACGAAGCCACCCTCACCCCCATGATCTGGGTCGCCCCCGGCCTCACCACTGCCGCATCATTCTGCGACAAAGGCGTCGACCTGATGAGCCTCTACCCCACCATCTGCGAGCTAGCCGGCGTCCCCATCCCCAAACATGTCGAAGGCATAAGCATCAAGCCACTCCTCACCAACCCCAATGCCGAATGGACCACCCCTTCCCTCTCCACCATGCAAAAAGGGAACCACGCCCTCCTCACAGATAAGTGGCGCTACATCCGATACCATGATGGCACCGAAGAGCTCTACGACGAAATAGCGGACCCCAAAGAACGAACCAACCTCGCCGCCAAACCGGACCTTGCCGAAGTAAAACAGAAGCTCGCCAAATTCTTCCCCACCAAAAATGCCGACCCCGTCCCGGTAACAGAAAAGAAAAAGGGCAAAGGCAAACGCGGTAAACGCCGTGCCGACGCCAACGCTGAGTAACGCCCCAGCCCGAATGCTCGCCTATTAAACCGGAGCAGTTTCGGGACGCGCACCCGATGTAACCCTTGATTCTGCTGACCCATTGTTATTTACCGCAAAGCGTACCTGACTAGGTGGACACGCCTGGCAATTGAGCGGAAAGCTCTTCACAAGAACCCCATAAGTCCAATAACAAAAAGGCTTTTGAGCACCCAGATCAAATTAAATTATGATCACCTCCACAGGATTAAATCTGCGTCGAAGATATCATGTTGCTCTACAATATCGGTTTCATCAAACACAACATGAAACGTCCAGATGTCTAAACCCACACGGGCAGTAGCAGAAATGGCACGAGGCCCTTCTGTAGGTTTAAGCCAATTCTATCAAAGCGTTCCAAAACTTCACTACGATCCATCCCAACCATGATGGTGTTATTCAGTTCTAGAAACCTATCTCTTCGCGCACTGTTTTTCCCATGAACTATAAACGCTACAAAAACTATCAAACCCACGAACAAGACAGCGCAGATTTTTCTTTTGCCATGCACCTTCATGAAAAAGATACTCCTTTTAAAACATAAGCTTGCTCTTTAAACCCTTTTGGGATGCGACCACTGCCACCAATAAGTTCCCCAACGTCCCCACCTACAGATAACGGATTTCCGCTCGGTCAATCACAGTCCATCCGTTCTGGGTGCGCCGCAGATAAAACACCAGATCCATCCCATGCATATTGCCACTCCAAGTTGTTCCCACATGAACCAACGCATACTCGCCAGACGCCGAATACCCCGGCGGTAGAACTCCAAAAACCTGCGGACGATCCCAGAAGTAAGGAGGCTTCGCGCCGTGGGCACCAGCTGAGAAAACCCTGACGCGCGCATCGGAGAACGCCGGAGTCGTAAGGTCGTCTCCCGTCTTCACCCGGCGCATCACGTCCTCAGCCGCTTCACGAAACGCTTGCTTCGCTTCCGCGGGAAAACCAGTGAACGGCCCCCTCACGCCGGATAGGATAGTGGAGGAAGTCTGGTATGCGGCGGCCTTCCCCACGCGGAACAATATGGATCCTTTCGTCTCGGTGGTCTGCTTGTGCGTTTCCACCAGGGAAGAACTGGTGAGTGCATTTAGCAGCACTGTCTCCACCACCAACGCATCCCCAGGGGCCGCACCGGCCCCTGCACAGATGGTCGCGAGTATCGCACCGACCAGAAGCAATTTAACTTTCCGCCAACACTGTATCATGTCCCTATCCTCCTGGTGGTTTAATAGTAAGACTCCCCCCAACCCAAAAAGGTTTGGCCGGCTTCATTTTGTTGCGCCAGGTGTGCCCCACCTCTCCGATAATACTTTAGTTATAACCAAAGTAATACCTATAGTATGAAATTTGCAATCTCCGTTCCAGACAAACTTTTCCAACAAGCCGATAGCTTGGCCCACCAGCGCAAGTTGAGTCGAAGCGCTCTCTATGCTGCCGCAATGGAAAAATATGTGAGCGAAAGCGAGGATGAGCAGATCACAGAAGCTTTAACAAATCATATGATAACGCAGACTCCAAACTGGAGCCATAAGTCGTTGCGGTTCAGGCATCCTCCATGCGCCTATATGATGAATGGTAATCCAACGTGGTGAGGTGTGGTGGGCATCGCTCCCAGCGCCTGTAGTGTCAGGCCCCGGCTTTGACCATCCCGTAGTTGTCATACAGGCAGACAGCTTCAACCGGAGCAGCCTACAAACTGTTATAGTAGCCATCTTCACATCGAACTTAACTCGCGAACATACTCCGGGCGCTGTGTTGGTTACGGCCAAGCAGTCAGGATTGCCCAAAGATACTGTCGTCAACCTCACTCAAATTTTGCCGTGGACAAACAGTCGCTTACAGAGAAGAGTGGGGAATTGCCAAAGCGGGCTATGGATCGGATTGATCAAGGGTTGAAACTCGTTTTGGCTGTGCGGTAAATAGTGAACACAAAAACCGCGCACGCGTCGGCTTTTTCCTGATACAAAAAAATAGCTGAAATGAAGCAGTGGCAGAGACCGACTTAAATACAGCGCGCATGGCATTTAACTGGACCGCCGGCATCCCGCCGACCGAATTTCACTTCGGTCGGCCGAATCAGATTCACCCGACTAAAGGAAACTTGCAGCCAGCAGGCCTTCGGGTTCAACGTTTGTCTTGCATGGAAATTCAAGTCCGCTCAGCGACCCTCTTGCACTTTAAATCGATAAATAACCCGGTCAAATGGCATGCAAAGTCAATGGAGACAGTAGTGAGCGTCCCCAAAACGTTCTTGAGACTCCATTGATACGGCGACAGACGGGAATTACACTTGATATAAC
>JBBSQY010000054.1:0-20668 GCA_038243585.1 Candidatus Sumerlaeales bacterium | reverse complement strand
GCCGCCTCCTGTGGGATTATTAAAGCGCATCTACGCCCATAGCGGAATTGAAAAACGCCATAGTGTGATCGGCGATTACACGAAATGCGACGCAGCTGATTTTACTTTTTTCCCTAAATCCTGGAGCCTTAATCCCGTCCCGACCACCGCTGCCCGGATGGCTAAGTTTGAAGAGCACGCGGTTGATCTTGCTGCAGAGGCCGCGCGGAAGGCTCTCGACGCGGCAGGCGTCTCGGCGGGAGAGGTTACTCATCTTGTCATCAGCACGTGTACCGGATTTTTCGCCCCCGGCCCCGACGTGCTGCTGCTCCGCCGCCTCGGCATGGCCACCACCACCAGCCGCACCGTTCTGGGTTTTATGGGTTGCTATGCGGGAATTTCGGGCGTTCGCGCCTGCCATCAAATTGTACAGGGCGATGCCGAGGCAGTCGTGTTGCAGGTGGCCATTGAACTCTGCTCACTTCACTACCAGACCAATCCAAGTCCGGAAACCATCGTATCAAACGCCATTTTCGCCGACGGTGCGGGGGCAGCGGTTTATGCCAGGTCATCTGCCGGCCCTGGAGGCGCGGGCGGAGTACACGCGGCTCCTGCCCAAGTGCTTGCAATGCATTCAGACATCAGTCCGGACAGTCTGGACCGCATGAGCTGGCGCATCGGCGACAACGGTTTCATCATGACTCTCGACGCCGGTATCCCTGCGATCCTGCGCGACGAGGCACCGGCTTTTGTTGAAGCTTTAGCCGCCGCCGGCGGGGTTTCCGTTTCCGATATTGCCGGGTGGGCCATTCACCCCGGCGGTAGAAAAATCATCGAAGCACTTCAACAGACCTTCGATCTTTCCGCTGACGAAGTATCGTCATCCACAGATGTCCTTCGCGATTACGGCAATATGTCCAGCGCGACAATTCTTTTCGTGCTTCAGGCGGAATTGGCCCGGGCGCGTCCTGTTGGATCGCCCGTAGCGGCCATGGCGTTTGGTCCGGGCCTTACCATGGAAGGCGCGCTGTTCGTCACCGGATGACGCCGCGTCAGCCTCTCAGCTCCCGCTCTCGCCGGGCCGAACTCATGGACGCGCCCGATGTAGATTCGGCGGCCCTTGATCACGCGATGCGCCATCTTGAAATTATTAATAGAGCGCTTAATGGATACGGCCCGTCGCTGGCGGGGATCCGCCAGGTTCTACCGCCGGGGCGGAAGGATTTTTCTCTGCTGGACGTCGGTTGTGGCAGCGGCGATACTCTGCGGAGCATTGCCCGCTGGTGCCGTCGGCAGGGATTGTCCGGGCGTCTGACAGGCATTGAACTTTCTGAGCAATCCGCCGACCGGGCCGCAGAGGCTTGTCGGGGTTTTCCTGAGATCACCATTCGTCATCAGGATATCTTTGCCATGCCCGCCGGTTCTTGTTATGATATTGTTCACAGCGCCCTGGTGCTTCACCATTTTTCTAAGGATGACGATGTTGTCAACGTGCTGCGGCACATGGGGCAGATTGCCGGTTTAGGCGTCATTGTTAATGATCTGCACAGGCACCCGATGGCCTATCACTCCATCCGTATGCTCACGGGCGCAATGAGCAAAAGCCCAATTTTGCGGAACGACGCGCCGCTGTCTGTGGCGCGGGCTTTTACACGGTCGGAGCTGCACAAGTTCGCCGTACGCGCGGGATTGCAGGATGTGAAAGTGCAATGGCACTGGGCATTTCGGTGGCTGATGACGGCGCAGGGTTTGGAGAGTAATGATCGAACCTGATCCGGATTGGCCGGTTGTGATTATCGGTGGGGGATTAGCGGGGAGCGCCGCGGGGGCGTTGCTGGCACGGTCCGGGTGGCGAGTTGCTATTATTGAACGCGACACTTTTCCGCGGGATAAAATGTGCGGCGAGTTTCTTAGTGGTGAATCCGGTAGGATTTTGAAGAAAATTGGATGCCTGAAGGAACTGCTTCGCCATCGCCCGCCGGAGATTACGAGGGTGCGTTTTATATCCACAAGGGGAAGGGAAACGACTGTCGCGCTTCCGGAGCCCGCCTATGGCATTAGTCGTCGTCTGCTGGATGAAACGCTTTTTCGCCACGCCTGCTCTCTCGGGGCCGCAGGCTTTACCGGATGCGAGGTCCGCGAGATAAACCGGGCGCCCAACCATGGGCCGCGAACCCTGCATTTGGCTTCAATTAAGAGCGACAACGCGCTTTTGTGTCCGTCTGTACTACAGCCAGCCCTTACCATTGCCGCTTATGGCCGCCGTACCAAGCTGGATCGCGACCTGAACCGGCCGTTTATAAAGCAATTGGATTCAAGCATCGGTCTGAAGCTTCATCACGTTCCCGTTCAGGGGAGCGAGGGCCGCAAGGCGGTGGGGGCACTTTTGAGCGTCACGGAGATCTACGGTGTAAACGGCGGCTACTGCGGATTATGTATGGTGGAAGGACGTAGGATTAATGTTTGCATGTTGCTGAAACGCGCAGCCTTTGTGACCATCGGCTCAGCCAGATGGACTGATATCGCTGCTTATCTGACAAGAGAGAATCCGGCGCTCGGCAAGCGCCTGTTGCAACTGAAGCCGCTGGATGAGCCGGTGCTGACGGTGTCGCATATGCCTTTTGGCGCAAAAGAGCAGTCTATCGAAGATATGCTGTTTGTAGGCGATGCCGCCGGGATGATTGTCCCCTTGTGCGGTGACGGTCAGGCCATGGCGCTGGAATCCGGCGTAATGCTCGCGGAATTGATAATGAAAAAATTTCCTAATCCTGAAAATTTTGACCGTGCCTTCCTCTGCGAATCAAGCCTGCAAATTGCATGGCAGCAGCAATGGAAACAAAAGTTTGATCGTCGCGTCCGAACCGGACGAATTCTTCAACAGACTCTGTTCTCGCCCTTTCTGGGAAACGCGGCGATTGCAGTTCTGCAACACTCACCACACCAGGTGAGAAACTATCTGGCCAGGATCACACGGAGCCACTAATCACAATTGCCTGACTCGAAAGGCCCTGTAAGTGCCGGTTCCGGGTCAAAATATCCTTGCCACTCATCGCCCTTCGTATGCCATTTCATTAATGGATGATTTATACGAAAATATGCTGCGTCGGCGGGAGCAGCATGGCTCGGGGTTATTGCGAGAAAGTAAACGTACCCATTTCTGGCGAGCTGCCCTGGTAGGCATCCTGGCAGGCATCTGCGCTGTGTTATTTCAACTCGCATTAGATGGTGCCACATCGCTGCGGGAGGCCCTCGTGCAGGTCATGCAGGACGTGGGTCAGTACCGGTTAATTACTACAACTCTATTTTGCGCGACTGCGGCCGGGGCTGCAGGTTATCTCACATTCAACTACTGCCCTGAGGCAGCAGGCAGTGGTATTCCCCATCTGGAAGCTGTCTTGATGAATCTGCGCCGATTTCGGTGGCTGGCAGTCGCTGTGACTAAGTTTGTCGGGGGCTTCCTTGCCATTGCCGCTGGGCTTTCACTGGGCAGGGAGGGGCCGACTGTCCACATAGGCGCAGCCATTGGTAAGGGCGTTTCTGAGAAACTTGGCATCCCGAAACGATCATACCGTACCCTCATCGCCTCCGGTGCCGGGGCGGGACTTTCCGCAGCGTTTAATGCGCCGCTGGCGGGATTCTTATTTGTTTTGGAACTTCAACGGGAACTATCCCCAACCACTTACGGAACCGCGTTAATTGCCTCCGTTTCCGCAGACGCAGTCACCCGGGCCTGCCTCGGACAAAGAAGCGCGTTCCGAATCATAGGCTATGATGCCCCTTCCATGAAGCTTCTGCCATGGATTTTTTTGCTGGGCCTGCTTGCAGGCATCATGGGAATTGTCTTTAACCGGTGCCTGCTCTGGGGATCAGGCATTATGGCTAAGTTTCCCTGGTGGAAAGCCGCTGTGGTTGGCGCCATAGCCGGCGTTGCCGTGTGGTATATGCCCGAGATAACAGGGGGCGGGCATGGCACGGCGGAGTTGGTTTTGTCGGGGGAGTTTCAGGAAGTTGGGGCCATGCGCTTACTTGCTTTGCTGCTGGTTGCGAAGTTGGTTTTTACGATTCTCAGCTATGGAGCAGGCGTGCCCGGCGGCATACTTGCACCCATTCTTGTAATGGGTGCATTTGGTGGCCTGCTGGTGGGGAAATTGTTTAGCCTAGCTATGCCAGGTTTGCAGATTAATCCGGAGGCTTTTGCGGTCCTTGGCATGGCGGCACTACTTTCAGCAAGTGTTCGTGCACCCCTTACCGGAGTTGTTCTGATTGTAGAGATGACAGGCAACTATGAGCAGTTGTACGCTTTGATCGTCGCTTCGCTCACGGCATATCTTGTCGCGGAAGCTTTCAAAAACCCTCCTGTTTACGAAGCTCTGCTTGAGCGTGATCTTGCTCGTCCGGACCCTGCTGCTCATGGCCTGGCAGAACCTGTTCTTACTGAAGTATATGTCGAATATGGTTCCTACCTTGCCAATCGGCAGGTAGAAGCAATGGACCTACCGGAAGGGTGTATCTTGCTATCCGTCTTACGCGGCCGAAATGAAATCGTGCCTTCACTTGGTTTTCATCTTAAGCCGGGGGACATACTGGTTTTTCTGCTTGAAACGCCGGACTCACGCCTTGCTCATGC
The DNA here is from genome assembly GCA_038243585.1 of Candidatus Sumerlaeales bacterium. Taxonomy (GTDB): domain Bacteria; phylum Sumerlaeota; class Sumerlaeia; order Sumerlaeales; family Sumerlaeaceae; genus JAKFFN01. The sequence continues at coordinate 16,062 of JBBSQY010000054.1, read as the reverse complement.
GGTTACTCGTCTTGCCCGGTCCTGATACTCTACAAGAACATGGTTTCGGCCAAGACAGGCCTGTCACCTGCTATACAATTTCCGGGCTCGGCGGCACGCCAAATGTCTTCCAAAATCTAAAAATGCCACCCCACATCCATGTCGATCCCATTGAGTGGATTCCAAATGAACCTAACGAAACCCTGGCGGAATACTCGCGACGCCTGCTGCCGCAGATCGACGACTCAAAGCCGTTTTTTATAATCGGTTTTTCGTTTGGTGCTGCTCTGGCGGTGGAAATTGCAAAGCACACGAAACCACTCCTCGTTGTGGTCGTGTCCGGTATCGCGTCCAATGCCGAAATCCCGTTCTATTTAAAATATGCCCGCGCTTATGGCACCTATCATCTGGCGCCCTATATCGTAAAAATATGGACGCCACTGCTGCGATGGGGCGTCGGGTTTTCCTTCGGCACCAGGGATCCCGCCGCGCTAGACGTACTGGTGCGGATGGTGCAGGAGATGGACCCGGCGTTTTATAAGTGGGGTCTGGAGGCGTTTATGGACTGGGACAACACACAGGTGCCGACAAACCTGCTCCACATTCATGGAAGCCGGGACCGGCTGTTGCCTGCGCGGTACGTGAAACCAAACATAATCATTAAAGGCGGCGGACATTTTATTATTTACACACACGCTCAATTGATAGATCAATTGATTGCGGCACAGCTTCAGAACCCAAAAGTATAGAATGCCCATCCTAAGTTAATAATATGCCTCTGTCGCTGCCGCGGCGCTTATTACGATGTATGCTGCTATGGCCGCCGGCACTGCGGCTGCGCTTACCGCTACCAGAATCGCCAGTAGTTCATGTTTCCAGCTAAGCAACTGAGCCGGCCATCGGGCGTTGCGCCGTCTAACGTAGTATTCCATCCCGCTTAATCCAAAAAATCCTGCTACTGGTGCGGCCAAAACCAAGCAGGCCACGCCCCAGGTCGTTGATGCGTAAAGCGGCCCTGAGCACATTAGCGCGGGTACGGTAAACGCGAGAGGCAATGTAAGCCCCTGGGGCCGTCGTCGCGCGAAAATCGACCGGCGCTTTACGACACCCTGTTCGGCAGAATCGTCATCCTCTGCCAAAAAGGAGCCGCCCCGAAATGCTGTCGCTAAAACCACAATAGCCGCAGGAATTGTTGAAAAACAAAGGGCCAGCGCCATCGTGCCCAACACTGCCGTTCCAGTTAGCGACAGACATATTGCCGAGGCAGCCAAAGCAATCAGCCATGGGGCGTATTCCGCCGAAGGCCATCGGCCCGCTCGCTTGGCATACATCGCCATTATGCCTGTTCCAACCAATGCAAAAGCCAGAATCTTCCAGGCAAGGCTACCGGCTCCCCACTCAAATACCGGACGAAAAATCAACAACCAAAGCGCGGGCATATAAATCAGCCGGGCGATGCCGGCGATACAGCCCTGGCAGCCGGGTTTTCGAAATCCAAGGAAAGAAAGCCCAGCGCCTGCAACGGCAAAGGGAAATGCCCAGAGGGTTGGGTTATCCGGAAGAAACTCTGGAAATCCCTGAAAGATCCAGATGGCGACCATCCAGCCGATTATCGGCGCGGCGGCTATTAAGGCCAATGCAAGTCCACGCCTTTTTAAAAACATGGCTGAAATGGCTACCGCTGACGCAACCGCCATCCCGGGTGCCACGGCGTGCCATGGCACAAGCCGCGGGTCTAAAATCAAGCCACAGCGCCCACAGGAGCCAACATAGGGGTGCGCATGGTACACGCCCAGGCCGGAGGCAGGTTCAGCAGGGTCATGTGACGTTCGCCCCGCTTCATAAATTCTTCAAGAATCGCTTCGACTTCGTCCAGCCGCTCTCGCTCTTCATCGGACAGAAACGGCGCTTTCAGCTTTCGAATGCCTATGTATTCGAAAAACGAAATAGTTCCGGAAGGCTTCGCCGCCGACATGAAAGCCTCAAAAATGTGACGCACCAGCGCTGGAGAAAAATTATTAAACGGCAATCCGCTTACGATATGGTCATAATATGAAACGGCACCCAGTTCTTCCACAGGGCCGTGATGGATGGTAATCTGATGGGCCCACGGCGCCAGCGCTTCATCTTCGATCAGTCGATTGGACAGATGTCGCACAAAACAGGAATTGATTTCACACAAAGTCAAATGATCGCCAGGGCGGAGGTGTTTTACGATCTCCGTCGTCAAAGCGCCGGTTCCAGGGCCTGCCTCGAGTATTTCCGCGGGGCCATCGGGAAAACTACGATGGCTCATCGCCAAGGCAAGCTTCTTGGCCAGAAACGGAGAACTGGGCATCAGCGCTCCGGTTCGCTTGAAGTTTGTCAGGCTTTCGCGTATAAATGTCAGCAAATAGTTTTGTGCTTTCGAGGCAGATTGGGCGTTTCCGGCTAAATTGCAAGGCCGGATTATCACCTAAAGACACAACAGAAGCGCATCTCGTTCCATCCGTACCGAATCCAGCAAAAATTATTAAAACAGCCAACACCAAATCTCTCTTATGAGTTGGCAAATTTTATCGTTCATGCGGTTTAAATTTTTACTCATGCTGCCATGGACCATAGTTAAAGTTGCCCTTCGGGCCCTTAGAGCGCACTTGATGCGTTCGCTCCTTACTACGCTGGGTATTATTATAGGAGTCGCCTCGGTTATCGCCATGCTGGGACTTGCCGCTGGCACCAGGGAAAAAATAACGTCTCAAATGGCAGCCTTTGGCGCGAATCTTCTTAGTGTGCGAGCGGGGTATAGCGGCGGCGGCAGTGGCGTGCGCAACGCAGAGGGGCAAAGTCTCACTGTTGAAGACGCTCTGGCTATCTTTGCTGAAGTCCCGCAATACGTTGAAGCAGTATCGCCCGATCTGGACGGGAATGTTCAAGCTAAGTTTGGCAATAAGAATTCCAGCGTTGAAATCAACGGCGAAGCGCCTCCTTACTTTGACATTAGAAATTTTCCTATCGCAGCCGGTCGAATTTTTACAGACATGGAAGTGGCGCGAGCGGATAAAGTTGTGGTGATCGGCCCTAAAACCGCCGTCGATCTTTTTGGCGAAGGCGTAAGCCCAATAGACCAGCAAGTCAAGGTAAACGGCGCCAACTTTATTGTGATCGGCATGACAAAGCCAAAAGATGAGAATTCTGATGATAACCTTTGGGCGCCCTATACAACGGTTATGAAGCAAGTGCTGGGTCAGAACCATATCGAAAACATTTACATTAAGGTAAAAAAAGGCGTCGATATGACGGTGGCTCAGACGGCCGTCGAAGAGGTGCTTAGAAAACAGCACCGTATTCAGCCGGGCAGAGACGATGATTTCACTGTCAGAAATATCCAGAGCGCCGTCGACAGCCTTGATTCTATTGCGAAGGTCTTTACGGTGCTGCTGGGCAGCGTAGCGGGAATCAGCCTTCTCGTAGGCGGCGTCAACATTATGAACATTATGTTTGTTACGGTAACGGAGCGGACCCGGGAAATCGGCATTCGCAAAGCCCTGGGTGCCAAAGAGCGGGATCTACTGAGCCAGTTCCTTTTTGAATCCATCGCGCTGAGCACCGTGGGCGGATTCGTCGGCGTGGGGATGGGGGTCGGGGGCATTGTGCTTTTTAATTATATAACTGCCAAAACAAGCGAAACAGGTGAAGCCTATGGTGCCCAGGTGCAAAGCGCCCCTATCATCATGGCGGTGGGGGTGAGCGTAGTGGTCGGCTTGGTAAGTGGTTTTTACCCGGCTCGGCGGGCGGCGCGGATGGATCCGATCGAAGCCCTTCGTTACGAATAGGTCGGTTCGAATATCCGGTTTCAGGCCAACACGTTTTGCGACAGCTATAAACTGTCGCGTATGAAAATTAGTTTTTTCTGTCCACGGGAATTACGATTCCTGAACGCGTATCAAGGAGTTTCGCTGGACCTCTGCTGGAGCTTCCGGTAGTTACCATTGTGTCCTTTTGCTGATCATATTGGCTGTATCGACCGTTTTCTGAAATGAGGTAGCCGATAACCAGCGCGCCTACCACGAATATGCCGGCTAATATTAATACGTATTGTCGAAAAGTTTCCGCACTCATAAAGACTGCTCCTGCCTATATGGTTTCATGATCCCTATGTATAAGACAATATAAGGGCCGGGGCAAGGATAATGTACAGAACAATCCTGAACGACATCGAGAATGTTTGCCATCTGTAAATGCCAACGCCCTTCGTTGGTAAGTGCTTTTCTACCCTATGAACAACCTTCAAACTCTCCTCCTCGAACAGATAAAAAAAGCCCCTGCTGTAAAGCGTCTTCATGATCAGGTGGCTCGCGCCAAACCCGGCAAACCTTTCTCCATTAAAGGCCTGCGCGGTTCATCCCTGGCCGCCATGATTGCCGATCTGGCCGTTCCTCGCGCCGATACGGCCGCTCAGACGCCGCCGGTCATCATGATCGTTACCGGTAACTACGAGCGCTCCGGCGAACTCTACGATGATACTCTTTTCTTTGGCGTTGACAGCGTTTATCATTATCCGCGCACCCAGCTTCTGCCTTATGATGAAGACGAACCTCTGCTGGAGGAACAGGTCAAACATCTGGAATTCCTGCGCTTTCTGGCTGGGCAGGCCGCCCCTGTCGTCGCCACAGACATGCCCGTCCAGGCTGCCGTTGGCATAACATCAATAGAGGCGCTCTTCACGCGTGTTCCTACTCTGGATGCGTTTCGCGCTCTCACCATGCGGGTGGAGTTTGCTCAGCCGCTGGATACGGAAGCCTTCGCCGACCGCTGCGTTGAACTCGGGTATGAAGCGGTGCCCACCGTCGAGACTCGCGGGGAATTCAGCGTGCGCGGCGGCATTATCGATGTGTTTCCGCCGGACGCCGAGAATCCCATTCGTATCGATCTCTTCGGCAACGACATCGAATCAATTCGTTACTTTGATCTGCACACCCAGCGCAGCCTCAAAGGTTCCGGTGACCTCGAAGGGTTCACGCTGTTGCCCGCCCGGGAAAAGGTTGTCGTTGAAAAGGCCCTGGAAGGGGAGCAGGCGGCGCTGCCAATACTGCTTGATCTGCTGCCGCCCGGTACGCTGCTGATTTTTGACACTACGGAAGTCTATCCGGTGTTGGATGAGCGGTTCCGCCAGCTTGTGGAACGTCAGTTTCGCGAGCACGGAAAAACCGTCGAAGGCACTCCCGCTCCGGACGCACTCTATGCAACTCTCGAACAGGTTCTCGCCGCCGCCAATCCGTTTAAACAGATTCACCACACGCTGCTGATTGAGGCCGAAGGCGCCGGCACCGGCGTCACGTTCGACACGGTCAGTTTTGAAACAATTAAGCCCAGCCTTGAGCATTATCTCACCCAGATGCGCCGTCGCGTGCAGGACGGCTACACCACCGTAATCGTGTGCGACAACGACGGCCAGGCTCAGCGCATGGACGAGATGCTGCGGGAAAACGAGATTGGCGGGCTGCCTTATCTGCCGGAAAACGGACGCGTTGGCGAGGCTTCCCTACCCGTAAACGACGACATGACCCGCGATGTCATCATCACCGTGGGCCTGCTCCATGCCGGTTATATCATGGCGGAGGCGGGCATTTACCTTGTCACGGATCGAGAGATTTTTGGCCGTTATAAGCGCCGCCACGTTTACCGGAAAATTTATAAGGGCGCGCCTATCGCCGACGCCCGCGAGATTCGCAAGGGCGACTACGTCGTCCACCTGGATCACGGCATCGGACGGTTCGAGGGGATTCGTACCCAACATGTTGACGGCAAGACGACCGATTTTCTTGAACTGATTTACTCCGGCGACGACAAGCTGCTGGTTCCTGTAGAAAAAATCAGCTACGTGCAAAAGTTCAGCGCCGGCGATGCCGCCCCTCCCACCCTCGACAAGTTGGGATCGAAGAAATGGGTACAGCGTCGCACTAAAAGCCAGGAAGATATCGAGAAGCTGGCCGAGGAACTGCTGGGCCTTCATGCCCGCCGCGCCATGGCCCGCGGGCACGCCTATGGCACCGACAGTGCGTTTCAGCGCGAATTCGAAAGCAGTTTTCTCTATCAGGAAACCCCCGATCAGGCCCGCGCCATCGACGACGTCAAGCGCGACATGGCCGGCGACAAGCCCATGGACCGCCTCGTGTGCGGCGATGTCGGCTACGGCAAAACGGAGGTGGCGATTCGCGCCGCATTTAAAGCGATCATGGATAAAAAGCAGGTCGCGCTGCTCTGCCCCACCACCATCCTTGCCCGCCAGCATTTCGACAACTTTCGTGAACGCTACGCCGAATACCCTATGAAGGTTGAGATGCTCTCGCGCTTCCGCACCGCCAAAGAAACAAAGGAAGTTCTGAAGGGACTGGCCGATGGCAGCGTCGACATGGTCATCGGTACTCATCAGCTGCTCAGCAAAAACATCAAATTTGCCGAACTCGGCCTGGTCGTCGTCGATGAAGAACAGCGCTTCGGGGTTAGTCATAAAGAGCGCCTGAAAGAGCTGCGCGCGAGCGTGGATTTTCTCACGCTTACCGCCACCCCCATCCCGCGTACCCTATACATGGCTCTTAGCGGCCTGCGCGATATGAGCATCATCAACACGCCTCCGGCTGATCGCCACCCCATCAAAACCAAAACCATCCACTGGGACCGCGAGCTGATTGAAGAAGCCATTCTTCGCGAACTCAATCGCGGCGGGCAGATATTTTTCGTTCACAATCGGGTTCAGAATATCCACGCAATTGCCGACAGCATCCGCGAGATCGTACCCCATGCCCGCATCCAGGTCGCCCACGGCCAAATGAACGAGCATGATCTCGAGCAAATCCTCCTTGATTTCATCGACCAGAAATACGACATCCTCGTCTCGACGACCATTATTGAGAGCGGCATCGACATCCCGAATGTCAACACGATCATAATTAACCGCGCCGACGCCTTTGGTCTGGCACAGCTCTATCAGTTGCGGGGCCGGGTTGGTCGCGAAAATCGCCGCGCTTACGCCTATCTTATCATACCGAGCGGCCAGGCAATTACCGAAGCGGCCGTTGCTCGCCTTCAGGCTATTGAAGAGTTTACAGAGCTCGGCGTTGGCTTCAACATCGCCATGCGCGATCTTGAAATCCGGGGCACCGGCAACCTGCTGGGCAAAGAGCAGCACGGCACCATGAACTCCATCGGGTTCGAACTCTACTGCAGGATGCTGGAAGAGGCCGTCGAAGAAATGCACGGCCACGTCCGCGAAGAGGAAAATCGTGAGTCGGAAATCGTTTGGAAGGTCAGCGCATTCCTGCCGCCGGAGTACATTCCGGTTGAAAGCCAGCGAGTGATGGTGTATAAGCGGGTGGCCGAGGCAAAAACGCCGGAAGACCTGGACGAGATCAGCGCGGAAATACGAGATCGTTACGGCGACGTGGTTCGCGAAGCCGCAGGCGGCGACGGCACTACTACTGAAGAGCTGCCGGAGCCGGTGGATAACCTGTTCCATATTGCGCGGATCCGCATGTTGGCTCGGCAGCTGGATATCCGGAAAGTTGTCGCAATGAAGTCGGGCTTTAAGCTGGTGAAAGACAACATATTGGCTGAGCTAGGCCAAAGCGCGCAGAAAGCTATTCCCAAAGGTGGCCCTGCAATCTACGCCGATGACCCCAACGCACTGGAGTTTGGATTTAAAGATTGGACCAAGCGGCGGGGACTGGCAGAAGCTGTGAAGGTATTAGAGGCCTTGCAGGCGAAGTAGCAAAAAAAAGTAGCGTATACTCCCCGCCTGTAAGAGCTCGTTTGGTATAGCCCCACAACTCATAAGGGTAAGTGCATGTCATGCGACACTTTTAATGCTGGTATGTCCTGCATAATCTATATACGAAAAGACCATTTGAAATGACAAAATCCTGGCTCCTACTCGTCGCTGCCGGTCTGCTAGAAATCGGCTGGGCCATCGGACTTAAATACACCCATGGCTTCACGCGTCTTGTCCCCAGTGTTCTCACCGTTCTGTGTATGATTGCCAGCATGACGATGCTTGCGGTTGCCCTTAAACATATACCCATCGGTACGGGCTACGCCGTATGGACCGGCATTGGGACAGTAGGTGCTGCGGTTCTCGGCATTATCCTTTTCGGAGAAAGCGCTACCGTGATGCGGCTGGGATCAATTTTGCTTATACTGGTCGGAATTATGGGCCTGAAAATGTCTACCTGAACTTCAGCCCGCTCACACCACTGCTGCTCTTGCGACAAACTCCCGTGCAGCTTCCGCCGTCATGGGCTTTGCGAAATAATACCCCTGCGCAAGGTTGCATCCCATTTCCCTCAAGGTTTCGGCCTGGGCTGTGGTCTCCACGCCCTCGGCTACCACACCTACTCCGAGGCCGTCGGCTAGAGCCAAAATCGCCCGAATAATTTCGACCGACTCTTTGCTCGTTTCCATCTCGGAGACAAATGATCGGTCAATTTTAAGTGCGTCGATAGGCAACCGGTGCAGGTATGCCAGCGAAGAATAACCGGTGCCAAAGTCATCCACCTGCAACTCAATATCCAGCTCCTTAAGTTGGGAAAGAACCTGGTCCACGGTAGCCACATGTTCGACCACAGTCCCTTCAGTTATTTCCAGTCGGAGGGTGCCGGGTGAAAGTTTTAAATCCACAAGAACAGAAGTTGCCAAATCTACGAATTGGGAATGCCGAAGCTGGCTTGGCGACACGTTGACGTTAATGGTTAATTGCTCAGAAGTTTGGCGGTCGCGGTTTACATTCGCGATCCAGGTACATGCCTCGCGGAGAACCCAATTGCCAATCGTCACTATAAGGCCGGTATCCTCTGCTATGGGAATGAAATCAAGGGGAGGAATCATCCCTTTTTGCGGGTGATTCCATCGAACGAGTGCTTCAAACCCTTGAGGCTTTCCGTCAGTCAGAGCAACAATAGGTTGATAATGCACGATAAACTGTTGTTTATCCACTGCGTCCCGCAGGTCGATTTCCAGCTCGAGCTGCTTAAGGGCGCGCTTATGCATGGCGAGATCGGCAATTCTAAAGCAATCCCTTCCATCTTCTTTTGCTTTGTACATTGCGGTATCGGCGTCTCGTATTACATCATCTGGGCACGCATAATCCGCGGAACTTAAGGCAATACCGATGCTTGCCGACGTATTAATGATTTTTCCGCCGACTTCAAAAGGCCGCGCCAGATCTGTTAAAATACGACTGGCTATCTTTGTGGCGTCGACCCCAACACAAAGATCACCTACGTCCTCCAGAAGCACTGTGAATTCGTCTCCTCCAAGCCGCCCCACAAAATCTGTAGGGCGAACGCAGTCCAGCAGCCGTTGAGCAACCTGCACAAAGAGAGCGTCTCCGACCAGATGCCCCATGCTGTCGTTTATCGATTTAAACCGGTCCAGATCGATGAACAGAACGGCGAAGGAGTAATTTGGCGTGCGTAATTTTCGGTCGAGCCCGTACTGAATGGCCAACATAAAAGCGGTCCGGTTTGCGAGGCCGGTCAAGGGATCCTGGCGCGCGGTGTGCCGAAGCTGGTCCTGGGTTGTCTGCATGGCTGCGATGTTAACAAACTGCTCATCGTTGACAGCATGGGACAATCGAAGCTGCTCATTATAATCCTTCAACAGCCGGTTCTGGTTTTCCAGTTCAACTTGTAACCGTCGAACTTTCAGATGCGTCTCTACCCGCGCCTGAACCTCTTCAGCGTTGAACGGCTTAGTGATATAATCGATGCAGCCCAGCCCAAAAGCCTTTACCTTGTCCATCGGCTCATTGAGAGCGCTGAGAAATATGACAGGTACGTTCTTTAGACATTCGTCGGCCTTGAGTCGTCGACATACTTCGTACCCGTCCATCCCCCGCATGCAGATGTCCAGCAGTATGAGATCGGGATGCTGCTCTGTGCGACGAGCGATTTCCAGGGCATCCGCCCCGTTCGTAGCCACCATAGTGCGATAGCGCCCACGCAGAAGAGAACTAAGTATGGCAAGGTTGTCTGGCGTATCGTCCACTACCAGCACAATCTGCTTAGATATTTCAGCCGAAATTATATCCACTGCCCTCATTCCTGCACATTCATGTGCAGCCCTTCCGCAATCGCTTCCAAAGTCTTATTTGCCTCTTTAAAGGCGTAACAATTAATGCATTGTTTCAGATGAGCAAGCGCTTTTTTATCGACCGCCCGCCGCAAATGCGGTTCAATTGACTCAAAATAGTAGACAGATTCGCTATCATGATTTTGAAGATAGCCCGCCAGCTTTACGATTTTCATTTCCGTACCAGTGCGAGTGTCTGTCTCTGTGATGGACGGGTCAGAAGTCAAAGGCTGGTTGCCAATCGCCGAGTGAATGTCTGCGATGACATCATTAATTGCGTCGGCAAACTGCTTTAGGACTGCCGCTGTGCCGTCTTGCTTTTCGTTATTCCGGATGGAGTGTTCAAGTTCCCCCGCCATGATTAAGACGCTTATCGCCCCAATGTTTCCCGCAACGCCCTTAGCTGTATGCGCAAGCTGTTGAGCAAGTTCTTTATCCCCACGTTCCAGCGCCGCTTCTATCGTTACAGCTACACTGGCGTGGCTCGCCGCGAACTTGCGAAGAAGATCCAGGTAGAGTTTCCTATTTCCAGCGACCCGAGCCAGACCATCAACCACGTTAATGCGTGGCATATCGGGAATTACCAGTTCTGCGGGCTTATCGGGCTGAGGTGATGCTAATTGATCCAGCTTTTTTTGTAAACGCGGTTTACACCAGTGGCTGATAGTTTCAAACATGGCCTGGGGATCAATAGGTTTTGTAATGTGATCGATCATTCCGGCGTCATGGCACCGCTGTCTTTCTTCCATCATGGCATGGGCCGTCATAGCGATAATCGGCAAGTCGTCGAAGCGTCCATCCGCCCGTATAAGTTTGGTCGCTTCGTAACCGTCCATTTCCGGCATCTGTATATCCATAAGTACCACATCATACGGCGATGGGACTCCGCCAGCTTTTACCTTATCAACTGCCACGCGACCATTGACTGCTATCTCCACATTGGCGCCCGCTGCGGTCAGCAGTTCAGTGGCTATCTGCTGATTAATCTCGTTATCCTCCACAAGCAGGATATGCGCGTCTATTACTCCGAACTGTTTAGTTTCAAAAACGGTTGCCGAGGCATCCATTGATTCCTCGGGAGCGTAGAGCTCGATAAACGTTTCAATGAGTAAAGATGGCGTGACTGGCTTTACGAGAAATCCATCAGCTCCGGCTGTGAGGGCGTGTTTTCGAATTTCTTCCCGGCCAACGGCTGTTACGACGACGATAGGGGGCTTATTGATCAAGGTTCGATCCGACTTGATAAGCCGGGTTGCCTCGATCCCGTCCATCTCGTGCATTCGCCAGTCCATAAAAATGATACTATAGCGGTTCGTTGCATCGTGTCGTTTTATAAGCTTGATGGCATCGTCGCCCGACGTGGCGAGATCGACCGCAAAAGAAAGCGCTTCTAGATTTCTGATAAGCGCCCGCCAATCCGATGGGGTGTCGTCTACGATTAAAACTCGCAGCCCGGCCAGTCGCTCGGGAATTACCCGCTTTGTAACTTTGCTCGCAGTTCCAAACCAGGCAGTAAAAACGAACGTGCTGCCTTTGCCTATCTGACTTTCAACCCAGATTTGACCTCCCATAATCTCCACGAGGCGCTTGCTTATGCTGAGCCCCAGCCCTGTGCCCCCAAACTTGCGGGTAGTCGAACCATCCGCCTGGGCAAAAGGTTGGAAAAGCTTTGCCACCTGCTCCTGGTTCATCCCGATGCCAGTGTCGCGTACCGCGAAGCGCAGTTTGGCCCGTTCGCCGGTCTGCTCCACAACCTCTACCGCAACCTCGACATCGCCCGCGCCTGTGAATTTTACGGCGTTTTCAATCAGATTAATAAGTACCTGGCCCAGCCGCAACGGATCACCCACCAGATTCTGCGGAATATCCGACGGTATCTGAAGGGAAAATGTCAAGCCCTTGCCGGCAGCCTTTTCGGTAACGATGGAGGATACGTTATTGATCATCTCGTCGAAGATGAAATCCATTTCCTCCATATCCAGTTTTCCCGCTTCAATTTTCGAGAAATCGAGGATGTCGTTAATCAGGCTTAATATGGTAACGCCTGCATTATAAATTTTAGTAACATAGTCCATCTGTTTCGGGTTTAGATCAGTCTTCAGAGCAAGCACTGATAAGCCGATGACGGCATTCATGGGGGTGCGAATCTCATGGCTCATGTTCGCTAGAAACATGGACTTCATGGCGGTGGCTTCTTCCGCTCTCTGCTTTGCGGAGGTCAGCTCTTCTTGCACCCGCTTGCGCTCGGTGATGTCCTCGATCGCCAGGAGAATCAGTTCGGATTGATTGCCCTGCTGATGAATGCGGCGGGCATTGAGCAGCATGATCCGGTGGCCAATGTCCTCGAAGGTGTGCTCCACTTCGAAGTCATTGAACTGGTTGTTCTGTGGGAGGATTTCCTCCAGCAGCGTCCGCAGGATGGGTATGTCCCACTGACCATTGCCCAGGTTGTAGAGAAGCTGGTTCTCCGTCTTTTCCGGTACGACCTTAAAGGATTCGTAAAATGACCGGCTTGCCGTTTTTACACGAAGGTCCTGGCTGAGAATAACCAGGGGTTCCCGGACGGTTTCGACGATGCTTTCCGCATACGCCACTGTGTCGAGGATCAACTGCTCGGTTTGCCTGCGGTCGGTAATGTCTTCGATGGCCAGCAGAATGAGTTCTGTCTGATTCCCCTGGAGGTGAATACGCCGGGCGTTAAGCAGCATGTTTCGGTGGCCGATGCCCTCAAAGGTATGTTCCACCTCGAAATCATTAAACTGATTATTCTGCGGTAGAATCTCTTCTAATAAGGTGCGCAACTTGGGGATGTCCCACTGCCCATTGCCCAAATCGTACAGCAACTGGTTTTCTGTCTCGGAGGGAATGACCTGAAAGGCCTGGTAAAAGGCCCGGCTGGCTGTTCTCACGCGGAGATCCTGTCCGAGAATGACCAGGGGTTCCCTGACGGTTTCAATGATGCTTTCCGCATAGGCGACTGTATCCAGAAGCAACTGCTCCGCTCGTTTGCGTTCGGTTTCATCCCGCACAAACGACAGGTTTATCTCCCCGCCGGAAAACTCGCTCCGTCCCGCGGAATTATTTTGGCTTGAATCGCTTTTCATAGAACTTGCATCCGTTCAGCATAAGGTGCCGGTAAGTGGAGGGAAAAGCGGAGCAACCTTTCGCTCGGCTTATCCAATCATCATTATCTTATATTTATACCCCCGCAATTGCTTTGTCAAGGTTTCTTCTTCGCAAACTGGTTCGAGATGGGTTATTTGTCGTCTTTTTTCATAAAACTTTAAATTCGGCATTCTTAGCATGGCATATGGGTGACTGGAAGGGCTCGGCAAGCCACCTTTACGGGATCTTCTTTGTGAGTTTTCAATAATAATGAGTGGCAGGCACTCCAAAGTGCTATACATTACAGTATTAGGCATCCAGCCCGTATACCACCTTGAGTGAGCAAGACCATTTGGAACAAAGAAAGAGAACCGTACTTGTATACCAAACATATTTTCAGCGCCCTGACTCTGGCGGGTTTAGCCAGTGTCGCATCAGCGGCAAATCCTGTGCTGGTCGATAGCGCAGGCAGTGGTAATTTCACGACCGTGCAGGCTGCGATCAGCAGCTATGCCTCCGGTGGCAGCAATGCGGGTGAAACAGCGCCTTTTGTAATTAAAATCAAGGCTGGTTCCGGTCCGTACGACGAAGGCATTACTCTTGATCAGGCAGTTATTGGCCAGGGTGATATTGTTGGCGACATAGCTTTGGAGTCGGATACTTCCGGTACAAAGGTTATATTAAAGCTAAAACTTGGACAGACAATTGGTACTGATGACGGAATTTTTATAAATCAGGATGTTCATGACGTATCCTTCCGCGACCTCATCTTTACCCGGTCTATCTCAACACCCGCATCTATGCCGATAGATGAATTGGTGAGATTTGATGAGTCGGTCGGTAATACAACTATGAACCTTATAAGCTTTTATAACTGCGTTTTTACGGAAGTCAACGCGGCCGGAGACCCAATGGCCGTTGATAAGGCCTCGGCTCTACTACCACCGACACCCCGTGGTGGACCAGCGCGCAGCGGTAGCTCTAAGCTGCTGCAATTTTTTAATGACGCTGGAGAATCAGCTCAGCTGATATTAGATAATTGTGTGTTTTACTATGGCGCATCAAGCAATACCACGTTAAGAAACGACGGAGTTGGCCCTGAGTTCATCAAAATTCATAATTGTCTTAGCGCATACGCCGGATTTCACAACTTTGAGGTCGGAGGATCAAACCCTGCGGCGGTAGCCACAATTACAGGTGTTGACCAAACCGAAGGTCCACTTAACTGCACAGCCTCTCTGTTCCCTCTTGTAGGTGGCCACGGGATAGCAATTTCAGGAAGCACTCTCGGTCATCAAACAAACATCAGTCACACGTTAATTTATTCCGAAGGCTCCGCAGGGACTCCTCCTGGAACAAATGCGTCGCGAGGTATCAGCGGCGCGAGTGGTCAAATAACTTTGTCGGATGTTATTATTAATGTTCCTAACTATGGCGTTGTAGACATCACGAGGGTACCGTCCACATGGGATAGGGTTACTATAAATACTCCGACAGCCGCGTATCTTGGCATTGAAGGTTCGGCAGGAGTTCGGGCCGCCGGTAGCTTAACGGTAAAGGATTCCATTATCAGCGGAGCTGGAACTAAGTTTGCCGGTCTAAACGCAACTGGTCTGCCAGCCGGTGGAGTAACAGTCTCAAAATCTGGTTTGCCGACAAGTGGACCAAACGCAATTGGGGCCAAAGGCACAATAACCGAAGTCAGCAATATCAATGCGGATCCCGCCTACGTTTCGTTAAACGGACTTCTCGCAACCTATATGGATGTCAATGGTCCTGAGTACGCGACGGCCGGTACAGCAGGCGCGCCGTTGGCAGGCGGAGCCGACTATGTTGGTGTTGCAAACGTGAATGACTGGGAACTATACTAACAGCCAATAACCTGTAATAAAATCACAAGCCCCGGCATGAAGTTTCGCCGGGGCTTTTTTCTTTGTTGATGCAATTTAAATCCCCGCCAAATCCTGGCTGGAGATTTTTGTTATCTACTTGTGCGCGTCGGTTTTCGCGTCATCCATCATATGCAGTGTAATCACTGGGATTTGATCCTTCAGCCAGTCTGCCATTCTGATTTCTTCATCTAAAATCGCTTTGCAGGTCGTTGCCGTTTGTGTATCGCCGATGCTTTCGGCCGCCGCAATCAGGGAAGTGTATGACGCAATTTCCATATTTTCCGCGGCAAAGTCTGAAAGGCAATTCTTAATCAGCTCATCGCTGAAGATTGCCGATGACACGCTGTGAACCGCGCCGATCGTTTTCCCTAATGCTCCCTTTAATGCAGAGACTTCACCGCCTGCGCGGGTGATGCATTCTTTCATGCTTTCCGCATGACGCTGTGTCTCTGTCACGTGTTGACGGACGCGCGCGGAATCAAGTCCGTGAGCCTCCAGGTCCTTCGCGTGATTCTCCAGCACCGGGACCAGGGCCAGTTCCTGAGAGTAAGCGTCATTCATCCATTGAAGGTAAAGTTTAGCGGGTTGATCGTTAGCCATTTTAAAGGCCTCCTGTAGTTTTGTATACAGTAAAGCGAAAATCGTGCGCTAAAGACACCCGGAATATTGCCTTGAAACGCAATTTATAGGATTGGGATTCGTTTCTCTAAATCTCGCTGAGACTTTAAAAGCAGCACCCACGGGGTATAGCTACGTGTTTAATACGATTATTTTCCTTGCGCGTAGATCGAAAAGAACCAGCTTCCTTGAGTTTTATAAAGGTACTAAAATACTCTAGACCTTAAACAAGCGTATAGCCCGTTAGTTTTGGAGTTTTAGTTTATCAGGTTTGAGTCAAGTTGAGTGGGCGTGTTTCCTTCACTCTTGTTTTTTTTATGTTTAACTGGAGGTTTGCCTTTCGTGGTTTCGCTGGGGTTGT
>JBBSQY010000053.1:0-20688 GCA_038243585.1 Candidatus Sumerlaeales bacterium | reverse complement strand
TACTTGATCCCGCTTTTATTGGAACTAAGGTTGTCTATTTCGCCACCTGTCTTACCCGTTCCATGGGCGTGATAGCCGGCGAGCCCTCCAGCGTCTCCGTTCCGGAAGCGGTTGTGGCCGTTGCGCAAGCGTGTGGCCGCCAGGTTATCTGGCCCAAAGGATTGGGCGGGCTGTGCTGCGGTCAGCCTTTCTTTAGCAAGGGGTTCGATGACGCAGGACGCATCGCGGCGGAAAAAACGGTGGCCGCCTTATGGGAAGCAAGCGATGGCGGACGCTGGACAATTATAAGCGACACTTCTCCATGCACCGGCCAGTTGATCCAGTGTGACAGATATCTTGGAGGCGAAGCGCTCGCACGTTGGAAAAAGCTGCGAATCCTGGACCTGCCAACCTGGCTGGCGAAGGAGATTCTGCCGGAGCGAGAAACCTGGCCGAAGCTGAAGCGTCAGGTCGTGCTGCATCCGACGTGTACAGTAATGAAACAAGGATGGACCCCTGATCTGCTGAAAGTGGCCAATACCTTTGCAGACGATGTGGAGCTGCCGGTGCTGGCCGAATGCTGTGGGTTTGCTGGTGACAGGGGATTGCTATACCCGGAACTGACTATAAGCGCGACATCTCCGGAGGCAGGCGAAATTCGTAGAAAAATGGGACTGGAGGCCGGCTCCGAGGGTGATCCATCTGTGATTGCCGGAAAAGCCGGTCCGTGCGGGGCGGATGCGGCTAGCGACGCCCGGTACTATTCCACCTGCCGCACCTGTGAAATGGGAATGGCTGCTACCACAGGTCAAGGATACGGCAGCATAATCCATTTGGTGTACGATGCGATTGTAGGGGACAAGCGTTAAGAGTTCAAAGCCCTATTGCGAAGGCGGCGCGTAGTTAAGAAAAATGGTATTCCCAACGGGATTTGAACCCGTGTCGCCGCCGTGAAAGGGCGGTGTCCTAGACCCCTAGACGATGGGAACGCAGGGCGATGTTGCGACATCGTGTGCTTACTACAGGCTTGCTCCATTAGCATTCTGGGAAATCAAATTTTTACGGTTGGAAGTGACGAAATTCGGTCAGAATTTCATAATAATGCAGGTTGAAAACAATACTAACCCGCTGATTGTATAAGGATATGTCAATACATTTATCATGACATGTGTGCCGGTGCGGTTGATCAGATAAAGGAATGATGGGCTACGCAGCTCCTTTCAAACCTTAGGCTACACCGGCGGGACGACTGCTACTGAAATTAAAACGCCGCCATATCTATCGATATGGCGGCGTTTACATTACCTTGGAGGGTTGAATCAAATCGGTTTAATTCATGCTGTTAAGACTGCGGCCTACCTGAACAATTGTGCCTGTATCCATTACTCCGGTAAAGGAGTAGACTGGAGCCTGATAATTGCCAGGGGCAAAAACAAGAGTTGTCGGAGTGCCGCCGGCGGCGTAACGCGCCGTCATCTGAGGATTTGCGGAAGACTCCAGACGAACTTTAACTGCTCCGCTGAGGGCGCGGCGGCTGGAGGAATTAGCCAGATGTTGTTCCATCTCAGCGCAGGCATGACACCCTTCCCGCGCAATCATCACAAATAAAGGCTTGTTGAGGCGCTGCGACTGATCTCTAGCTGATTCGAAATCCGAGTGCCAGGAACTTGAGACCCCGGCCTGAGCCGTGCTAAATCCCAAGGCCATTAGCGCGAATACCAACAACATTGCCGAAGTGATTACAATGCGTTTGACGGTGACAATTTGCTCGAACATAAGCCCTTCTTGCGAGGGTGCGGCCTGCTCGTAGGGAATTGCCTTCATTCTCATCGTAGTGTTCATTGTCTGTTTCCTCGGATGCGTTTTGTTTAAGTTCTCGCTATAAACCTAATCAAATCGCGTGCCAAAGAAAATTGTGTGAAGTCACAGAAGTAAATTCAGTCAAGGACAGTCACATCTGCTAAAGATCGTCCAGCCTGACCCAACTGCGAGTGTCAGAGCTCTGCGCTATGGCCTCAAGCGCCGCCTGTACTGCTACGCCATCATTTATGTCTGGGGAAGGTTTAACCCCTTTACTTATAGCATCAAAGAAGTCGCGCAGCGCGTTTACGAAAGTATGCTGATAGCCAATGATGTGACCTGGAGGCCACCACGCATCCATATACGGGTGCCCGGATTCCGTCACTAGGATTTCCCGGAACCCCTGAAACTTTTCACTATCCGCGGCAGACCAAAACTGTAATTTGTTCATTTCTTCAAAATCAAACGCCAGGCTGCCTTTTGATCCAAAAATTTCAAACCGGTTGGCGTTCTTTCGTCCTCGGGCAAAACGCGTGGCTTCGAAGGTTCCAAGGGCACCGTTTTTGAAATGCGCAAGCCAGGCCGCCGCGTCGTCAACTGTCACCGTTCCCGTTTCTTTTGAGCCAGGGGCGGTAGGTCGTTCCTTGATAAACGTTTTCGTGGTGGCACAGACTTCTTCCAGTTCACCCACAAGAAAACGACCCAGGTCAATAATATGGCTGCCAATATCTCCCAAGGCACCACTGCCCGCCAGCTCTTTGTCCAGCCGCCAAACCATTGGAAACTGTGGATCGGCGATCCAGTCCTGCAGATAACAAGCGCGTATGTGGTAAATCTCACCAATTTCACCGGCCTCGATCATTTGCCGGGCAAGTGCTACCGCCGGCACCCGTCGATAGTTAAACATCACAAAGCTGGAAACGCCCGCTTCTGTCACGGCCTTCGCCATCGCCCTGGCGTCGGCCAGATTGTTTGCGATGGGTTTTTCGCAAATAATATGTTTGCCCGCTTTTGCTGCAGCGATCACTTGATCTCTATGTGCCCAACCTGGAGACGACACATCCACTACCTGAATATCTGTACGATTAATAAGAGCCATGGCATCGGTCTCATAGGAATCCCAACCGAATTGTTCAGCGGCTTCTCTTACAGCCTTTTCATTTCGGCCACAGATGGCCTTCATTTCCGGTTGCAAGTCAAGCTCAGGAAAATAACGGGGAACATCGCGATACGCGGCGCTGTGGGCTTTGCCCATAAAGGCATAGCCGATCATGCCGACATTAATGGTTTTAGGCATTGGTAGTTGGGCCTCTGTGATCATGATTTGCGACTTTGAATTATCTGTGTGACAACCTGGACCAGCGGGGCAAGAAAAACTATCATTCCATACGCAAAAGAAAAAACGCACAATAGGGCGCGGCAAATGTTTATGCTTGCCGTGAGCGACTCCTGC
The DNA here is from genome assembly GCA_038243585.1 of Candidatus Sumerlaeales bacterium. Taxonomy (GTDB): domain Bacteria; phylum Sumerlaeota; class Sumerlaeia; order Sumerlaeales; family Sumerlaeaceae; genus JAKFFN01. Next base: position 17,456 of record JBBSQY010000053.1, on the reverse strand, counting down.
TCTGCATTTAAATATAGATTATGAACTAGGTTTGGGAATCGTTTGGATTTTGTCCATCTTCATGTACACAGCCATTTTTCACCTGATGGAGTAGCATCAGTCCGTGATCTGGTGCGTTATGCAGAGCGCTTGGGGATGCGGGCGCTCGGCTTGACGGACCAGGACACGCTTGCCGGCGTCGCGTCTTTTTGCCAGGCATGTCGAGATTCGGGCATACGTCCAGTCATTGGTTGCGATATGACCATAGTGCCTATTGCCCAATCAGAAATGACCAATGATCAGCCGTTCCGGATTGTCCTGTTAGCGGAAACCGACGCGGGCTATCGAAATCTGGTCAGTCTGGTAAACATCAGCCACGCCCAGAGCAAGCGGGGCAAGGCCCGGATCGATTTGGAATCGCTGGAAAAACACGCAGGCGGCCTGATCGCGCTCACCGGCAGTTCTTCTTCTGAGCTCTACCATCTCCTACTAAACAACCGCGTCGAAGAGACAGAAAATTACATACGCAAACTGGCAAGAATTTTCGGGAGAGACAACCTGATTCTTCAGCTGGAAGATGTGGAGGTCTCGCGCCAGAAGCAGATCAATGACCAAATCTTTGCGCTGAGCAACTTTTTAAATGTGAGATGCGTGGCCACAAACGCCGTGTGCTACCTGCGACCGGAAGACAGCCTTGCTCGCGATTTTCTTATGCGGGGTCGCTTTCCGAGCTTTCTTCAGTTCCAGGCGGTGCGGGATACTGCCCATTCTCAGCATGTTGCCAGCGGCATGCAGATGCGCGATCGATTTTTGAAATATCCGCGGGCGTTGTATGCGACCGAGGAAGTGGCAGATCGTTGTTCCTTTCAGCTGAACTATCAAAAGCGCCGGTTCCCGGTTCATGACTTCGTTCGAGGTTTCGACGCAGACAGCTTTCTGTGGGATCTGGCCTTTCGCGAAGCACGAGCACGTTTTGTTGAGCTCTCGCCGGATATTAAAAACCGGCTAAACGAAGAGTTTGACTACATAAAAACTCACGGCCTTTCAAACAATATGCTGTTGCTGTGGAACATCGCCCAGTTTGTTCGGAAAAACAAGATCAGCGTGGGCGTTGGTCGGGGCGATATGATTACCAGCCTGGTCGCTTACATTCTGGGCATTACGCGGATCAATCCCCTCGACTATAAAATGAGATTCCTCGGGTTTTCCAGAGACAATAACGAAGCCGAACCCGCCTTATCCGTAGAGATGCCCTTGCGCCATATTGAGGCTCTGCATGACTTTATGCGAGAAACCTTCGGCCATGATTTTTGTAGCGCGGTCGGCAAATTTACCTGGTGGCAATCGAGTGGACTGGGACGTGAAGTAAGGGCATGGCTGTACGCTAAGCCTGGCCGGACGGACCATGAAACAGACTTGCCTGAGTATCGGAATCTGACGGTGGATTCCCCGCTGGAAGACTTTTTCCCCGGTAAGGTCGACGGTGTGGCGCTTCCCAGCGCGGAATTTGAGAACTTTCTGCTGTCTCGGCTTTTGCCACGCCCGCGCGATCTGTCGCTAGACGAAAACCAGTTTGCCATTTCCGCAGAAAACTTAAACCACCTCACGCCGCGGGTGCCAGTAGACGATCAGCTTGTAACGCAGATGGATGGCAACGCCCTGGATTTGTTTCATATTCCCCGAATTACGGTGATGACGGACCCGGTGTTAAACATCCTGGATTCAGCGGCGAACTGGGTGCGGAAAGAAGAGAACTCTGCCTTCGATCCGGACCGCATTCCGATGGATGACCACGCGACGTATGACTTGTTGTGTCGCGGATTAACCAACGGCATTGAACCCTTTAGCAGTATTACACTGAAGTCTCTGCTACGGGCTCACAGGCCGCGAACGTTTATGGAATTACTCAAAGTAAAAGGGCTGGAACGTTCTCCAAATGCGGCGGGGGACAGTGACGTGCGCGAACACGTGCCCGAATGTCTGCTTACGTATCGTTGTGCCTACGTGAAAGCGCATTACCCCATGAGTTTCATGGCGTCACTTCTGACCCACACATTTAAAAACCGACGTAAGTTTACGGTTATCCTTCGCGAAGCCAAGCAAATGGGACTTAAGATTCTTCCGCCGGATATTAACCTCAGCGTATACGAGTTCAGCCAGGTGCATAAGGCGATTCGCACTGGTCTGATGGTAGTTGGAGGCGTAGGGCATCGGGCTTACACGGAATTGAACGAGACTCGCAAGGGCGGCGATTATAACGACCTTATGGATCTGGTGCGGCGCACAGATTCAAAATTAATAAACACGCGCGTTCTGACCAACCTTGTGAAGGCAGGGGCTCTGGATGGTTTCGGGTATCGGCGCAGCCAGATGCTCTATCTCGTGGAACATGATGTGGAGATTGCGCGACGGGACGCAGGCTCGCCAAGTTTGTTCGATGAGCAGGATGATCGTCCCTCCACTATGGTCTCCGTTGAACCTCCGGACACGGCGGAACTGCCCTTGCAGGAGATCATTCGAAACGAGATAGCCGCGGCGGGCTACTGTATCGGGTTTGACCAGCTATTGCTTTATAAAGACCTGGTAGATAAATGTCGGGCGCTGGCACCTGGAGATCTTGTCCCGCGCATGGTGGGCAAGGAAGTTCATGTGGCGGGCTTTCTGGATCACGTGGAATCAGGCAGCCCACTGGTTGAAGAGAAGGAGCATATACTGCTTGATCTTGAAGGTCATGTGGTTACGATGCCGGTCAAGATTAGCAAGCTGTATGATCAGGCTCTTCATGCGAGCGCACCTGTTCTTATTGGCGGCACAGTTCAGCGCCGCAAAGATGAAGTTTATGTAAAAGGCTTTACGGCTTTTACGCTGCGAATGGTGCAGGAGATGAGCCGCCATGTGAAAGGTCTTGAACTGGATCTGGCGGGCGAAGACACTCGTACGCTGCGTCTGATCAAGAATCTGATATCTTATTACCGTGGTCAGGGGACGACGGTTAGCCTGCAACAAGTCCCGGATGGAGCAATGTCCCGGTGGCATGCCAGGGGAATTGAAAAAACGCCGATATTTTTCAGTCCACCATTCTACTACGCGCTAAAAAAGATTTTGCCGGAAGATCGAATTCGCATAGTTGCGGAGGCGGAAATGGATCTTTCATTGCTTCACGCGCTGTCGCCGCTGAGGTATGAAAATGTTGTTAGTAGTAAGAGGCCGCGCAGTGACGAGGAAGATGACGCTAACATCGTGGACGTTTACTGAAAAAAGGCCCTTCTCGTTTTGTTCCAAATACTGCCGACCCCGCAGTCCCGTTGCGTCTTGGCGATCAGCTAGTCCGGGATTGGGTTAAAGGGGATCGGTGGAGTAAGGCTACCTGCATATAGAATCTCCCGCTCAACCTCTTCAGAGGTGAGGACAGCTTCAATCCCGGGAGCTTCATAGTCAGTAACAAATGTAGGCTTATCAGCCATAAGCGATGGTAAACTGCTTTCAGAAAAAACTGGGTGATACATTTGATTCATCAAGAGCCATAAGGTCTTATCATACTGTGTCAACCCCTATTCCTCGATAAAAAGTTAATGCACTTATAATGTGCTTTTGTGAAACTGCGATGAGTTCGGCTCTAAGTCTCACCAGAAACTGCACGTTTAATGTGTAAGTGTTTTATCAGCCATCGTTTAACCTCATAAAAAGCTAGCATTTTATGATTCACGCTTCAAAAATGTGCTCAACAGCGCAAAGTACGTGATGTTATTAAAGTGCTGATTTTCGGCCGACCGTACATAATGGGTTTTAGATTCCACCCTCGCTTTGCAGATACCGCAAACGATACTGGCTGTTAGTGCCGCAATAGGTACAGGTGGTGCCGGGACCGGGAATCGAACCCGGACGACCTTACGGTCGAGGGATTTTAAGTCCCTTGCGTCTACCAATTTCACCATCCCGGCAGCCGTTGCATACAGATTTAGCTTATACGTCTGCGGCGGCGGCAAATTCCATGGATAAATTAGACTCTGGTGTCATGAGTCTTTCGTCAATCTAAAGCACCTTCTGCTGTATAATCTATGAGTGTTCAACGTTTTCCGGCAAGCGAGGGAGACTCGCCACCGTGTCGCAGATTTCCTGCAAAAGATCATCGCGAGTGTAGTGGCCCTTATAAAGAACTCGCTGAACCTCTCCGTTTAAGTTATGGCGGTCGTCGTCGTTAAGTTCCATGGCAGTGATTACGATTATCGGGGTGTTTCGCCACAGTGGCTCCTGACGTACCCTTTCCAAAAACTCGAAGCCGTCCATTTCGGGCATCATAAGGTCGAGAAGGATTATATCAGGTATACTGGCTTCCATAGCTCTAAGTCCCTCCCGGCCGTTAGTGGCGGTAACCGTTGAGCATCCGGCAGCTATAAGCAGCCGGTTCAGCAGATCCCTTGTATCGAGATCATCCTCAAGAAGCAGAACCCTGCAGGTGTGCAGGTCGCATTGATACCTGCGTAATATGGAAAGCAAGCGTTCGCGCTCAAATGGCTTAGTCAGGTAATCGGTTGCCCCGAGAGCAAAGCCAAGGTTTTTGTGGTCAACAAGGCTGACAATTATAACAGGAATATCAGCAAGCTTTTGGTCGGCTTTAATTTCAGTCAGAACTGACCGACCGTCTAATTCTGGCATTAAAATGTCTAAAATAATGGCACGAGGATGTATCTCCCTGGCGAGTTCAATTCCGCGTCTGCCATCCATGGCGCTAACGACATGAAATCTTTCTTTCTCCAACAGGGGGCGCATCAGTTGGTGCACGGTTGGGTCATCGTCAATGACAAGAATGGTATTTGGAGAATAAGAAGACGATCCCACCTCCCGACTGAAGCCGGCTTCAAGTAAACCAATATTTTCAGACGGAATATCCGTAGTACCCGGAACCATCATAGGTAGCTTTGCTGTGAAAATAGAGCCAGTTCCAGGGGTGCTGGTGACGTTAACGTCCCCTCCCATCATTTGGCTGAATCGTCTGCTTATTGCCAGCCCAAGCCCTGTTCCGCCGTGGCGACGCGTTGATGACGGGTCGACCTGGCTGAACTCACGGAAAAGCGATTCAATTTGCTGTTCAGACATTCCAATGCCGCTATCAGATACCTGTATAACTATTGTATCCACTTTGTCGCCGCGATCGATTGGATTGTTTTGATCGGTTGTCTCCCGGTCGACAGACAACTTAATTGTACCGTTTTCAGTAAACTTTGCAGCGTTACTGAGCAGGTTGAAAAGTATCTGGCGAACCTTAGTTTCATCCGTTTGCATCAGGCCAAGGTCTTGATCGCAGGTGGTCATTAACCGGTTCCTGTTCTTTTCAATCAGCGGCTGAACTGTCGCGGTGACTTCATCCACTAATGTCCCTAAGTCGAAGCGGCTGATATAAAGTTCCATCTTTCCAGCTTCGATTTTTGATATGTCAAGAATTTCACCGATCAGCATTAGAAGGTGACGTCCCGCAGAGCTTATCCGACGAAGGTCAGCCGGAAGGTCATCATGTAAACCATCCTGTGCCTGCTCCTGCAGCATCTCAGCATAGCCGATAATCGCGTTTAATGGAGTACGAAGTTCGTGACTCATATTGGCTAGAAAAGTACTTTTGGCGCGGCTTGCATCAAAGGCTCGATCACGAGCTTTCCTCAGTTCCTCGTTGGTGCTTTTTAACAAACGCGTGGCCTCAGCGGCTTCGCGCTCTGCCCGCAGTTGAATAGTGATATCTCGCATGAGGATTATTAAACGATGGTTGTCTTTAGCTCCCTCAAGCAGCGATATCTTCATTTCTACGGCCATAGTGGCGTTTTCCACTATAAGAGGTGGCCAGCCGTCAAGCGGGCTGGTCGAGACGTTGGTAATCAATGCCTCGAGCTGAGATCTCCAGGGCTCCGGATAAAGGCTGGGAAATCTAGCACCTAATGCGTCACGCTCGACAATGCCAGTGAGCGTTGTTGCAAATGTGTTCCACGCCAGGGCTTTTCCAAATTCATCTGTTGCCACCACCCCTATGGGCGCGTGGTGTAGCAGATGCTCAACGTAGGTTCCATGCAGAATAGGAGGCAGTTGTGACTGAATCTGCGTGTCGACCGCAGCGATAGTTGCTCGATGTGTACGTCGACGTCGCACCGCCGTAAGAGTCTGATAAAATGCTTCCAGCACTTTTGCTGTGTCCTCCACGGCTACACACACGGTACCGTTTCCAAGGAGCGGAGAAAACTGAACTGCCCTGGTCAGTTGATCTAAATGGATTGTCTCTGTCAGCAACATTACGCCTACATCTCGGCTGACCGCGTAAGTTTGCTGAGCCACTCGGACCGGATCCGCAACGAAGGTGCCGATGACCAGCGCGTCCACCACATGGGATTGGTCTGCTACTATCGTTGCCACTTCGTCTGGACTTGCTACTGGCTGAAACTCAGCCAATTTGTCGTTAGAACTACGAAGTAAGTCAGAGGTTATAGGATCGACCTTGTACAGTAAGACCTTGTTCAATGGTTAATCCGCGAGCAGCGGCTGGCCAAGTATTGACCGGCCGACCCACGTCCGGAGTACATCGGTTGTAGGAGCCATAATATGCGCCGCACGAGCATCACGCATCAGTCGCTCCATTCTGCCTCCGCGTTGATATCCGATTCCGCCCAGTAGTGTCATCGCTTCGTTGACAAGGTTAACGGCGCAGTCGGCTACTTCAGCCTTGGCGGAACAGAGTGCAGGCAGGGCGTCAGGACCGCCCTGGTCAACCTGGCTGGCGGCGAAATAAACCAGTTGGCGTGTCCGCTCAAGCATGCCCCACATGACCCCGATACGGTGCTGGAGAACTGGAACTTGAGCAAGAGAAACCCCGGATGTCGAATAGGTCCTGCTGGTCAAGTGATCCTGCGCAATTCTAAGTGCAGTTGAGGCCAGACCCAGATAGGTGCCAGCCATCGCGGTGAGAAAATATGGAGCAACCACTTGAAAAATGTACCAGATTTGATCCCCTTCGTCGCCAATAAGGTCACGTTTGGAAATCTTAACTTCATTCAATTTAAGAGAGCAGGAAGAATTACCACGCATGCCCATTCCGTCCCACGGCAACTGCCAGTCGAGACCGGGAGTTCCTTCATTGACTAGCACGCACGAAAATTGACCGGGGGGAGCGCCGGGATCGGCTGCAACGGTCGAGATGACATACGAATCGGCGTGGGCGCCATTAGTCACGAAACTTTTGGTGCCGGAAATCTGATAGCTATCGCCGTCAACAGCTTTCAGCTTAGTTTCCGAAAGGTAAAAATGAGCTCCAGTTCCTGGCTCGCTCAGGCCTATGGTCGTTAAGTGGTGACCTTGAGCAATCGGTCTCAGATAACGCTCGCCTTGATCCGGAGTGGCTTTCGCCCCGATAACCGCTGCTCCAACGCAATGCATTCCGTAGCATAATCCAGTCGACGTACACTCGGTTCCGAGAATCTCTGCTACACGAACCAATGCCAGGGCCCCTTGTCCCAGGCCCCCAAACTCCTCAGATACGACTAGACCGCCTAACCCCGCCTGCTGCAATGCTCGGATGCCACGTTCCGGCCAGCGGGCGTCCGTGTCAACTTGTTCTGCGTCAACGGTTAGAATATCTTTCGCAATTTGGCGCGCGCTATTTAAGATTTCATCCAAAGTTGCGCCTCTCAAACTGTTTACAAGTGGGCTTTTCGTATTGGTCATGAATTAAGATTTTACATTAAATACTCTTCTTGAATGCTATTCATCGCTTCGGCTCATAGAGTTGGAGCGGGGTGTTAAGTGTCCGCAGCGGTTCGTCGAGCAGGGGTCGGTAATTTGCCTCGACGGCTTGAATGATTTCCGGCAGGATGCCTGTCTGGTTCATATCGAGCACCAGGAATGGCAGGTTTTTCTGGTTTAGCTGCGCGGCCATAGCCTGAATGGTTTTTACGGCGCGACCTTCCTCTCCGTCCAGCCGTTCGTTCATGTATTTCAGACGCCACAGAAAGTGTTCGCTGTAATCCTCAACGATATGCCGACGTGCCATAAAAGCCAGATGGGGTGGGGCAATAATTAGGTCATCGGGTTTGGTTCGTTGTCTTATCCATGATACGAGACGCATGGTCTCTGGTTCCGTAAGTTCATAAGTTTGCTGGTTCAGGGTCAGGTAAGAAAAGTGGATGCCTGGCCATGCGACTGCCAGAAGTAGCACTAAACCTATAAAGGGCGCGGCCAGGGGGGTAAGATTTTTCCAGCTCGGACTCTCGCGCCACATTCGACAGAAATACGAGCCGGCAGCAACCACGGATGTCGCTGCAAAAATGGCTACATAGGGCTCTGCGAGGGAGAACACATAGTCTACCGTGCCGCCTTTGGCGACGTACAGGATTGAGCAAAGGCTGAAAAACGAAAAAAATAGCACGTACTCTGTGGCAATCTGCCTGCGTCGTGCCCCGTAAATCAGCATTCCTAAAGCGGCAAGGGCGACCCAAGATCCCTCCAGGCGAAGCACGTCTCCGCCCTCCGTGATAATTTTTCCCATGACGTAACCGGACACCGTTTGGCCGGATTGAGCAAGGACATCCGGCCGGGGAAAGGCTCCTGCCTGATTTTCAAAAACGTTGCTGATATAGGCCCCGGTATAGGCCTCCATGGTCGGAATGACAATGAGGGACGGCAGAGCGGTAAGCAGGCAGAACAATAGCCCGTGGCGGAAATGTCGAAGGAGCAGCCAACCTCCGGTGAAAAGCACGTAGGGGGCGGTGGTCATGTTGGTCAGCAGCGCAAGGCCTGCCGCTGCTGCGGCGACTCCTGTCAGTTTACCTGTATTGCGAACTACCCCATAAAACATGATCAGAAGGAGAAATATCAGCAGCGGTTGTGACTGATATCCCAGTGTCCACCAGAAGCCAATAGGCAGCAGGAGATAAATGGCGGCGGCTGCCAGTGGAATAACTGGATGGGCGGTACTGCCATTTTTGCTGTGAACGACCCGTGCTGTCATCCACACCAACACCATCGTCGCCAGGTGCAACGCCAGGCTGAAGCCGCGGAAAGCCCACAATGGGTGGGGGAGTAATCGCTCTCCCAACCACGCCAACCCGGCGCCGATGTAGAGATGCAGCGGAGGCTGAGGGGCCAGGATGTCGCGGTACAGGACAGCGCCTTGGCTAAGCCGCCAGGAAATATACATATAGTTGCCGTCGCCAAAATCCAGATATCCACTGTTCCAGCAGACAATAACAGGCACGGCATAAAGCAACGCAAGTAAGAGCAGAGTGAGCTTTTCGACGCGAGATATAGCCGGACTGCTGAAATCCCGGTCGTGAATCAACGAGGAGACTCAAACTCATCGCAAAGCTGCGCCATGGTGATATAGCGAGCGCTGCCGGATGCCACAGAAAAGAAGTATTCGAAAGTGTCAAAATAGCCGGGATAGGCGACTCGGTCGCCCATTACGTTATGCCAGAGGAACACAAAAGCGCCGCCTGGCACTCCGTCACATGCACTGTCGAGGAGGGTAGAAAGCCTTTCCAGCGCGAGTTCAGCCGGAATTTTTTCATACGATGACAAGGTTATGTCCATGCATACGAGCGGAATTTCAAGGATCGGCAGCGGGTGCATGGCGTCCAGATCAAACGGGTAAAAGCAACCGGACCACCCGTATTTAAACCCGCAGCGATCGGGAAAACCGCCCGAAGAGTCATATCGGATACCAGCAGAGGCAAGGTGTTTCCAAGTGTCAGGGGTTTCAAAACGCAGATAATGCTGACGAGCCCCTTGGATTGGAGTTTGCACGGCCTGCTGAACCTTTTCTTTTTCATCGCGCGTGAGCTCAGCGGAATCGGACGATTCCCAGCTGCCGTGGAACGCCAGTTCATCTCCGAAGCCTCGGGCCCGGGTCATGAGATTTCGGGCCTCGCGACCGCCTGCCTGGTAGTCCCCATTGTGGCCACCTGGTTTGCTGCCAAGAAAGAAAAATGTTGAGGGAGCGGAAATGCGCTCTTTTACTGTATACAGGCTATCGATGCTGTCGTATGGGTCACGCTCTCGGCCAGACAAGACCCGTGCGGCTCGCCGTGTTTCACTAAGCATTTGCGCGGGATTGGCTTTGGCCGTCCGCGTCAGGTGGCGTCCAAGGTTGCCGGGACGGTATTTGCGCAGAAGATCTACGTCATGGGTAAGGCATATCGTCTGAAGGCCAGCGGGCGTCATAGCGGGCTGTGTGGTCTCTGTCTCACGCCGATGTAACGAACGAACGAGCTCATCAAGCTGTCGAAACCAGTGGTTTACGTGAGGCATGTCCCAAGTCTCGACAGGCAGAGCGATCTGGCTTGAAAGGACACGCCCTGCCGGATCCCGCAACTGTGTGGTCCAGTCGTGGTAACCACTGAGCAGGTAAAACGCGGCAGCAATAACATCGTGCACAATAGTGGCGCTAGTAGCGGTTCGTTGGGCCATCGTCATAAATGCGGTTGCTTTTGAGGCTGTCAAAAGGAGACTGAAGTTTTCCGGCGGCTTGTTGGACTTGCCAAACTCATCGCTAAAAAACCGGCAGCGATGAACGTTTATGGTAGGAGTGTCAGAGCCTGAGTCGCTAAAAGGCGTCATCTCGCCATACTTGATGACGACATCCGCCGTTGCCATCCTATCCTGATTATCCGCAACAAAATGGCAAGCATAGCCATGTACGCGACTAAACAAATCAAAAATGTACCGGACGCAGGACGAGTAGTCATCGTCCTGAAAGATAACAACAAGGGTTAATTTATCAGTCTGCATGACCCCTGATTTCCCACCGGAACATGGGAATGGCAAGAGTTTCTGTTAGTTGAACAGCTGCCAGTCTTTTGCGTCCGTTTCGCCGATTCCGTTAAGATAATTTACCATGTCGTTCATCAAATTCTCGCGGGCCAGCGCACTGGCAGAAGGCCCGGAGGAGTTGCCAACGGTTTCGAAAGCAAACCCTAGAAATACAAAGGAGTTTTCCTTCCCGACGGCCGCGACAGAATTTACTGCTGGTATATTATTGTAAGTTGCAAGGGAAGCGCTGCCGCCGGCGGGCAAGATGCCGTCATTGTCGCTGCTGAAATAGGCAACGGCGTTTGTTGCCGGGTTGAGGCCCGTAGACAACGGGGCGGTAGTCAGCGGAGCGATCGGCTTGATAACTGATACGCCTATGTTGCCGGTCTGGAGCGACGCCTGGAACAGCGCTTCAAGGACTCCAGGGGATGCTCCTAAATCCTGAGCTAACGCCGACCCTGAGATTATAAGTTTTCCGTCATTAGCAAGAAAGTTGGAAATCGCCAATCGGGATGGTGAGGAAAGAGAAGTGCCGGCGATTTCGCCATCTTTTAGATTGCTCCAGATAACAATTCCGTCCGGGGCGGGAGTTAATGAAGCGACACCGGTATCAACCGCTTCCGCAGAAACAGAGTCGAACGTCCGGTCTAAACCGGCCAGCGCCTGTGCTGTATATACAGCTGCATGGGCATACCCGTATTTAACAAAATTTAGATCGTCATAGGCCAGCAGGTTGTGATCAATGACAATTCGATCCTGAGGAGGCGCTCCATCGGCATTTAGAAACGCGGTAAATACTGGATTAAACACGTCCTCTCCTTCGTCCTTAAACGAGGAGCTGTCGCCGACTTTAACATAGACACTTCGATCGGTAGGCAAACCTGACAATACTACAGAACGCTGCGCCGCAGGCACCGTGGTAACAGGATTTTGTGGAAATGTGAGACGGTTAATTTCCGGAGTTCCGAAGTTTACGTCCGTGGCGACAAAAATACTATAAGCAGCGACATTGGGGTCAGACTCAGCAGCCCATGTTAATACAGCTTCGCCAGGGCTGACGCCCTGAGTAAGAGAAAGAATTTTCGGAGGATCGACGGTCGGAATTGGAGGGCTGTTGCCGTTGCGGATATTATCCACCGTAAGCGCCAGCGTCGAATCTGTCGGTTGGACCGGCGTGTAGACAAGCAGCGACTTCAGCCGCTGGACATCGCCACTGAATACACCATCACCCGTGTCAAAACCAACCGGCGGCGTTGTCGCGAAATCCCAGACATAAGTGGCTGATGATCCAGCGTCGATCAGGTGCAGCGGGCCACGTTCAAGCTGTGAACTGACAACACTATCTACCGCTAACGCGACCCAGACGGGGGCGGAAGAAAGATTTGTTATATCCGCCTGCAAAAGTCCATCAGCGGTCGCAATGGAGTTATTGGGGAGCGAAGCGGGCGCATTGACATTATAGCGCACCGCCCAGTAGACTGAAGGTCCATCCACATCATACACATTTTCGGCTGTCGGGCTGGTTGTCTGGTTCCAGGTGGCAAGGAATTTGCCCGCCAGAATTCCCTCTGTCACATCTGTTGTTACAAACTCCGGCACAGGGCCTGTGACAGTGGCGTTTAGCGTGTGGCCAGCCGTAACGTTTACCTGCCAGTTGGCAGGATCCCCGTCGTTTTCAAAGCTCTCAATGGTGACGACCTCGGCAAAGCCGGCGGAAGCACATAGCAGTAGCGCGATAGTGGCAAGTTTTTGAAACACGTTTAGGGCCCTCTCCATAAATCTCTGACAAGTTTATAACATTGGACGCTGGATGGTGCCAATCATTGTTAAGAACCGAAAAATTTTAAGCTATACTGGTTCTTGCATAGATATCATCTATATATTTCAGAAAGTGCTTATAGTTCATAAGCTCTGTCAATTCAGCTTCTGACAGCGGATTCCGGCTGTCTTTCAACAATTCCGCCTTTAATGTTTTGTCAGGATCTGCCCAGGTTGCCATGGCAGCGGTTTGAACGACGTCGTAAGCCTCTTCACGGCTTAGACCCTTTTCAACGATTGAAAGCAGCGTTTTTTGTGAAAAAAGTAACCCTCGCGTCTTTTCCATATTGGAGAGCATGGTCTCCGGGTAAACGTGCAGACCGGAAAGCACCTTGTTGAGCAGACGTATCATATAATGAATCAGGGTAGTACTGTCGCCAATCAGCACCCGTTCAGCACTGGAATGGCTGATATCGCGCTCGTGCCAGAGTGCCTGGTTTTCCATAGCGGCCGTTGAATAGCCGCGCAGGAGGCGGCTGAGACCGGTCAGTTGTTCACACTTAACGGGGTTACGCTTGTGAGGCATAGCGCTGCTGCCTTTTTGCCCTTTGGCAAATGGCTCTTCCAGCTCACGGACCTCTGTCCGCTGAAGGTGGCGAATTTCCACAGCCATTTTTTCGATAGTTCCGCCGCAAACGGCTATGGCTGCGACAAAAGCGGCGTGTCGATCCCGCTGAAGAACCTGCGTGGCCACTTCGGCTGGTTTTAGGTTAAGATGTTCGCAAATCTTTTCTTCGAACGCCGGCCCGGTATGGGCGTGAGTTCCGACTGCGCCGCTGATCTTTCCGACGGCGACGTCTGCCAGCGCTTGCTCAAGGCGTCGCTTGTTGCGCAACATTTCCTGGTGGGTCACCAGAAATTTAAGACCCAGGGTGATAGGTTCGGCGTGAACGCCGTGAGTGCGGCCCATCATAACCGTTCCCCGGTGATCAATGGCCAGCGTTTTTAATGTTTCAATAAGCTTGTCGAGTTCATCCAGGATGAGCTCGCCGGCCTGACGCAGGCGCAGCGCCTGTGCCGTATCCACCACATCCGTGGATGTAAGGCCAAGGTGAACAAAACGGGATGCGGGGCCGATGTTTTCCGCCAAATTAGTGGTAAAGGCAATGACGTCGTGGTGGAGAGTATTGTCCAGTTCCTCAATGCGGTCCACCGTAAATGCAGCTTTGTCGCGAATGGTCGCCATATCTTCTGCGGATATTTTGCCGACTGCTGTCCAGGCTTCGCAGGCTGCAAGCTCCACATCAAGCCATGCCTGAAATTTTGCCTGCTCGCTCCAAAGGTCTTTCATTTCCGGTGTTGAATAACGTTCTATCATAAGTGCGTTGACTGCTTTTCAATATAGTAATGGGGGTCAGGGGGATCCAGGATTGCGGTCTTCGAAGACCACACGCCGTCCCTCCAATTTCCAGGCATATTCGGTTATGGCTCTTACACACCGCGGAAACAGTTCATGCTCTTCCACGAGAATTCGTGCTGAGAGGTCTTCTTCGGTGTCTCCCGGCATAACAGGTACGCTACGCTGGGCAATAATAGGTCCGGAATCAAGTCCGTCGTCAACAAAATGCACAGTACAGCCGGATACGCGAACTCCGTAATCAAGGGCTTGCCGCTGGGCATTCAGCCCTGGGAAGGCCGGAAGCAGAGAAGGATGGATATTAATAATTTGGCCGCCATATCTGGTCAATATAGTTGGCCCGACTATTTTCATATATCCTGCCAATACCAGCCAGTTTATCTCATGCTGATCAAAGAGTCGAACGATTTCTCGCTCATAAACTTCCAGGGAGTCGAAATCCCCCGGCGGCACCGGGTAGGCAGCAATGCCCGCCTCCTGAGCCAGATCCAGTACTGGGGCGGCAGGACGGTTGGAAATCAAGCACGCAATTTTGGCGTTTTGAAAGTAGTTTTCGGTTTGCCGTTGCAACAGCGCGGCAAAATTAGAGCCGCGACCTGAAGCCATTACGCCAATTACGGCAGGGGTGTCATTTGTCATGGTAAACGCCGGAACTAATGGGTGTGCGGCACGCGAATGTGCTGATCATAGTCACGCAGCGAGTCTCCGTGATAGCTGCACTTTGGGCGCTCACCCACGTTGCCGACTATATATTGACCACCGGATGGGCAAATAGGACGGTAGGCATCCAGTTTCTGCGTCTCATCATCACAAGGCGTCCGTCGCCCAAACTTGTACTCTCTAAAATAGTTGTGCGCCAGCGATTCCGAACTTGGGACCAGACTGCCCCGGCCCGCGCGGTTATCCTTAGCCCATGCCTGTTTCGCGTCTAGCAGCCTCTCAAGATTATAAAGACAAATCATTTCCTTGCCGCGATAATTCATCGGTACATCGATGCCGAATTTACACTGGCTGGGGTCACTTGCGTATGGCCGGCTGTTTCCTGGTGACGCAGGCATCATCAGCGTAAAAATCGCAAGGGCCATCGTTAGAGTTAGTTTTAACGAAGCAGTTTGAAATGGTTTCTTCATGATAATCAAAAATCCTTAAGCAAGTTCTAAAATCAATTAATGGTAGGCATAATACAGAGAAGCAAGTGTCAATCAGCAGTTGGGCGCGCCGAGGTGGACCTCGTTAGAAACAGTCTTCATTTCTTCCATGGCATATTGGAGCTCATCTGTAGAATCGTAGGGCATGAATGGTACCGTCCATGACGTCAGGTGATCGCGCAAATTTTTCTTAAAAGGGAGTGGAGAAAGGCATAACGCCAAGCCGGAACCCGGACGGGTCACTGTCAGAGCATCGCCCTTATGCAGGTAAGGCACATCTTCAATGATTTCCTCGCCAGTAAAATCCGTGCATAGAAGCAGTGAAAGATAATCGCAAACCTGTAAAAAACGTAAATCGAGATCGTAATTTAGAAGCTGATCAGCACCATCTCTTTGTTCAATAGTCGTTTTCATCAAATTCAGGTTTGCCCGCTGGCGCGCTAAAAACTGGCCGGCCGCCTTTGCGTCCGCTGTGGAGGCTCTACTAAGATCAGCGTTTTCCACAAGATAAAGAAAATGGCCTGCGACTAGCGACGCCCCGTAAAGATGCCCGGCGTCTTTACGCATTTCGATGGAACGCGTATAGATTGGCGTAGCAACCTCAAGTTTTACTTCATCAAAACTTTGCGGATCCCCGTTTGTCTTTACACTTGGAACAGCGTCTATCTCTCTCCATCCGTCATCATGGGTCAGCACAGATTTAAATACTTCATCGGAAGGTTTATCACTGGGGAAGTGCCACGACGCGGCAATGATCGCCGAAAGGCGTGCGTGTTCCGCCTGCGCCGTAAGAAGCCATTTGTCTGTGTTCCAGGTTTTTCTGATCATTGTCTAACTTTTTAAAATAAAACTATTATGCCTGCAGGAAGCAAATACACGGATGTGGAAGAGACTTCATGTGATCCCCGGACGCTATTGCAACCCATAAAGACATGAGAAAGTAACTTGGCAGGAATTCTCGGATATGGCACAAAACTCGTACATCGTTACTTAGTGTCGTTCTTGTCTTGTCCGTAAAAAAGAACCTTACCATAGGAGAAACATCGTGTCCTTATTATGCCCTAATTTTATTAAGAAGTCAGGTGCGGCTTTAATTTTATCAGCATCTGCATTTTGTTTCAATGCTCAAACAACACAATTATCCGCGCAGCCTGCCCTGACGATTACCGATGCCGCCTCCGATATCGCGACCACCCCAAGCGAAGTCAAACCGCTCAAAGTGGGCGAAAAGGCCGCGTCGGCTCCAGTATTTACAGTGGACGGAAAGCCGTTAAACCTGCGCGACATCTATAGCTCCGGCCCGACCGTACTTCTCTTTTATAGAGGTGGGTGGTGTCCATACTGCAACACCCATCTGGCCAAAATGGCCGCGATCGAGGATGATCTGACAAGCGCGGGCTTCCAAATTGTCGCCATTTCTCCCGATGCCCCGCAATTTTTGCGGGAGACCGCCCAAAAGAATCAGCTTAACTATACCTTGTTATCGGACAGTTCTGCGCAGGCGACTCGCGCCTTCGGACTGGCCTTTCGCGTGGACGATGGAACGATAAATCGATACCTGGCATTTAAAAACCCTATCGACCTGGAAAAA
Organism: Candidatus Sumerlaeales bacterium; assembly: GCA_038243585.1. GTDB lineage: Bacteria > Sumerlaeota > Sumerlaeia > Sumerlaeales > Sumerlaeaceae > JAKFFN01. The sequence continues at coordinate 781 of JBBSQY010000053.1, read as the reverse complement.
AGCTCAGGCGAAAGTCACCATATTCTGCCAGTGCCGGCAGCATACATAATTGACCGCAACGGCGTCATAAAATACGCTTTCTGGAGTCCCGACTATAAACAACGAGTTGATGAAAATGCGCTGTTGAGGGCCGCACTTGATGTTCAACAACAGTGATCGCACTTACAGTCTTTAGATAGTTGCTGGTTAAGATGCGCTAGCCCGGCGCTTTTGCAGGTAGGCTTTGCCAAACTCAAACAGTATGGGAAGAATCGACAGAAAGATTACAAGCAGCACGGCCTTTTCCAGGTTTTGTTTAACAAAGTCGATCTGACCAAAATAAAAGCCCAGCGCCATCATGGAAAAAATCCATCCGATACCGCCAAAAATATTGAACTTGGCAAAGCGGCCATAGGTCATGGCGGCCGCCCCTGCCACGAGAGGCGCAAACGTGCGGACAATAGGGACGAATCGGGCGTATACGATGGTCTTGCCGCCATGTTTTTCGTAAAACTCGTGAGCTTTGCCCAGATGTTTACGATTAAACCAAAAGCCAGGAGAAACCAGCAGTGCCCATACAGCCCTCGCTGACCATTCGCTCGGCCAGGCTGCGTCTCCAAACTGAAATATTCGGGGCCCCATCTTCCGTCCGATAGTATAACCAACGGCGTCACCGGCAATGGCCGCCACGCAAAGCAGCGGTGCCAGAACCCAGAAATCTAAAGGACCACCGGCCACAGAGCATACGAAACCGGCGATGAACAGCAGAGAATCTCCCGGGAGAAAGAAAATAAAAACGCCG
>JBBSQY010000052.1:0-21664 GCA_038243585.1 Candidatus Sumerlaeales bacterium | reverse complement strand
TTGACGGCGGCGTTTTTGCGGTTTCACTGGAGCAGCGCCGTTGTGACAGAGGTTTACGCGCTCCAGTTTTTTCTGACGGTTGCGTTTACCCGGACGGTTCAAAAAATGGATTTTGCGGAGGGCAGATCGCGGCGGCGATGCCTGGTGTGGGCGACAGTTTTCCTGGCGCTGGCGCTGGCGCATCACCGGTTGTCTGTCACGTTGCTACTGCCCTGGGCGGCGGTATGGGCGTGGACCCGGTGGAGCGCAAAAAAAAGTAGAGAACCGAACGGCTACGCAGGCAGGACGCCTGTGCTACTTCTTATACTGGCCGCAGGGGTGTCGCTTTATGCTTACCTGCCGCTGCGGGCCGCTACTGATCCGCCGGTAAACTGGGGAAATCCAACCAGTTTTTCCCGATTCTACCACCATGTTCGTGGCACGGAATACCTGGACCGTGGTCTGCTGAAACCCTCAATGGACCAATCTTTTTCGGCGGAATCCATGGCGCTGTTCATGCGGCTGCAAACGACCCAGTTGCTTTCCGACTTTGCGGGACAGTTCGTTCCTGTTCGGGAAAACATTGTCGCACCGCCGGGGGGACAGAAGGTTTTTGTGACGTCGTCGGGGCTTGTTGTGCTGGTCGGCCTTGCCCTTGCCGGGCTGGCCGTTTGGGGCGCAACGCGTGTGTGGATTTCCGGCCATCGCAGGATTGCGTTTGTGGCGGCGGCCGTTGCCGTTCAAAACTTGATGATCCTTTATGTCTATAACATCGTGGATATACGGGATTATTTTCTTTATCCATTATGGGCAGGCTGGGTAGGAGTGTTCGTCCTTGGCGCGTGGGTAGCTCGACGCATGTCTGCCGACGGCCGTTTAGTGGCCGGTTATGTGCTGCTCCTGTTGCCCCTGGGCGTGGTGGCATCCAATTGGGAGCGGAGCGACCGCAGCGACGATATTTCCGCAGAACTCCTGTCGTCAGTTATCTTGCCGGAAACGACGGAAGTCATGCCGCTGAACAGTATCTTGATTACGGATGACGACGCGGAAACTTTTACGACGTGGTATCGGCAAAAGGTGCGGGGAGATCGGACGGACGTGCTTAACTTCGCTGGTAACTTCGTATATATGCCGTGGTATAAAACGTTTTTTACGGCGGAGCAGATTGGCGACTACCAGATTGAGCTGGCTCCGGCAGTGGCGCGAAGTGCGGCCGAGTATGCAGGGCAGCTGCGCAACGGGATTATCGATGCAAATATAGCTCGTCACCCTATTTTCACCAGCATTAATGATGGCGCGGTTTTGTCGGTTCTGGAGCAGACGTATGCAGTGGAGGCGGTTGACGCGGTGAACGTCACCAATCGCGGTTTATTTGACACGGAGACTACGACCGTGCTGTATCGGATACGGGTAAAGGATCAGGCGCAATGACAATGGAAAAAGGCTGGCAGGGACGCAAAGTGCTGGTGACGGGAGCGGGCGGTTTTATCGGCAGTCACCTGGTGGAACGACTGGTGGAACTGGGCGCGGATGTGACGGCGTTTGTGCGGTATAGCTCCGCCGGCACGCGCGGCTTGTTGGAAATGCTGCCGCTACCGGCGCGAGAGAAAGTCACCTGTCTGTTTGGCGACCTGTGTGATCCGTCGGCGCTGGAAACCGTTGATGCCGACTGCGAAATTGTGTTTCACTTGGCGGCGATCATAGCAATTCCGTTCAGCTATCGTCAGCCATACCTGGTGGCTGATAACAATTTTCGCGGCACTTTAAACCTTTTGGAATGGTGTCGACACCGCAAAATTTCTCGCCTGATAAACACCAGCAGCAGTGAAGTTTACGGAACGGCCCAGCAGGATTTTATTACGGAATCGCATCCGCAGGAGGCGCAGTCTCCATATGCCGCCAGCAAAATCGCAGGAGATAAACTGGTGCAGAGTTATCATCTGTCATTCGGCGTTCCTGCGGTTACGCTACGTCCGTTTAACACCTATGGGCCGCGCCAGAGCGCCCGCGCCATCATCCCCACAATCATCACCCAGGCGCTCACGCAGGATAAAGTTTTTCTGGGTGCGCAGCATCCAACGCGGGATTTTAATTTTGTCGGCGACACGGTCGACGCGTTCATTCGCATTGCAGAAACGCCCGGCATCGAAGGGCGCACATTTCACGTAGGCAGCGGACGGGAAATCAGCATCGGTCAATTGGCTGATCGGATTATTCCGCTGACGGGGCGCAAGGTGCAGGTGGTGTTTGATCCATCGCGCATACGTCCGACGGCCAGCGAAGTGAACCGCCTGATTTGTGATGCGTCGAACGCCAGAGTTGACCTCGGATGGGAGCCGCGAGTGCCTCTGGACGATGGCCTGCGCCAGACCATCGAGTGGATCGGGCGAAATCTGCGGGGCTATCGTCCCGAGCAGTACGCGGTCTAAGGGCATATGAGTCGAGCTGTCATCATGGCGGGGGGAGAAGGCACGCGCCTGCGCCCGTTTACCCATACGATCCCGAAGCCGCTATTGCCCATCGGACGAAAGCCGGTGGCGCAATTGATCATTGAGCGCCTCGCCGACCATGGCTTTACAGAAATCATCATGTCGCTGGGTTATGCGGCGGACCTCATCCGGGCTTATTTCCAGGACGGAAAACGGTTTGGCGTGCGGATTACCTATTACCAGGAAAAGGAAAAGCTGGGGACTGCCGGTTGTCTGGCGCATCTGCCGAAATTACGGGAAGAGCCGTTCCTTGTCACTAACGGAGATTTGCTTTGTGATCTAAACTACCGTGACCTTCTTGACAAGCACGTGGCCAGCAATGCCGGACTTACGGTGGCGGTGCGTACGGAAACGCTGACGCTCCCCGATGGTGTGTTGCATCTGGATAATGGAAACGTGACCGGGGTGCAGGAAAAGCCTGTCCACAGCTATGTATGCAACGCCGGCATCTACGCGCTGTCTCCGGATTCGGTGCGGCAGGTGCCGGCAGACCAGCCCTCTGACATGACCGACCTCATCGCGCGGCTGCTGGAAAGCGGCATAGCCGTGCGTCCGTATGAAGTGACCGGCTACTGGTTCGACCTGGCCGAAGCGCGGGATTTTGACCGTGCCATTCAGACCCTGGGAGAAATGGGTTTAATAGACTGAACGCCGCAACTAAAGAACACCAGCAGGTTGTCATTATCGGCGCCGGCCCGGCGGGACTCACCGCCGGATATGAACTGATGAAGGCGGATCGCCGCTGCATCATTATCGAACGCGGCGATCAGGTGGGCGGTCTGGCTCGCACTCTATGGCACAAAGGCTGCGGTTTTGATATCGGCGGACACCGGTTCTTTACGAAAGTAGAGCGGGTGGAGAGATTGTGGCGGGACCTGCTAGGCAGTGATTTTATCAGTGTGCCGCGCCTGAGCCGTATCCATTATAAAGGCAGGTTTTTTCATTATCCGCTGCGACCATGGAACGCTTTTTGGGGCCTTGGAATCGGCAACAGCGCCCTTGTGCTTTCCAGCTATCTGTGGCGTCAGGTGCGTCCGTTGCCGAGGGAAGATTTTTTTGAACAGTATGTCAGCAACCGTTTTGGCGACCGACTTTATCGTGTCTTTTTCAAGACTTACACTGAGAAAGTATGGGGCATCCCCTGCGCCGAAATCCGATCCGACTGGGCCGCGCAGCGCATCAAGGGGCTGTGCCTTATGCAGGCGGTAAAAAGCGCGTTCTTTGGCGACCGGGGCGGCAAAGTCAAAAGCCTGATTGATAAATTTGACTACCCGCGCCTGGGACCCGGCATGCTGTGGGAGCGCATGGCTGACGAGATTCAACAGGGCGGCAGCCGGGTCATGCCTGGCCGGGAAGTATGGCGCATTGATCACGACGGGGCGGGACGGATCCTGCGGGTGATGCACGCGGCGGCAGACGACGACGGCGGCGACCTTGAGGAGGCCGTCGGTGAGCATTATTTTAGCACGATGCCGTTGCGCACGATGCTATCGCGCATGAATCCCCCACCGCCGGAGGATGTGCTGGCGGCGGCGCGGGCGCTGCGCTATCGGGATTTCATCACGGTGAATCTGGTGCTGAGCGGCGGCAACCTGTTTCCGGATAACTGGATCTATGTGCATTCTCCGGAGGTGAAGGTGGGACGAATCCAGAACTTTCGCAACTGGAGCCGCGACCTGGTTCCCGACGCTGAACACACGGGGATCGGCATGGAATATTTTTGCTTCGAGGGCGACGACCTTTGGAACATGGATGACGACGCCATGATCGAACTGGCCCGGGATGAACTGGCGCGACTGGGTCTTGCGCGAGATGCGAAAGCGATAAGCGGCTTCGTCGTGCGGGTCAAAAAAGCCTATCCTATGTACGATGAAAACTTTGCGGACAACATCGCGGTGATCCGGGAGTGGCTGGACAGCTTTGAAAATCTGCAGCAGCTTGGCCGCAACGGCCTGCACAAATACAATAACCAGGACCATAGCATGGTGACCGCAATGCTTGGTGTTGAAAACCTTCTCCAGAAAACCGGCCACGACATCTGGGCGGTAAACACCGACGGTGACTACCAGGAGACGGCCTCAGCCAACTGACGTGGGCGAGGCACCAACCCTGCCTCCGATTAAAGAAAGCCGATTCCCGGTCCAATGTAATGCACGTCGCCGCTGGATAATGTCCCATTCGTCGGATCATAAATTGCCCCTTCGGAATGCTCGTGAGGCTCGGTTACCGGGCCGGTGTGCGGCTCATCGATATTGTGTATTTTATCAGGGCCGAAGCCGAGATAGTAATATTGGATGATGCTGGGCGGATCAATGCCTTTAAGTTCCCGGTAGTAGTTTTGGAAAATGGCACTCCAGTTTTCAGCAGGGTCTCCGTTTTGGCGGATATCCAGGTACGTGCTGGATGTGTAGTGGAAGTTTTTTGCTTCTTCCGTCCCGCTCGCTGCAAACACATCACCCACCCTTCGATTGATATAGGCGATTGGCGTTGTCAGCGAAATTGCCGTTTTGGTTTCAAACCAGTCTTCCGCCGAGCCAAACGGATTACTCATTAAACTTCCGTCAGCGTTGCTGGGAATAGGATACTTGCCGTAATCCACATGATAAGTTTCCGTCGCCGTGATCAGGGTGCGTATATCTGCCTTGTTTCTGGAAAGCTTTGCACGGGTTTGCGCTTCCAGGAAATTAGGTACCGCTATTGCGGCCAAGATGGCAATGATGGCTACTACAATGAGAAGCTCGATCAGGGTAAAGGCTCTCTCGACACTTTGTAATGATGTGCTCAAGTTCTTGTCTCCGTTGTCTGATCCCGATGTTGCAGGGGGCTTAAACGAAAATATTTACATTAATGAACTTGATTCTTCATTATCAATTAATAATTGATAAAAAATTATCATTAGAAATGTTGTGTGCCGAACTCCGAAGATAGTTTTAAATTACGTACGCCCCTGGAGCCCAGTGTAAATTTCCTGCAATATGGCGGGGATGTCGTAGTGGTACTCCCATTCCGGATAATGCTCGCTGAATTTGGCGACGTCACTGACCCACCAGATGTGATCGCCTACGCGGTTGTCGTCCAGGTAGGTAATATTGGCTTTATTTCCGGTGATCTGTTCGCCCATGGCTATGGCTTCCTTCATGCTGCAGTTGCTGTGGCGGCTGCCGCCCATGTTATAGACTTCGCCGCTGCGGGGCGCTTTGTGAAACTGCTGAAACGCGCTGACAAGGTCGCTGGAGTGGATGTTGTCGCGCACTTGTTTGCCCTTGTAGCCAAAGATGCGGTATTCTTTGCCGGTCATGATGCACTTCATCAGGTAACTGAGGAAACCATGCAGCTCGGCTCCAGAGTGGCCGGGTCCGGTCAGGCATCCCCCGCGAAATACGCAGGTTTTCATGCCGAAGTAGCGTCCGTATTCCTGGACCATCACGTCGGCCGCCACCTTGGACGCGCCAAAAATGGAATGCTTGGAGCTGTCGATGGACATGGTTTCGTCTATGCCGCGGTCTGACCAGGGGTGATCGGGGTCCAGCTCCCAACGGTCTTCCAGCTCGATCAATGGCAGTGCGTTGGGGGTGTCGCCATAGACTTTGTTGGTCGACGTAAAAATGAATGGGGCTTCCGGACAGAATTTTCGGGCGTTTTCAAGCATGATCACTGTGGCGGTCGCGTTTACGCTGAAATCGGTAAGGGGTTCGCGTGCCGCCCAATCATGGCTGGGCTGGGCTGCCGTATGCACGACAAGTTCAATGTCGGTACCATATTGATTGAAAATCTTTTGAACGGCGGCTTCGTCGCGGATATCGATATCGTGGGACACGAAGGCGGGAAATTCTTCCTGCAGACCGGCGGTCGACCACTTTGTGGAGGCTTCCGGCCCGAAGAAGTATGCCCGCATGTCATTATCGATACCAACTACCGTGTGGCCTTCGCGGCTGAAGCGGCGCACGGTTTCTGCGCCAATGAGACCGCTTGAACCGGTTACGAGAACTACGCTCATTAAAATATCCTTTGGTTTTGTACGCCAAGACATTACATAATAACCCCGCGACGGGGCCTAACTCAGAAAAAAACCCAGAGTTTCTCAAATCCGTATAGGCGACGCAGAGCGGCAGGGAAAACTACCCTGACAGGGCCGAGGTGTAAAAGCTTTCTTTTCCTTCTTGAATACGGCGGTTTCACTCCATGTTAAATGACTTTGGTATGAAAACTCCCACTTACTCCGAATTCGTTTTGCGCCGTCTGCACTCTCTCACGGGCGTAATTCCGCTGACATTCTTTATTTTCTTTCACTTCTTCGCGAACAGCACGTCGCAGGGTGGAGAAGATGCCTTTGACGGTACTGTCACCACGTTACGCGGTGTCCCATATTTGCTGGGGGTGGAATGGGCACTATTGTTTGCGCCGTTTCTGTTTCACATGCTCTACGGCATGTACATCATATTTACGAGCAAGCCGAACGCGGGCAATATCCGGTACAGGCGTAATTGGGCGTATGTGTTGCAGCGGGTTACTGCCATGATCGTGTTTACGTTTATCATTTACCACGTCATCGGAGTTCGGTTTATTGATACTCATGGTGAGACGGCTGTGTACGCAATCTTTCATGAAAAAATGAGCGATCCCTTTACCTACTGGTGGTACGTTGTTGGCATCGCCTGCACATCTTTCCACCTGGCTAATGGGCTTGTGACTTTCCTGATGACCTGGGGCATTACGGTATCCACCAGAAGCCAGCGCTTTGCCGAGGTCGCCATGGCTGGTCTAGGGCTGTTGGTTTTCGGGATCGGTATTGGTGCCATCAACGGTTTTTTGAAGGAAGAACCGGTCAAGGTCCCGCAGCATTACAATGCCGTTCAGGCGGCGCAGGATGACGCGCCTGTCGCTCACTGATCCACAGTACTGAATTAGAACAGGTGTCTCAGCTGTTCTTCTATTCGGTCGGTGGACCGCACCGCGCAATTGTAAAGTTGCAAACTCTTCCAGTCAGGATATTTAAATATGGAAACGAACCCAATGCCGGAAAACCCTGTTTTACAGCCCGATTCAAAAATCGATGCGGAACAAGAGCGTGTTGCAGATGACGTGTTGTTCAGACGCGTTGATGAAATTATTGCAGAAGTTCGCCCGTTCATTCAAAGCGACGGCGGAGATATCGAACTGCTGAAGGTGGAAGATTCCGTGGTATACGTGCGGCTGACCGGCGCCTGCGTTGGATGTCCCAGTTCCATGATTACACTTAAGCAGGGCGTTGAAGTTCGCATTAAAGAAGAACTCCCACAGATAGAATCCGTGGAGATGGTTTAACTCCGACGTATCAGCATTCCGTCGCGATTAGTTCTAAACCTTTGTAGTTTCCCCAATACATCGAAAAATCCAAGTCTGATCAGCTTTGCGGCTGATATTTGCTCGTGCGGAGGATATCGCCGCGAGACTTAGTGCCGTTGGTTGGATCATAAAAATAACCCAGTTGGGCACTAGGCGCGCCGATAACATCGCGAAAGGCGGTGTTAGGCGATTCCAGCGCCTCGTCTTCAAGGTCCGGACCATTGCTAAAAATGAAAAAGCGGTGAGTAGCCATGGCATACCGCTGAGGATCTGTTGCGCCTGTCACTCCAAAATCCGCTAGAAACGACGGCTGGCTGCCGTTGTGCCCTTGCACATATCCCAAAGCAAACCATCCGTTCGGATTGGCGAAAACGTCATCAGCATAGGCATTCGACGCATAGGCAATTGGGGTTGAGAGTGATAAAAGCGGCTCGGGATAGGCATTGTTGTCCACCGCGTAAGCTTCCATGGAAGTCGCGACAGTCCGGAGATCAGACTTTACCCGCGAAACCCGCGCCCTGGTCAGCGCCTCAAGGAAATTGGGAACCGCCACCGCCGCCAGAATGGCAATAATCGCCACCACGATCAGCAGTTCAATAAGGGTAAACCCATGGTGACGGTTGTTTTTCATCTTATTCTAATTACCGGAGCTTTTTAGACTATATTCCGAATTCAGATATGACGATACATTTGCCGATTTTCGAGAAGCGCATAAACTTTATGACCCGTCAGAGTTCGCTTTTTACTGGTCTGTTGTCCTAAACTATCGACGTCGTTCGTAAGGTAATCGAAGAAAAGCAATAAGCCGGCTATGAATTAGGCTATCTAATTTTAGTTTCCACCGAAATTACAAAGGAACCGCATTATGGCATTAATAACGGATTACGCCCACGGCACATTTGCCTGTCCCGGCTACTGCTCGGGGGACGCCTCTTCCACCAAAGCGTTTTACTCTGCGCTTCTGGGATGGACGGCGCATGATTTGTCCATGCCCGAGGGCGAGTATACAATGTTTAAATTGGACGGCAATGACGTAGCCGGAATGTATCAGATGGCCAACGACCGTAAAGCGGCCGGAGTTTTGCCGCACTGGAATTCCTACCTTACTGTGACGGACGCTGAGACGACGGCTAAAAAATGTGAGACCCTCGGCGGGAAAGTCTTAATGAAGCCCTCTGATATGGACGGCGACGTCATGGCCAACCTGGAGGATCCGATCGGCGTTAAATTTTCAATCTGGCAGGCGAAAAAGCAGCCGGAGCCGTCGCTCCTCGACGAGACGGGCGCGCTCTGCTGGACAGAACTGAACACCCGCGATACCGTCGCCGCGTCTGCCTTTTATACGGCGCTGTTGGATTGGCGGCCGAAGCTGCATGAGGGTGTTCCCATGGCCTATACAATATTTGATCTGGCAAACGAAGATCGCCCCGCCGGCGGCATGATGGAGATCGGCAAAGATATGCAGGGCATGCCGCCCCAGTGGCTGCCGTACTTCCAGGTGGAAGACGCCGACCAAACCGCTGAACGCGCCCTCGAACTAGGAGGCAAAGTCCATGGCCCGATGGATATCCCCACCGTCGGACGTATCGCGATAATCGCGGACAATCAAGGCGCGGCATTTGCAGTCATAAAACCAATCTGAGCAGCGATTAATGGTGGGACGGAAATTGATGCGGACGGCTCGGCGAGCCATCCCTACCGGTTAGATGAGTGTCGACATATAGCTGCAGCGTTCACCATAGCGTCGCTACGTTCTTATAGCGTCGCAATGTTCTGTCGGCGGTAATGAGTACAGCGTTTTCGATCCGCGCACTTGCTACGATGATCCGATCCGCCGGGTCGAAATGATCAAAATCGGTAAGCCGTCCCGTCTCGATTGCAATCTCCTGATCCATCGGAACGATACGGACTTGTATGGCAGCAATGGCGGCTTCTATGGACGCGCCCGATTCGAAGAGAATCTTCACGCGTCCTTTTTCTGTCAGAGTGGCGAGCTCTACGAGCGACATCGCCGATAGCAACAGATCTGGTTTCGTGGCTCCAGACGCAAGGAGGGCGCGAACTTTAGACGACAATTTTTCTGGAGTAGAAAGCATCCAGATCCAGACATGAGTATCTAATAAATACTTCACCCCTGGCGACGAGGGTCATCATTGGGATCGAGATATTCCCATTCATCGAATACAGGACTTATAATATCGCCCACGACTATCAGTGTATCCGCCATCGTACCCAATTTAATCGGCTCCCGCTTTTCGCTGACCGCTTCCACGCGAACCAATGGTTTCCCGCGTTTGGTGACAACGATGGTTTTTCCGGATGAAGAAACTTCCTTCAGCACCTGAGCGGCCCGGTTCTTAAATTCTGTCGCAGTAATAGTTTTCATGCTATAAAGTACCTGCTGCAAAGTAGCTCATTCAACAAGCTTGTTTGGTGCAACCAGTTACAATATGTGGCTCAGTACAGATGCCACCCGTTAACCCGCGTACTCGGGTAAAGTGGTTCGTCAGCGCCGACTACCACTTCACTCCCACCTCTAGGATCTCCATCAATATCCGTGGTGAGCCCTTCCACCGGAGGCGCAAGGTAGGCAGCCCCGGGAAATGTGGTAAAATGCACATCCGGGCAGTTACTTAGAAGGTCTTGCTTAGTGGAAGTTTGTCAGTCATCCAGCGTCGGGTAATACCCCTGGCCTCTATTACCCACAAGGCTCCCATTCGTGGTATAAGTGTTATTGTTGTTGGAAAAGGTTTACTAGCTAGGGAGTTGCTACCTATGGCAACCGCAGTAAACACGGCCATTTGTATAATGTTGCATAAATGACAAATTGTGGCCGAGGCTACGTTTTCGTTGGGCTTGATAAACTTTCCTTACCACGACAGGAACTCCATACGCTGTTTATCAGCCGGTAGGGGCGGTTCATCAAATCTCTCAATTCAGACCGCCGCACCACGTATGCATATTCATTGCAGCCAAAAACGAGTGGCGGCGAGAACTTCGACAGGTACTCGTCGAGGTGGCAAGCGCCTTCGAAATCAAGATCCTGGTAGTCGGCAATGCGCGTTCCAAGAAAGTTGCAAAATGCGACGACCGAAAAGTCCGGCGGAACGCGGAGGTCGAAGACCCACCACTCGTCGCAAAATTCGTCGTGAGAGTTGGGCCATGCGCCGACCATCGCCTCGGTAATTGGAGGGCTGACGCAATACCCATTCACCTGCTCCCAGTCGGCTCAATGAATCTGCCAGAGTCGAATGAGCTGCACACCGCCACCCGCCCCAGCAGGTCAGCTTTATAGTAAAGCGCCACTTCTGCGGCTGAAAAGTCGCCTACTTCTATAAACTGATACTTCATGGCTGTATGCCTCTGCTAATGTAATTTTCGATTTGGTCGGGAACATGATTGGCTCTAAACGTTGCTAAACTGAGACAAGGGATAAGGTACAACCATGCTGAGCGGACTGACAACCTGGACTACTGATATAATGGCTAGTGCCGGATACCTTGGCCTTAGTGGTCTAGTCGCGGTGGAGAACATATTTCCGCCTATCCCGTCAGAGGTTATCCTGCCGATGGCCGGGTTACTTACCGGCCAGGGACGCCTGAATTCTGGTCTGGCAGTAGCTGCGGCCACCGTCGGCTCTGTCATTGGCGCGCTCGTACTTTACGAGCTGGGCCGGCGGCTAGGCGATCCGCGGCTGCGGCGATTCGTGGAGCGTCGGGGCAAATGGCTGCTCGTCTCCAGTGACGATTACGACAAGGCATCGGCCTGGTTCGAACGCCACGGGCGCTGGGCCGTGCTGATTGGGCGGTGCGCTCCCGGCGTCCGGAGCTATGTTTCCATTCCCGCCGGAATCCAGAGGATGCCGCTTCCACAGTTTCTTATATACACGGCCATTGGCAGCGGCGTTTATAACTCCGCGCTAATCGGATTCGGGTGGCTGCTCGGTAATAACTGGGAGAGTGTGGGGCGCTATGTCGGAATGTTTGAAGCGGCGCTTTGGATTTCGCTGGGGTGCGCGATTGTTTACTGGATTGTTAAGAAAAAACGGCAAGGCTCTTCCGCGATAGGGTGATCCAATCGAATGAGCAAGGTCATTTAACACCGCTCAGGTCTGACTAAATGCCTTAGTTACTATACATTGTCAGGAGCTACTCCTCCTGTCTACTGACGTGGTTTTGTTGCCTACGGGTTTAGATTGACACGAAAAATTGTCGGTTTCTTTACTCGTGAATAGTTCATTCACTAGAGACCGGAGGCATGGTATGCCTGATACCACGGATTTTGTACTGAGGCTGTGTATGGCAGCCGTTGTTTTTGGAGCCGTTACCGCCAACCAAACCGTAGCAGCACAGGCCGGTGCCACCGGCACCGCCGCCGCTCAAAAACCCAATGTTATTATGGTTTTTACAGACGACATGGGCTATGGAGATGTTTCCAGCTTTGCAAAAACACCGCTCAAGGTCAAGACACCTAACATTGATCGGCTGGCGAAGGAGGGCATGAAGTTTACCCAGTTCTACGTGGCAATGCCCATCTGTTCTCCATCGCGGGCGTCTGTGCTCAGCGGGATGCACGCTCCTGAAACACAGATAACTACCTATTTGCAGGAGCGGAAGGGCAATAAGCAGGCGGACCAAAACGATTTCCTTAGCCCGGCGCTTGCATTCCTTCCAAAGACGTTTGCCGCCGGCGGTTATGCCACCGCCCATGTAGGTAAATGGCACCTGGGCGGCGGGCGCGACGTGGACAACGCCCCGTCCATTAGCGAATATGGCTATAAGGAATTCTGGAGCACGTGGGAAAGCCCCGAGCCGGATCCCAAACTCGGATCAGCTGTGCCTTCCTGGAATGACAACAAGCCGCCCACCCAGTTGGATCGGTGGAAAACAACCGGCTATATGGTGGACAGAACTCTGGACTTCATGAAGCGTAATCAAGGCACCCCGACCTTCGTTACCTTGTGGCCGGAAGATGTTCATACTCCGTTTACCCCAAGCCCGGAAGGGCTTAAAAAGCATGGCGGAAAAACGAAGGAAGGCCGTTCTCTCGAAAATTTCTACGGCGTACTGGAAGAATATGACCGCGAGATGGGGCGACTCCTTGATGGGCTGAAAACGCAGGGCATGGAGGATAATACCATTCTCTTTTTCACCAGTGATAATGGCCCCAATCCGGATTTTAACCGCTTGCGTACCGACGGAATGCGTGGTTCCAAAGGAACTCTTTACGAGGGCGGCATTCGCGAGCCCTTTATCATCCGGTGGCCCGGTCACATTCCGGCCGGCACCCAAAACGATGTAACGGTGCTTTCGGCCATTGATCTGCTGCCGACTCTTTCCGCGCTTGTCGGGATACCCGTGGTGCCGGAATCAATAGGCAAAGCCGATGGAGAAGATCTGTCCAAAGCGATGTTTGGTCAACCGGTGAAGCGGACGACTCCCCTGCTTTATGAGTTCGGCCGTACCAGGCCCGCAAAACCACGTCCCAATAATAAGGACCGTGGCCCGCAGCTCGCCATCCGGGAGGGCGACCTGAAGGTGCTGGTCAACCGGGACGGCTCAGATCTGCAAATGTATAACGTGGTAAAGGACCGCAACGAAACGACAAACATAGCAGATCAGCAGTCGACAGCGGCGAAAGAAATGTCTAAAAAGCTATTGGACTGGAGCAAGACCCTCCCCAGCCGCACTCATCCATTTCCGGCGAAATAATTAGTGGTTTAAGCCAGATCGGGAAGCGGTGACCGTGTTAGCTTCCGGTGCCGCTTTCCTCTGGCTGAAACTGGCCCGTTTCTAAGAAATTAAGGGTTAGCTCGGCGGTGCGTCCCATCATCTGAATGACCGGGTGAGGGTATGGGACAAGGGTGAAGTCCTTTGAACCTTCCAGCTTTGTGGATTCAACGGTAACCGTGCCGTCATTATCGCCGGGAAGGAGCGGATTGATCCCAAGGGGGCGACCTATTCCGCCGGCGATTATGCCGAACTCGCATGTGGGAATCCCGGCGTCGACGCATTTGCCGGATTCTCCGGGCTTTAGCTCCTGACCAGCGGGGCCAAGCATATACTTATAGATAGGCCACTCACAGAAAAACTCAGCAAGCTCGGCTCCCTGGCTGGGAGGCGCTATCATCACGAGCCGGCCCATTTTTTTAACATCGTGTTTTGAAAGAAATGTCCGGACCACTATGCCGCCCATGGAGTGGGTGACGAAGTGAATTTTGTATTCCGGAAACCGCTCAACTTCCATGGCGAGTTTATCCGCCAGGTCGGCAAGCGAATGATCTGTCGAAGGATAATCCCAGTTCAGCACCGCATAGCCGGAATTGTTTATACGCTTTGCGAGGGCGTCCATGTCATAAGCGCCTTTGCCTATGCCATGTAGGAGGAAAACAAGCTCCTTGTCCTTAATGGAATAAGCTTTAGCGGTCTCAGTGGTTGTGTCCTGTCCCAGGGCCGTCGTTTCATCTGCAGAGCGAGGCACGGTCCCTTCGGGCGCTGCGCCGTTTCCATCTGTCAGGGACAGCGCCAGTGTTAAAGCCATGACAATCCCCCGAAAATACGGATACCAGTGAAAACCACTGCACGCTCCTTTGTGTATCGTCCTGACCATTTCAGCGCACATTCTCGTCATTATTGCTTGGTCGTCGTGAGGATGATCTTATCGGTCTGAAAGACCGTTTTGCCTACGAGCGGAGAATGCCCGGTTATGACGGATCCGGGTTCGGCATCTGCGGGCTCTGTGACCACATCCTCAATACCAACGGCTTTTAGAGCCGCCTTTGCTTCCAGGACTGAACGGCCCACCAGGTCTGGCATGGTGAGGGATTTTCCCGGAGGTCCGGCGCTTATCATAAGGTCGACTTTGATGGCATCATCAGAGCCAGTGCCGCCGATTGGGGTCTGGCTGATAACGTTGCCACGGGGCACGCTATTGTCTTCCAGGGTGAGAACGTTGCCCACTTCAAGACGGGCTCCGCGCACCTTGTTGACGGCGTTTTCTTTGGTTTCGTTGACAACGTTTGGCACCACGAACTGGGACCTGCCGCTGCTGATAACCACACCAACCTGGGTGTTAACTTTTGCAGCGGATCCGGCAGGAGGCTGCTGCGAAATGATTTCGCCCGGGGCCACCAGTCCACTGCTTTCGGTTCCGCTTTTGTTTACGCCCAGGCTTTTGTCGCTGAGAACCGTAAAGGCCTCTTCGATTTTCATGCCGCTGACGTTGGGCACTGTAACTTCCGGAGTCTTAATATACTCTGTCATGACCATGAAGCCGATGAGTGCGCCGAGACCGAGGACAAGGCCAGTAAAAAAGACCATCTTGAAAATGAGCCACAGAAAACCAAACAGCAGCGAAAAAGGACCGTAGTGAACGGTGGACGTGGTGGCGCGGCCCTGGCGGATATCCGGCAGGCGGCGACGCATACCGCGTCCGGGGGCAGTGTTCAGGGTGCGGGCTTGGGGGCGGGGGGTTACGCGCAAACGGATGGTGTCGCCACCCGCGCCGCTGCTCTGAGGGCCGTGGGCCGGTGCGCCCTCTCCAGAGGTCGCTGCGGCGGCGGCCGCGCCCGTCATTCTCTCGGGGGAACCAGATGCAGGTGCCGTTTTTTGGTCGGGTGCGGTTCGTGGTCTAAACGAGCTTGTTTCTTTGGATAAAGACGGTTTAGTGGGTTGTTCTCCGGCGGCTGGAGCAACTGGCCTTGCCGGTTCCGGGGATGCAGGTGGCGCGAGATCAGCGCTTTTAGCCGCAGGCGGAACTGCCGCAGTGTCGGATGGTTTGGCTGTGGCCGCAGGTGGCGTTGACTGCGCGGCGGCGGGAGTCACCAGGGGTTTCCTGGGCACGGCAGCGCGCTGAGGCCTGACTGAAGAAAAACTGCGGGGCTGTGATGGAATCGGTTTTTCTTCCGACTCCGCCTCAGGTTGATGCGAAGCTTCACGCCGCGGAAATGCCGAACGTGTTTCCGGTTCAGCCGAACCAGCTGGTTTGTCCTGGTTCCTGTTTTTCTCGTCCATCCAAATTACCTTGGTGCGATTGGCGTTCTACAGGACAAATGCCCTGAAAAATCCTCCCACACCCTTATCCTTTCACGCCGCCTATTGTCAGGCCTTTGGTCAGATATTTCTGAAATGCAAAAAACATCACTATCATGGGAATGCTCGCCAAAAGAGCCGCCGCCATGACTATGCCTACGTTGCGGGGACCGGCGCTAAACTGCAGCGTTTTCAGTCCAACCTCAAGCAGATAAAGATTCTGGTCATTAGTGACAACCAACGGCCAGAGAAAAGCTTTCCATGCGCCAATAAAAGTAAAAATTGCCCAGACGGCCAGCACGGGCTTTGACAGGGGCAGTATTACCCTAAGAAAAATTCCCGGCTCGGAGCAGCCGTCGATTCGGGCGGCTTCTTCAAGAGCGGAGGGGAGGCCCCGGATATACTGGCGCATCAGGAAGATGCCGACCGGGGCGGCGACCTGGGGCAGGACAATGGCCCACAGGCTGTCATGCCATTGGAGTCCGCGGGTTACCAGTAGGAACAGGGGGATGATGGTGACCTGGCCCGGGATCATAATAGTAGCAATGATCAGCCAGAAAAGAATCTCGCGTCCGGGGAACTGGAACTTGGCGAAGGCATAGCCGGCCATGGCGCTGAACAGCACGCTGAGAACTGTAACAAGGACGGCCGAGATCAACGTATTTTCGAACCAGAGGAGCAGGCGTCCGGCAGGTACGACCGCGTTGGAATCTGCGGCATCCCGGGGCAGAAGATTAAACAGCCAGGCGTGGACAGGGGCCTGGAAGAACTCTTCGCGGGGCATGGTGGTTATATCAAAAAGACCGGCACCGCCTTCCGGTTCATAAAAATTGTCAAAGGTAAGATAGGCGCCGGCCCAGCTTTTAAGCCCGGCGGGAGAACTGATTGTGTCCTTGTCCAGCGCCCCCAGCATCCCGCTCATGGGCACACGGGATTGTAACTCAGATTGCGGTGCGAAAGCTCCCAATGTCATCCATGCCATGGGCACGAAAAGCAAGAGCGCCGCACAACCAAGCAGCAGATAAATAGATATTTTAGCGAAAGCTGTCATATTTGTGAAAGAAATCCGAACGCCGGGACAGCGCGCGAATCAACAATTGGCAAAGACAGTGCCACAGAACATGATATCGCAAGGCTAAAGGACAATCGGCCTGTGAAGTAAAAACGGAAACATGGACCAAGCGGCGAGGCAGGGCAACCCGGTGGTCATGTTCGGGAAGTGGGCAGCGCCCGACTAGCTAGTCCTCGTATGGAAACTCGGGGTCATCTACGTCGCTGGCGGGGATTTCCCAGAGGGTTGGCTTGGTGTAGCAGGGCAAGGGGATCCACTTGCCTTCCGGATCACGCCAGGCCCTGATGCCTTTGTGTTTCCGGTAGAAGACCGTGCCGTCGGTGTAGTAAATCGGGTTTTGTATATGAGGTTTCATAATGTTTGCTGCCTCCCTACACCCCTGACGGGGAGTTTAATAAGAAATAAATTTGTCTATGGCTTGAGGTGCACGCTCTCGATCCAGCTGACATTCCCTGCCTGGGTCGATGTTACGGAAAAGGGGCTCGAAGGCAGGCTGCTTTTATCGGGGAGGGTTGATGCGGCGTTTGCGTTCCATGCTATGTAGTCTTTGCCCGCTGTGGTTTCTATTTCGAGGATGACTGACTGGTTTGTTAAATCGGCATCGCCGGCTGGCACGCGTTTTACGCCTTTTACGAACGGACTGTCGGGGTGGCTGCCTTCGAAGACTGACACGAACTGTTGGAGTCTGTCCCCTTCGGTTCTGCGGATGATGTAGGGGATGACGGTTCCGCGGTCGCGATTCTTTGAATCGCGCTGCCCCCAGCCGCTGCCTACGAAGGTGCGCTCGCCGGGACAGGGAACGTTCCACGCGGTGAACTGCATCGCTTTTCCGAGCTGCCATTGCATGGTCCAGGCTGAGGTGGTTTCGCCGGTGCGGACATCGGTCAGGTCATAGATGGGCTGGTCGTGGGGTGTCACTTCCAAGCCGGTTATTGTCTGGCTCGTGTTTGGGCCATGGTAGACATAATCCTGGGTCTGTCCGCCCTGGACCTCGAAAAGATCCACGGCGTAGGAGTTGCCATCTCCGTGATCGATCAGGGCGGAGGAGCGGCGGTAAGTTTTCGCGCCGGGATAGGCGCGAGAGGAGGCGCGCATGGCTTTTACATGGTCGCCGGCATGAAAGAATTCCACGTCGCCGCCGCGATTGCGCGTTTCCTGATCCTTGCCGTCGATCATTACCAGGTTATGGGCGAAGGTGCGGTAGGTCATTTTTTCGTCTGCGTGATCCCACAGATATCCGAGGTCGGTGAGTAGCTCGTGGCCGTTCTTCCAATAGTAGAGATTCAAGCTGTCCTGGTGGCGGTGAACCCCCCAAGGGGTTGCGCTGAGAAGGAGCAGGCTTTCGCGCCCGCCTTCGCCGCCGCGCATGAAACCGATGCGCAAATCGGGGCGGCAGTGGTCTGGAAATGTGAGAGGTGGGGGCGCCGTCGTATCGAAATCCGGGGAACGAAGATAGATCGCAGTGGCGGGATCGGCAGGGACGCCGTTTTTGCCGGAAAGGTGAGCCAGGAGGGTGGCGTATTGCGGCTCGTCCGGATAGACGGAGGCGAGTATCTCTGCATCGGTGGGCGGAAACCGGGCAGTCTGGTGGGAATCCGCAAACGGCGGAAATGTGAGATCCGGCAGGAGGCAATCCAGAAACGCCTGCCAAATCCGCGGGTAGTTGCCGGCGCGAAAAATGTCTAAGTTATCGTGGCGATTGTTGTCGCCATCGCGATAGCCCGGCGGATCGGAGTATTGGCGAAATGCGAGAGAGAGATCGCGGACGCTGGTGGTGGCCATGAACCCGTAGCTGATAGATTCCGGGGTTCCGCCGTCGGGCAGAAAATAGTCGTCAACCATTTCGCGAAACGCTTCGAGGCCATAACGCACCATGCCGGGATGGCCAAGGCAGGCACCGACGAGACCCACAGCGGAGCGGTTGCCGATGGATTTGTTGTTCATCAAAGGATCGGCCACGGCGAGGATTGTCGCCTCCAGCAGCAGGTCGCGTTCGATCTGGATGCGTTCCTCCGGAGAGTAGACGGCTTCAGGTAGGGATGGCTCGCCGAGCCGTCCGCGTCCGCTTTCGCCGGCTCCGCCTGTCGTGGTG
This sequence comes from Candidatus Sumerlaeales bacterium, assembly GCA_038243585.1. Taxonomy (GTDB): domain Bacteria; phylum Sumerlaeota; class Sumerlaeia; order Sumerlaeales; family Sumerlaeaceae; genus JAKFFN01. The sequence continues at coordinate 2,677 of JBBSQY010000052.1, read as the reverse complement.
GCGTCGCAGGTCAGGTCGTAGGCCTCTGTCCACTGGCGAAGCTGTGTGCCTTCCATGCCCGTTCCGGAAGCGCGTCCGGTGGTCCAGAATTTTGTAAACAGAGTCCTATTGGGTTTGTTAGGCGGGTAGGTCAGTTCCGGAAATGGAAGGCGGTCCATGGAGAGGGCCGCATCTTTTGGGCTTAAGTCGGCGACTTCGCCGTAAGCGCAATGGACCAGGTAACGGGGATAAACCTCAGATAACCGCAGCAGGATTTTACGGCTGGCGATCGCGTAGTCCGGATTGCTGGTCAGGGCGTAGGCGTCGGCAAACTGGCGGGCAAGCTTTGACATGAACTCGACCTTCCGGCTGCGGATGTTTCCCGTGAAACTGGGGCGCCCGTTTTTCCACTGGAAGATGGGGAACGTATCGCCGCCGTAGTAGGAGAAGGTCTGATCGGGTGCATACGCGGAGCGGAGCTGGACGGTCTCGGGATACTCTTCGTTCGGGTACACGGTCTGACACGTGGTGCAGTGCAGTTGTTCGCTTTGGGCGGGGTTCCAGGTCCATGTGCCGTGGAGCTGATAGGGTTTTCCTTTTTCGCGGCAGGCCGGGCACGGGGTGAACAGCGCGCTGAGGGGGGTCGTGTCGGGCACCATGCGGACGAGGAATTCGGATGTGAGCTTGTCGGCATATTTGAGGACGTTGGCCTCAACCTTCGCGGCATGAGTGCGGGCCCATTCATGGCGACGAATGTTTTTACGAGCGCGCTCAATATCGGCGGGTTTAGTTCCGAGAGCCGGGTGGCTGACCGTGGAGCGATAGGTTTCCCAGTCGGACCAGTTTAGGAGAGAATGGGACGTGATGTCGGACGCGGCCTGGGTTATTGAGACAATCAGACAAGCGAATACGAAAACGCAGGTGCGGGGGATGCAGGCCACCCGCGCGTTGCGGATTCGTTTCGTCAGGCGATTGGCGTTATTGGATGTCATATTCACTTTTTGCTCCTCAACGTGGTTCGATCTGGTCCGTATTTTAATTACTTACGCCGTCCGTCCCGGATTGAGGTTTTCCCTGATATTTCCGTGAATGGCGGCTAGCTGAACCCGTCGTTGTGTCGCGCGGAGATGTTGCGCAGGCAAGGGGTCTTTTTGTACACAAAATCACGGTATAGGTTTTTGCTCGGATTTCTATATGGGGAAAGGCTAAGCGGCGGTTTTTGGTTTTGGGAGGTTTTTACGCGCCAGGGCCCGTGGGTGCTGGTTGTGCGAGCTGTTTGTGTCGCGTTTTTGCTGTTTTTATTTTCTCGTGTAATTCCGACGTTGATGTGGGGTTGCTGGCCGGGGCGTTTCGGCTGGCTTTGCGGGGCGGCGTGGGGCGTCGTCATGGTTGTCGTGGTCGTCATGTTAGTTGTCTCCTTATGGATGTGGTTGTAGTTAAAGGAGACATTGGGGCGGCAAAATGGGGCTAGCTATTCCCGCACGGGGTCTTAAGGGCGGGTTGGGGAGATTTTGACACAAAGGCACAAAAGCACGAAGGAAAAGCAAAAGAAAGAAAAGCGGCGTGTGTCCTCGACATTCCGCGACATTCAGGTTAATTAAGTGCAAAAATTTGACGCAAAGACGGGAAGGACGCAAAGGAAAAGCAGAAGCAAGGAGAGCGGAATTCTATGCCGACAGAGGCGTGCTTCCGCGAATTTGACAGTCGTAGTATGCGGTGAAGGTGCCGACGCCCGGATAGGTGACAGCGGCGGAGGTCATGTTGCCGTTGGCGTCGTAGGTGAGGCCGGTATCGGGCGCGGCGGGATTCGTGGAATTGATATAGGTGACCTGATCAAGCAGGTTCAGGGTGTGCGTTCTGACGTCCGGCCCGCCGGGGTATTTGATTGTGTCGTCAAATGTGCGATTGCCGGCCTGGTCATACCAGTATCTCCAGGTGGTGTCGGTTCCAACCGGCACGTTACGGATAAGCTCGGTGAGGCGATCAGCGTTGTCGTATGTGATATTTACTTTGTCCGCCTTAAACCTAATGTCGAGACTTACCATTAGTTACCTAACCCGTCCCCCTAATTCCCCTTCTTAATTCCCCTTCTTGCAAAAACCGGCGATGGGTCGACCAAGAAAAGAAACTTCTATGGAATACCCGACAAATGATCTTTTTGCATAAAGAAGTTTTGGCTGCCCCTACTTTTCCGAAAGGCGCCAGATACAGGCTTGAGGGCCAATGTATATAATGTGTACAGCGTTTTGCTTAACTTAGTGCCATTCTTGCCTGTCCCTACTTTTCCAAGAATTTAAGCATCAGTTGTGCTTTCTCCCGCATCTCTGCCGCCGTAAAAGTAAAATTACCGGAAGAGAATGCGCGCCATTTTTTAAATCGCCCGATCAGTGATAAAGGGAATTCTGGAAGATCATCATCAGCCAAGTCTAAGTCGTGGTAAAAATTGCGGAACAGGTTTGTCTGTTCCGGGGACATAATTGTAGAGACGGGAGTCGTCTTTACTATGTCATCCAACCATTGAGTTAACCCACGAATATCAATTTCTTTATTTACGAATTTCTCCAATGTTTCTATTAAATCAATTAATCTTGCCATTGGAATTTCTTTCATTATTAGTGACCGAAAAAAGGATTGCTGTGTGTAAGTTTTCGTGTAATATAGTTCCATCCCATTTCGACGCCATCGGCATTACGATAGG
>JBBSQY010000051.1:0-22257 GCA_038243585.1 Candidatus Sumerlaeales bacterium | reverse complement strand
GCCACCGAGTTGAGCATTCCCCCCGCCGGCGTAACTGCGGTTCTGGCCCTGCTGGATGAAGGCGGCACTATCCCCTTCATCGCTCGCTACCGTAAGGAAGCGACTGGCAGCCTGGACGAGGTGGCCGTATCCAACATCCGCGACCGCGCTGAGCAGCTTCGCGATCTGGACAAGCGCCGGGAAGCCATCATCGCCGGTATGACCGAGCGCGACCTCCTCACGCCGGAGCTTCAAGCCGCCATCGCTAACGCAGATACCATGAGCATCCTCGAAGACATATATCTGCCTTTCCGCCCCAAGCGCCGCACCCGCGCCATGATGGCTCGCGAGAAAGGTCTCCAGCCCCTGGCCACCGCGATCATGGAACAGAACGATGCCGATCCTGCCGTGCTGGCCGCCGATTTCCTTAGTGAAGAGAAGGGCGTGGCCACCGCCGATGACGCCCTCGCCGGCGCGCGGGACATCATCGCTGAAACCATCAGCGAAGACGCCCCCACTCGCACCCGGATGCGTGATCTGTTTCTTCACAAGGCCGCCGTTGGATCTCGCCTGGCCCACAAAGACAAAGAAGAATCCGGTGCCCGCTTTCGCGACTATTTTGACTGGAGTGAACCGGCGTCTAAAGCACCGAGCCACCGACTGCTGGCCATGCTGCGCGGTGAAAACGAAGGCGTGCTGAAGCTGACCGTGCAGCCGCCAGAGCAGGACGCCCTTACGTTGCTCCAGGCGCAATGGGTGAAGGGCTCCACCGCCGCGTCTGACCAGGTGCGCATCGCCGCGCAAGACGCATTCGGCCGCCTGCTCGGCCCCGCCATGGAAACCGAAGTCCGCGCCGACCTTAAACGCCGCGCCGACGAAGTCGCCATCAAAGTATTTGCAGACAACCTGCGCGAGCTCCTGCTCTCCCCGCCTCTCGGCCAAAAGCGGGTAATGGCCATCGACCCCGGAATGCGTACCGGCTGCAAAATCGTATGCCTCGATGCCCAGGGCGCACTGCTCCATACGGACATCGTCTACCTGCAAAAATCCGAACGCGAGGCCGCCGCCGGTGGACAGATCATCCGCGGCCTGGCAGACCGGTTTCAGATAGAGGCCATCGCAATCGGCAACGGCACTGGTGGTCGCGAAACTGAACAATTCATCCAATCCCTCCAACTGCCCGCGACCATCATGGTCGTCATGGTGAACGAAAGCGGCGCATCGATTTATTCTGCGTCCGACGTGGCAAGGGAAGAATTTCCCGACCAGGACATCACCGTCCGCGGATCCGTTTCCATCGGCCGCCGCCTCATGGATCCCCTCGCGGAGCTCGTCAAGATTGACGCAAAATCCATCGGCGTAGGGCAGTATCAGCACGACGTGGATCAAAAGGCCCTCAAACGCGGTCTGGATGACATCGTAGAAAGCTGCGTTAACGGTGTAGGTGTAGAGCTGAATACAGCCAGCCGCCAACTTCTCACCTATGTCTCCGGTCTGGGTCCGCAACTCGCGGGCAATATCGTAAAATACCGCAACGAAAACGGACCCTTCCCGTCCCGTGCCGCCCTGAAGAAGGTGCCCCGCCTGGGCGCGAAAGCGTTCGAACAAAGCGCCGGATTCCTGCGGGTTCGCGGCGGCAAAAATCCCCTCGACGCCAGCGCCGTCCACCCGGAAAGCTACGCAGTGGTGGGCAAAATGGCCGATGATCTCGGCTGCAAAGTCGGCGATCTCATGCGCGACACAGCCCTGCGCAGCCGCATCGATCTGAAAAATTACGCGACAGACACCATAGGCCTCCCGACTCTGACCGATATCCTCCAGGAGCTTGGCAAACCAGGCCGCGACCCCCGCGAAAAATTTGAAGCCTTCGCCTTCGACCAGACGGTAAACAAGATGGACGATCTCCGCCCCGGCATGAAACTGCCTGGCATAGTCACTAACGTAACCGCCTTCGGCGCTTTCGTAGACATAGGCGTACACCAGGACGGCCTGGTCCACGTCAGCCAGCTGGCCGACAAGTTCGTTAAGGATCCGTCAGAAGTCGTAAAAGTTCACCAGAAAGTTATGGTAACAGTCACGGAAGTCGACGCAGCCAGAAAACGAATCGCCCTGACCATGAAATCCGAAGTAAAACCAGCCAGAGAAAACGTATCCGCAGAAACCGGAACCTCCATACCGCGCGACCCAAGGACAAATATCAAACCTCAGAACTCAAAACCGCAGAATCTTAAACCACAAAGCCAAACCCAACAAACAAAAAAGCCCCAGCCAACGGCTCCGACCAAAGCGCCGCAGGGAAACTGGTTCGCCGACGCCCTCGCCTCCGCCAAAAAGCGATAATTGGCGGTTTTTCTTATAGTTTCTGGATAAAATCTTCTAATTGCAGATGAAAAGGTCAGTTATAGTTCCCTCCTATTAGCGACACTCTCTAAATCCGCACAAACCGCCCGCGCAGGATTTCCCTTCTTGATATTCGGTATCCCGGGAACCTAACTTTTTTACCATGGCGCAAGACAACCCAAACAAACGATCTTACGAGATGAAAGCGGGGAAGAAAAAAACCGCCTCGACTACCGGGGCCACCCCACCCGCAAAAGATCCGATAACAGGGAAAGCCTCCGGCGGCCCCGGCTGGAAGTGGCCGCTGGCCCTCGCCACGCTGGTTGCTGTCGCAGCCGGATCAAGCGTCTATTTGAAAATCCTCAACAACGGAAAGTCAGACCAGCAAGCTGCGACTGAGATCACTCAAGCCGCCGCGAAGTTTCCCGACACCACGGGACCGGAGGCCGGCTATGCGGGGGGCGCGTCCTGCGCGGAATGTCATGCCGGCATCGCCGAAAGCTACGGACATATCGCCATGGGCCGCAGTTTGTATCCTCCCACTACTGATAATATCATTGAAGATTACGACGCCAATAACGAGTTCCACCACGAGGCCAGCAACCAGTATTTTCGCATGACCCACGAAGGGGAGAAGTTTTTTCAAACCCGGTTTCAAAAGGCGCCCGATGGCAGCGTAATCAACGAGAAGAAAGTAGACATCACCTACGTTGTCGGCTCCGGTAACCACTCCCGCAGTTACGTCCACCGCGAGCCCGACGGCAAATTGTATCAATTGCCGGTGGCCTGGTACACCCAGGAAAAACAGTGGGCCATGAACCCCGGCTATGACAACGCCCAGCACATCAGCTTTTCCCGGCGCATTACCTATGACTGTATGTTTTGCCATGCAGCCTATCCCGATCTGCCCGCCGGAGCCGATCAGTTTAATTATGGCGAAACCGCGTGGTTTCCGGAAAAGCTGGAAGCCATCGACTGCGAACGCTGTCACGGCCCCGCCGCCGCCCACGTCAAGCTGGCCAAAGGCGGAGCCGCAGAAGCCGCCATTCGCGAAGCCATTGTCAATCCGGCCAACCTCAGCAACGAGCTCCAGCTTGAAACCTGTATGCAATGCCACCTCGAAACCACCAGCGGCAAACTCCCCCATTCCGTTCATGCCCTGGACAAGGGCATCTTTGGTTACCGGCCGGGCGAGCCGCTGGAAGAATACCGGTATGCCTTTGATCACCCGAAAGGCACAGGCCACGACGACAAATTCGAAATAGCCGGTCAGGCCTATCGGATGCGTATGTCACCCTGCTTTATCAAAAGCGAAGGCAAGATGACCTGCACCACCTGCCATGATCCCCACCGGGTGCCAACGGATCGGATCGATGCGGGCATTCAGTCCTGCCTGGAATGCCACAAGCCCGCCGATTGCACCGAAAAAATCGAACTCCGTCTGCCAGTGCAGGACAATTGCATTCAATGCCACATGCCCGAGCGGCGCACCGATGATGCTGTCCATGTGACCATGACGGATCACTTCATTCAGCGCCGACCGCCTCCGCCCGAAACACTGCTCGCGCCTAAAAAGGAGCACTCGGCGGATTACAAGGGTGACGTCGTGCCTTATTATCCGAAGGAAATCGATCCCGCTGTTCGCGACCTGTATCTGGGTCTGGCTCATATCGGCAACTCCGCCGATCTGACCAAAGGTATTGATCATCTGGATAAATATCTAAACCAGCAGCCTGACCAGTTCGCTCCCGTATACACAAGGGGCGTGGCCTTCAAGATGTTGGGCCAGATGGACCGGGCGCGGGCGGATATCGAACAGGCCGTTAAATTGCTTCCTCAGAACCCCCAGGCGCGAATGGCTCTGGGCGACCTTTACGAGATTATGGGCAACTATACTGAGAGCCTGAAGTGCTATAAAAAAGCTATTGAACTGGGTCCCAGACTTTCCCGCGCCCATAACGGCGCCGGCACAAGCCTGCTGCTGGCAGGAGATATCGCTGGGGCGGAGCCTTATTTCCGCGCAGCGGTTGTACAGGATCCCTTCGACGAAAACGCCCACCTTAACCTGGCCGGCATCTTCGTCCGTCGTGGAGAACTTGTCCCCGCCGAGGCCGAAGCGAAGGCCGCCCTGGCCATAAACCCCGCCGCCGCTGCCGGATGGATGCACCTGGCGCAGTGTGCCCTGGCCACCGGCCGCGCCGATGAGGCCATTTGGACATCCCTGGAATCCCTGAAACTGGACCCGAACAACGTCGAGTCATTCGACCTTCTTATCTCCGCCTGCAAAAGCGCCGGCAGCGACACAGCGCTTGTTTCGCTTGCAAAAGCAGGGAATCGCGCTCTGTTTTCTTCGCAGATCGCGAAGGCGCTGGTGCAGATAGAAACGAATGATCAATTCGCGGCGGGAGCCAGTCTGACCGAGGCCGCAAAACAAACCACCGCGCCGGTCGCCATGTCTACCGCCGTAAAGACAGCCCTCAACGCCAACCGGTTTGAGCTGGCGCTTCTGTGGAGCGGACAGGCATATCAGGCGGAACCCGGAAACGAGGAAGCCTTGATCAATTACGTGTCCGCGCTTCGCGCATCCGGGCACGCCGCCGCCGCAAAAGCGGAACTGGAAAAATCCCTGTCCAGGCAACCGTCTGCGCGCCTGCTCAACGCCATGGCCTGGCTGCTATCCACCACAGAAGATGCGGCCCTCCGAAACGGTCGCCAGGCTGAGCAGCAAGCCAACGAAGCCGCCGCCATGCTGGGTCAGGCAAATGTTTTCGTAATGCAAAGCCAGGCCGCCGCCGCCGCCGAAACGGGAGAATACGATAAAGCCGTCGCCATTTCCGGCCAGGCGTTAAAGATGGCACAAGATGCAAAGCTGATACTGGAAATTAGACGCATCGAAGCGCAGCAAGCGGATTACAAAACAGGAAAACCCCATAGGGCCAAGTGGTAATAAAGGTCCGGGCTAACCCGTCATAAACAAAAAAAAGGCAGGTGGGAAACTAACCCACCTGCCCTGCCGGCTATAATTGCCGGGTGTGGCGCCAATTACTTAGGCATCAATACCGTGTCGATAACGTGAATCACACCGTTCGACGCCATGATGTCGGCCTTCGTAACTTTGGCCTTGTCGATCATCACTGTTCCATCTTCGACTTTGATGGTGAGTTCTTCACCGTTAACCGTCTTAGCGGATGTCAGCTTTGATGCGGCGGCTGCGTCAACCTTACCAGATACGACGTGATAGGTCAGGACTGACTTAAGCTTTTCCTTGTTCTCAGGCTTAAGCAGATTTTCCACTGCGCCCTCAGGCAACTTGGCAAAAGCCTCGTCCGTTGGGGCGAAGACGGTGAAAGGTCCGTCACCCTTTAAAGTGCTAACCAGGTCAGCTGCTTTTACCGCTGCGACCAGGGTATTGAACGAGCCTGCGGCTACAGCGGTGTCTACGATATCTTTCTTATCGGTAGAATGTGCTGCCATGGTGCTCGTTCCGGTGCTCATTACGGCTGGCTTCGCCGTCATCGAATCCTCGGCGACGGCGACAGAGCCGGCCATTAGACAAAGTGCAAATGCAGCTGCGGTGAATCCGTTAAGTGTGCGTGAAACTTTCATGGGTATTTCTCCTATTGTAGTTTTGACTACTACTGGTATACTTGAGCAAGTATTAGTCCAACTTTAAAGGAATAACTGTTCAGGCCATCTTTTACTTAGAAAAGTGACTTAGATTGATGTATAGCATAATCCAATGACTCATGATAAACACATCCCCGTCGGAACCGTGTGCGCAATGTTCGGGTTGAATCCCAATACCGTCCGCACGTGGGAGCGGCGCTATCAATTTCCGGCTCCAAGCCGGAGCGCCGGTGGACACCGAACTTACGGAGAATCCGAGATTGAGCTCATCAGTCGGATTGTGGCACTTACAGATGCAGGGGTAGCACCTGGCGAAGCCATTCCGCAGGTTATGGAAAATCCGGCGGTGCATCCGCCGCCAAAAGACGCGGCAGCCTTATCCGCCTACAGCCGGAAAATTATAAACGCGCTGGATGAGCACAGCGATACATTGTTAAGCAATGTGTTTGGGGATGCGCTCAACCACCTCGGCTATGCCGGGTTTATTGAAGATCTGGCTTTTCCGATGCTGGCTCAGCTGGGCAGAAATTGGGAAGCTACTGGAGAAGGGGTCGCCGCCGAACACGCGTTCACGCTTGCGGTTACGGAGGTCTTATTGGGACAGTCGCGCAAAATTGTGATTCTGGACACCGCGCCCGTAATTACGTTCGCATGTGTTCCCGATGAACTTCATCAACTCCCTTTGCTTCATCTCAGAAATCTAACGGCGTCGGAAAATATCGCGCGGCCTTTGATGCTCACGGCGGGGTTGCCCATGGACGAGATTATTGACGCCTCACGGCGCGGAGGAGCCGTCGCCATCCTATTATCCGCGACCGTAGCTCCGTCGTCCAGCGATACGCGGCAGTGGGTCGCCCGTTGCATAAACGCGGGCTGGGAGAACCGGGTGGCGCTAGCCGGGCCAGGGTTTACGCGAAGCCGTGTTTATGCGGAATACCCTGTCAGGGCGGCAGCCGGTAATTACAGGCAAACGCTGACGCTGCTGCGCGCGCTGACGGTGTAATCTATATACATTGTCCCGTTTTCGGACGAGGCGGAATCAGCAGTTGCCCTTCATCAGCACAGTTGCCTTGACTTCCTCTACGGTGATTACCTGTGTTCAAACGTAAGTCAGTACGATAACTGCGTTAAACCATCTTTCTAATATCGGCAGGATTAATTATGACCACAGATCATTCGTATCGCTTTTCATTTGGACCATGGAACATTGGCGAAGGCGCCGACCCTTATGGACCGACAACACGCCCGGTGCGTGAACTTGCCTGGAAGATGGAACATGCGAAAACCATGGGTTACGACGCCATGATGTGGCATGATGACGATGTGGTCCCCGACATTGACGGCAAGAGCAGCAGCCAGGTGCTGAAAGAAGCGGCCAACGTAAAGCAGATGCTCGACGACGCCGGCCTCATCGCAGAGATTCTGGCCCCGCGGCTCTGGTTTGCCGAGCAGACCATCGACGGCGGTTACACGAGCAACGACCCGAAGGCGCGGCAATACGCCATCGATCGGTCGCTCCAGTGCATCGACATTGCAAAAGAAATGGGAACCGACCTTATCATCCTGTGGCTGGCCCGAGAAGGCACTTATCTGCGCGAAGCCAAAGACGGCCGTAAGAGCATGGAACTGCTGGTGCAGGCCATCGACAAGATGCTCGCTCATGATCCCAATATCCGCATCGCCATCGAGCCTAAGCCAAACGAGCCTATGGATCATGCCTACCTGCCCACCATCGGTCATGCCCTGGCCGCAGCTCATCTGACCAGCGATCCTGCGCGGGTAGGCGGCGTCATCGAGACAGCTCACTGCATCCTCGCCGGCCTTGATCCTGCCGACGAACTCGACTTCGCGCTGGCCATGGGTAAGCTGTGGTCCGTCCATCTGAACGACCAGAACGGCCTTAAGTTCGACCAGGATAAACCATTCGGAAGCGCAAATCTGCGAGTCGCCTTTCAGCAGGTCCGCGTTCTGGATCGGAACAAATATGGGTCAAAGGGCGAATGCGTCGCCTTCGACGTCCACCCCTTCCGCGCCACAAAAGCGGAACATCACATCGACCACCTTGCCAACAGCAAAAAGACCTTCCTGCGTCTCCTGGAAAAGGTGCGAACCTTCGACGAAGCGGCGGCGCAGTCGCTAATAGCAGATCGCAACTACCAGGCCCTGGATCAGATGGTGCTAGAGCATCTGATGGGGTAATAGACCGTCTTGATTTAAAATGTCGGGCCCGTAATCATGAAAAATGGTTTCGGGCCCATTCTGATTAATGGTGGCTATTCAACCCGCGTTGACTCGATATCGATGGCCGCAAACGTGATGCGCCCGTAGTTCTTTCCGTCCATGTCCCGCTCGTACAGGCACCCGACGTTATCACCTGGCATTGGGCAGAGGTCGGAATAGGCGGAGAAGCCTGGATGATGAGAAAGGCCGCTAGACCAGGATCGACCCTCGTCGCGGCTGATCTTCACCGTGAGATTTTCCCGTTTTTTGGAAGCAGGATTGGAGAACAAGTAGACCGACTGGCCCTGGTACTTCATTTTTAGCAAACTGGCCTGGCATACAGGTTCGATTAATTCCGGATGCAAATAGGCCCCGTCCCAGGAAACGCCGTTGTCGCGGCTCCATGAGATCGCGCGCCGGTTTAGCCCATGGTAGCTGCGACTGTTCAAAATCAGCCGGCCGTCGCTCAGCTGAGCCACGGAACTTTCGTTGGTGTGCGGGCCCGTGCTCCCGCCCAGGGTCCAGGTGTCGCCGCCGTCTTTGCTTATAATAACATGAGAGTATGACGTGGTTTCGCCCGCGCTAATCAGGCCGGTATGGTTTGCCGGCACCACCAGTTGTCCGTCGCTGAGTTGGATGCCGTGGCCGGGACCTGTTGCATACCACCGCCAGCTGATCTCTTTTACCGCCGAGGTTATTTCGTTTCGTCCACCCCAGGTCGCGCCGTCATCCGTGCTATAGCAAACAGAGACCCGGCGCGTATCCCTGCCGGTTTGAGCAGAGATTTGCTTCTCGTCGTCTTCGCCATGGTTCCAGGTGCTTAATAAGATGATTCGTCCGGTGCGGCTGTCCACCACCGGGGCTGGATTTCCGCAGGTGTTCTCGCCGTCGCTCCACACAACTTGCAGTGGACCCCAGGTGGCGCCCTGGTCAAAACTTCGGCGAAGTACAGTATCAATGTCGCCAGTATCACTGCCGTTCGTGCGCCGACCTTCTGCAAAGGCAAGCAGGGTGCCGCTCGTGGTTGCCAATATGGCAGGAATCCGGAACACGGCGTAGCCGTCGGTGCCGCTGGTAAATACGTCGGTCTGAACCACCTCTGTGGAGTAAACAGGCGACGCGAAGGCGAGGACAGACGCTACTACTGCACAATACGTTTTGGCATGTCGCCATTTGAAAACACCACGGCAAATAGGCCTTAATCGGTTCGTCATGTTGGGAGGTCTCGCTGGCCGACGCCGCTCTACGGCGCTGGTTTCTGGGAATGCATTCAGTCTACTGCGGGGTGTTCCCACCCATGATTTCAGCGGGTGAGCGCTGGCTCAGGATGAGACGGGCCATGGTTTTCATAGGTTGGTCTATGTGGGTAAAAAAAGCCCGAAACCCTTCGCACAGGTAGTTAAGGCCAGGCTCGCCGTCTGGAGTCATGCTGATGCGGTCTTTAGGACATCCGCCGTTACAGATAAACTTCACTTCACACTTCTGGCAATACATCGGAAGTGTATCGCGTTTGCTTTGCCCAAATTGCTGCTGCTGGGCAGAGTTAACCATCTCGGCCAGAGAGGTTTCTAAGACATTGCCCAGGCGATGCCGAGGCTCCACGAAGTGGTCGCACGAATAGAGATCTCCGTTATGCTCGAGGGCCAGGGCGCCACCGCAGGTTTCGGCAAACACACACAGGGCCGACGGATGGCCCAGCCACACACCAAGGGCCACATCGAATAGCTGAACAAATACCTTACCCACATCCTGCGCAACCCACTCGTCAAACACTTCAATGAGAAAACGCCCATACTGTTCCCCGGTCACAGACCTATCAGTTACGTTGTTGCCTTCCTGAAAACCGGAATCGTTATCGCGCTCGATGATTGGGATAAACTGAATGAATGACGCCCCTGCTTCATCCCGCAGAAAGCGGTAAACCTCCAGGGCATGGTCCACATTTGCAGCGTTGACCGTCGCGAGGATGTTATACTCTACGCCATGCTTGCGTGCAAGCTCAAGGCCCTTCATCACCCGGGCGAACGTGGGCGAACCACCCTTGTCTACACGATAAATATCGTGCAGAGGAGCTGGGCCATCAATGCTGATGCCGAGTAGAAAATTATGCTCATGGAAAAATGCACACCAGTCGTCATTAAACGTCGTGGCATTAGTTTGCAGGGTGTTCAGGATGCGCGAACCGGGCTTACGGTACTTTTCCTGCAACTCCACCGCGCGTCGATAAAAATCCAGACCCATCAGGGTCGGCTCACCGCCCTGCCAGGCAAAGGTGACCTCCGGCACGTTATGCGCGGCGATATGCTGACGGACATAATCTTCCAGCAGCGCATCGGTCATGCGAAAGTTGCTGCCAGGAAAAAGCTTTTCCTTGGACAGGAAGAAGCAATATTTGCAGTCGAGATTACAAATGGCGCCGCGTGGTTTCAAAAGAACGTGAAATGCATAGGGTTCGCTACTTGGTTGCGTGGAAATATTACTCATAATTAAAAAACACTTTCAGCCCGGACCGCCTGTTACAGCGGTCCGGGCTGGGGTATTATTAAGCGGATACTGTTTCTTCTACAGGCGGAATATACGGTGAAACCGGCTGAAAGCTGGTTCCGGTCTCATCCATTTTTTTCAGCAGCTTCTCCCGCATGATTTCTATCAATGCAGGATTATACGAGGCCACATTATCAGGGTGTGCCATGTTGTGCAATTCCTGCGGATCATACAAAAGATCATATAGTTCGCTCTGAGGCGGTTCTACACCGGTCGGGTCGAAGTAGATGGTGAACTTATAGCGATCGTCGCGGATTGCACGAATATGGTTTGGCTGAGTGACGATGGTCTGCGGGTCAGGACTCGCAGGGTTATCATCATCAAACGTAAAGAGGACAGTATCTTGTACGGTCGCGGTCGGCCTATCCGGATTCTGCATGGCATCCAGCATGACCGGAGTCAGGTCTTTGCCTTTAAAGTCCCAATTTTCGGGCTCCGGCACGCGTGCCAGGGCTGCCATGGTAGGCATGACATCCACCAGGCTGGCAAGTGCATCGGTCTTAACCGGATTTGGAAAGTATTTGGGGTTTGAAATGACAAGTGGCACATTCAGCGTCTCTTCGTATGCAGTGAACGCCTTCTGACGCAACCCACCGTGAGACATTCCCAGTTCGCCGTGATCAGAAAGACGGAAGACCACCGTGCGTTTATGGACTTTCTTGTTAGACTCCAATGCATCCAGCACAGTGCCGATATGCTCATCCACCACTTTATGGAGATATGCGTAGAAGTTTACATACTTCAATTTCTCATCTGGTGACAGTGGCCCGAGTCCAGCAGTCAGAACCTTATACTGCGCCTGCGCCGTAGGCTTATAGTTAAAAGCGATGTGTTCATCATGGGAAGGCGGAAGCTCGATTCCCTGGTTAAAGCACTCCGGGGCGTCGCCGCCGTAGTTTGGGTGATATCCCACTTGGGCGTTGCCAGATTGAGCATTCCACGTCTTGGGGTAAGCCAGGGCATCATGCGGATTAACGAAAGAGACGATAAGCGCGAAAGGCTGATCTTTCTTAGCCTCCTTGCTTTGCAAAAAGTCCGCCGCTTGCCCCGCCCAACGACGATCGTGCTCAGCGCAGCCTCCACCAAAATTTTCAATCGCTACGTCCTGGCCACCATCTGGTCCCTGCCATCCGTTAAAGCCAAACTTCGCAAGATCCTCAGTCGTGTTCGCATCCGTCAGGGAAGTTTTGTCTTTAGACAAATGCCACTTGCCGCGATACTGGACGGTGTATCCTGCCGACTCCAGCATCCGGGCCATGTTTTGTGTGTTAACCTGCAGCGTGGCCTCCTCTTGTGACAAAGAGCCGCCCTTGGTCAGGGTATGTTCCACGCCATGCTGTACAGGATACATCCCTGTAAACAAGGTGGTTCGGCTCGGCGAACACATCGCCGTATTACAGAAGGCACGAGTAAACGAAAGCCCTTTGTCTGCCAGGCGCTTGCGGTTTGGCAAATTAGCGTCTGCCCAACCCTCTGGCCAATACTGCGGGTTCCGCTCCTGGTCTGTTATTATAAGGATAATGTTCGGACGCTTCTTATCAAACTTTGCGGTTGCGTCCTTCTTGGCAGCTTGTGCCGAAGCGATAAACGGGTCGGTTGACATAGCAGCGCCGGCAGCTACAACGCCGAGGGCGCCCGTGGCAGAGCGCTTGATAAACTGGCGTCGAGAAAATCCCGAGGGCGAAGCCCCGTCTCCAGCTTCATCTGCGCCGACAAAATCGTCATCGACGTCAAGATCGAACAGCGGATCCAAATCCATATTACTCCCTTTCAAACGACGCACTGAAGCCCCTCCTCATAAACAAAAGCTCAATAAGCTTTTTTCCCGTCACGGAGAACGGACATCATGCATCGAACACGTATTTTGAATCTTCAGCCTCGGCTATAACTGGACAACGGTGCCGTCAGGGAAAGCCATTTTCTCACGGCTTAAATTGGTCGAGGTCAAAGATGTATTGGCGCCAATTACCACCATCGCTGAAAAGGGGAGTCAATTAAAAAGTTAACAAGAAAATAAGACCGGTATAATAACAGAGAGCGAAAACATTGCCCCCCGTATATGAGCTTCAGGCGTGGGTCCTTGATGGCGATATTACTATCAACAATTGCGTGAGTCAACATTACCCACTTATGGCCGGTGCTATATTAAGGATATTAACCTCAAATTTAAGAAACAACGATTGGCCAGCAAATGCCTGAGGGCGTGGCGCCACGAACCATATACAAAAAACAGTGGCAAATTGCTTTTCGCTCCCCCAGTCACTACTGTCATGTTTTGGAATAACCGTATAAATGACCGTTGCTCCTCCCTTCGATGGTTGCGGGGTACGGCTGGCGGCGGCGCGGTTTCCGTGTTTATCGGTGCTGCGGCGCTGGTTGGCTTGTCTGGAATCGCCGCCGGGCAAACCCCTGTGGAGGTGATTGCCTTCCAGGGCGGCTACGGGGTTGATTTCTTTGAAAATGCAGCGAAAGAATTCAATGCGCTGCGTCCAGACCTGAAAGTCACATTGCAGGGTAGTCCGCGGGCGTGGGACGTGTTGATTCCCCGCTTTGCGGCGGGCACCCCGCCAGATCTCGCCTGGCCGGGTTGGGGTCTTAATCTGCGGCCCATCATGGTGGAAAACCAGATTCTAACCTGGGACAAATACCTGGACCAGCCAGCATACGGCGGGTCGGGAAAAACTTGGCGAGAGACCTTTAAGCCTGACATTTTAAAGATGGGGCAGTTTGACGGCAAGACCTACGTGCTGCCTTATAATATCGACGCTAACGGTTGGTGGTATGACAAGGCGCTGTTCGACCTCCACGGCTGGACGGCACCTGAAACCTTCGAAGAGCTTCTTGTGCTCGGCGAGAAGATTAAAGCAAAAGGCATTGCGCCGGTGACATTCACCGGGCGCTACCCGTTCTATTATCTGACCGGGATTTATTATCCCTGGGTTATTTCAGCGGGGGGGATTGAAGCCTATAATGCGGCCATTAACCTGGAACCCGGCGCGTGGAATCATCCGGCATTTTTAAAGGCCGCCCAACACACAATGGACCTCAAACGCCGCGGTTACTTTCAGGGCGGGTGCATCGGCATGAACCATACCGAATCACAGATGGAACTGCTAGTGGGCCGCGCGGCCATGATCCCCTGCGGTTCGTGGATCGTTGCGGAAATGAAGGCCCTCTTGCCTCCCGAATCCGAACTGACATACATGAAGACCCCCTACTTCGCCAACGGCAAGGGCGACCCGACGACCGTCTACGTCAGCCCGGACGGTAAGGGCTGGCTTTTGCCAACGAAGGGAAAGCAGACGGATGCGGCGGCAGAGTTTTATCGGTATATGTCGTCGCCGGAAAAGGCAGCGCAGTTTATTGAACAAAAAGGTACCATGACCGCGATAATCACAGAACGCGAACCGAAGATGCCGAGACATTTACACGGCCCATACAACGCGATCAAAAACGCAAAGGTCACCTGGACCAACAACATCAACGACTGGTATGCCGAATTTGAAACGGAGATCGAAACGGCCTTTGTGGATATGTACAACGAACTCATTACACCGGAACAATTTGTGGCGCGGGTAGAAGCGGAATCGCAGGAGTATCGCAAGCAAATAGGCGATAAAAGAATGAAATGGTAACGATCTGGTGAAGCGCGCCACCGACGCCATCCATCGCCCGTTGGGTTTGATGATCGGATTTCTACTGCCTGCGGTAATTCTGTTTCTCCTGTTTTTCATCTATCCGCTGCTGAGTGTGCTGTGGATTTCTCTGCATGAGGGCAACGTCGCTTCCGAGACGATGACGTGGGTCGGCCTGAGCAACTATAAGCGCCTCATGGCCGACGGCGTGTTCTGGTGGATGGTGCGCAACACGCTGCTGGTAGTGGCGGTCGGCGGCGGAGCAACGCTGCTGTTGGCGCTGGGCACCGCAGTGGGGCTGACCAAAATCCGCCGCGGGCGCAACTTCTTCCGGATAGTGTTTCTCTTTCCAAACATCATGTCCGCGGTGGCTACCGCTGTGCTCTGGTCGTTTATCTTTAACCCCAGCTTTGGAATCCTGAACGGGCTGCTGCGCGGACTCGGTCTGGAACAGTTCACCCATGCCTGGCTCGGAGAGCCGGGGACCGCCCTGCCGGTGGTCATTCTTGTCCACATCTGGACCATCGCAGGCTTTTATATCGTGTTGTTCTACGCCGGCCTGTTGCGGATCCCTGTCGACTATAGCGAGGCCGCGCGGATCGATGGAGCTTCCGGATGGCAGGAATTCAGGCACATAACCTATCCTCTGCTTTCCGAGATAATGAAAGTTGCCACCGTATACGCCATCATCAATTCCGTTAATATTTTTGCCCTTGTGTATCTGTTTAACGAGGGCCGGGCGGCGCGTTATAACGGCGTGCTACTCACCTATATGTACGAGCAGGCATTTGACAACGGCGCCTATGGATATGCCTGCGCGATTGGCGTAATGACGCTGCTTACGGTACTGCTTTGCGCAGGCAGCGTCAGTCTCCTGTTTCGCCGCGAAACGGTGGAGGGTTAATGTGAACTACCGACCGAATTGTCAATCAGCAGGCCGGACGGTCCAATCTGTCCCGCTCCTGGGCCGACTAAGATTTATAGAAATGTTCTTGCTGGCGGATTGCTCATGAAAAAACTGACGCCCACGCGCCTGCTCATCTATGCGTTCTTATCCGTTTATGCGGCCGTGGTCATTTATCCAATGTTCTGGCTGGTGGCGACCAGCTTTAAAGATAGCTGGAGCATCTTCAAAAGCCCCTGGGCGTTGCCAGACGCGCTCCGGTGGATCAACTACGAGAACGCCATGGAAAAAGGCGCGCTCGCCCATAAAATCTGGAACTCCATCGTGGTCGACACCATATCGCTGGCGTTCATCCTCCTGTTCAGCGCCATGGCCGCCTATGTGCTGGCACGGTTTAAATTTCGCGGCAACCGCGCGCTGTTTTACATGTTCCTTTCCGGAATGACCATCCCTGTTTTTCTCGCCGTTGTGCCGCTTTTCATTCTCATGAACCAACTGCGTATTCCGGTGATCAACGTTCCGCTGCTAGGTACGCTGACGGGCCTCACGTTTGTTTATGTGGCTCTGTCGCTGTCGTTTACGATTTTTGTACTTACCGGATTTTTTAAAACCCTGCCGTGGGAACTGGCCGAGGCGGCCGTGATAGATGGTTGCACGCCCAGCCAGGTGTTCTGGAAAATCATGCTCCCGCTGGCCAAACCAGGGCTGGCCACAGCGGGAATTTTTGTATTTATCGGGCTTTGGAACGAGTACCCGCTGGCGCTCGCCCTTGTGTCTAATGAGGATTCGCATACCCTGCCACTGGGAATCGCAAACCTTACCATGTCACAAAAATACGCCGCCGACTGGGGCGCGCTCTTCGCGGGCCTTACAATCGGGGTTCTTCCCACGTTGATTTTATATGTGATCTTTCAGCGCCAAATACAGGAAGGCCTCACCGCGGGCGCTGTAAAATAACAAAGCGGGCCGATGTTCCGGCCCGCCAAATCCTTCTGTAATGTTGAAGTCGAACAGTTTTGCGGCCTTTACTGCGTAACTTCCACAAGACCGGCGTCAATGAATTGCCCGACGTCTTTTTGTACCTGCGTGCCCTGTTGGACAACTTCCGTGCTGTGACAATGGATGGCGATTGTGTTTTTCTGGCCTGGCCGTAAGGAGGCAATGGCGCCCGGTGTCAAATTCACCGGAGTATAGCCACTTACCCAGTCTTTTAGCTCCGCTGTTAGCACGCCGTTAATGTAGACCTCGGCGTCTTTCGCGTGAACTATCATTAGCTGCACGTTTTCAGTATTCACATCGGCGGGCAGATCAAACTCCCGGCGAATCCAGATGTCCGGGGTTTTCCATTCGGTACCAACTTTTCCGAAAATCCGCTTCGTCAGATCGCCAAAGCCGGAAGCACTTGTCTTCCAGTCGTCGACTTTAAACTCGGTTGTTGCCCAGTCATCCGCCGGTTTGTCCGTGGTATATTTCCACTGGGGCGCTGGATCCTGCAGGGCGGTCGGAGCCAGCACTTTCAGATCGGCCATGTTGATGATGGATTCATTGATGCCCCGCACGGTCTCGGTATCCAGTTTCTTCACTTCTCTATCGTAGCTTACCAGGCCGTTCGCCTCTATTTCCACGTCGGTGGTTTGAGTATAAACAGACGCACATAAACCGCGAGTGGCCCGAAGGAATTTCAGGCCGTTCATGATGCCAGCAAAGCGCTGTGCCAGCTCCTCTTTCGTTGCCATACCCTGGTAGCCCCAGTGTTTCTCACTCCATGAGTGACCTTTAACAAACAGGCCGAGCCCGCCGAATTCTCCCAGCACGCTGGCGCGCTTTGGATCAGGTAGCGGAGCCCCCGGACCTGGATATTTATGCATGTCCTGAATATCGCCGACACCCTTGTCTACCCACCCGCTTGGGCTTGTAACCAGGCGCGTCGGATCTTTCGTCTGGATTTCCTGCGTGATGCGCTCGGTATCGTATTGCCCCCAGCCCTCATTGAAAACTACCCACAACACGATGGCGGGCGAGCTCCAATGGTTATCAATCATCCGGTGAAGGTCCTTCTCGAACAGGCGGTGGCTTTCTGGCGACTTATTCTCGCCGCTTACGGCGTCCTGCCAGACCAGCATGCCCGTTTTATCACAATGATGATACCAGAGATCCGGCTCTATTTTGATGTGTTTGCGAATCATATTGAAACCCATTTGGCGGGTGTAATCGATATCCCACACCATGGCCTCATGGGTTGGCGGCGTATGCAGACCTTCCGGCCAGAAGCCCTGGTCCAGGGTTCCGGATTGGAATATCTCTTTGCCGTTCAGGAAGACACGCTGATAATCGCCAACCTTCTTCATCTCAATATCGCGAAGACCGAAGTAAGACTTTACAGAATCCACGGGGGCCTTATCGGCCAGAAGGCGAACCTGCACATCATAGAGGAACGGATCTTCCGGCGACCAGAGCCGCGGATTTTCCAGAGTAAATTCTACCTCTTCACCAGGGGCCGCCGTTATGACTGCCTGTTTGGCTTCTCCAGCAAATATGGATATTTCCACTTCGGACTCGCCCGACGCGCCCAATGCCTGCGTCTTAATATTGACGGTTCCTTTGGCGGCGTTTGGAGTGAACCTCACCTGCTGAATGCTGCCTTTTGGAGATACCGGTTCCAGCCATACCGTCTGCCAGATTCCCGTCGACGGCGTATACCAGATTCCGTTTGGCTCGACCACCTGCTTACCGCGAGGCTGGTCACCCTTGTCCGATGGATCAAACACGGAAACCATCAGCTCGTTTGGTCCACCGTCTTTTAAAGCGTCAGTAATATCGTAACTGAACCGGTCATAACCGCCCTTGTGGGTTTCGTCTCCCTCCAGCGTTTTCAGCGTCGTTCCGTTCAGAGAAACACTAGTCTGCCAGTCAACGGCGTCAAAGTGGAGAAGAACGCGCTGCCCCTTCCAATCGGCGGGGACTTCCAGCTGGCGACGATAGACAACATGGTCGGCCCGTTCACCCACGCCCGACAGAGCTGATTCAACAGGGAACGGCACAAGGATTTTCTTGTCGAAGTTTGGTGTTTCAGCGCGGGCGTTTTCCCCCAGGGCGACGTCCCAAAGGCCGTTCAGATTCTGCCACTTATCGCGCGTCAGCTGCGGACGCGGATATTCCGGCCACACCTTGTCCGGTGATACATCCTTGGCCCAGCGTGTCATCAGCGACACGGATGTAGGCGCCCAATCCGCAGCGCCCGAGGTGCCGGCAGTGGTGGCAAGGGCGACGGTCACCGCTGTTACGACAGTGTTTATTTTCATGGCGATAATAACTCCAAAACGTAATGGCAGAACTTTAAACCTGAGCAGCTAATTAGAGCTGTTGTAAATGCGTCTGTTTCGCCCTGTCACGCGTAAAATGCCCCGGCGAAAACAACAGCACACAGACAATTACCCTGGACTGCTGACTCCATATTAAAAAAAGCGCGCCGGCGGTTGCCGACGCGCTTGCTTGAACCTGTAACGCTTAAAAGAGCGACCAGTCCTCTACCGAGGAGTTGGGGGTGTCGAAGAAGTTAAGAACTGCAGCCATAACCTGCTGGCGACTTCCGGCCGTGTTGATGGCCTCGAAGGGAAACCCGAAGTAAACGAGATGATAGAGGCCATTATACTGAACCGCTGCCGCGCCAGAGCCGCTGCCGGTATAGTTGGCCGCAACCACAGAGCCATTTATGGCCAGCAGCCTATCGGGTTTATCGACGTCATACATATCGGTATCCGGGCTGAAGTTCATTATGAGGCCGTCCAAAGCAGTGCCTGTGACCCCGGCAGCCTGATACCCGCCCGCGTCGTCGGCCGCGAGGTCCGCCCTCAACATGGTATTGTAGAAGGTAGGGTCGCCGAGAGAAACGTTGTCGAGGTGAGCGCCGATTTCAGAGCCGGTGATGAAAAGACGACCGCCCGCGTTCAGGAAAGAGGTGACGACGGCACGCTCGGCTAAATTCAAGGTCTGGTTCTTAGTGTCTTCCTCACCCAGAAGCCAGATAACCGTCTGGTAATTAGCGAGGCTGACGAGGTTAAGCGCCACGGCCTCGTTGGAGGCGGAATCGAAGTCGCGCCCGGTTGCGTTGAGCGCAGTGCCGTGCTCGATGAGGTAGTTGTAGGAGTTGTTGCGGCGAAGGCGAATGCGTTCCGTGGACGTATAGCCCGGCTCGAGGATATTGTTAAACCGGTCAAGACGATCGTAGCCGTTAACGACGAGAGTATCAGCGAAGCCCGAGGGGGTAACGCGGACAGCCAGGCTTTCCGTCGGCATGGATTCGCCACCGGCGTTTGTGGCGGCTACGCGGAAGTAATAGGTCTGGCCGGGAGTAAGGCCAGTAATTGTGGTGGAAGGAGTAGCGCTGCTGGCCGCCAATCCATATCCGTATCCGTTGGTCGACTGATAAACCCTGTAACCGGTAGCGGCATTGCCATTGGCGCCACCGGTGGGCGGTGCGGCCCAGCTGATGGTGGCACCGCTGACGCCGTTATTAACAGCGCGCAGGTTAATCGGGGGCTCCGGAAGTAACGTAGTCGAGACCGCTCCCGTACCCGTAGGGGATACGAAATACCGTTGCACGGCGCGGGCGATGCCACGAGCGGCGACGTTACGCACTTTGGGATCCCGAAGCAGCGCGGCATCCTGCACGTTGTCATGGAAAGCGACTTCAATGATGCTCCCGACCATTTTGCCTGCCAGATGAGAACTGCTGATTTCACCATAACCGCCAGCCAAAAAAGGACCTCGTGTCGCCCAGGTGTATTCCCAGTTGTCGTCCTCGATGTAGGCATCAGTGTCTATACCATCAGACAGGCGGGTGGCAAAGGCAACAGCATTTGCGGGGGTACTGGTGTCATGATACAAAGCAACCGACCCCCGAGCCTGACCAACGTCAAAAGCATTGGAATGCCAACCAACGAAGGCCTGACCGAGGTAGCCCTGACCATCGTCGCGGCTCATATGAGCAGCGTTCCTGGGCGGAGAATTGATCGTATTGCTTGAATCCGTACCGGCTGCGCCGCTGGTCGGATATCCGGGTCCGGAAAAGGCATAGACCGTAGAATCGCCGGAACCGTCGACAGGTCCTCCCACGCCGTGGCCGTCTCTGATCCAGTATTTAGCCGCTTCATTTTCGCGAATATTGCCAGAGGGGCCAACGCCATTGCCAAAACGAACGGCATCAGCAATGATGACGCTTCCGGTAGCTGTATCCGATTGGTTTGAGACCACCACAGATCCCGCTGCGGGATTGCTGCCAGCGTCGAAATAATAGGTGCCTACCCATATCCAGCCGGCCCCAACGCGCCGGTGGTTTATACGAACTTCGCTGGTGCCGCCGGTGTGGTTGATCTTGTAAAGCTGATTATCCACACGGTCGCTGCCATACAGAGCCCACACGTATACAGGATAAAATCCAGCCACGGGAATGCTGGGCGTGAAGGTCGCCGAAGCCGTTTCCGTAGCGCTTTTGGTAGTGAAGTTGTAAGGCGTGCCGGATCCATAATAGCGAGGGCTCGAACTATCAGACCAGGTCCCCGTCAACGTCGCTGCGGGGTTATCCACTACAACAGCATTCGGCTGATGCCCGATGGGACGCATAGGCACCACGGTGGCGCCAGCATTAAACAGATATTGCGCAAGAAACTCAATCTGATCCACGTTGCCAAAGTCTTCATTCATTCCCTGCAGATTTACAGGACGTTGCAGAACCCAGGAAGACCCGTTCCAGGTCCACCCATGTCCGGCGGTGAAATAGACAACCTTCCCGGAGAGAGCACCAACGGGGGCACTGCTGGTGCCAATCGGTCCCTGACCGCCAATTCGAGTGCTAACGGAAGAATCCGGCGCGGCGGAAGAATCGGTAACGTCAGGGCCAGGCCGGTTCGGCTCGAACCAGTCCTTCAAGGATTCGTCCGGCGGCATGATCGGCGCGAGGAAATCGCCCAAATTAATATAGGGAGAGTCGACATCTTTGCGGGCGCGCAAGTGGATAGCCGTCAGATCCAGGCCGCCAACATAAGAACGCACCACCTCGTTCATCGTGTCCAGCTTAAGCTCGTCTATTTCCGAAGCCTTAAAGTTCGAAGGCAGCGTAAACAGCGCCGTCACAACACCAGAAGTATCCACATTAATATCGTCACACACAGTACCATGAGGAAGCAGCGTCTGCCCCTCCCGGTTGTGAATGGTCCCAAACAGGTTGGCAGTCTCCTTCGCAAAGGCTTCCGCCGTGCCGGTCGTTGCAAGATCCAGACTGGCCGAGCTTCGACCTTTCGCCAGGTGCTCACTGCGGTAATGATCGAAAGCTTCAAAGAAAGAATGATCGCCCGAATGGGCCTGAACGCTGGTGGCACCTATAGCGAGCGTAACCACAAGCGCGTTTAAAACATTATTTTTAGACAAACGTTACCTCAAGATTAGATATGATGGCAAAACTAAATCAACTCAGTATCAAAGAGAGTACCTCAAAGAGAGACAGGTAGTCAATTTCTTAACAATTGTAGAGGCTGACCCAGGGATAGGGTCTCGTGCACCCCGCAGGTCAACCGCTCGCTAAAAAACGATTCCCAAGACCTTACCAGACCACTCCCCCAAAAAGTATAGGTGCAAACCAACCCAACCTCCCCAAAAACCGTCCAACATCTAAAGAAAAACCAACAGCTAAGCAATCGTCATGTAGTGCGACGACCTGTCGCCGCCTTAACTCAAGTCGGAGCCTGCCCTTAATCTCAAAAAACCTTCGCCCGCCCCCTTATGTTTCGGATTGGGTTTTCCAGAGTTTGGGTTCGGCGGATCATTTCCACGCAGCTGGCCAGCGCGTCGAGGCCGTCGTCGTGGGTGTTGGGGCGGCCGTTGTATTCGTCGGCCTGGACGAAGAACTCCTGCCTCAGGGTTTGCTGGAACAGGATGCTGCCGGCGAGGATGTGGGGTTCGAGCAGGCTGATGCGGCTGTGTTTGCTGTGGGTGTTGGGAAACTTTTCGATG
>JBBSQY010000050.1:0-23172 GCA_038243585.1 Candidatus Sumerlaeales bacterium | reverse complement strand
TGTAAATGACGCCAACTCTTTTTTGGCTCAAAGGGCAAATGATCCCCTTAATCACTTTGTTTTCGTTGACCACGGATCAATCTTTAATGATTTACCGGGCTGCGGATTATTGCCTCCATATCGAACCAATTTAATGGATGATCAGCTTCATTGGGGGTGCCTGGGCTATCAGCTTGCGCTGGGGATACTGGCTCAGTATGCTTTTGATCCACTTCCGGCTGCCAGCGGAAATTTTGCTATTTTGCCGGTACAACCTGGTGGTCGCCCTAAAGCCAGTTCTTCCCTGCCTACCAGTTCAGTATTTTTTAGGTATGCCCTACACTATGTTCCCGTAGGGCATACGTTGAGCTTAACTGTATCTGGAGCCATTTTTCATTATGCGGCTGTCTTTAACCCCGCGTTTCCCACGGGACTGCCACAGGTTGAAGACGCCCGGTTCTTTGCCAATGCATACGTAACGTTTATTAATCCGTTCAATTTTCCATGTCCTGTTATTTTATGTATAGGCACCGGATCTGGATTTGGTAATTATTCGGTAACTTAGGAGGGATATCATGCGTAAAATAAATTGCGTTCTTGTGGGTCTGGTGCTGCTCATGGGAGCAAGCCTAACCCAAGCCCAGGGTACCGCGCCTGTTAGCAGGGATTGGTCGGCCCCGGTGATCGTCGCTGATACACCCACTTCGTTTAATCGAAGTACTGATGCTAATTTGAGTGGAGTCGTCGGTGCCGTATGGGCGGACGGGTCATCTCACTCTTTTCATCTTTACTATTCCAGGTCTTCAGATAAAGGCGCCTCTTGGTCAGACCCACGCCTGCTTATAAACTTGGGCGACCTTAATGCTAACACCTGGCCAAACGGCATAGCAGCCGGAGATAACGGTGTATGGATGGTAGCTACCACTCTACGGGTTTTAACGACGCCTGTTTATCCTACCTATAACGGCGTGCTAATCTCTTATGATTCCGGAGCTACGTGGGGCGAACTTGTGGACCTTACACAAAAGTTCTCATACCCTGAGAACAACCCTAATACTATCAGCCCTCAAGATATTGCCTATGCCGGCAACAATACATGGATTTATTTGGTGACAATCGCTAATTCCATATGTTATCTTCGCTCTACAGATAACGGAGCTAGCTGGGGTAATCCTGTTTTTGTCCATCGATATAGTAATGAAGCCCCTCGACTGTTATCGTCAAAAATGGGAAATTCTGTAATTATTAATTATTGGGATTATGACAGGCCGTCTGATCCCACACGCTCAGGCCCCGGACGTCGCGTTTCTCTTATCAGTAATGATAACGGGGAGACTTGGAGCCAGCCGATTATTTCGTCAATTGCCGCCAGCGATACCAACGGCACATTGCTATTGGCCGACTGGTACGGAACCGTCGCCGACCCATTTGATGTGGACGGGGACTTTGTAATCGCCTATAGCGCAGACGGCGGCAGTACGTTCAATGTTACTGCCGATCCGCCCAGCATAAAAGCGGTTTACCCTGATCTACGGTATTTTATATTTGAAAGTCTTACCATTAACAGCCAAGGCCATATAATGCTGGTGGGGCAGGTGGGTATCCCAATAGGCTTTAATATTGTCTTGCCTCGCGGTGGCCAGATGACCCGCTCTCCAGACTTCGGCAAGACCTGGACGCCATGGGAGCAATTGCCCCACGGATTAAACACCCCCCCAATCACGGCGGCTCAGGATGTGTTTGTATCCGTGAGTGGAGGTCCCGTAGAAGGAGTGGACCATCATGTCTTGTACTCACGCACCTTGAAATCCAGGTCCGTTACCGCAGCCGGCGACTGGCAGTTGTATGAGTAACGCCGATAAGAGTCCGGCAAGTTCCGGGACGCTCACCTTGTCAAGGATTCCTGGCTAAATTCTGGCATAAACTCCCTGATCCGTGTACGGTACCCATTCAAACACGCTTCGCGGCCTTAATTAGCGGACGTTTTCGGGAATCCAAAGTGTCCGGAAAGCGTCGGCAGAGTTTTGCCGATACGCTTTTAAAACTTTCTCGCACTAAAGCGCTTCAGCGCCGTATTCTCACTTTCTCACCGCCTTCTCCTACTTTCCCCTTGTCACGGCTTCCGGCTTTTGTTTTTGTCTGTTTTCAAGTTAAACAGACTGGATTAAGAGCTTTGGGTCTTCTCGAAAAAGTAGCGGCGACTGAGTTTCTGGGGATGGAGTTTGCGACGTGGCTTTACTGGCACAGCGAAACCCATGGTGGCAAGATGCGCCTGCCTGATCACGACGAATTTGAGCTGTGGTTCGAAGCGCCGGTCCAGATGGCGGCGGACTATGGCGAGGCCACCAATATCGCGCTGAAGGGTGGCACCCCGCTGGAAGGTGCGGAGGCGCGGACCGCTTTTCGCGAAGGGAAAAAACTGACCAGGGCGCGCATGAGATTGAACTATCGCAACCAGACTTATACTTTTGGTTTTAACGCACTGAACTATGGCGTGAGCGGTCTCAAGGTACCTGCCCCGCCAAATTCCAGCGGCCCGGATTACGTGTTTCTGCGCCTGGAAATTTTTGAAGAATTTGAGAAGTTCTTTGAGTCGCTGTTCGAATCTTTTTTGAAGATCCGCCTGAACGACAAAGCGTGGGGAGCAGAGAAAGAGAAGCTTTCCGATTGGATGCGGAACTTCGAAATTGGCTGACAAGCCGCGGCAGCAGGACTATTGGGACGAAAATCTTGATGCGCAAAACCTGGGCGGCGCGGTGTCAGATTCTCCGGAGTCGCTGCTTGAAGAGCTGAAGTTTAGTTCCATTCCCGACATTGAAGAAATGATAGCCCATCTCGCGCCGGTAGCTGGACTTCGCATCCTGGACATCGGGACTGGCCTGGGGGCAAACGCAGCGCTGATCCGGACCCGCGGAGCGACGGTGATCGCCCTGGATATTTCCCACGAAAGACTTGCGGCGCTGAAAGCCAGAACGAACAGGCTCTCAGGCACATCACGTGGCAAGATTTTGCCGATCAAGGCGCGGGCAGAAGCCCTGCCCTTTCGTAATGAGAGCCTCGACGGCGCATACACCCGCGCGGTTCTGATCCATACGGACGTTCAGGCAGTTTGCCGCGAAGTAGCGCGGACGCTGAAGCCGGGAGCGCCGGTGGCGTTTTCGGAACCAACGGCTCACAACCCGCTGGTAAAACTTTACAGGATGACTCTGGCCCCCAGGGAGTGGCGGGGGATCACCCAATACTTCACGAGACATGAGATCCGCATGGTCAGCGGGGAATTTGGTGAAGTAAAAGTTCGGCGGTTCTATGGTCCCTCATTTATTGCTTTTTTCTTTCAGTACGCGGTCTCGTCGCCGGTTTGGTTTTACAGGGCGCTACACGCGATGATGAAGGTGGATAATGGGCTGGAATGGCTGTGGCCGGGCTCCGATAAATATGCGTGGTTTGTGCTGATCACCGGCCGGAAGTCGGATTCATGAGAGCACTATTTCTTGTTCATAATCACAAGAACCGTGGCAGTTTTTTTCGTGCGTTGGAAATTGCGCGCCGGTTCGCACGGCGCGGGTGGGAAGTGCAGTTTGCATTCACCAGCGAATCGAGGATGTACCGCCCGTTTTATACCTCTGTGCCATTGGATGATACTTTTGTCGCTCCGGACTTCGGCGCGAACCCGGCGTCGCAGCGCGAGCCGCCGCGCGGTGATGCAAAAGCCGCATTCACATGGGCGGAGATGCCCTGCTTTACTTTGATGAACGCCCATCAGGAGGGCTGGAGCCTGTTCGACAACGGCTGGCGGGTGCGCGATGCGCTGGCGCGGCGGTGGGACGTGGTTTACGGGTTCAGTCATAAACCATGCTGCGTGTTGCCGGCGCTGGCGGCGAAGGCCCGTGGAGCCAGGGTGGTGCTGGACTGGGCAGACTGGTGGGGCGGACCCGAGGGATTGTATCGTCACTGCGTGATTCCGTCCGGCGGCTTTCAATCGCTGCCGCATCCGCTGCGGTTGGGGCGGCGGGCCGTGTTCGCCGCGGAAGACTGGTGGGAAGGTCGCGTTTATCGAACCGCCGATCTGGTGACGCTTATCAGCGAAGAATATTTTCATCATCCCGACGCGCCGAAGAACCTCAAAGAAAAAAGCATTATCATGCACAGCGGCGCGCCTCTTGATCAGATTCGACCTATGGACAAGACCGCCGCCAGGACGGCGTTTGAATTAAGCTTTCCAGCCGGCGCGGTGGTTCTTGGTTACGTGGCCAATTTCCACATGGATGAAACCCTGCTAATGGATGCCTTCGCGCTGCTGTGTAGACAGCGGCCCGATGTCCATCTGTTGCTGGCAGGAGCCCCGCTGGAAGCGACAACCCCCGAGCAGCACGCAGCGACAGCCGGAAGGGTGCATCATGTCGGCTGGCAACCCTTCAGCCGCATGGGCGATTTTTTGGGAGCAGCGGATATTCTGCTGTTGCCGCTGACAGATATCGCGCTGGATCGGGCGCGTTACCCTCACAAGCTAAGCGACTACGTAGCGGCGGGTCGGCCCGTAGTGGCCTGCGATGTTGGCGAGACAGGCCGGCTGCTAAGGCGGTTCGAGTTTGGCGCGCTGGCAGCACCAACGACAGCAGGCTTTGCAGCAAAAATTGGGGAAGTGGCAGACGTTCCGGAACAGTGGGACAGACTCGGAGCCGAGACACGGGCCGCGGCCGAACAATATTTCGACTGGGACAATCTGGTGACCAGGCTACTCGATCGGATAAAGCAAAGTTAGCGCTAAGCTTAGCATGGCAACAAGGCAGGAATTTTAATCCTTGCTACGGTAAGGCTTCCTCTTTTTTAACAGTCACTCAGGCTAAACTGTAGTAGCCAGACTGCTATTATCTATGAATGCGCCGGGCGTATACGAAGGACGATCCGTAGCGGCTCATATAGTTTGTACCTTCGGGATATACGGAAGACTTCGTGGGGCCTGTGCTGCCCGCAGAATGCAGGTATGTGTGATTTCCCAGGTAGATTCCTACGTGGAAAACATACGCCTTATCATTCATAAAAAACATGATGTCCCCCGGCAGCAGGTCCGCATAGTCTGGCAGGTAGCCCACAATTTCACCCACATGACATTGCATGCTGGCATCACGAGGTAAGAAAATGCCTTCTTGGAGAGCCAGCGTTTGGACAAGGCCGCTGCAATCGATGCCGTCGGCGGACTTTCCACCCCATAGATAAGGCGAGTTCATAAATTCCGCCGCTCGCTTTTCCAGCGCTTCCACAAAACTTGAACGTGACGGATCAAAGAAAGCGGCCTGGTCTGGTGAAACGGGCAATTCCGATCCACAGGGAAGCACTACAGAATCCTTCTTATGGCTGAGCCGGGCACCTGGAGGTATGACAGCGCCGCCAGCGTTTAAGGGCTTTAGCGTTACGGCGTGAGGCCCGTTCTTCCAGGCCAGATAATTTTCCGCTGAAACGGGAGTCAACGAACTTGTGGGCATATATCCGACATACCCGTCGGAATGCTGAACAAAAGTATAGCTGGAATCCTCATGATAGGTTCGGACTACAGCACCATATAGGGCCTGTGTGTCCAACTTTTCCGGGTCAGAAGAGTCCGGATTTCGCCAGACGGGCGCAAAGGATTCATGAACGGCCGCAAACGCGGGACTCTGTTCTTCCAGTATATCAAGTTGAACTTCCACAGGATCCGGCCCGTAAACTTCCTGGGCCGTAGCCTTCACAAAAGCATCCGTCTGCCGGTATTGAGTGAAACCCAATACTACTGGATTTGACGGCGTTGAATGGTCAACGCGCACGCGACATGCGGTCGTTCTGCTGTCCAGTTTGGATGTCAGCCGGAGCTGGAAAAGCTCATCTTTTTGTTCCGCGTTCAGGTTCAATGCGTCCTCGCCGACAGCTTTATTTTTTTGCTACGCCCATCTGGCTGCGCAGGTACGCATCGATAAACAAGTCGATGTCGCCGTCCATTACATCCTGAATGCTGCTTGTCTCCGCGCCGGAACGCAAATCTTTAACCATTTGATAAGGCTGAAAAACATAGGATCGAATCTGAGAGCCCCACGCAATATCTTTTTTTTCCCCGGCTTTGGCTTCATTTTCCGCCGTTTGCTGGTCTTTATAATATTGGTAGAGGCGAGCTCGCAACACCTTCATGGCGCTGTCTTTATTTTTATGCTGGCTCCGCTCGTTCTGACACTGCGCAACAATGTTCGTGGGAATATGAGTAATACGCACTGCAGAGTCGGTCACGTTGACATGCTGTCCGCCAGCGCCGCCAGAACGGTAGGTATCGATCCGTAGGTCGCTTTCATTGATATCGACAACGAGTGTGTCATCGATGTCAGGATAAACATGAACCGACGCAAAGGATGTGTGGCGACGCTTGTTCGCATCAAACGGGGAGATACGCACGAGCCGGTGAACCCCATTTTCCGCGTTGAGAAATCCAAAGGCGTATTCCCCCTTGATGCCGAACACCGCGCGCGATATTCCAGCCTCGTCACCGGCCTGGAGGTCCATCATGTCGACTTTAAAATTGCGACGCTCAGCCCAGCGCACATACATACGCATCAGCATACTGGCCCAGTCGCAACTCTCAGTTCCACCAGCACCGGAATGGATATGGACAAAACAATCAGAGACATCCGCCTCGTCAGAAAGCATGCTCTTAAATTCGAGCTCTTCCACGCGACGGTTAATGATCTCAACCTGGTTTTCAATTTCTTCGGCCATTTCGGCGTCGTCGGCTTCCCGAGCCATTTCCGCCATTTCAAGGTAATCGCTGGTTTCCCTGTCGATGGCGTCCCACGGCAAAACAACCCGTTTCAGGGCGTTCAGGCGTTTTAGATGGTCCTGGGCTTTTTGGTTATCGTTCCAAAATTCCGGGGCAGCGCTTTCGGCTTCAAGCCGGTCTACTTCGAGTCGCTTGTTAGCGACGTCAAAGAAACTCCTTGGACTGCAGGATGCGCGCGCGCGCTTGGTTGAGTTCGGAAATGGTATCGTTTAACATAGTTCAGCGTATACCGGCGTTAGGGCACCGGTATTCCTGCTTTAGCGGCGAGGGAGGGCAACGCTCTCCTACGGTACCTCAGGCTCTTGGGTCGCCTGTTGAAACTCATCCCACTTGAGGGATTTATGATAGCGCATTGAGGTAAGAAGGATGAAGAGAAATCCAAGAGCGACGGCGAAGAACAGGGTGCAGAATCTTATGATCAGGATCGCCGGCACAATCTCGTTTTTGCCGACACCCAACATCGACAACAGTCGGTAAGCCGCGCCCTCGAATCCGCCAAGTCCACCAGGCAGAAAGAAAAGAAATCCGCCAACAATCGTGGCCATGCAGAAAACAAACGTTATATCAAGCAAGGCAATGTCTGGTGCCCCGACGCCTTTGAGGATATAGTATGCTGCCGCGCACTCGAAAGACCATGAAATCGCGGCGAGCACAGTAGCGATGAGCAGGTTTTTTATAGTCAGCAGGGGATAAGTCGCGTAGTAAAGATGCCGCAGATGCTTAATCGGACCACGCAGACGCCGCACTTTTGCGCCAAAATGAAACAGTCCATACACAAGCCGCTTATTACGGGCAAACCAGACGCCCGCGACCATCAGAACGGCGCTGATTCCGAGAAGAGCGTAAATCAGGGTTTCCGTCGTACCTGATTTGATGCCGCCTTGGGATTTCGCCACCGCCGCCGTAAACGGCGCAACCGAAAGCAGCGCCAAAACGATCATGCCCATAAGATCAGTAAGGCGTTCGCAGAATACAAGCGGTATGCTCCGGCGCATTTTTTTGCCAAAGTATTCTTTGTACATGAACGGCTTGATAAGTTCGCCCACCCGGCCTGGGCTGATGGCCATGCTGTAGCCACTGAAAAAAATCAGAAAGCTGCCAAGGCGCGGCACGTCGATTCCGGCGGCGCGTCTAAAGAAATCCCATTTGATCTCGCGCAGCAGAAAATTGATGATAACCAGGCCGAGGATCAATGGGAGCGCCGACCACGAAAAGTTTTTCAGCACCTGCAAGTTTCGGCTGGCATCGGTCCAGATGACGAACCCCGTGTACAAAAGCACCGCCAGGACGCAAAACCATATTATGCGGCTGACAACCCGGTTTCCCATACGTCGCGGTTATCCGCGGCGTCCGGCGATCCACTCTCGGAACCTGCGAAACAGGTATGCCGAATCATGGGGGCCGGGTGCAGCTTCCGGGTGATATTGAACACAGAAGAACCCGCGGTCTTCATCCTGAAAACCTTCCACTGTGTTATCATTGAGATTCATGTGAGTCACTTTGCACGTCGATGGAAGGGAATCAATGTCGACGCAAAAGCCGTGATTCTGGCTGGTGATTTCCACCCGCTGAGTGATAAGATCCTTAACCGGATGGTTCGCGCCGTGATGGCCAAATTTCAACTTGTAGGTCGTGCCGCCATTAGCCAGCGCGAGCACCTGGTGGCCCAGGCAGATTCCAAACATCGGGACCTTGCCAACCAGTTTATTGACGTTACTGGCGACAGACGTCAGCACTCCCGGATCGCCGGGGCCGTTACTGAGGAAAACGCCATCAGGCCCAAGAGCCAGGACATCTTCAGCAGGTGTACCAGCAGGAACCACCGTCACATCAAAATTTTGCTCGGTCAGCAGCGTGAGGATGTTTCTTTTTACACCAAAGTCATAAGCGACGACGTTGTATCGCCGATCCGATTCAGTCGGGCTGTAATTATTGTGAGCAGCAATGGCATTGTTCAGATGTTCAAGGCGGGCGTCAACCGTATAGTTATAGCTGGCCGGTGCCGTTACGTCATAAACAAGGTTCTGGCCTTCCATGGGAGGGGCGGCCTTTGCGGTTTTTACCAGCTCTTCGACGTCGTGGCGCAGGGTAGAAATAACCGCGCGCATTGCCCCGCGGCTGCGCAGATGCAACACGAGAGCGCGGGTATCAACGCCTTCAATGCCGCAAATCCCATGATTTTCAAGGTAACGGCCCAGGTCAACCTGGCTGCGCCAGTTGCTGGTAGAACCGCTGACCTCTTTTACGATGAACCCGGAAACCTGGGGCATATCCGACTCAGCATCGAGATCGTTAATACCGTAGTTGCCAATCTGGGGATACGTCATGACCACCATCTGACCGCGATAGGAGGGATCAGTAAGAACCTCCTGATATCCGGTCATTCCGGTGTGAAAGATAATTTCTGCAACCACTTCGCCGGGGGCACCAAAGGACCGCCCGCGAAACGTGGTTCCATCCTCAAGAACGAGGGTCGCTGGAATCTGAGTATGAATGGGCATTTCAAAGTTTGCTTTCACCACTCTGAATCCAGAGTATTCGGAAAAGCAACAAATCGCTGTTGCAATGCCGGTTCATGGTCAATTGAGTTGAGTCAAATGGACAGACTATATGCAACCATATCCGGCCGGGTTCAAGGGGTGGGATTTCGCTATTTTGTAAGGACCGCCGCTCGTGAACTCGGGCTGGCTGGCTATGTGAAAAATTTGCCAAACGGTGATGTGGAAGTGCTGGCAGAAGGCTCCGTCGACGCGGTGGAAGAACTGCGGATGCGCTTGTGGAAGGGGCCGATGTTTTCCAACGTAGTGAACGTCGAGGAAAACACCACCGAGACAGAAGGAGAGTTCTCCAATTTTGAGATACGTTGAAGGCCGGCCCGATAGAGGTATTATTTGAGTTTCCTTAAAGAGGAAATCGGCCGGTTCCGGAACTGTTTATGCTTTTGCGGCGTCTTAGCCCCATTATGTTCCAGCGTCTTTTTGAACGGCAGAAGCTGCCAACCACCCGATTATTGTACAGAACCGGGGTTGTATCGTTGAAATTTCCGCTGTTCACAGGTCACCCGGGAATCATAGTCGGGGTGTGCGTTTGCCTGTTATCGATAGCGCATTCGGTTCATGCGCAAAGCGCAGACGATCTGGCTATCCCTGTGCGAAAAGGGGCGTCTGAGAAGGCTGACAAGTCGGAGAAAACTGACAAAACTGAAAAGACTGGCAACTCGGACAAGACTGAGAAGACCAGAAAGTCCGAAAAAACTGACCAGTCGGCGAAGTCTGAGAAAAAAACTGAGCAGTCCGCGAAATCTGAAAAAACTGAAAAGTCTGAGAAATCCGAGAAATCAGCAAAATCTGAGAACTCGAAGCTTGCTAGGGCTAACAAGTCAGACCAGTCTGAGAAGTCCTCGTCGAAGAACGACCCGGATCTGGCAGCAGTAGCCAACCTCCGGCCCAAAGCAGTCTCATCCGCCACTTCTGAAGACGATGCCGAGGTGGAAACCGATGAGATTGTTGGTCCTTCAGACGACGATATTCCGCAACCCAGCCAGATTGCGTCAGTGGCTCTCCCGCCTATGGCACCTGTCTCTGCGACGGTGCCTGCCCGAATTTCCCCCAATCTTTATCTTCCCCAGTCCGAGCCGGAAAAAAGCGGCGGGTTTTTATCGCGGCTTCTAGGCCGTCAGAAAAAGTCCGAGGCCGCGACCACGCCTTTAACTGCCCCTGCATCGGCATCCACACGACAAAGCAACTTTACCTCCGATTACGCCAAGCGTGATGGTGGCATGATACTGCCCGCAGTGCTGGACGGCAACGGCTGGAACGGTGTCGATCTGCCCATCGGGGGCGAAGATCCGTATCGACTGGCTTCACTGCCAAGCAGCTTCAGGCCGACAGATCTTGTTAAGCTGCCGGTGCAAACCTGTCATTACGGCAATCAGCTTTATCTGCGGCGAGAGGCCGCCATCGCGCTAATGAACATGATAAACGCGGCGGCCTGCGAGGGATTGACGTTGCGGGTGGTCAGCGCGTTTCGCGATAACGGACACCAGACACGCCTCTATAATCGGGCCGTGGCTCGAGGCGGGGAAGATCAAAAGTCAGTAGCGCGGCCAGGGAAAAGCGAGCATAACCTGGGCACGACCGTCGACCTGACAAATAATGAAACCCATGCGCTGAATCGGAGTTTTGGCAACACCCCCGAAGGCCGATGGCTGGCCATCAATGCAGGCAGCTACGGTTATAAAATGACCGTGATGAGCGAAAATGCCCGCCGCAGCCATAACGAAGAGCCATGGCACTTGAGATATCTTGGCAGCTCATTAAACGGCTCTGCCGCCCCTTCTACTATTGCACAGCAGAATTCTCCATCCCAAAGTCGCGATATATTTGGATCGATTGGTCGTTTTCTGCATTTAAGAAAATAACGCGTCGGCCCAGCATTCATCATTGGGAGTCTTAGCCTCATGGGTTGTGTTTTTTCGAGCAGTACCTGGAACTCAGTCGCATTTGCATTTATTTTGTCGGGGTTCACTGCCCCCGCCGTGGCCCAGGTGGTTGCTCCGCCAGCGCCAGCGCCCGCTTCGGTCGCTGTCGCCCAGCCGGCAACAGCATCGATGCCACTCCAGCCCCTCGTGGAGAAGCTTATCCGCGAAGCCGGAATCGGGGCGACCGTCTGCGTTTATGCCGAGACGCCAGACGATAAGGTCATGGCCAACGTAAATGGGACAAAGGTCATGATCCCCGCGTCCAACAACAAACTCGTAACCACCGCCGCGGCGTTGACCCTGCTCGGTCCTGAGTTTCGATTTAAAACTCAGTTCTTTGGGACCGGCCCGGTAATAAACGGCACCCTTCAAGGGGACCTCATTGTGTATGGAGGCGGCGATCCCGGCATCTCCGGTCGCTATCAGGCCAATAAAGAAGACGTAACCGCCATAATGCGAAAATGGGCGGACGAGCTCAAGTCGGCCGGGATTAAAGCAATTACCGGCAACATCGTCGCCGACGAT
Organism: Candidatus Sumerlaeales bacterium; assembly: GCA_038243585.1. Lineage (GTDB taxonomy): Bacteria > Sumerlaeota > Sumerlaeia > Sumerlaeales > Sumerlaeaceae > JAKFFN01. The sequence goes on along the minus strand of JBBSQY010000050.1, from coordinate 11,389 downwards.
TCCTACTTTGACGACGTCTATTTCCATCCAAGCTGGTATGCCAAAGAACGCGGCGAGTATTATTCCGCCGAAGTGAGCGGTCTTGCGTTTAACGACAACTGCATAGACATAACATGGTCAGGCATGGGCAAAATGCCCGACGAGGCGGCCGCCTATACTCTGAACCCCATTACCGATTACGTAAAATTTGAAAGCAGCGTCACCATTGCCGCAAAGGGCCGCGAGACAGAGCGCTATTACGCCCTCAGCACGACCGACAACCACATTACGGCCACTGGTAACCTGACAGTCGAGACAACAAACGTAGATAGCGCATCGATCCATGACGGTGCTTTGTATTGCGCCACCGTTTTTGCAGACGTGCTCTCATCGCAGGGGATCGACGTCAAAGGCAAGCCAGTGAAAGAGCGCGGAGCCGCAACACGTACCCCGGCCCCGCACGCCTTGTTTTCTTTTGCGGATCATTCGATGTTGCAGATTTGTGAGACCATCAATCTGAACAGCCAGAACTTTTTTGCCGAGTGCGTAGCCAAGACCCTCGGCAAGGAGCGGGCCGGAGAAGGCAGCTACGCCGCAGGAACTCGAGTAATCGAAGAGTTCTGCAAGAGTCACGACATATACTCCGTCGGCCATGACGCAGAAGACGGCAGCGGCCTGGCCGGAGAAAACAACGTGACGGGTCATCAGCTCGTAGACATTCTGCAATACATGGATCGGAACGGACTGAAAGATCAATGGCGCGGCACCCTGCCCCAGGGCCACGTGCGCGGAAGTCTGAAAAATCGCTTTCCCGGCGTTGCTGAAGCAAAGCGTATCCTCGGCAAAACCGGGCTTATCGGCGGCGTACGCTCCCTAAGCGGAGTAGTCACCGACGCCGCCGGCAAAGAGATCTATTACAGCATCATCGTGAACGATCTAAAGAATGCCGATGCCAGCAAGGCCATGATGTTAATTGATCAGATAGCCGTGGAACTGGCGAAGTCGAAGGCATAGGACCTAATGACGCAATGGACATCGTACTAACTCCCTGAGCTCAGAACGGTTGGCATGACGCTCGCATTAACATACAGTTTATATGACGCTGAGGGGGATTGAACTATGACCACAACCGCAATGAACAAAGTTGACCGCGAAGAATGGCTGATGGCGCTGCCTCGACTGGTTGCGCTCGGATTCCGACTCGGGTTTGACCGGGATGTTCCATGGGAGACCAAGACGGCGCTGGGCGCCGGCCTGCTATACCTGGTCTCTCCTTTTGACGGCATACCGGACTTTATCCCTGTCCTCGGACAGCTCGATGATATATTAACCGCAGTACTCGTGGTCGACGGCATGGTGAACCATGTCGATCGCGCCATCGTCCTGCGCCACTGGAAAGGTCATCCTGAGACCCTGGATGCCATCGGCAACGTGACCCGGCGGGTCACGGCAATGATGCCGAAATTCATCCGTGAGCGAGTAATGAAAAAAGCATTCAAAGACAAATGGAAACCAGGAGCAAAGCCCGCATCTGATACAGGCGGGCCACGACACACTAGTTCTCACAGTAAGAAGATAATTGATTCCTATTGACCCCTGCTAAAGAAATGCCCTCGACCAAATGAACAGACCGCCGAGGGCACGGTAGAAAATCGATGGTAGTGCTTCGAGGTCCCGAAAGCCGGGGCCTCGAAGTTGTTTACTCTAGTTTTACCAGTCATGTTGGTTGCTGTGCGGGCTGTAAGCCGCACCGCCCTGGCGCCATCCCAGGTAAGAGGGGAGGGATTATCCTCGATGAGCTCGATCATAGTTGAAGAAAATGAACCAATTGACAAGGTTCTTAAGCGGTTTAAGAAGGAATGCCAGAAAAGCGGCATCCCAGCAGAACTGCGTCGTCGCGAACATTACGAGAAGCCCAGCGAACGCAAAAAGCGCAAGATAGAAGCGTCACGCCGCAAGGCGCGCCGTCGTCAGGCGAAGTTAGCAAGGAAACTGGAAAACTATTAAGTTTTCTTGAAGTAGCATAGGCGTCCCGCCTGTGTAGTTTTAAAGTAAGATAACTAGGTAACTAAGCGGTGTATCGTAAAGATACACCGCTTTTCATTTAGGTAGGGATGGCTCGCCGAGCCGTCCGCCACGCCGTCCGCCAAAATAATCTTTTATTTAAGGAGAACCACTCATGAAAGTCGCCATAATAGGAGCATCTAGCGACCACGCCAAATACGGAAACAAAGCCGTACGCAGCTACGTCCACAGAGGCCATGAAGTATACCCTGTAAACCCCAACGAAGCCGAAGTAGAAGGGCTAAAGGCCTACGCCTCAGTCCAGGATATTCCAGAAACCATCGACCGCGTATTACTCTACGTCCCGCCCCAGGTAGGAATCAAAGTCCTCGACGACATAGCCGAAAAAGGCACCGGCGAAGTATACGTAAACCCCGGCGCCGGCAGCTCGGAGCTAATCGCGCGAGGAAAAGAACTACGTCTGAACCTCATAGAAGCCTGCGCAATAGTAGCAATAGGCGACAGCCCCGCGCGCTACCCGTAACATAAAGCAAAACAGGTTGGGATGGCCTGCCGGGCCGTCCGCAGCCGTAAACATAAAACAAAACCTATAGGTAGGGAAGGCCCGCCGGGCCGTCCACAGCCGTAAACATAAAACAAAACGTCATGGACTGCGGCGACCCGTCGCCGCCTTAACCGTGCGCGAAGCGCACCCGTCAAACGCTGTCGAGCAAATTAGCATTTCCTGCTTCTGCTTTTCTTTAGTGTTACTGCCTTTGTGTCAAAATCCCAAAAAAACAACGCAATACGCCCACGCCAACCGACGTAATGAAGAGCAAAAAGAGTATTGCGGTGGGCCGTCTCTTATAAACCGATCGAGGAAATGTTTTGGATGATAAAACAAAATCCATACTTTATGTTTCTGGTATGCTAGCTTTTGGCCGGCAGTTTTGTTATGCCCTATGCTTCCTTGCACCTCTTGCAGCGGTAGTGCCCGCCGTTGCAGCTCCCGCTCATACAAACATTACAACCTCAGAATCCGTTCCGGCCAGTTTTGACTCTCAAAACAGTGCCCGTTGGCAAACTCTCGACCGTGACCGCGTCCGGCTCCATCTGCTACAGGATGGTAAAACTCACCTTTATGACATGGACCCCGAGTATCGTGCCTGGGTTCAGTCGGTCAAATACAAAAATAAAGATCAAGTCGCAGTCACTCGCAGCCGCTACCGCAGCCGGGAACCGGAAACTCTCGTATATAACCTAAACACCTTATCTGGAACATCTGATGTCTTGCCCAAAGTTGAACCTTTAAAGCCTGTGCAGCCGCGTGTTGCTTCTGAACTCCATGTCGAACTCACAACCTCTGCCCTGCCGCTTAGTGCCGGGGCTCCCTCGGTTCGCATTGTCGATATGATCGGCGGAACAGCCAACGGCATCGCGATTGACTCCCAACGCCAGCGCCTCTGCTTGGCCGAGGGAAACTGCATCACCATGTATGATATTTTTGCAAAGTCAGCGCCACGCGAAATTGGAAAACAATTCTTCGCACGCCCGGTGAAATTACCGATCCTTTGCGAAGACCAGCTGACTGCCGTAATTGACAACAATCTGCTCGTTGTCTGCGACGTTACGACAAACGGTCTGCAGATTAAGTCCACAATCCAACTACCGGGCGACGCGACCCGCGCGCGAGCGGCGGGGGAACGCGTCTACGTGGCTGGAAGCTTTGGACTGGTGATGGTTGACCTTGCGGAGAGGCCCTGTCGCGCCTATGATGCGGGGTTGCCAGAAGTGGCGGTGAAGGATCTTCTTTGCTCAGGTACCATCGGCGCAATCAATGACAATTTCTACGGCCTGCAACTTGTCGATTTCGCAGACCCGCTCCGCCCGGCTCTCCTGGCTGATAAAGATGAATCGCACTTAGCCAATGCTCTGCGCGACCAGCAGCTCGCTTTTCAAGTCCTCTTTGATAATAAAAGAGAAGCATTAATGGAGAAGCCTGCGCACGAGACTGATGCCCCGCGGTTCCTCACAGAAAAACTGCCTGATACAGAGGGCGGTTACAGCCGAACGACGCCTGTAATAGACGGTAATCTGGCGGCAGCCAACCTCAGCAACGGTTTAAATGCAGATTCCCGATGCATCGTTTTTACGATAAACTCCGACCGCACCAGCGCCGTAGTTTGCGCTACTATTCCACTCTTGGGTACTGCCAGCCACTTGGCCGTGAGCGGCCGGGATCTTGCAGTAGGCTCGGAACGTAAACTTCTGGTACTATCACCCAATGAGAAAACTTTACGTCTCCGCGGCTCCTTGCAGGTCCCGGGATCAATAAACGATATGTTTTCCTCCGGACCCGCCATCATTCTCGGCACCTATAATGGCGAGATTATTGTCGTAGATATCAGCAATCCAGACACACCGCATTTTCGCTGTAGTGAAAAAAATAAACCGACAAATGATTACATTAAACAGATCGCCCCTGTCGGTGATCGAGTGGTTATCGCGACTTCTGGCAATTTAAAGGTTGCCTCTCCAGGGGATTGCTTTTCCTCTGCGCCGCTGCTCTATCGGGCCAGTAGCAATTACAGCTATGCCTGGCCGATCACCGATCAGATTATCGCCGCCGTTTGCGGCCACCAACTCGTCACAATGCAGCTTCCTAACGACAGGGATGTGGCTACAGTTCTCACCACGCAGACAATGCAGAATTGGGCATTTGGGTTCGATGGTCAAGGCGCCCTCGCCTGCGCCGTAGGCAACGGTAAGCTTCAGGTTATCGATGGGATAAACCCCCGCCACCCACGCCTGCGCGGCCTAGTGGAAATTGACGAATACGAAGATGTAACGATTTCTGGCCTTTACGCGGCAGCTTACAGCAACCGGCCGGGTATGGCACTTATTGATCTCTCAAACGCAGACGAACCCCGGCTGCTCGCCAGCGCGTTCCCGGATCTCAATATCTCTGACGTAGCTTTTGCAAATAATCAATTTTACGCCGCTTGCGGCGATGCCGGTCTTTTAGTAATGGAATACGATGGTTCAGAATTAGCGCCAGCAGACCAACCTTTATTTTCACCAGCTCTATTTGAAGCCGCAATACTTGCGTTGCCCAACGGTGGAACCGCGGCGCTGGATCGGCTGGAGAAACTGACCCAGCCTGTTCGCGAAAAAGAAGAGAGCGATCCACCAACGGATGGCTCACGCCTCATTGAATTAACGGCCGATTCGTTTGACATACTAGGGGAAAGCGCTGCTCAAGGAAATGTAGCTGCCCGCGAGGCCATCCTGAACTCTATGCAGCGCCCCAAGCTACGGTCATGGGCGGGTTTTGCTGTCGGACGCGCCGCCGCACTGGGCGACCAGGAGATGATCGACTTCTTGGTGGATTACAAAACAAACTCACTTCTACAGTGCGAGGCCGTAATGCATCTCGTAGCTCCCGCCCAGAAGGGCTATCCAAAAGCTATCACATTTTTGGCGGGGCAAACCAAAGATATCAACAATCGTTCATTGTGGTTCATGGTGATGGACGGACTATCCTCGGCCACTGTAAGCGGAAACAGAACAGCCATCACGGCCGCAGGAAATGTGGCCCGAAAAGATCTCACGGGGCAATCCCATGACATGGCCATAAATGCTCTGTTAAAATCAGCAGCAGGCGGGCACAAAGCCGCGAAAAAAGAACTGCTAAGAATTGGCAAATCGCTGGAATGATGTTTGACCCTAGTTTCGGCTACAGTCTTTTCGGAAAGTGCTTAATCCCACTTAAATGGGAAATTTATTATCCAGATAAGATCAGAAGTGGCAGGATCGACAGCGCCAGTGACTTTTTATATCTAGACTAGAGCTAAAAACTTCAGGGCTCTGCCAGCAGACGCTCAATCTCCTCTTCCACCTTCAAATTAACGGGGTGCCCCGCCCAGACAATCACACCCTTTTTATTGATCAGAAAGGCCGCCGGAATTCCCTTAACTCCAAATATCTGGCTGGCGTTTTTCTCCTTGTCCTTGTCGCCACACCAGACATGCCGCATAGCGGTCCAACCTTTTCTGTTCACATGCGTTAATGCCGCCTGCTTGTCGGCTTCCACGCTGGCTGCCAGTATGGTTGCCCTGCCCTTCCAGTCACCCGCCCTTTTTTTCATGATCGACTGGTTCGTCGCCATTGGTTCCTGGCACGGGCCGCACCAGCTTGCCCAGAAATCCAAAAGCACGACCTGCCCCCTCAAATCAGAAAGCTGCACAGGCTCGCTCGTTTCCAGGTCAAAAAACGTCACATCGGGCGCCTCATCACCTTCGTTGAGTGCCAGGGTAAATTCTTTCGTGATGGAGGTCTCACCATCTTTAAAACTAATGTGCCCGCCAATGTTTTGTGTGTCGCCCCAGCCTTTGTGAATTATATAAGTGGCATCAGACGACAGACCGGTAATGACTGTGGTGCCGGTCTCGTCAACAGGTCCCTTAAGCAGGCTGTACCAGTTCGAAAAAGCTGGATGGCTCGCCATGATATGCAAATTTATGCCAGCAGCCGGCGTTCCGTCGGCTCGTTTGAACCGAAACGTCGCGGTGCAATTTCCCATAAACACACTTGGGCTGAAGTCGCGGTAAGTAAATTCGACTGCTGTTGTTTCGCCGGTCGAGAGCTGGATGGAATGAATTTCTCTGTACGAATTCTTCTTACGATCGGCAGCACTTTCCCGCTTTTCCTCTGTGTGAAGCACTGCAGAAATGTCGTCATCAGGGCCATGAGTGGATGCAACATTTTCCAGCGTAATTGTTTGGCTGGTCCAATCTGGGTCCAGATGAGAGTTATAAAAGGTGGCTTTCGAAGCTAGGCCGTCATTTAGAACAATCCGCCGGTTGAACTTTAGTTCCAGCGCCGGGCGTGGCCCCGAGGTAACAGATTCCTCTGCACCTAGGCTGATTTGAATCTTCCCCGGCTTCGGTAGCCTCATCGTCACTTTTCCCGTCTGCAGCGCTGCTGTCGTCTCAAACGTCTCCCTGTACCCGATCAGATAGGCAGGATCATTGATTCCCAGGTACAGCGGCTGAGTCGTCTCCCCCAGGTAGATTCGGTAACGGTTCTTCTCCACCTTTTTAGGCCATCTGGATTGGAAGTCTCTTCCACTCCTGGTCGAAAAGCAAAAGGCGTACTCCGACGGGTAGATCGATGGGGATAAACCCTCAGGAATGGGCCGTTCATCTTCCGGCTCTAAGATAATATCCACTGGCGTACCCGTCACTGCTTTGATAGTCAGGGCATTGCTTGTAGGCAGATCCCACTGGACAAATGCAGGCGCCTTTCCTGGCGCCAGCGCCATCACCCGCATTTTCCCCTTCGGTGGAGAATTAAAGCGGTTATAGGAATCTTTTTCGGTAAAAATCACTCTGCCATTCTTGGCCGTGCACTTCACATAAAATGCGGTCATTGGCCAGTTTCCTAGTATCACGGATACCTCAGCCCCGGCTACCGGCCTGTCATTTTCATCTGTGACATGAATGGCTGGCAACTCCCACCCAGCGGTAATCTCGGAAGCCGCAACTGTCGCAATGTTACATAGCAGCATGCACCCCGTTATAAATTGCCTGACGCCGTAATAAGCGTTCATATCTCATCTCGCTCCATCTGTAAGTGTGCTAGAAAGCAGGGCCGTAAAAATTGTAGTTGAGAAAACGCTCTGGCAAATTAACAAAAATAACAACTTCAAAAGCTTGTTCAACTACTCAGTAGAGGGTTCCACTGTTACAGTTACATCCCTCGTCTCTCCTGAGCTCAACTGGAATTCCTTCAAGCGATTTACTAATCCGGTTTCTCCCACAGGATCACCCTCAAGCTGCCATTCCCCCCTTACAAATAATCTATTGAATTGATCAGCGGGGAGTCCAGTGAGTACTGCGACGCCATCTTTGTCGGAACGCACAATAACGTCATCCTCCCATCGCTCGCTATTACGACTATTAAAAGAAATTTGCGACAGACATAGTACTGTTGCACCGTCTACCGGCTGTTGCTGTGCATCGACGACCTTAACTCTCAACGTGCCTCTTGCGGCCATAGGCAGCACGTACTCTTGATTGTTACCTGTCAGGCGCAAACGTTGGGGCAGGGAGAGTGTTTCAGTTGGCGGGCTGTCCTCTGGACGCGTCGAATTATAGCCTTCGCTCAGGGCAGAGATTAGAATGTCACCTGGCGGCAGACCGGTAAGAAGAAAAGATCCATCATGGGCCACCTCCACTTCCTGCCACCCGAGCTTAGTGGAGGATAATGGTACTGAAGCTTGGGCCTGCACTTTTACATTATTAACAGGCCTTGGTACATTCACGCTCAGCGTTCCCCGCACCTGATACGTGGGATTAAGTGCCACGGTAATAGGTTCGTCGCCAGCAGATGCAGCATTAACTTTTTTGTATTCCGACAAGAGCTTGCGGCCATTGGGGGCCGTGTACTGTAAGTAAAAGTGCAGGCTTTCACCACTGATCCTGCGAAAAGCTATCATCCCATCCGGACGCTGTTCCCAATCCGGTTTAAAATCGCTCTCTACTACCGGCGTTACTCCAGCCAAAATCGGCGTAGAAGTAGCTGCATCTACAGGAATAACTTCAATGGACTGGCCGCCCGTCATTACGATTTTAGTAACGCTGGTGAGTTCTATTTCAGCGAAAGTGGCCGTGAAGTCTGGATGTGCCGCTCTTACGCTAAAGCTACTTGTAAGATGTTCTCCTGTATATTGCGGGACAAAGATTCTAGCCAGCCCCGAAGCGTTACTTATAACTGGCATCAGTTTGTAGCCACCACTTATCATTATGGTACCAGTTGTATCAGAAGGAAACGTGCTGGTCCCGGACGCAAAAGCTTCCTGATATTTGAGTTCGTACAGATTGAGAGTTGCACCTTCAACAGGGAATCCGCTACCATCGACAACGAGCATATCCAGGTAGATGCCGGCAGATGTCTTGCCGTCACCTGCTACAAACGTGGGACGTGTGCTGACGAGATCGTTTTCGAGTAACGCAATGCGATCGGACACAGACCGCTTTTTCCCGATTGTAAGTTTATCTATTTTCTCTTCAGTCGCTGCTATGGTTTTCGGTGAAGCGGAAGTCGAAAATTGCCGATGGGCTTGGTTGTCTTCTAGAGCCTGAACCTTGGTGTCGCGGCTGCCTGCAATGTTAACCGAAGACCGTCCCGGTTCAATACGCGTTATCTGATTTACCCCATAGACTGCACCGCCAACCGCCGCGATCACAGCGGCTCCTGCTATTATCTTTGCTGCTCCCAGTTTCGCAATGATGCTCTTCATAACACCTGTTTCCTCTATGGTTGCCGCGTCGGCGGCGGATGTGATCGCATCGGCTGTTGGGGGAGGGGGAGTGTCGGAGGCCATCTGACGCAGTTGGGCGCGAGCTGCGGCGGGGATGGCTGCGGCAGCGGTTATTATTCCGAAAATTTTCTGCGTCTGACCGTGGCGCGGTTTCAGCATCGCCAGACCGGCAGAAAAACCGTTCTCCAAGTGCTGACGCAACTGCGCGCGGGCCTTTTCCATCCGGCGCGTCACCGTTGACGGCGCCTCGCCGTTCATACGTGCAATGTCTCTGACCGAGAGTCCTTCTGCATAATGAAGAAGTACCACATGCCGCAGTTCCGTGGGCAGGGCCATTACCGCTTCTTCCACCTGACTCCGCTGCTCGACGGATCCAGCAGCCTGTCGCGGATCAAGTTTCGTATCATCGACAGGTTCCACAGTGACATCCTCCATTGGAATGAGCGGCAGCAGCCGCGACCTCTGCTGTCCCGTCCGCAGCCACTGCAGCGCCAGGTTGGTGGCGATGCGCACAAGCCATGGCTGGAGCACCAGCGCGGGCTGCTTCACCGCGTCACGCTTCAGCCATGCGCGCAGAAAAGTTTCCTGTGCGATGTCCTCAGCGGTGTCAGCCTGTCGCACGATAGCCAGCGCGGTGAAGTAGACGCGGCCATAAAACCGCTGCGCCATCTCCGCAAATGCATCTGGGCTGCGGAGTGTGGCGTCACTTATCATGGGATCTTCTACAAGTGTTTGCTGATTCATGCCACGCTCCTTAGTCCATTATCCTCACTCCCGATCAAATCGTTAGCAGTTACTCCTATAAATGATTAGGATAGGCGAGTGTTGCGTGCCAGCAGGAAATTAAATTTTATTGGGTGAACAGACTGCGGATAAAGGGGATCGTCTGGCCGAAGATGTACAAAACGCGCCCAAGAATTCATGGCACCGGTTTTGCATAGCCGTTGGCAACGGCTCTTTGACTACTGGCCTATATCCCACGGAGATGATACAATGGAACAATGCGAAGTTTGTGGAAACGCGTACGACAAGCCTATGACGGTAACCCGGGAGGGGACTACTCATACGTTTGACTGCTTTGAGTGTGCCATTCACATGATGGCACCCACTTGCGATCACTGCGATTGCCGGATCATCGGGCATGGGGTAGAAGCTGATGGTACTTTCTATTGCTGTGCCCATTGTGCGAAGAAGTCCGGGGTCACAGGCGTGGACGACCGCGCGGAGTAATCCACCAACCCTCAAATTGAGAAAAAGCTTCTCAAATGTAAATTGGACCATCTGCTGCCGAGAGCGTAACCCCTCAGGCACCGGCAACAGCCCGGAAGCAGATGGTCTTTTCCATGCCTACCCCTGCATTTCTTTCTGCTAAGTTCCCCTGCGGGAATAGCCCGGCACCTGGATGATCGTGCACAGATTCACTCATGAACACTCCACACATCTCTACAAGCGTTCTGACACTATTCGGATTTGATACCATCCGCCATGCAGAACCGTTAATTAAGTACCTAATAGACGGGGCTAAACGCTTAGCAAATAAGACCTTGCACCGTAAACAATTAATTTTTTTTGGCCCTGTGGAAAACTCTTAACAAAAGAAACCAAAACCCCACCGTTTCCATCACTCCCGATATCCCACAAAATATCGCACTCTGGAAACTTTTTTAATAGACGCCTGCGGAGTTACCAAAGTCCATCCCAGCTCAACATCCAGAGTTATATCCCCCGAAAAATCAACGTTTTGTGTAGTTTTTACCATACAAACTGCCTTAATATAGAACATTCGTTCTGCTGTGCTAACGCTAAGCGTATCAGTGCTCTAACAATAGTGAAATAGATGCATTTTTCTATTGCAGGTTCGTGGGGGCTGACGTTAAGACTTTGCATATTCCTGGGGAATTCTGGGAGATTATGGGTAAATCAGACGACATAATTGATCCAGCTAACACAGATGCTTTCTCGGGGTTTACGGGAAACTATCCGCTTCGCATGGACAGCGCCCAGCGGGTTGCTGTTCCGGCGAAGTTTCGTGAAACACTCGATCGGGTTTATGGCGAGACGGGTACCCAGGTTGTTTTGTTA